>NZ_JARTVW010000002.1:0-894656 GCF_031450995.1 Caballeronia sp. LP006 | reverse complement strand
AAATCGGCCGCGTATCGACGCGGTACACAACAAATGCATTGCTCGCGCTGCTGTGGTTTTTGACCGCAAGCGCCTACGCCGAAGGCTATGTGCCAAACGCTCGCGCCGCGCGCTTCGTCAATGCAATCGTCATGAACGACTTCCATACCGCGCAGGCAGGCGGCGGATATGTGTTTTCTTACGACAAGCAGGACACGGAAGCCACGCTCGAAGCAAAGCTCGACCGATGGCTGTCGGGCGCCGATCCCAACGCCATCGGCATGGAACCGGCCGAGAAACAGACGCTCTTCAGCTTCTACTGGGCCGCAAGCATGATGCCCGCGAACGGTGCCTGCTTCACCGACATGGCGAACCCCGCCTGCGGCACGGATTTGTCGAAGTGGATGGCGCGCGAACTCGGCGACGATCCGCGCTTCGTGCGTGCTTATGAAGCCGCGAAGAAACCGCTCGGCCTGCCGCCGCTTCAAACTGGCGGGCATTGAGCGGCTTTGACGGCGCTGATTGCAGAGCGTGCGCGCGCGCGTCACCCGCCCACGCGATTTTTGCCGCCACGCTGGCCAGCACCGAAAGCGCACCCAGGGTTTCGAGCAAGGCATCGATCATGGCGGCTCAGGCCCGATGCGCCAACATCGGGCCGTACGTTCGTATAAAGAATGCGATCGTGATGCCAGCGCTCACCAGCAGCGTACCGGCGCGAATCACAGCGGGCGGCGCGCGGCGTCCCACTTTTGCGCCGCCGTATCCACCTGCAATGGCAGCGACGAGCATCGCGATCGTTTCCGGCCAACGCACCGCCTGTGCCGCCGCGAAGGTCAGCACCGCGACCGAATTCGCCGCGCTCACGAGCAAAGTGCGTGGCGCGTTGAGGCTTTTGAGGTCGCGCGAGTCGAAAAGGCCCCACACAGCCATCATCATGATCCCCACTGCGCCGCCAAAGTAGCCGCCATAGACGCCAAGCACGAATTGAATCGACAACACCGCACCCGCGCCGATACGAAACCGCCGCCGCAATACCTCACCGAATTTGCGGCCGAATGCCAGCGCAAGGCTCGCGCACAACAAGAGCCACGGCAGGACAAACGAAAAGGTTCTGGATGAGGTACAGAGCAAGAGCGCCGCGCCCGCCAAGCCGCCGATAAGCGTCACGACGAGCATCTTGCGGATCGCAACCGAGCCGACTGGCGCGAGGCCATCACGATACGCCCACGCGCTCACCAGGCCGCCTGGAAACAGCGCGACCGTGGACGACGCATTCGCCTGAACCGGTGGCAAGCCTGCGGCGATCAGGGCGGGCAGACTGACGAACGAGCCGCCACCGGCAAGCGCGTTCATCGCTCCCGCCAGAAAGCCCGCGCCAATGACGATGAGAAGAGGTTCCATCGCCCGATGCTAGCGTTGCGTGAGCGCGCATACAATCTGGCTTTTCCAATGAGAGACTTCGGCTCAACCGAAGCGACCGGAGACAAACATGCGCTTCGACCTGACCGACATGCGGCTTTTTCTGACCGTGATCGAGCGTGGCAGCATTACGGCGGGCGCGCAGGCCATGCATCTCGCGCTGGCATCGGCGAGTGAGCGCATCGCGGGCATGGAGTCCGCGCTCGGCGCGTCACTCTTCGAACGCAATCGACGCGGCGTGCAGACCACTGCCGCAGGCGATGCCTTCGCGCGCCATGCACGGATGATCCTTGCTCAAGTCGAGCAGATGCGCGGCGAGTTGCGCACTTATGCAACAGGTCTCAAAGGACGCATCAGGTTGCTGTCGAATACCGCTGCGCTCGCGGCGTTTCTGCCGCCGCGGCTTGCGCACTTCCTTGCGGCTTATCCCGATCTCTCCATCGATCTCGATGAACGGCCTAGCGCCGACATCGTGCAAGCCATAGCGGAAGGACGTGCGGATTTAGGCATCGTCGCGGACTTCACGGACCTCGGCAATCTGCAGACGCATCTCGTGGCGGAAGATCAGCTTGTGGTGATGATGAACCGTGCGCATCGCATGGCGAATGAGCACGCAGTGGCCTTTGCGGAGATTGTCGGCGATGCATTTGTCGGTCTTGCCGATGCCGCGCTCGAAATGCATCTCGCCGAACGCGCGTCGCGGCTCGGACGCCAGCTTGAATACCGCATTCATATGCGCAGTATCGACAACGTGGCGATGCTAGTGGAAGCGGGCATTGGCTTGGCGATTCTGTCGCAAGCATCCGCAGAGCTCGTTCGAAGGCCGGGTCTTGCCGTCGTGCCGCTTTCCGAACCGTGGGCAACGCGGCGCCTGCATCTGTGCGCACGCGCCTTCGATGCGCTCACGCCGCACGCGTCACTTCTCGCGCAGCAACTGATGTTGCATACGTAATGCATTAACCTAGGCGCAATCCTTGCGCATGCTAGCAGTAGGTTGTCTGATTCTTGCAGACAGCCGCTTGAAGGAGGTCATCATGAGAAATCATCGCAACGGTATGCCGTGGCGCATTGTAATGGCGTTTGTCGTCGGCACGGCAAGCCTTGCCGTCACCACAGCCGCGCAGGCCGACAATCGCGCGGCGCAGAAGCTCGGGCAGATCGGCGTCATCAATCAGTCGCTTCAGCCGAAGCAGCCGAAGTCGTCGCCGGGATATTCGAACGGGCAAGCGAATTCCGCGAATGCCGCAAACGCGGCAAATACCGCTAATACGCCCACTCCTGTCACAGGCGGACCACATGTTCTGCCGGGTACGGGTGGCACGCCGCCGTCCAGATAATTGCAAGGCACATTTCCCGGGCTCTCAATGCGGCTCCCCTTTATCATGAGCGATGCCATCAATCGGAAGCGAGAGCCTGGGGAGCCTTTTTGCAATGAATCTACGGGGACTGCAATGCTTTATCGTGCTAGCTGAAGAACTGAACTTCAGCCGCGCGGCCGAGCGTTTGCATATCGCGCAGCCTGCGTTAAGCCAGCAGATTCGCGCGCTAGAGGAACGCCTTGGCAGTCAGCTCGTCGATCGTGGAAGCCGTCCCTTGCGGCTTACCGAAGCGGGCAGTTATTTTTATACCGAAGCGCGCCAAATTCTCGACCATTGCGAACAAGCGACGCAAGGCGTGCGGGCGATCGATGCCGGCACGCATGGTTGGCTCTCCGTCGGCTTTACGCGTTCGGCGATGTACAGCGTCTTGCCGCCCGCGTTGAAGGCCTTCCATGCGGCTTATCCGAAGGTCGAACTCAAGCTCTTCGAGATGCTCACCGAGGAGCAAGCCGATGCACTGCGCGATGCACGCATTCATATCGGCATTGGCAGACAAGCACCCGAACGTCCTGGCTGCACGAGACGCATCCTGCTGCATGAGCGCGTGATGGCGGTTCTGCCCGTCGATCATGCGTTCGCCGAACGTGATAGCGTGCGCGTGGATGACCTCGCGACATCGCCGCTCATTGTCTATCCGAAGCATCCGGCTGCGCAGTTTCCGCGCTTCATCGCCACGCTCTATCGCGACGCCGGCATCACGCCCATTGTCGGACATGAAGCCTACGAGATACAGACCGCGATTGCACTCGTGGCCGCGGGCCTTGGCGTAACGTATGTCGGTGAATCGGTGGCGCGGCATGGGCGCGCCGATGTCGTCTGCAAGCTTCTCACGGGACCGGGCGCGAGTCAGATCACATCGTTGACAGCGACCTTTCGTGAAGATGACAGCTCGCCGCATTTGCAAGCGTTTCTCGCTTGCCTGCCGAACGAAGCTCACGCTGACAGCGCGCTATAAGCTAAAACGCATAGAAGCATGCGCAATCCGTGTTGGACGGAGGACGGCTCACGTCCCTATCATGTCCCTTGCGCTCTGCAAACAGGAGCGCGGATTGCAAAGACGCCTGCATCGAGCAAGCGCGGCATGGAGACGACATGATTCAGCCAACGAACGCAGCAATAGCCACGAGCGATTCCCCTATAGCGAAAGCGACCATGGCCAAGGTGTATCGCCGCCTGATGCCGTTGCTCTTCGCGATGATGTTCTTCAACTATCTCGACCGCATCAACATCGGCTTTGCAGCGCTCGATATGAATCGCGCGCTGAACTTCAGTCCAGCGGTTTTCGGCTTTGCGGGCAGCGTGTTCTTCGTCGGCTACATGCTGCTCGAAGTGCCAAGCAACTTGCTCCTGCATAAGGTCGGCGCGCGACGCTGGCTTGCACGTATTCTGATCACATGGGGCGCGGTCGCGGCGGCCACTGCGTTCGTCTTCAACGATACGACCTTCTACACCGTACGTTTTCTGCTCGGCGTGATGGAAGCAGGTTTTTTGCCGGGCGTCGCCGTGTATTTGACCAAGTGGTTCCCCGAACGTTATCGGGCGCGTGCAGTGGGCGGCTATATCATCGCAGGCTCGTTTTCAGCGGTGCTGGGTGGACCGATCTCGACGACGCTCATGACCTACGGCAACGACATTCTCGGTCTGCAAGGCTGGCAGTGGATGTTCATTTGCGAAGGCGTGCCCGCCATTCTTCTCGGCATCATCACGTTGCGCGTGATGCAGGAACGTCCCGCCGATGCCGACTGGCTCACCGCTGAAGAAAAGCACTGGCTCGAAGGCACGCTCGAAACGGAACGCGCGGCGCTTGGTGGCAGCGGTCATGTTTCGATGTGGCGTGTAGCCGCCGATATTCGCGTGTGGAGCCTTGCATGTCTCTTCGGCTGCGCGCTCGTTGGCATCTATGGACTCTTTCTTTGGCTGCCGCAAATCGTGAAGAGCCTCGGCCATCTGTCGAATATCGAAGTGGGGTTTCTTTCTGCTGCACCTCCGCTCTTCGGCGTGCTCGGAACCTTTCTCATCAGCCGCAGTTCTGACCGCACGGGCGACCGCAAGAAGCATCTGGCCTTCGTCTATGGCATGAGCGCCATCGCTATTGCAGGGAGCGCTTATGCGCCCTCGCCGATCATTGCTTATGCGCTTCTGTGCGTGACTGGCCTCTTCATCTATGCGGGCAATCCGTTGTTCTGGAGTCTTGCTGCCTCGTTTCGCACGGGTGCGGCAGGCGCGGCGACCATTGCGCTCATCAATACCATCGCGCAGTTTGGCGGTCTGGTGGGACCGTGGAGCATAGGGCTCGTGCGCAACGCAACGGGCAGCTTCAAGTTCGCGCTCGTCACCATCGCCGCGTTTCTCGTGGTCGCGACGATCATCGCGCTCGTGATGCGTGTACGTCCGCCAGAAGACGAAGCCAGTACCACGCCTCGCCGCGCCCAACAAACGCTTTAAACATCGCGAGACTCATTCCATGATCATCGATTGTCACGGTCACTACACCACGTCACCGCCAGAACACGAAGCCTGGCGTACGAAGCAGATCGCCGCGCTGAAGGACGGCGTGCCCGTGCCGCCTCGTCCATCGATCAGCGACGACCAGATACGCGAAACCATCCAAAACGGGCAATTACGCGTGCAGGGCGGACGCGGTATAGACCTCACGATCTTCTCGCCGCGTGCGGCCGGCATGGGCCACCATCTCGGCGATGCAAGCGCCAACGAAGCATGGTCGAAGGAATGCAACGACCTCATTCATCGCGTGGTGTCGCTGTTCCCGCGGCAATTCATCGGCGTATGTCAGTTGCCTCAGGCACCGGGCGTCGATCCTGCAAATTGCATTGCCGAGCTGCGACGCTGTGTCGAAGAGATGGGCTTCGTCGGCTGCAATCTCAATCCCGATCCTTCGGGCGGCCACTGGTCCGGTTTGCCGATGACCGACCGCCACTGGTATCCGCTCTACGAAGCGCTCGTCGAACTCGACGTGCCTGCGATGATCCACGTGTCGTCATCGTGCAATCCCAACTTTCATGCGACGGGCGCGCACTACATCAACGGCGATACCTCGGTGTTCATGCAGTTGCTGGCGGGTAATCTCTTCAAGGACTTTCCGACGCTGAAGTTCATCATTCCGCACGGCGGCGGCGCGGTGCCGTATCACTGGGGACGTTATCGCGGGCTGGCGCAAGACATGAAGCAGCCGCGTCTCGATGAGCATTTGCTCAACAACGTGTTCTTCGATACCTGCGTTTATCACCAGCCTGGCGCCGAGCTGCTTGCCAAGGTCATTCCGGCGAAGAACATCCTTTTCGCTTCGGAGACGATCGGCGCGGTGCAGGGTATCGACCCAGAAACGGGTCATCACTACGACGATACGCGCCGCTATATCGACGGCATTACATGGCTCGCGGATGAAGACCGGCAGCGTATCTTTGAGCACAACGCGCGCATTGTTTATGCGCGTCTCGATTCACAAATCGCACGTCAAAGCTCACGGCAAGGAGTCTCGCAATGAACGCCCCCGGATGGCGGCAGAATGAATCTGCCGCGCAGGCAAGTCCCGAAGTGCTCGCGGCATTGAAGTCGCTTGCGGTATCGCTTCTCTCCGACAGCATGGCTCGCAGTTCGGGCACGATAGGACTCACGCCTTATCATCGGCCAAACACGCTGGCGGGCACGGCTGTCACGGTGCGCACGCGGCCCGGCGACAATCTGATGATTCATCGCGCGTTCGACTTTTGCCGCCCCGGCGACGTCCTCGTGATCGACGGCGGCGGAGAACTCACGCAAGCGTTGATGGGCGACATCATGTCGAGCTATGCAGAGAGCATCGGCATTGTGGGCCTCGTCATCGACGGCGCGATCCGCGATGTCGCTTCATTGCGTTCGCGCGATTTTCCAGTGTATGCACGCGGCGTGACGCATCGTGGGCCTTATAAGAACGGACCCGGTGAGATCAACGTGCCGGTGACGGTGGGCGGCATGGTCGTGTATCCGGGCGATATCATCGTCGGCGATGAAGACGGCGTGCTCGCCATCGCACAAGCCGATGCAGCCGATGTGATCGAGCGCGCGCGTCAGACCGAGCAGAAAGAAGCACAGGCTTTGCGATCCATCGCTGAAGGCACGTTCGACCGAAGCTGGATTGCCGCGCAACTCGAACGGTCGATGAAGGGCTGAAACAGCCGGTCGCGATCTTCTATACTCGGGCTCAAGGCCGCCTCATCGCGAAGGCGTCACGTCATGAGTCCATGAAAAAGATCAAACCCGCACTGGCACTGGAACTCGTTGCCAACCTGCTGCTGCCGTGGGTTGCATATCGCCTTGCCCTGCCGCATTGGGGCAACGTCGGCGCGCTCTATGCGTCCGCCGCGCCACCACTTGCATGGAGCCTATTCGAGTTCACGCGCTCACGGCGCGTCGATGCGGTCTCCGTGCTGGTGCTGTTCGGCATTGCTCTCTCTATCGTTTTGCTCGCGCTCGGCGGTAGTCCGCGTATCCTGCTCGTGCGCGAATCGCTTGCGTCGGGCGCGACGGGCGTCGTATTTCTCGTGTCGATGCTGTTCGAGCGTCCACTGATCTTCTATCTCGCGCGCGCAACCGTCGCACGCCAACAGAAAGGCGGTGCCGAGCGTTTCGAGGGTTACTGGCGCGACAGCGCAGCGCTGCGCGGCTCATTGCGACTCATGACGCTCGTCTGGGGCGTTGGACTGTCCATCGAAACGGCGTTGCGGTTCTGGTTAGCGTGGAACTGGCCCGTCGACCGCTACCTCGTCGTCTCGCCTTTCATCAGCTACGCAATCTACGGCGGTCTGCTTGCATGGACGTTCTGGTTTCGGGGACGACTCGTCAACCGGCAGCGCGGAGGCGATCCGTCGCGGGATGGCTTGCTTGGCTGAACGTGCTCGCGCCTGGAATTTTGCATGCCGCATGCAGCATGCAGCATGCCGGCACCATGCATGCTGCATGCAAAACACGGTTCCTCCTTTTTACCGATGCCCGGACAAACCGCCATCAAGATTTTTCCTGTGGCTGCCGTAAACATGTCGGATAACCGCGCACGACCCCGTACACGCCAGGCCCGCCCCTCGACGGTCTCCTCCGAAATGGCACGATAAGATACGGCAGCGTTCAGAACAGAACCCCGGCCTGCGCCATTGGCACTCGCTTAAACGGAGATTCCGGCGTGTCCAGTCGCCAATCCCTCACTTTCAGGATGACGGCCTTCATCGTGGCCGTCTGTGTCCTGCTGATCGGCACCGACGTGTGGCGCAGCATTGCCGCACGGCGCGTGCAGCTCGAAGAAATGACCACGGCCACGGCCAACCTCGCGCGCGCCATGGCGCAGCATGCAAACGACACCTTCAAGGAAGCCGATACCACGCTCATCGGCATGGTCGAACGTGTCGAGCAGGAAGGCACCGAACCGGCCGCGCTCGAACGGCTGCATCGCTCGCTCGTGACGCGGGTCGAACAGTTGCCTCAACTCAACGGTCTTTTCATCTACGACAAAAACGGCGCGTGGCTCGTCAACTCGCGCCCGGCGCTCAGCCAACGTTTCAACAATGCCGACCGCGAGTATTTTGAATACCATCGCACTCACACCGGGCGCGGGCCGCATATCGGCTTGCCGGTGAAGAGCCGCTCGTCCGGCAAGTGGATCGTGCCGATATCGCGGCGCATCGATGCGCCCGACGGCAGCTTCGCGGGCGTGGCGCTCGCCACCATCGACGTGGCCTTCTTCTCGCGCTTCTACGACAGTCTCGACCTCGGCCAGGGCGGCGCGGCGGCGCTGGTTTCGAATGACGGCGCGATGATCGTGCGCCGACCGTTCGAGGACCGTTTCGTCGGTAAGAGCATGGTCGACACGACGCTCTTTCGCATGCATCGCGCCGATAGCCGCTCAGGAAGCTTCATAACCAGTTCGTCGCAGGACGGCGTCACGCGTCTGAACAGTTACCGCGAGCTCGAGGATTACCCGCTTTTCGTGGCGGCGGCGCTCTCGCGTGACGAGATCATCGCGCCGTGGTGGCGCGACACGCTTTGGCACGCGGCGGTCACCGCATTGCTGGCACTTGCGCTCGCGCTGTTCGGCTTCAAGATCGTGCGGCAGATTACGAGCCGCATCAAGATCGAGCAGGAGCTCGCGCGCAGTCTTGCCACTACCCGCACCGTACTCGATACGGCGATAAACCCGATCATCACCGTCGACGAACGCGGCGCGATTCGCTCGTTCAACACGGCGGGAGAGAAGGTCTTCGGCTATGCCGCGAGCGAACTGATCGGACAGAACATCCGCTTGCTCGTGCCGCCGGCCTGGATCGAAACGTATAACGAATACATAACGCAATTCACTACTGGCACCGGCGTGCCCACGGCGAACGGCGAACTCGCCGGGCTTCGCAAGGACGGCACGTCGTTCCCCGCTCATGTCTCCACGGGCGCGATGCAACTAGATGGCGCTTTGCATTTTGTATGCGTCATTACGGACATCTCGCGGCAAAAGAAGGAACGCAGTGAACTCGCCGATGCGCGCGACCAACTGTTGCTCGCGGCCGATATCGCCGAACTCGGTATCTGGTCATGGGACATCGTTACCGGGCGGCTGCACTGGACGCCGCGCATGTTCGAGATTTACGGCTATCCGCCCGAACTACTCGACCATGGATTGAATATCGAGCACTGGCAGCGGCGCATCCACCCTGACGATCGTGACGCGACGCTGCAAAGTCTGCAGGCGGCCATCGACGGAGCGCCTGTCGTCATGCCGCCCTTTCGCATCGTTCTGGCGAATGGCGCGATCCGGCGCATTCAGAGCGGACTACGCATTCAACGCGATGCGAGCGGCCGCGCCGTCTCGATGACCGGCGTAAATTACGACGTCACCGATCAATACGAACTCGAATACCACCTGCGTCACGCGAAGGAACAGGCCGATGCAGCGAGCGCGGCCAAATCCACCTTCCTCGCCAACATGAGCCACGAGATCCGTACGCCGATGAATGCGGTCCTCGGCATGCTGCATCTGGTGCAACTGACTTCGCTCAATCGTCGTCAGCAAGACTACGTGAGCAAAGCCGAAACCGCGGCCAAGTCGCTCCTCAACCTGCTCAACGACATTCTCGATTATTCGAAGATCGAAGCAGGCAAGCTGCAACTCGACAGTCATCCGTTCGAGCCTGAAAAGCTGATGGAAGAACTCGGCGTCGTACTCTCCGGTAATCAAGGCACGAAGGACGTGGAAGTACTGTTCGACCTCGACCCGGAATTGCCCGACACGCTCTTGGGCGACGGCTTTCGCCTGCAGCAGGTGCTCATCAACCTTGCGGGCAACGCGCTCAAGTTCACGACGGCCGGGCAGATCGTCGTGAGCGTGCACGGCATCGAAGCGGTCAAAGACGCGTCGGTGCGCGTGCGCGTGGCGGTTAGCGATAGCGGCATCGGCATCAGCGCGCTTCAGCTCGAACGCATTTTCGAAGGCTTCACGCAAGCGGAAGCATCGACTACACGCCGTTTCGGCGGCTCCGGGCTCGGACTCGTGATCTGCAAACGGCTCGTCGCGATGATGGGCGGCGAACTGCAGGTAGAGAGCGAAGTGGGCGTGGGCAGCCGCTTCTGGTTCGATATTGAATTCGGCATTCAATCGGATGTACACAAAATACAAACGGATGACATCGACTTCGATCATCCGGTGCGCCTCCTGATCGCCGACGACAACCCCATCGCGGGCGAAATCCTGTTGCGCACGGTGCGCTCGCTGGGATGGCACGCCGATGTGGTCGAGAGCGGCATCGAAGCCGTGGAACGCATCGGCGATGCGGCACGCGACAACCAGCCTTACGACATCGCCCTGATGGACTGGCGCATGCCAGGGCTCGACGGTTTGAATGCCGCACGCCTGATCCACACGATGAAAGGCCACGCCGCGCCGCCGCTCGTGTTGCTCGTCACCGCTTTCGGACGCGAAGTGCTGAGGGAAACGCAAGAAGGCGGCGCGCCGCCCTTCGCCGGCTTTTTGACCAAGCCGGTCACGCCCAAGCAACTCGTCGCCGCGATTCGCGTGGCAAGATCGAATGCAAACGACAAAGAGGCACCGCCTGTCCCGGCAAGCGCACCGCGCAAGCGGCGTCTCGCCGGACTCGAACTGCTCGTAGTCGAAGACAATGCGCTCAACCGGCAAGTCGCGGAAGGTTTGTTGCGCGCGGAAGGCGCCACCGTGACGCTTGCGGAAAGCGGACGTGAAGGCGTGCATGCCGTGCTCCAGGGCAACGCGCGCTTCGACGCCGTTCTGATGGACGTGCAGATGCCCGACCTCGATGGACTCGAAGCCACCCGACTGATACGTGCGGATGGCCGCTTCGGCGCGTTGCCGATCATCGCGATGACGGCGAATGCATCGAATGCGGATCGCGACACCTGTCTCGCTGCGGGCATGAACGATCACGTCGGCAAGCCGATCGATGTCGAGCGGCTGGTGGCAGTGCTCAGTGCACGAGCCGTCGTGGAAGACGCGGCATCGAGTCATGCGGAAGACGATGACATCGTCGAGCCATCCGCGTCGCTGCTCGCGCGATTCGGCGGCAATCATGATCTGATTCGTAACGCGATTGATGGCTTTGGACCACAGACCGCCAAGCATTTGACGCGTCTTGTTGCACGGCTTGCCGCGCGCGATGTTCAGGGCGTGGCATCGGTACTGCATACGCTTAAGGGTAGCGCGGGCACTGTTGGCGCATCGGCATTGGCGAAGCTCGCTGCGCGGCTCGAAAACGATCTCAAAGCCTCGGACGATACGGCGCGCGCGCTCGCCTCCATCGACGCACAACTCGCGCGCATGCAGCAGTTGCTTGCAACGAGCGTCGAGCGCCTCACGCAGGCATTCCCGCAAAGGCATGCAAGTACGCAAGAGAAGCCGCAAATACAGCCTCTTGCCGACGAAGACTGGCGCGCGCGCCTCAACGACATTGTTGCGTTGCTCGATTCATCGAATCTTCAAGCGATTGCAATGTCCGAGAGTTTGTGGCCGCAAGCGCCGGATGACCAGCGCGTTGCCTTTGAACAATTGCTTGCGCGTGTACGCGCTCTCGACTTTGAGCGCGCATCAAGACTTGCGCGCGACATGCTGGAGCAAAACTGATATGGAAGAGCTTGAGCAATGGCTCATGCATGTGCACCGTCGTCCCAAGCTTGTAATCGCGGACGATCAGCCTGTCAATATTCGCGTGCTGTATGAACTCTTTCGCGACACGTGCGACATCTTCATGGCGACGAGCGGCGCGCAAGCTATTCAAGTCGCGCAAAACGAACTGCCCGATTTGATTCTGCTCGATGTCGTGATGGACGATCTCGACGGACACGAAGTATGCCGCCGCCTCAAGTCCGATCCGTTGACGCGCGATACACCCATCATCTTCATCACCTCGCAGGATCACGAAGACGACGAAGTCAAAGCGCTCGAACTCGGCGCCGTTGATTTCATCACTAAGCCGATCAATCCTGTCATCACGCGAGCACGCGTGCGCACGCATCTGACGCTCAAGCTGCAAGGCGACCGCTTGCGCGCAAGCGCCCTGCTGGACGGTCTTACCGGTGTCGCTAATCGACGCAAGTTCGATGAAGATTTGCTTGCGGACTGGCGGCATTGCGCACGTGAGAATTCGCCGCTTTCGTTGATCCTGTTGGATGTGGATTACTTCAAGCGCTTCAACGATCACTATGGCCATCAGGCCGGCGATGCTTGTTTAAAGACGATTGCCAAGACTTTGGGGAAGAGTCTGCGCAGGCCCTATGACAAGCTTGCGCGCTATGGCGGCGAAGAGTTCGCGTGCCTCTTGCCGAATACGAATGTCGATGGTGCCAAACTGGTCGCGCAGAACATGCTGGACGCCGTGCGTGCGTTGGCCATTGCGCATCGCCTTTCGGACGTCGATGAGCATGTGACCTTGTCGGCGGGTGTGGCCGCGGTTTTGCCATCGCGCGAACTGCTGACCTCCGCTGTGCTCATCAAGGCCGCAGACGACGCTCTTTACGAAGCAAAGCGCGCCGGACGTGCGCGCTTCGCTCTTGCACCTTTAAAATAAATCGCAGCGCTCACGCATCACGGCCTTCGCGCGAAGCCGCTGGAAACGAATGCACGCTCGCGCCGCCCGGCGATTCACGAAGCGCATTGATTTCCTCTTCGACTTTGCGCGCCGCCGTCAATGCGTTGAGCACGCGAGCCTGCAATACTGCGGGCTTTGCCGGCTTGGCGATGACATCCGCCGCACCGCTATCCAGCGTGCGCTGCTCGATTGCGACATCGCATGCTTCGACGAGTACGACTATCGGCACATGCGGATGCGAGGCTTCCAATTGGCTCAAAGTTTCGTCGATACCATTTTCGCAGCAACGTGAATCGAGCACGATCGCGGCGGGCGCATGGCGGCTTGCAAGAGCCAGCGCGGCTTTGCAATCGGCCACGATGTCCAGCGCGCCGATCGCTTCGAGCGCGTCGCGATGCGCATCGGCTGTATCGTCCGCAAGAATGCCCACGACATAGATGCTCGCTGCCTTGCGTTGAACCTGCGGCGTTGTGTCTGCGTTCACAGCTTGCGTCCGTGCTTCCGTGACTCGGCGGCGCAAGCGCAGTTGAGCACGCACACGTGCCTGCAGTCGTGCAGCAACCAGCGGCTTGATAACGTAGTCGGCCGCGCCCATGCGAAAAGCGTCGACCTCTAACGCGGGCGCGTCATGACTCGTCACGAAGATGACGGGCACGTGTGCAAGCTTAGGGTCGCGCTTAAGAACCTCGCAAACGTCGAAGCCCGTCATGTTTGGCAGATTCGCGTCGAGCAAAATCAGGTCGGGGATCGATTGGCGAGCGAGCGTCAAGGCCGCTTCGCCTGTCATGGCAAAGCGCTGATCAGGAAATTCCGCAAGCATTTCGCCCACGATGCGAATCATGGCCGGATCGTCCTCGACGAACAGCAAACGCGGCTGGCGAGAGGATGCAAGGGTGCTGAGCTGATCCATTTTCTGACTGGTATTCATCGGGCGGGCACACTCCACGACGTTACGCCTTGCCTTCAAAAATTCTGGTGTCTGGCAGACGAGTTCATTTGAGAATACAAATTATCCGATATTTCCGCTAAGGCTCAAACCAGCGCTAAAAATTCGTTCACCCGATGCGGTTCCTGAGACCAGCAAGTAAAATGTACGGCGCGTTTTCAACGTTTGCCCTTGCTCCGACAGGGCCGATTGGCAGTGCGCAAGCGTACAGACACAGATCGCAAACCGCATCCGCAAATTTTTCTCTTTCGTTTTTAATCGATTTGTACAGATCAATGCAAACATTCAAAAACGCGTTATCGTTTGCGGGGCGTTTAAGCTCTTAGGAATAAAGCGCATACTAGCGGCATATACAAATAAGATGAGAAAAGCCATGCACGGGGAAAACAGGACGCTTTATTATGCCGGGCGCACCGTATCGGAAGAACTTTCCGAGCGCTTGCATGCTCGCGGCTGGACGATTGAGCAAATCGATCCCGCCAAGCCACCTAAAGCCGCCCGTCATGGCAAGCGCGCTGCCGCCGGCATTGTCGACCTGACTAAACGCGGGCTCGCAAAAGATACGGCCGTTGTCGCCGAATTGCTTGCACTCTGCCAGATTGGCTGGGTTGCAACGGTCGACGCCGAGCATGTCGAGAATCCCGAGATTTGTCGGCTTATCCGCGACTTCTGCTTCGATTACGTGACCGTGCCTTCATCGGCGGATCGCATAGTCGATGCAGTCGGTCATGCGTATGGCATGGTCGCCTTGCACGATACGGCAAGCAGCGCGACTGGCAACGAATCGCGTAAGGACGATGGCAAGGAAGGCAGCATGGTCGGTTCATGTGACGCCATGCAGGCGCTTTATCGATCAATCCGTAAAGTCGCCATGACGGATGCACCAGTGTTCATTTCCGGCGAATCAGGCACCGGCAAGGAATTAACGGCGGTTGCAATTCATGAACGCTCGGTACGTCGCGATCAACCATTCGTCGCAATCAACTGCGGCGCCATTCCACCGCATCTGCTTCAATCCGAATTGTTCGGCTACGAGCGCGGCGCATTTACGGGCGCAAATCAACGCAAGATCGGCCGTGTGGAGGCCGCGGATGGCGGTACGCTCTTTCTCGATGAAATCGGCGATCTGCCGCTCGAGAGTCAAGCGAGTCTCTTGCGCTTTCTTCAAGAACGCAAAATCGAACGTCTTGGCGGCCAGACCTCGACGGACGTGGATGTGCGCATCATTTCGGCCACGCACGTCGATATGCAAACCGCGATGATCGAAGGCCGTTTTCGCGCGGACTTATACCACCGTTTGTGCGTCTTGCAGATCGACGAGCCCCCTTTGCGCGTACGCGGCAAGGATATCGAACTGCTCGCCAATCATATGC
Source organism: Caballeronia sp. LP006 (assembly GCF_031450995.1). Lineage (NCBI taxonomy): Bacteria > Pseudomonadati > Pseudomonadota > Betaproteobacteria > Burkholderiales > Burkholderiaceae > Caballeronia > Caballeronia sp. LP006. The sequence goes on along the minus strand of NZ_JARTVW010000002.1, from coordinate 879,469 downwards.
TCGATCGCTATAGAAAAGATGCGAGCCGACGCTTGCGTGGCTTCTCGCCGTGCGCCATCGCGGCGCTTCACAATTACGGCTGGCCGGGCAATGTGCGTGAATTGATTAATCGCGTGCGTCGCGCCATTGTCATGGCGGAAGGACGTCAGATTCTCGCTAGCGATCTCGAACTCGGCGAATACGCCGAAGCTGCGCCGACGACGCTTGCGCAAGCACGCGAAGCCGCAGAGCGGCAAGCCATTGAAGTCGCACTCTTGCGTCATCGCGGCCGCTTGGGTGAAGCGGCCGATGAGTTGGGCATTTCGCGAGTCACGCTTTATCGTATGTTGACGGCTTATGGTCTGCGCGCTAAAGCAGATCGCACGCTTGAGGCATCGAGCGCTTAAGACGCACGAGGCGAAGACTAATCAAAGCGTCTGTCGAGCGCTGCCAGTAAGTGCTGCGAGAGCCGCGTCGCGCGGCCCTGAATCGCTCGATCCGATAATCTCGACAACGCATACGACGCCGCCAGCACCGCCGTCAGCGTAGCGCAGTATAGCGCCAAGGCTGTCTCGTTGCTTGTCTCCTTGAACCTTCCCTCAAAGAAATGGAAGGTCACGTAGACACAAATGAAATGCCAAAGATAAATGCCGTAGCTCTCACGGCCTAACGCGGCGGCACAGCGGCGGATCATCGACAGGCTTTGTGTCTTGCGCATGATAGGCCGCGTACTTGCTTTGCGCGCGCTGCGCGTGCAAACGAACAGCAGGAAAGCTACGGCGCTACATGCCGCGAACAACGGTGCGAGAGCATGAGCTTTAGCGAGCCATACGCCGAGCATCGCGGTCACGATGGCAAAGCCAAGCGCCAGCGAAGCGTAGAGGTACGACTTAAGTCGCGTCACTCTTTCGTCGCCCGTCAAGTGCGTCCGAAAGGCATACCACGCCCACATGCCAACGATGAAGCACGGTCCCTGCACGGGCGGCCAGAAGTAACTGTACGAGTTGTTTGTCACATCGCAATCTAGCACGCCGTGGCATTCGCTCATCGATGTAATGGCAAAGGAAAGCGCTAGCAGTATTACGGTGGCGAGGAGCAGACGCTTGCGATTCATCGCCAGGAAAAACAATAGCGGTGCAATCAAGTAGAAGAGCATTTCGACGCCAATAGACCATCCTCCCGGGACCACGTTATTGATGGCCGTTGGCGAGAGCGCATGCAGGAAAAGCATGTTGAGGAGGATATCGACCGGACCATGCACGCCGAGCACCCAGGCGTGTTCGTAACCGGAGCGCGTCGCCCCGTAACTGATAAGGCCGTAGATGACGATGGCCGCATAGTAAAGCGGAGCGATGCGAAAAAAGCGCTTGATATAGAAGCGTAGCGCGACGTGGCGCGCGTCGACACATCGCGCATGGTCCATTTCGAGGGTCATGAAGATCGTGATTGCGCTGATGACGAAGAACAACTGCACGCCATACTGCCCCATGTGCGTCAGCAGCGTCACCGCTCCCGGCAGATTGGGGAACTGAAACGATAGATGTACTGCGACAACCCCGACAATCGCGAGCGCACGACCAGCGTCGAGTGCGGCAACGCGTCCTTGCTGCATCGATATCCTCCTTGCATGCATAGCGGCCTTCACAGCCGCGAGGTGCGTGGACATAGATGACTTCAACGAGTTCCCTGATTTCTCCAGCGCGCGCAATTCGATACATGCCGAAACACCTTTGCGTAAATGTGGCCGGTGTCGTTGTTGGCGGAAAATTGTTCGAGTTGAATATGTCTTAGCGGCATGTCTGCGATTCGCAACGATACTAAAAAAATCATCGAGATTACATCGCGATCAAATCGTTGCAACCGCTTAACAGTAAAACGTTTTAGCGGGAAATGTTGCTTGCTGATTGCCGCTCTCAGCCAGGCTTTGTCCGCCAATGCCGCTCGATTCCGCCAGATGGGTGCGTTGAAAGTGCCTGTAACGCGCCAACGAATGAAAGCATGATGTATGCTCCACCACGTAGACTAAGGTTGGCGGCTAGCACATTTGATGGACCTCGGCGCGATTGCTAGCGATTTCTTCAAAATTAGCGTCAATTTGGTATCGCTTGTTGTTCTCTCAGTAAGCGGCAGCGAACAAAGGTGAAAGCACCTTTCGCGTAAAGTTCAACCGTGTGCTGCGTGCTAAAGACTTCAAAAAAATCAAAGTCGGCAAGTTCAGCCAGACGTCGAGGGCCATGGGGGCGCTTTGTGCGAGACCGTACAGAACGCTGTTTTGTGTGCTGTTTCACTGTTGAAGCTTTATTCCAGTGATATGCATTTCTTTCTTTGAGCGGGGCGACAAGGGAGATGACATCGTTATCCCAAGCGCAATGCGAGGGCTTTTGGAAGGACGGATTTCTCCGTCTTGAGAAAGTTGCGGAGCATGCGGAGATTAAGACCTTGCGTACAATTGGCGACCGCCTGCTGCGCGAAAAGGCGGGATTCAAGCAAGGCATGCTGTTCGACTTTTATCCGGAAGGTGAGGGTCCGGACAAGCCTAAGCTCGCGCAATTGCATGGTCCGTCGCATTTCGAGCGAAGCCTCATGGAGAGCGAGTTGAATCGGCGCGTGCAACGTGTCGCCATGCAACTGCTCGGCCCCAAGGCACGCTTCGTGAGCGACAGCTTTTTTCATAAGCCCGCTCATACCGAGGCCGTGACACCCTGGCATCAGGATGAAGCATTCACCGACCCGCGCATCGAACATCGAGAGGTGAACTTCTGGTTCCCCTTGCAGCCGGTGTCGCTGACCAACGGGTGCATGCAGTTCATCGCCGGCTCGCATATTGGACCCGTGCTTCCGCATGGCCCCATTGGCGGCGATCCGAGCACGCATGGCCTTGAATGCGTCACGGGCTTCAATGCTGGCGAGGCGGTCGTTTGTCCGCTCGAACTCGGCGACTGCACCATTCATGCGGGACGTACGCTGCATTTCGCGGGTCCGAATCATTCGGATGCACCGCGCTATGCGTATTCGATGGTGTTTGGCTTACCGCGACGGGCATCGAAAGAAGTCCGCAGCTTTCCCTGGAACGACAATCGCCGTCTCTCACGGCAGGCGCGTGTGAACGACTCCAGGACGCGAGACAGCTTTTGGCCATATTTGTCCCGCAAGGTGCGCGAGTTCGACTACACCAATCCTTATGAATGGCGGCTCGGCGCCGAACGCGTGGCGCGTCTTATCAAGGGTAAGCGCACCGCCGGTTGAGTATTAGAAGCATCAGGCAAAGAGGACGCGTGCGGCAGTCTAAAAGCCGAACGCGTCCTGCCTGAGAAATCGCAGAATTCGGTTAGCTACCGTGACCGGCTGTTCTTGCTGCACCCAATGTCCGGCACCTTCAATCATATGCACCGCGCGGAAATTGCTGCATGCGCGCATGCGCATCGCTTCGTATTGGCCAGGCCGCTGATACACGCCCCAGTCGCTACTTCCAGCAATGAAACATGCAGGCACGTCTATCGTGCTGCCTGACCATGTCTTAAGCGCGGCCGTGTGAGCGTCGCTAGTCGCGCAGCGATACCAGTTAAGCCCGCCTTGAAAACCGGTGCGCGAATATTCCCCCGCATAGACGTCGAGATCGCGTTCCGGCATCCATGCGCATGATGCGATCTGCTCCTCCGAAGGCATATGCGGTGCGACCGTCTCATGCATGCTCTTATCTTTCTCCATCACATAGTAAGTCGGCAACGTAGCGAGTTCTTCCGCGCTCAACGCCGCTAAAGGATGAGGATGATTTTCCGGCCAGTCCGCACTCTTCACGTGAAAATAAGCGCGCAGAAATGCGCCCATGCCTTGCGGCGCGTGCCACATGTCTTCATTCGCATCGGCACCCGAGTAATACCATTGATAGTGCTTACGGGGCGGGTCGAGCGCGTCTAGCGCCGCCAAGACAGTGGCCATCTCGGTCAATGCTGTATCGCCCGCCTCATGCAGCGCATGTTCCGATGCGGTGCCAAATGGAAATGTCGGCGGCCCCGCAAACGGCGCGCTAAGCATGACCACCGACCTGAAGACATCCGGCCTGATCAACGCGCACCAAGCTGCTACGGGCGAACCAAAATCATGGCCGATGACCGCTGCCACGCTGTGATAGCCCAAGGCACTTATAAGCCCAAGCACGTCCCGCACGAGATTTGGGAAATTGAAGTCGTCGAGATCCGTATCGAATATAGCAGCTGCGCCCGTGGTACGCCCGTAGCCGCGCTGATCGGGCGCGACGACATGATAGCCGCCATTGGCAAGCGCCGGCATCACCTTGCGCCAGCTAAAAGCAAGCTCGGGAAAGCCATGCAAGAGCACGATGCATGGCCTGCCCGGCGTTTCGAAACCTGCTTCCAGCACGTGCATGGAGAGGCCATTGCCGTTGTCGATCAGGCGTGAGCGGATGCCATCGGGCAACGGCAGATCCTTCAACGTTTCGGTCATGCATGGCTCCTGTCGAGTTCGGAGCCATTATGCTTCATGCCGCGACGGCTGCGTTGGCGTCAGCGCTAGAGGATCGAATTACGTTTGCCGAGCTGCTCGAGCGGAACGTCATAAGTCTCCCGCATAGAAAAGATGGACAATGCGGACAACAGACACACCAGCACCGCGAATGCAGCCGGCATGACCCACGACGCCGTACTGTATTTACCTATGAGCGCGGATTCCACTAGCGGCGCAAACCCGGCCACGGCGAAGCCAAACTGCGTGCCGATCGCCATGCCGGAAAGGCGGACTTGCGTCGGAAAGCGTTCCGCGTATGTCGCCGGCCACACGGCATTCGTGATGCTATAAGCGAAGCCGCCGAGCACTACTCCCGCTGCAAAGACGAGCGCATTGCTCCCCGTCGTGATCGACCACAAAAAGATCACGACGCTAACTGCGCACAGCAAGTTTCCCGCGATAAATACAGGTCGTCGGCCGATACGGTCGGATAGCGTGGCCCATAACGGAATGGTGAAGACCGCGATGAAGTTAGCGACGATAGCCGTCCACAGCATGACCGAAGTGCTGATGGGTTGCGCCTGTGCGCGCGAAAACGAAAGCGCAAACACGGCGAACGTCGTGCCAATAGACGCAATGAGCGCGGCAAAGAAAACCTGTAGCAATTCCTTGCGATAACCCGTAAGCAGCGTCTTGAGCGGCATAATCGGCACCTCGCCATGCGAGGCTTCGCTTTCGAAGGCGGGCGTCTCTTCGAGTCGGCTGCGCACGATAAAGCCGACGATCACCACCGCCACACTCAACCAGAAAGGCAAGCGCCAGCCCCACGACAGCAATTGATCTTCGGGTAACAAAGCCGCAAGCGGCAAGACTACAGCGGGCGCAAGCACCTGACCGCCCTGCGTCCCGCTTAAAGTCCAACTCGTGTAATAACCCCGACGATGCGCGGGCGCGTGCTCGAACGACATTGAATTCGCCCCGGCTTGCTCCCCTGCTGCGGAGATGCCCTGCAAGATTCGCATCAACACGAGTAGCGCAGGTGAGAGCAGTCCCGCGGTCTGATAAGTCGGCAAGCATCCCACTAAGAACGTCGAGAGCCCCATCAAGAGCAAGGTGCCGACCATCACGACCTTTCTGCCGAGCCTGTCACCGTAGTGGCCCATGAGGAACGAGCCTAAAGGACGTGCGGCATAAGCCACGCCAAAGGTCGCCATCGATGCAAGCGTCGCGGCGGTCATGTCGCCGGGCGGGAAGAATATCTTTGGAAAGAGGAGCGCGGCGACAGTGCCGTAGATAAAGAAGTCGTAGTATTCGAGCGCGCTGCCGATCCACGCCGCGATTGCGGCCTTTCTGGCATGCTTGCCGCCTAGCACGCTCAATGATGTCGTCTCCGAGGTTCGACCAATCGTTTCTGTCGTCATGTTGTCTCCGTGTTTTTTATGGAAGTCGAAGCTTCTATCGTGCTACGCGAGCGCTCGTCTCAAGAAGGCTTTGACAAGCATGTTGTACGAGTATCGCGCGTTTAAGCGGATTGGTTTCGCGCTTAAGCGGCACTTCGACTGCTAGCGGAAGGTTATCGGGCAACACGGCAAGCAGCGCGCGTAAGGGCAACTCCCCTTCCCCGGGCAACAACCGATCTCCACGTGCCTCTGCAACGATGTCAGCGGGAGACGCCATTGGCGCATCACAAAGCTGAACGCTGCCGATGATTTGCGGATCAAGCGCCGCGACCTCTTCCACCGTTCCGCCTGAACGGATGAGATGAAGCGCGTCGATCAGAACAAATGCATTGGGCTTGCCAGAGGACCGCACGATATTCACAGCATCAGCTAGACGCGCGACAGGACGCCATAGCATGAACTCGACATCAAGCGACAAACCGAATGGCGCCGCGAGATCGCATAATGCGCTGAAGCGATCGATGACGCGTGCGCGGTCGGTATCGTCGATATTCACGCATGCACGGTGTGCTCCGAGTTCCGCGCCTGCCTCGAATGTGCTTTCATAGTCACCAATGGAAGTATTGGCCGCAAGAGTAATCACTTCGATATCGGTCACCTTCACGTCGAGCTCATGCAGCAAGCGCTTGGTCGAACGCAATTCAGATGACCTCGCAAGCAATGGATACTCGATACCGCCGTGCACGGGTGAGCAAAGACGAATGCTGATCGCTCGAAAGCCAGCGCTCGCCGCCAGTTCGATAAGATCTGGCGGGCCTACGTCCAGTACCGTGAGATGAGCGAGCGATAGGGGTTTCATCAATACGTTGCCCTTCCACCCGTCAAATCGAACGCCGCGCCGGTGGAAAACGAGCATTCCTCCGTGGCGAGCCATGTCACCATCGACGCAACTTCGTCTGGACGGCCCGCGCGTCCTAGCGGAATCTTGGCGAGCACGAAGTTGCGTGCATCCTCGGTCATGCCGCGCAGCATGTCGGATTCGATTGCCGCGGGCGTCACGCAGTTGACGCGAATCTCGGTATCCGCGAGCTCCTTGCCAAGCGACTTCGTCAATGCGATCACGCCTGCCTTCGACGCGCCATAAGCACCCTGGTTCGGGTTGCCCTCCTTGCCCCCGACCGACGACAGACTCACGATACGTCCATGCCGCGCGCGACGCAGATAAGGCAGCACTTCGCGGCAACAAATAAAAACGCCCGTAAGATTGATGTCGAGTACGCGCCGCCATGCGTCGATCGAATATGTCTCTACTGGACCGATATCTCCATTGATACCCGCAGCGTTGATCAACACATCGATTGATCCTAAGCGCTTGTGTGCTTCCTGCGCCGCGTTGGCTACACTGGCGGCATTCGTCACATCTACTTGAGAAGCGAAAGCCGCGTGAGCCTGCTTGGCCTTGGAAAAGGCAGCCTCGCTGTCGATATCCCAAAGCACGACCTTCGCACCCGACGCAACGAAGCGCTCAGCAATCGCATATCCGATACCACCGGAGCCGCCGGTGATGACACATACACGGTCCTGCAAATCCAGTTTGTTCATGGTCCCTTTGTGAAAGAAATCACTCGAACCGATACTAAGGACAAACGCTGGCTTTGTCGTATGCTGAATTTCCTTTAAGCTATAACTTTTAGTTAAGCTGTACGGCGAACCGATGCGCTTCAAACTCCGCCATATGGAAGTCTTTCGTGCGGTCATGCTCACAGGCTCCATCAACGCGGCAGCCAAGTTGCTCTACGTATCGCAGCCTGCAGTGAGCAAGCTCGTGTCTCACATCGAGACGACACTGGACCTGCGCCTGTTCGAGCGCTCCAAGAGCCGCCTCGTTCCCACGGCCGAGGCACATGCGTTATTCAGGGAAATCGAGCAGGTTTATCAGGCTGCCGTGCGCGTGGATGAATTCGCGCGCGCGCTTTCGCTAGGGCCGTCGAGCCTTTTGCGCGTCACTTGCAGTGCATCGCTCGCAATGAGCGTCGTGGCTCCCGCGCTCGTCGATATCAAGGCCAAGCTGCCTGCACTGACTGTAGGCTGGCAGACCACACTAATGGCGGACATGCCGATGGAAATCTTGAGCAAGGAAGCAGAGGTCGCCGTTGCCGCAATGCCGGTCACGCACGAACATCTGGAAAACGTTTCGTTCATGTACGGCAGCATGGTTTGCGCCTTGCCAAGGGGGCACAGACTTGAAGCGGCATCGGTCGTGTCGCTTGCCGATCTGGTAAGCGAACCCGTGGTGCTGTTCAAGCGAGACATTCCGTTTGGAACCGTGATCGCACAGACGTGCCAGCAAGCGGGCGTCGAACTCAAGTCGACAATCGACGTGATGCGCGCCGATCAGGCACTGGCGCTCGTCGAAGGCGGGCTCGGCGTGACCATCGTCGATGATTTCGCCACGGCAGGCACAGCTCTCACCATACGCCCGCTACGCGAACACATACATTTGACGGCAAGCTTCGTTTATTCGCGCTTTGCGCCGCCATCGCGCAACGCGGTTCTATTCATGCAGGCAGTCTATAAGAATGCGCAGCGCCTAGGCCGCGCCATTCCCGATGCGCGTGTCCCCGGTTAAGCGACGACGCGCTTGACGCCAAGCGCCAAACCGCTGCACGCTTTAACATGAACCAAACGCAAAAATCTCTTACTTACGGAATCAAGCCATGACCACGTCATCCTCTCGCCGCCGCGCCGCCTTTCGCGAACTGGTCAACGCGCGCCGCGCACTGCTGTTACCGGGCGCTTTCAACGCGATGAGCGCACGCGTGGCCGTCGACCTCGGCTTCGAAGCAATTTATATAACCGGCGCAGGCGTTACGAATATGTCGCTAGGACTGCCCGATCTTGGTTTCATCAGCCTCGCGGAAGTCGCGGAACATACCTCTCGTATTCGCGATGCCGTCGATGTTCCGCTCATCGTCGATGCGGATACCGGCTTCGGCAATGCACTCAATGTGCGCCACACCGTACGCACGCTCGAGCGCGCGGGCGCGGACGCCATTCAACTCGAAGATCAGGTGATGCCTAAGAAATGCGGCCATTTCGCGGGTAAGAACGTGGTCTCGACCAGCGAAATGGTCGGCAAGATCCACGCCGCGGTCGACGCACGCGAGGACGCGAATTTCCAGATCATTGCACGCACGGATGCCTGCGCGGTGGAAGGCTTCGACCGCGCCATAGAGCGGGCGCGCGCATTTGTCGAAGCCGGGGCCGACATTCTTTTCATCGAGGCCATCGAGACGCCAGAGCAAATTGCCTCGCTAACCGAACTCGTCGAAGCGCCGCAACTCATCAATCTCGTCATCGGCGGAAAGACGCCGGTAACAGCGCGAGAGGACCTCGAGCGCCTTGGCTTTAGCCTCGTCCTTTATGCCAACGCCGCGTTGCAAGGCGCCGTGCGTGGTATGCAGACGGCGTTGTCGGCACTAAAGACACAAGGCCGTCTCGATGAAGATCCAGGCATAGTTGCACCTTTTTCGGAACGTCAGCGGCTCGTGAACAAGCCGCTGTACGACGAGCTGGACCGCAAATACGCAGCCGATTAAAGGCTGCTCTTAGCGCTCGCATGCCTCAAGCGAGAGTTTGCTATGCTGCCTTCGAACCGGACGAGTCGCACGTGACGAAGTCCGGCGCTCAATCACTCAGGTAACAAAACGGAGATAGAGATGGCAAAGGGATATTGGGTCAGCGCATACCGCAAGATCATCAACGCTGATCAGGCCGCGGAGTACGCGAAGCAGGCGACGGTTGCGATCAAGGAAGGCGGCGGACGCCCTCTCGCGCGCGGCGTGGCGTCGTTCATTCAGGGCGATGGCGTTAAGGAACGCACGGTAATCATCGAGTTCGACTCACTCGATGCTGCTAAAGCCGCTTACGACAGCAAGACCTATCAGGACGCGCTCGTTACGTTAGGCGATTCAGTGGAGCGTGATTTCCGCATTGTCGAAGGCGTTGAATAACGTCCTGCGCTTTGTTCGAAAGGCGATGACGTCCCCTCGTCATCGCCTTGAGTCGCCATTCAAGCGCCGGCTGCATCGGCCAGTTCGTTCAAGTCGTTCACGATGAAGTCCCAATCGCTTTCTGCTCTGAGGTCTGTGGCTTGTCGCGCACCGTGCTCATAAGGCCGAGCGATAAACGCAGCCTTCAGGCCGCACGCCCTTGCCGCGACGAGATCGCTATTATGGGCCGCCGCCATGCACACCTCTTCAGGCTTGAGCATGAGCGCATCGACCGCACGCAGATAAGCCTGCGGCGTTGGCTTATAAGCCTGCGCTGTTTCCGCGCCGAGAATCGCATCCCATGGCAGACCACCGTGTTTCGCCATGTCCACCATTAACTTGATATTGCCGTTCGATAACGGCGCAATGATGTAGCGCGTCTTGAGGCGCGCAAGTCCTTTTACGGAATCGGGCCAAGGGTCCAGACGATGCCACGCGAGATTCAACTCATCGAGCACATGCGTTGGAACGGCATCTTTGTTGATGCCGAATTCGGGCAACACGTCGTCCAGATTTTCTCGATGCAAGACATCCAGCCTTACGAACGGTCTTTCGCCACTGCGGACTTTCTGCATTGCGGGCGCATAGCGACTGCGCCATGCATCGGCAAACGCTTCCGGCGACGCGTTCGCTTGACCGAGAGCGTTTAGAAACGACGCAGCTTCCCGCGCTATGCCGCCGCGCCAGTCCACCACGGTACCGAAAACGTCGAATACGAAAGCCTTTACTAAGGGCTGGGTCACGAGACTTCTCCGTTGGCTTCAATTCTCAAAGCTAGTCTAGCAAGGCCACAGCTCCCTGCGCTTGGTTCTACCGCGTAAGACTGTTCGCAGTATGGCCAAAGCGCGTTAAATGACACTGCATTTTGTCGATTGCATGCATCATGCAAGACACCGAATGCAAAACGTGACGACGCCATATTTTGACCATCGCGAAAAAAAATGCTATTACGACGAGGCCTCGCGTCTGCTCAAGAGCGGACGAAAGCAAACCGTAAGCGCTCCGGCATGCCGCCGCCGCGCGCCAGCACAAAGTCACTGTGAACCCAACGACAACTCTTGCTTCGTGGTCAGCCCACGATACTCAGCTTCTGATCGCCTGCGCGCTCGGCCTTGCGGTCATCATCCTCTCAATCGGCGTTCTCAAGCTCGCGCCGTTCCTGTCTATCCTAGTGGGTACATTCGTTGCCGGTTTCGCTGCGCATCAACCGTTGGAAGCCATTGCGCAGGCCTTTAGCAAGGGTGCGGGAGCGTTGCTCGGCGATGTCGGCATCATCATCGCGCTCGGCGCCATGCTCGGTGCGCTGATGGCCGAGTCGGGGGCAGCGGATCGGTTGGTGACGACCCTGCTCGATCTTTCCACGCCCCGCAGTCTGCCGTGGATGATGGCGCTCGTCGCGATCATCGTGGGCCTGCCGCTCTTCTTCGAAGTGGGCCTTGTAATGATGGTGCCGATCATCTTCGTGATGGCACGGCGCTCCAAGCAGCCGATCCTGCGCATCGCGATCCCCGCGCTCGCCGGCATGACGACTTTGCATGCATTATTACCGCCGCATCCAGGGCCGCTCATTGCCGTGAGCGCATTGCATGCAGATCTTGGACTAACGCTCGGGCTCGGTTTGATCGTTGCGCTGCCGGCCGTGATTCTGGCGGGTCCGCTCTACGGCATCTGGCTTTCGAAGCGCATGCACGTCGAAGAGCCAGAAGAGATCGGCAAACTCTTTACCGAGCATGCGGATGGCGCAGCGACACCGGGCTTCGCAATCTCGCTTATCACGATACTTCTACCCGTCGTGATGATGCTCGGCCGCACTATCGCCAAGCTCGCGCTTACCAAGGACACGCTGCTTTACGACACGCTCGACTTCGTAGGCGAACCGTTGATTGCGCTTGCTCTAACGGTACTCTTCGCCATCGTGATGCTCGGTTGGTCGCGCGGCATGGCGCGCGATCGCGTAGGCGGCATCTTGCGCAAGAGCCTGCCGCCAATCGCGGCGCTTCTGCTCACCATCGGCGCAGGCGGTGGACTCAAGCAGACACTCGTCGCCGCAGGCATCAGCACGACGATCGGCAAGATCGCCGTGGGCGCGCATCTGCCGCTGGTCTTGCTTGCGTGGCTGATCGCAGTGGCGCTCAGGCAAGCCACCGGATCGGCAACAGTCGCCACGACGACGACAGCCGGTATCGTGGCGCCCGTGGTTATCGGCTTGTCTGCCACGCACAGCTCGTTGATGGCGCTTGCCATCGGCGCCGGCTCCGTGTTCTTCTGTCACGTCAACGACGCGGGCTTCTGGATGGTGCGCGAATATTTCGGCTTAACGCTCAAGCGCACGGTAGCCGTTTGGTCGGTCTTGCAGACCATCGTGTCGGTCGTCGGACTCGTGCTGACCCTCGCCTTGTGGACGCTGCTCAACTAGCGATGGCTTTTATCTTTACGAGGTCGCAAAGTGCTTCTCGACTTCCATCGCTTTGTCGAGCCCGACAAAGCGGTTGTATTCCTCGAAGGTCGTGAGCCGGTCTGCAATGGCATCTGTCGTGCCTTCGCGCATGAAGTCGATCATGACTTCCTTGACAGCTTTATGCATGGCAAGCATCGACTCGATTGGGGCGAGGGTGTAATCGAAGCCTATTTCGTAGGCCTCTTTCATCGAGACGAACGGACTCTTTCCCGTTCGCGCCTGATTGAAAAGAATCGGCTTGCCTAACGGCTTGAGACGACGCGTGAGCTCGCGCATGTGTTCGAGGCTTTCGGGCGCATCGGCATAGAGGCCATCCGCGCCTGCTTCCGCGTAGGCTTCGAGCCGCGCGATCGCATCGTCGATTCCGGTTACTGCAATCGCATCCGTACGGGCCACGATGAAGAAGTCCGGATCGGTGCGCGCCTCGATCATTGCGCGCAGCTTGAGCACCATCTCGTCCTTCGATACGAGCTGCTTGCCCGCATAGTGTCCACATTTCTTGGGCAATGCTTGATCCTCGAGATGCAGCACCGATGCGCCCGCTTCTTCCCATAGACGGATCGTGCGCTGCACGTCGAGGATGCCGCCGTAGCCCGTATCGGCATCTGCGAATATGGGCACTGTCGTCACGCGACAAATGCGGCGGATATGCTCGAACATTTCCGTCTGCGAGAGTACGCCGATATCCGCCTGCCCTGCAATCACGCCGGATGCAACGAAACCGCTAACGTATAGCGACTTGGCGCCGGCCTGTTCCGCTAGCATCGCGGTCAACGCATCGTGCGCGCCCATGCAGACGAATGGGCCCTCTTTAAATAATTCGCGAAAACGGGCTGAACGGGTCAAGATGATTCTCCGGCAAGTTGAATGATGTCGATGTGTCAAGCGAAGTAAGCCCAACTGCGCGCTTTTCGATCCCTCAAAAGAAAGCGCGCAATATCGTCTTTAAGAAGGCGCGTCTGATCGATCTCGTCGAGTCCTTCCAGAAGCGCTCGCTGCTGTGCCGGATCGAATTCGAAGTGAATCGTTTCCAACCCATGTGCGCGAATTTCGAGCGCACCGAGATCGACCTCGATGGGCGTTCCATCGCTAGCAGCAACCGCTATGCGCTCGATCTCGGCAGCGTCGAGTCGCACAGGAAGCAGTCCGTTCTGAAGACAGTTGTTATAGAAGATGTCGCCGAACGATGAAGCGATGACGCATCGAATGCCCGCTTCCTCAAGCGCCCACACCGCCATTTCGCGCGAGCTGCCACAACCGAAGTTGCTACCACCGAGGACTGTGCATGCGCTTCTGAATGCGGGCTGATTGAGAACGAAGTCCTCACGTTCACCACTTTGCGGACCGTCGCCGCGATAACGCAAAGTCTCGAGCAGATAGGGTCCCAACTGTCCGCGCACGAGTTGCGAAATTCTTTCGATGCGGATGATGAGATCCGTATCGACGTTATCTCGCATGAGCGGAGCCGCTGCTCCGGAGATGATCGTCACCGCTTTCATCGCGACGCCCCTTCCGTTTGACGCACACGTGGCGCGGCGATATGCCCCGCAATGGCGCTAGCTGCGGCAACTGCAGGGCTAGCCAGATGCGTACGCGCACCGGGACCTTGCCTGCCAATGAAATTGCGATTCGAGGTCGATACGCAACGTTCGCCACGCCCAACCACGTCGCCATTTGCGCCCACGCACATCGAACAGCCCGGCTCGCGCCATTCGAAGCCAGCGGCACGGAAGATCGCATCGAGCCCTTCCTGCTCGGCTTGACGCGCCACCGTGAGCGATCCCGGCACGACCCAAGCCTTCACGTTGCTGGCGACATGCTGACCATGGACCACATGTGCTGCCGCACGCAAGTCTTCGATGCGGCTATTCGTACACGAGCCTATGAATACGCGGTCCACGCTTAGTTCATCCAGATGCTGTCCGGCACGCACGCCCATGTAGTCGATCGCATTTTCGGCGGCATGACGGCGCGATTCATCATCGAGCGATGCGGGGTCGGGTATGACATCGTCCAGCGCAATCACGTGCTCGGGACTCGTGCCCCACGTGACTTGTACGCCGATGGACGACGCATCGATACCGATTTCGCGATCGAACTGTGCCTCCGAATCGCTTGCAAGCATCTTCCAGTCGGCGACAGCCTGGTCGAACTGCTCGCCTTGCGGTGCATAAGGCTTGTCGCGCAGATAAGCGAACGTGGTTTCATCGGGCGCGACGAGGCCAAGCTTGGACCCCAGCTCAATGCTTAGATTGCACAGTGTGAGGCGGCCTTCCATGCTCAATGCTTCGACCGCATCGCCCGCGTATTCGACGGCATAGCCCGTGCCGCCAGCCGCGCCGATCTTTCCGATGAGATACAGAATCATGTCCTTCGCGGTCACGCCTTCGCGCAGCTTGCCATTGAAGCGCACACGCATCGTCTTTGGGCGCTTCTGTCGAATGGTTTGCGTCGCAAGCACATGCACGACCTCCGTCGAACCGATACCGAAGGCAAGCGCGCCCATTGCACCATGCGTGCATGTATGACTATCCGCGCAAACGATGGACGTTCCTGGCAAAGAAAGGCCGAGCTCCGGTCCGATCACATGCACGATGCCCTGAAGGCCTGCCTGGCCTATGTCAAAGATGGGAATCGCGTGATGCGTCATCTGCGTGCGCATCGATTCGACCATCTCGGTGCTCCAGTCGGCATCGCCTGCGCGGCGTCCTGGGGCCGTCGAAATCACATGATCGACGGTGGCAAAGGTAAGCGCGGGACTATCCACGCCAAGGCCGCGCTTTTCAAGCACGCGGACCGCTTCCACGCCGGTGAGCTCGTGCATCAGATGACGATCCACGTGCAGCAGATCGGCGCCTCCTGCGAGATGGGAAATGGTATGGCTGTCCCACAACTTGTCGAAGAGCGTATGCATGATCAATCGCTATGCGTGAGATGACGCTGCCATTTAAGGAACATGAGATTCACCAGTGTGGCGAACACGAAAAGCATGAGCGCAAGCGCCATGATCGTGCTCGTTTCGTTGCGGTTCATGGCGATCATCAACATGCGGCCGATACCGCTTTGCGACGCGAACATCTCGCCGATAAGCGTGCCAAGCAAGGTAAGCGAAAAGCCGATGCGCAGTCCCGCTACGACTTCAGGCACGCATGCGGGCAGCAACACATGACGCGCGAAATCCATCGGGTTCATGCGGTAAGTGCGGGCCGCGCGTGCGTAGATAGGCGGCATGTTCTTTACCGCGTTCATGGTGAAGAGCGTAATCGGAACGATCCCGTGTATCACACCGAATACGATCTTGGCCCATAACCCGAGACCGCAAGCGAGCAGCACGACCGGATAAAGCGTGACCTTGGGAATGGAATAAAAGCCCATCATTAGCGGCTCCATCACCTCACCGGCCAAGCGTCGCACGCCAAGAAACAGACCGAGAAAAACGCCTGCTACGGCAGAGATGGCGAACGCCGAAGCAAAGGCAAGCGATGTGACATAGAGGCTTTCCGGAAAATCCGGGTCGCTGACTATATGCATTGCACGTTGGACGGTATGCAGCGGCGTGGTCAGCACATCGGGGCCAAGCCACCCGCTTGCGCCTTGCCAAAGCCCGACCAGCACCACGACGAGCACGAGCGCGTCCATCCATCGCCGCGTGTGTCGCGGCCTTGCCGTATGCGTGACGACGACAGTGCTCATGCGGCCTCCCTTCTGATGCGCCGATAGAGACGCGTTTCCGCTGTGCGTAAAAGGGCATTGAGCGTGGCAACGAAGATCAGCATCAGGAGCATGAGGCCGTACATCGTCGAATTGTCGAACGCGTTGTAGGCGAATGCGATTTGATAACCGAAGCCCGACCCGGACAACACGAATTCACCCGCTACCACCGCGATGAACGCGTAGACCACGGTGAGCTTGATGCCTGTAAATACGAACGGAAGACTCGCGGGCAAGGTGATGAGGCGCACCTCGTCTAGCGTATTTAAGCGGCATACGCGCGCCGTGCGCAACAGCACACGAGGCACACGTTCAAGACCATTCAAAGTATTTACGGCCATGGCGACGACCGCAAAGAGAAACCCGATGCCAACCAGAGGCCAGCGGTTCAAGCCGAAGATCACGATCAAGATCGGATACAGCACGAAGACGGGCACCGCATAGTAGGAAAGCAGCAAGGGGTCCAGCACACGCCTTGCGCGCGGCAATCTGAACAGCAACACGCCGCCGATAAAGCCCACTACCACCGCAAGCGCGACAGCCAGCAATGCGCTGCTAAGCGTCTGCACAATATCCACGGTGTATTGCCCTGACGCGAGAATGTCCCAGGCGCTCACCGCCATACGCGAAGGCGGAATGAATGAGACAGGATTGATCCATGCAAAACGAGTCGCTATCTCCAGCAACAAAATGAAGCCGATGACTATTCCCACGCGCCAGCGTGCGGCAACGCTCATGACTGGCTCCCTAGCGCTTTCATGGCCTCTTCGCGCAACAGACCCCACACTTGCGCGGTCAGTTCGCCGAAGCGCGCATCGAGTGCGATCTTGCTGTCGCGAAGACGCGGCCAGCCGGTTTCAATGGTCGATATGAAGCGTCCCGGACACGCCGACATCACACCAATGCGATCGGACAGCAGCACCGCTTCGTCGATCGAATGCGTAATGAGCATGATGGTCGCGCCCGTATCGCGCCAAAGCTTGAGCATTTCATCGCCCATGAGGAGACGTGTCTGCTGATCTAATGCGCCGAATGGTTCGTCGAGCAACATGAGACGCGGACGCACGACCATGGCGCGCGCGATGCAAACGCGTTGCCGCATTCCGCCCGAGAGTTGCGCGGGATAAACACGCGCGAAAGACTTGAGACCCATGAAAGACAATGCATGATCGACGCGCGCCTTTACTTCGTTCTCTGCCACGCCTGCGCGACGCGCCGCAAAGGCTGCGTTGTCAAAGACGTTGAGCCATGGAAAGCTCGCGTCTTCCTGAAACACGACGGCCACGCCATCCGGAACCTCGCGTCCCACTGCATGCCCTTCGAATTCGACAGTGCCGCCGCTTGCGGGATTAAGGCCTGCGAGCACATCCAGCAAAGTGGACTTACCGCAACCGGAAGGGCCGACAACCGAAAAGAATTCACCCGCGCGCAATTCCAAACTTACGGGGCCGAGCGCATGAAAAGGAGGCTTGCCTGCAATGCCGGGATAAATGCGCGTGACATCGGTCACGCGCGCTTGCACACGATCCCCCGCCTGTGTCGCAGCGTCTGTGGAAACAACGGAAATTCGCGTGCGACGTGACAATACGCTCATCGCGTGCCTCACTTTTTCGTTTGCAGATCGGCGGGAAGCAGAGACTCGTCGACGATCTTCGACCAATCGAACGGGCCTTCCGGAATGGCCTTGACGAGTATCAGGCCCTTGAGCACTTCTTCCATGCCTTTGCGATCGAAGCTTCCTTCGCTCCAGTACTTCGGATCGGACTCGAGCACGTTATTGACCGCCGACGTCGCGACAGCGGGGTCCATCTTGTATTGCTTCGCCAGAATCTGCGCCGATTCTTCACGGTGCGCGGCAATGTACTGCACCGCCTTGCGACGCGCATTGATAATTCCGCGTATCACCTCGGGATGCGACTTGAGATAGTCGGTGCGCACGATGCCCACGGTCTGTGTCTCGTTAGGCACGATATCGGAAGAGCGAAAAGCTATGCGCAACTGATCTTTTTTCCCGCTATAGGAAGGCTCCGTCATGTAAGCGACATCGACAGCGCCTTGTTGCAGCGAAGTCAGCATACCGCTAGAACTACCGACCGGCTTGCGCTGCACTTGGCCTGCGAGACCTGCACGGTCTAACGCAATCGTCACGACCGTATCCGTAGTCGACTTCGGGCTGCTATAGCCGATAGTCTTGCCCTTCATTTGTTTGATGTTGGTGATGGTGCCGTTCTTTAGTTCCACCCAGACAAGGTCGGCGAGACTCTGCACGCCGCCATGCACAATTGTCAGGTCGACACCTTGTTTGACTGCGGAAATGGCGGCCGGCAGGGCGACCTCGCCATAAGGAATCTCGGAAGCCATCGCATTGCGCACGGTGGTGCCGCCGCCTTCCGATGTGATGAAGCCTGTTACGTCCACGTTGGCTTCCTTAAAGAAGCCTTTTTCCATGGCGACCGCAAAAGGCACGCCATACATGCCGTCACCCCAATGCGTCACGGTAAGCGGCGCGGCCTGCACATGCGTCGCGCAAATGGACGCGGCAGCGAGAGACATTAAAAGAACACTACGGGCGATTCTCCGTATTCCAGACATGTAGGCGTCTCCATCCATGTTGGGCGGTCTCGCATCGTGCTTGGCGCATGCGGCCGCACTATGTTTTAGGCTTCTTGACTGAGCGGGCTATTGAGCCGCGCGGCAAATCGAACTCGCACGGGAGGCTTAACCGTGCAAGTTAATGTATGCATTAAATTCTCTGAAGTCCAGAAATGCCGGGGGCGGACATACCCGTGCTCGAGCTGGCTCGACTCTTGTCGCGCGCCTTAGGAAGGCGCTGCCTCAAGCCTGTTGAATGCCGAATTGTTGCAGTACGCTCGTTTGGTCGCGCCAGCCACGCTCTCGATGTGCACGATATAGCGCGCTTGCCTTTGCCGCATCGCCGCATTGAATCGCGTCGATGATGCCGTAATGCTCCTGCACGGATTTCACGGGTTGCGGATGCGGTTTGACCATTTGCGTAAAGCGTCGCACGCGATGCACTTGATCGCGACAATTCATGACCACGCTTTGCAAGCGGGTATTCCCGCTAAGCGCAACGAGCGTTTCGTGAAAGACTTCGTCCGCGGCAGCCCAAGCCAACATGTCGCCGCGTTCGTATGCCGCGCTCATCGCCTCGCACGCAATGACAAGGGGTGTGATGTCCACGCCCTTCTTCGACGCAATAAGGCTGGCAGCCGTCGATTCCAGGCTGATGAGGACCTGGTAGATGTTCCTGATGTCGGAGATGGAAGTTGGCACGATACGAATGCCATGCCTAGGCACGATCTGCACGAGTCCCTCGCCCTGCAGACGAATTGCGGCTTCGCGAATCGGCGTGCGGCTGAAGCCCAGCATCAAACCGAGTTCCTGTTCGAGCATGTAGGAACCAGGCGTCAATTCGCTTTCGATGATTCTGCGGCGTAATTCGGCATATGCAAGCTCGGTCGTGTTGCGCTTGACGGGTTTCGTTCCGTTAGCGGTTGCGACCGGTGGCTCGTCCTGCACGATCTTTACGCGCGTGGCGCTCATGATTTGCGTCTCCTTAGCCGATGTTAGCACCGGCAATGACGTTATACGGCTGCCAGATGCGCGACGAGTTTTCTGCAGGCTTCGGGCAGGGCATCGAGCGAGCGCATTCCTATCAGGAGTTCACGCGCGGCCCATTTATCCGTTAAAGCGACGACGCAGAGCCCCGAAGACCTTGCATGTTGGCGTGCGACTGCATCGGGCATGACACCAAGACCAAGGCCTGCACCGATCATCAGACATTGGGCATCGTAGCCTGTCACCTGAATGCGCACGTTGACGGCGCGGCCATCTTCGTTTGCGGCTCGCGTAAGACATTGGCTTATAGCGGTATCGGCCGGCAAGACGACGAATTCGAAGTCTAGTGCTTCGGCGAAAGCTATCGAATTTCTTAGCGAAAGCGCGTGACCCGGCGGCGTGACGAGCACGAGATTGTCGGTACGATAGGGAAGCGTCTGAATAGCACGACCATGCGGCACGGCTGTAAAGACGCCTATGTCGGCCGCGTTATCGGCGATCGCGCGCACGACTTGCATACTGGGCTTTTCGTCCACTTGCAAGCGAACATTGGGATGACTGGCCGCGAAAGACTGAATATCCTGAGGCAGGAATTGCACGATGGACGAGTTGTTCGCCGCGATGCGCACCATACCGCTAAGGCCATTAGTGAAGTCGCGCATTTGCAGGGCAATATCGTCGAAATGATGCAGCGCGCTAAGCGCCAAAGCGACGAGGCGTTCACCCGCTTCGGTCGGCACTACGCCCTTATTCGTGCGATGCAATAAAGGCACGCCGAACATGGCTTCAATCTCGCTGATACGTCGACTTACCGCGGCTGCCGCAATGTGTTCACGTTCAGCCGCGGCGGCAATGGTGCCCGCCTCGGCAACCGCTACGAAGAGTCTCAGCGAAAGCGGATCGATCGAATGCATAGGGCTTGTTCAGGCCGTTGATGATCGTTAAGAGCGGCAATCGCAGTGTACTGAAAATTGACTCGTCATCGCATATCGCGATGGCGGCATGACGAAGCGTTGCTTTGCGACACTCACCGCATCAAACAGAATTAGCTCCAGCACGTCGTTGAAGGCCTTGACCTTAGGAGCATGAAAATGGAAGCCGAAGTCGCTCAAGCCACGCGTATTCGCGTGTTCTGGCAACCGGGATGTTCGTCGTGTCTGCGGACCAAGGAATTTCTTACGCGTCAGGGCATCGAATACGAATCGATTGACGTGCATAACGATCCGGAAGGCCGCGCGGCGCTCTTGGCGCTTGGTGCACGTAGCGTTCCGGTGGTCGCGCTCGGGCAGAAATACACGTTTTGCCAATCCATCAACGACGTCATCCGTTTTCTCGATCTCAAGACCACGGCAGCGCCGCCGTTGCCTCCCGAACAGCTCGTCGCAAAGCTCGCGCACGTACTCGAGTCGAACGCGCGCTATGCGAGGCAGTTCGGTCTTGAGCATTTTCGACAGCCGTTCCGTAATCGCAATCGCACGCCGGCTGGTTTGACGTTTCACGTATTCCGCGTCGCCGAAATGGGTGTGCAAGCCGCGCATCAGATTGAATTGCGCTTCGAGGGCTTTGACGATGTGCCGCCTGACAATTGGACCGCAGAAGACATCGCGCGTTGGGGAGAAAGCGTGCGCGTCCGACTACTAAAGTGGTGGGAACAGGAAACCGATCGCACGCTTGCCTATGACGTGCCGACTTACTACGGCCGCCGCTCAATGCACGAAGTGCTTGAACGCACCGCATGGCATAGCGCGCAACACACCCGGCAGGTAATGCTCATGCTTGAAAGCGAAGGAGTCACTGTGGACCGACCCTTGAGCGCGGACGACCTCGGGGGCCTGCCTTTGCCGGACGAAGTCTGGGACAGATAATTTCAGGCTAAGACGGAAGCGAGCAGGCCCATTCAGCCGCCCGCCTAGGGCGGCTTTTTTTAGTCTGATGTTAAGCAAATCATCCGCCTTTTCGCTGCGGCATAACGTATACGTTGAGCGATACAAGGTGATTCTTCTCTTATAATGTAAGGCATTCCGTCCGTCTTTCAAGGCGGATTTCGTCCATGCCCGGGCGATAACGCATCTGGAATGCCCATCATGGCTGAAGCCCAGACCGCCGAAGCGATCAGCAAGCCGCGAGAAAAATCGACCGCTACGGTCTACCAGAGAATTCGCGAGATGATCCTGCGCAACGAGCTGCGCCCGGGTACGCAGTTGCTCG
Organism: Caballeronia sp. LP006; assembly: GCF_031450995.1. Taxonomy (NCBI): domain Bacteria; kingdom Pseudomonadati; phylum Pseudomonadota; class Betaproteobacteria; order Burkholderiales; family Burkholderiaceae; genus Caballeronia; species Caballeronia sp. LP006. Next base: position 857,618 of record NZ_JARTVW010000002.1, on the reverse strand, counting down.
AGCAAGAACTGGTGCAGATGTTCGGCGTAAGCCGCACACCCGTTCGCGAGGCGCTCATCAGACTGCAAAACGAACATCTCGTACAAATCATTCCACGTCACGGTGTGCGCGTGCGCAATGTGTCGATGGCGGATCTCGAAGAAGTTTTCCAGGTGCAGACAAGTCTCGAAGCAACTGCGGTGGCAGCAGTAGCTTCGCGCAAACTAAGCGCGCGTGATATCAAACCACTCGAAAAATCCTGCGCGGATATGGAGCGCGCTTTTGCTAAAGACGATCGCGATGCGTGGGCGGCGGCATGCGAGCTTTTCTATGCGCACCTCGTCGAAATGAGCGACAACCCGAGGCTGGCGCAAATAGTCGGTGAATGTGCCGATCAAGTGCGCCGCGTGCGCGAACTCACGCTAAAGCTCATCAAGCTCGACGACGCAAGCACCAGCGTCCTGCGCGATGTCATCACCGCGTTGCGAAATGGCGATGCCACGAATGCCGAAATGCTTTGCCGTGAACATCGCGCACGGAGCCTTCAAACGCAGATCGAAGCCCTGCAACGCTACCGGATTCTCGACGTGTGAGACCGATTACGCGTGACTTGCTTCCCACACCGTGCGTGACAGAGTTTCAGTGCAAGCCCGCTCATTCGCGCGCTCCGACGCAATCAGCACTTCACGGTCGGTATGACGGCACACCACATGGCTTACGCGTCGCACGCCGATGCCAAAGAGACTGCGCTTGCCGCCACCGAGCACGATGAGATCCGCTTCGAGCTCGTCTGCAGCCTCTGCGATGATACGCCCGACGTTGTGTCCATCGGCAGGCGTTCTGCGCGTCTCCCAGTGAGCTTCGACCCCTGCCTCCTCCAGCATCTTGGTGCTACTGCGATAGACGACGAGCGCAAGCTGGTTGACGAGATCGACCGTATCGCAGCAAATCACATCGGCTTGTGATGCCGTCCACCACGGAGCGCTGTCGATGACATGCAGCATGGTCAGCCGGGCATTGCTTTCACGTGAACGCGCGATCGCGACGAACAACGCGGCTTCGCTGAAGCCAGGACCCACGGCGACGAGAATGTGTTGGTACATGGCGCTAGCTCCTGTCGATACGTTTGTTGGTTGGTGCATGTCGTCATCATCGTCGTCAAGAATTAGCAAACAGTGAGGAAATTGCATTCTGCATGCACCACGTCGGGGCGATAAATTAAACTGATAGGCTTCTACCCTCATTGCGGCTCGAATGGACCACCGCGAACTGCTCAATCTCGCCTATCTGCGCGCTTTCCGGCTCGTTGCGCAGACGGGCAGCGCCACGCGCGCCGCCGTCGCTTTGTTCCGCGCTCAGTCGGCAGTCACGCGCTCGCTACAGGAACTTGAAGCCGCCGTTGGCGAGACGCTGCTCGAACGCCGGTCATCGGGCATGCTTCCTACGCCGGCCGGCCGCGCCGTTCTTCTGCGTTGCGAACGCATCTTCACGGAGCTGGAAACCCTTGCACAGTGGTGTGCAGCGCGCCAGTCACGGCGCCGCGCCAGCAGCGGCGACGGCCTGCCGGCGTTTCTGCTGAACACGCGGCGCCTCCAGTTGTTTTCCGCGCTGGCGCGTCATCGACATATGCCGAGCGCGGCGCAGACGCTCGGACTTAGTCAGCCCGCGGTGTCTAGCGCCATTCGCATCATGGAAACGGGCGCGGGCATGCAGCTTTTTTATCGCAGCCCGCGCGGCTTGCTGCTCACGAGCGAAGGCGAAACTTTTGTCTTGCACGTGCGTCGCGCGCTTAACGAACTGCGCCATATTCCCGACGATATCGCCGCATTGCGCGGGACGATTCAGGGCTTCGTCACGGTCGGTTCGCTGCCGCTCGGGCGTACGTTGATCCTGCCGGGCGCGATAGCGAGAGTGGCCGCGCAATATCCGGGCGTGCGCATCATCACCGACGAAAGCGCCTATGAGACGCTCGTTGCCGGCCTGCGGGCGGGCGATATCGATTTCGTGCTCGGCGCGCTTCGGCAGAACGATGCATCGAGCGGTTTGACTAACGAACGTTTCATGTCGGAGGACATGGTCGTGATCGGGCGGCGTGGTCATCCGCTTGCCGAAATCGACGGACTCACTCTTAAGGAACTCGTCTCGGCACAATGGATTTTGCCGCGCAGCCACGCCCCCGCGCGTGGCATGTTCGAGGCGCAGTTCAAGCGATGGAAAATGAAGCCGCCCATGCCGACCGTCGAAACCGCCGACCTCGCGGTCATTCGCGGTTTGCTGATGAACACCGATATGCTCGCAGCGGTCTCAGCGCAGCAATTGCATTATGAATGCGAGTCGGGCCAACTCATGGTGCTCGACATAGCGATGCAAAATACAAAACGCGATATCGGTCTGACCTTGCGCGCCGGTAGCACTCCCTCGCCAGCTGCCCGAGCGCTGATCGACGCCATTCGGCTGACGGTGGACGAGGTCGGCCATACATTGCGGCGTGAAACGGCTCGGAAAGAGACCGGCACGACGCATCGTGTTTGAAATTTTGAATGCCACCGCGTGGTTTTTTGCATGCATGTCGGCCGGCGGAGTATCGTGGCAGTTCGCTCAAGACGAGGATTTCGGATGGACCAGCAGCAATGGGATGCCATGGACGCCTACCTGTGCCAGCAAACCCAGGCACACGACGAGGTACTCGAAGCAGCGCTCGCGGCGAGCAGTGCGTCGGGACTGCCTCCCATCAATGTCGCACCGAATCAGGGCAAGCTGCTGAACCTGCTCGCACGCCTGCGTGGCGCACGCCATATCCTTGAAATAGGCACGCTAGGCGGCTACAGCACCATCTGGCTCGCACGCGCCCTGCCACCTGACGGCACGCTGCTTTCGCTTGAGGCCAATCCCGACTACGCCGAGGTGGCGCGCAAGAATCTCGAACGCGCTGGACTTGCTTCGGTTGCAACAGTCGTGGTCGGCGCGGCGGCCGCATCGCTTGAAGGGTTCGTGCGCGAAGGCATGCGCCCTTTCGACTTCATATTCATCGATGCCGACAAGAAAAGCTATCCCGAATATCTGCGTCTCGCGTTGAGCCTTAGCAAGCCGGGCACGGCGATCGTTGGCGACAACATCATCCGTCGTGGCCGTATCGCCGATGCTGACAGCACCGAGCCCGATGTGATCGGATTGCGCGCCTATTTCGACATGCTCGCAACCGATCCACGGCTCTCCTCCACTGCCGTGCAAACGGTGGGCAGCAAGGGATGGGACGGATTCTCGCTGTCCATCGTAACGAGCTAGCAAGCTTTATTAGAAGCTCAAGCCGGGCGCCTTCTCCACTGCTGCCAGCGGGAACGCATGCGCGGCACGGCAAGCCGCGCTTCTGCAAGCGGCATTTGCCTGCACTCGACATGCATTCCTCTGGCGGGTGCTTCGCTCACGAAGTCATCGATGATCTCGCGTACGTCCGGGTCGATATGGTCCGCACGCGAAGCATCGAGAATGACAGTCGCGTTGTCAGGAATGGAGCGCAGAAGATGCTTTAGCGTGACCTTGCCGAGAAACGACACGTCCTTTCGAAACGAGAGTAGGTAATGATCGTCGTGCTGCGTCATCGTGATCGGCCGCTTGAGATTTGCGCGCACGGCAAGCACGAGACTACATGCGATGCCAAGCACAATACCCATGAGCAGATCGGTCAGCAACACGCCAGCGATTGTCACGACGAAGGGTGCAAATCGCTCGAAGCCTTGTCTGGCGATGGCGACAAACAGCGACGGCTTGGCAAGCTTGAGCCCGGTGAAAATCAATATCGCAGCCAGACATGCAAGCGGAATGAGGTTGATCACGCTCGTCAACGCAAAGACGCTTGCAAGCAGCAAGACACCATGTACGAATGAAGACCAGCGACTTTGCGCGCCCGCGTGAACGTTTGCCGAGCTACGCACGATGACCGATGTAATTGGCAATGCGCCGATAGCGCCCGCCATCATGTTGCCAATGCCTTGCGCTTTCAATTCGCGATCGGGATGTGCACTACGTCTCTTGGGATCGAGTTGCTCGACCGCCTCCAGGCTCAACAAAGTTTCAAGGCTCGCGACGATGGCAAGCGTGAATGCGAGACGCCAGACATCCGGGTTGACGAATTGCGAGAAGTTGGGCAATTCAAGCGCATTCGTGAATGCTGCGAACGTTTCAAGCGAAGGCAATGCCACGCGATGTTGCGCGGGCGGCGCCAAGCCCGGCGCGAACATGTCGAGTAAAAGCGTTACGCCAATACCGAACGCCACCACGGCAAGCGGCGCGGGCACGGCGCGCACCACGGCAAAACGTCGCATGGCGCGCGTTTCCCAGCCAGCGAGCATGGCAAGGGACATCACGGCTACGGCACAAGCAGCGAAAGATACCGGACCGAAAGGCGTATCGAGCAAGCCCGGTCCGCTCGCGGCTGGTGCGCCTGCATTGGCGAAGCCCGCGGCCAGGGGTATCTGCTTGATGACGAGCAATAGGCCAATGGCCGCAAGCATGCCCTTGATCACCGACGACGGCACATACGCTGCAAAACGTCCCGCCTTGAGCAAGCCAAAGCCGAATTGAATTGCGCCTGACAAAAGCACCGCGAGTAGAAATGCAGAAAAACTGCCTAGTCCCGCGATGCCATCGACCACGATGACGATAAGCCCCGCTGCCGGTCCGCTTACGCTCAATTGCGAGCCGCTAAGCAATGCCACGACAATGCCGCCTATGATTCCGGACAAAAGCCCCGCAAAGGGCTCCACGCCCGACGCATTGGCAATGCCAAGACACAGAGGCATCGCTACGAGAAATACGACTGTGCCGGCGAACAGGTCGCGCGGGAACTGGCTTAGACGATTGCTAAGGTTCATAAGGATTTAGCCATGTGGGTGCCTGCTACGTTTAACGAATTCACGCAGCATGAAATGAGCGACGATCGAATCAGCGTCCGGCGGCTTCGACGAGTTCCGCGTACAACGGCACCATACGAGGCGCGTCATAGCCGGAGGCGAGCACTTTGATAAGCCCGTCGTGCAGGCCGAAAATCCAGCCGTGCACGAGCGGAGGCTCATCGCGATCGATTACGATCCGCGTCTGACGCAGAAGCCGCACTTGTTCGAGCACATTGAGTTCCGCAAGGCGATCAGCGCGCGCATCGAACTCTTCCAAGTCGTCGAGTTCACGTCGATGCCGCTCGCCTAAAGCGCACACCGGGGCAATACGGCGATTGACGTGCGGTATTTCATTCGAGAGCGGCAACAACGATGCTCGCACACCGCCGCATCCATAATGCCCGCATACGATCACATGATCGACCTTCAGCACTCGCACCGCATATTCAAGGACGCTCACAGTGTTGTCGTCCGACGGCGAGAACAAGTTCGCGATGTTGCGATGAACGAAAAGATCGCCTGGGTTAGCGTTCGTGATCGTTTCGGCAGGCACGCGACTATCCGAACACCCGATCCACAACACCTTGGGGTTTTGCCCCTCTGCAAGGCGTGGGAAAAATTGCGTGTCCGCCTGCGCGGTTTCGCGAGCCCAGGCAATGTTTTCCAGAAGCATGCGTTTCGGTCGATTCATGGCGTTCTCATGACGAGCATTCGATGGATTGCACCCGCGTTGCAGTGCAGCGAATCCTTACGAATCACTTTCGCCGAGAAAGTTCAGCGCCGTCCAAGAGAAAATAATTCGCCTCGCTATTTATTTCTCTTGAGATTTTCCTTGGACGACGCTAAGACACGCTCAAGAAAAATCGGTCGAGCGCGACAAATGCTCACACTTGTCGATTTCTTCGTTAAGCGCCACTAGCTTCGTTTTGACAAGAGAGATTGCATCGCTCCCAAGAAGAAGATGCGCAGGTGGATGATGGGCTTCGATGAGGCTTAGCAAGGCTTGGCCGGCCTTGGCTGGATCGCCCAATTGCTTGCCGCTCTTGGCCTCACGCGCCGCGCGGATCGGGTCGAATAGCGCGTCATAGTCTGCGATGCTGCGCTCCGTTCTGACCATCGAGCGGCCAGCCCAATCGGTACGAAACGATCCGGGCGCAACGGCCGTTACTCTTACGTTGAAGTCCTTGACCTCTTTGGCCAACGTCTCTGAAATGCCTTCCAGCGCGAATTTGCTGCCGCAATAGTATGCAATGCCCGGCATCGTGATGAAGCCGCCCATGGACGTGATGTTGATGATGTGGCCGGCACGGCGCTCCCGCATGGAAGGCAATACGGCTTTGATCATGGCGACCGCACCGAATACGTTGACATCGAACTGCCGGCGCATTTCCTCCAGCGGCGATTCTTCAAGTGTGCCTTCGTGGCCATAGCCAGCGTTATTGACGAGCACATCGATCGGGCCGTATGTGCGCATTACTTCCTCGACAACCGGGCCTATGCGGTCAAACGCCGTCACGTCGAGCACGACTCCATGTGCCGATCGGGGATTGATGGCCTCGAATTCCTTGAGGGCGTCACCATTGCGAACCGTGCCGATAACCGTATGTCCTGCATCGAGCGCGCTTTGCGCGAAAGCGCGTCCAAAACCCGAACTCACGCCGGTGATGATAAACGTCTTGCCGTTTGTGTTTTCCATGTGAACTCTCCTATCCGACTCGTCGCGCGCACCATGCCGCAACACCTGTCCAATATTAGAGAGCGCGCATCGTTCTTGATACGCCGGTTCTTCTCGCATGTTTGCCTAAAGCTATTGGCGTATGGATTCGCGGCTGCAAAGCTGGCAAATTAAGGGCTGTCGACACATCTTGCGGAGCCACCGTGATCACCCGCCGAACGCTAGCCACCGAAACCAGACGCCGCATGATCGAGCTGCTGATGCGGCTTGCCCCTTTGGAAGGCTATAACCTCACAGCATTGCCAGACGTGCGTTTTCTGCGTTCGAACAGACCACTGCGTCGCACGCCGGTACTTTATGACCCGGGCATCGTCATCGTCTGTCAGGGCCGCAAGCGTGGCTATTTCGGCGAGCAAGTTTATCTATACGATGAGCAGCATTACCTGGCCGTGTCGGTGCCCGTACCCTTTTCCATGGAGACGGATGCCAGCGCGCAAAAACCTTTGCTTGCCATCTATTTCCGGCTCGATCTCAACGTTGCAGCAGAGTTGATCATGCAACTCGATGAACACGGCGCAACCGTAACGTCCGAACCTCACGGCATGATCTCAACGCCGCTGGACAAACAACTCGGCGCGACGGTTCTGCGCTTTCTCGAAACCGTGAGTGACCCGCTCGAAGGTCCGGTTCTTGGGCCGGCTCTCGTGCGCGAGATTTATTTTCGAGTGTTGACGGGCGAACAAGGTCCTTCGGTGCGCGCGGCTTTGACACGGCAAGGTCAGTTCGGGAAAGTCGCGCGAGCATTGCGCAAGATCCATCAAAGTTTCGATGAGCCGCTCGATGTTGCGCTGCTTGCAAGCGAAGCCAACATGAGCGTGCCCGCGTTCCATTTGCATTTTAAGACCGTGACCAACACGTCACCAATGCAATATTTGAAGTCAACCCGGCTGCATCAGGCGCGGCTGCTCATGGTGCGGAACGATGTCACGGCAGCCGTCGCATCGGCGCAAGTGGGCTACGAAAGTGCTTCGCAATTCAGCCGCGAATTCAAGCGTTTGTTTGGGCGCAGTCCCGTCGATGAAGCCCAGCGTCTCAAAGACAGTTTCGCGCTGCCAGATCCCGGACCGGGTTCGGGCTACGTGTCATCGCATTGATGCGTGGATCGTCTGTTAATCTTCCACGCAGATCAATCCTGCTACCAAACGCATGAACGAAGCCTTCGTCGAACTGAACTGCGGACCCTATCCGTTGCGCATCGAATATAAGTGGATCAATCCTTCGCGCATCGATGCTCCAATCGCGGTATTTGTGCATGAGGGGCTGGGTTCAGTTGCATTGTGGAAAGACTGGCCGCAGCGGCTATGCGACCGATTGAACTGCCGTGGTCTCGTCTATTCGCGTCCTGGCTATGGACGGTCGACGCCGCGCCCTCCGCATGAAAAGTGGCCTGTGACCTTCATGCATCGTCAGGCGACGAAGATATTGCCTGCGCTTCTAGATGCGCTCAAGGTAAATGCGTTCGAACGTTCTCGCATGTGGCTCGTAGGCCATAGCGATGGCGGGACAATCGCACTGCTTTACGCAAGCACTTTTCCCGAAGCGCTTGCCGGACTGATCGTGCTTGCACCACATGTGTTCGTGGAAGCGATCACAGTCAAAGCCATAAAGGAAGTGCGAAGCGCCTATGAGCACGGTGCGTTGCGAGCGAAACTCGCTGGCTACCATGAGGACGCAGATTCCGCCTTTTATGGCTGGAACGACGCATGGCTCAATCCGGAATTTCTGCGTTGGGACATTACAGGCGAAATTCGCTCGATCAAACGGCCATTGCTCGCAATACAAGGCCACGACGATGAATACGCGTCGATGCTTCAGATCGACAAGATCAAGGCGTCCGTGAATCACACTCATCTCGTCAAGCTAGCGGCTTGCGGACATTCACCGCATAGGGATGCCACTCAGGCGGTCAATGATGCAATTGCAGATTTCGTTACCCGCTCGTCTCTGCCGTGAACTCGAGCGATCAATCGAAAGGCCGTCTGCGCCATGATGCCATCGCGCAAGCCCGCACGGCGATTAAGTGACCGTGCCGCGCGTTTGGGCAGATGATCGCAGTCGGTCCAATGCATCTTTTATTGCGGTTAAATCGACGTTGTTCGTCTCGAGCGAGCGAACCCTCAGGGGCTCTAACTGCTTAAACAAACCACTCGCCCGAAGGACGAATGCGGCTCAAGCCTCCGCAGGCTTAACCGCTGTTTCTTGTGACCGCCGCAAGCGTTCGCGGCTGTTCGACAAATGCATGCGCATGGCTGCGCGGGCAGCTTCCGGATCACGCCGCTCGATGGCGTCGTAGATATCCTCGTGTTCGCGGTTCACGCGATCGAGGTAACTGCCGGGATCGTTATGCGCAAGCGCAGCGGAATTTACACGCGTGCGTGGAATGATCGTGTTGCCCAACTGGCTAAGGATGCTGTGGAAATAACGGTTGCCCGTAGCCTTGGCAAGCTCGAGGTGAAATGCGACGTCCGCGGCAACCGCGTTGCCCGTGCCTTCTGCAATGTGCCGCTCGAACTCGTCCAGAGCATGACGCATGTGCTTCAGATTCTCTTCGCTTCGCCGCATTGCCGCGAGACCTGCGGCCTCGGCTTCGAGACTGATGCGTAGTTCGAGGATGGCCATGACGTCGCGCACGGTGAGATCGCCCGCAGCTTCGATCTGGAAGCGATCGTGATCGGTCGCTTCGAGTACAAAAGTGCCAATGCCATGACGCGTTTGAACCAGGCGCCCCGCTTGAAGGCGCGATATCGATTCTCGTACGACCGTACGGCTAACGCCCAGTTGCGCCATGATCTCCGATTCGGTCGGAAGCTTGTCGCCAGGCTGAAGCGCGCCGCTGCGAATCCGTTCCGAAAGTTCGGCGACAACTTCCTCGGTCAGATTGCGAGAGCGGCGAAGACCGCCGGCGGCGAGAGCTGGTGACATAGGGCGATTGAAAAAGGTAGACGAGCCATTATAGGGGCGCAGACTTGCTTGTACGACGACTGATGCCTGATCGAATACAAAATGCCTTAAGCCCTCAACGCAAAACACAAAAAACCGTTATGGTTCAGGCAACTAAAAATGTAACAAACTGTTGATCAACCATTTGACCGAGCGTAAAGTTCAAGTACCGCTTGAAGTCAAAGCGCGTGTGTTATGTTTTGCAAGGCATGTAAGCATTCAAGGCGCGCGCCTCGCTTTCAAGCGGTCGACTTCCGATCGAAGGCTCGCGAATCCTCGTCCGCATCCGTTGGATTCGCCATCACCTCGCGCACTCGCGAGCCTCCCTGAAGCGGTTCACCGGCTTTTCGCGTCGCGCCTCTCACTCTCCGATTACGCGGCAAACCGGTGTGCTTAGAGCCTCCAAGTTGCGTTCGTGCGAACGCCTTCGTGGAGCGCGGCACCACGTGGGCAGCAAGGAGACAAGCAATGATGCGTGAAGTGACCGGAGCTTTTTTTGGCTCCCGCAAGCTGGACGAAGCACTGGAAGACCTCAAGGCGCAGGGCATCACGAGCGACCGCGTTCGCGTCGCGAGCATGTCCGGGTTCGCCGATTTCACCGCCAGCATGGAACTGAGCATCAGTTCACCGACCCAGTGGATCACCGCCGAATTTGCAGGCTATGCCGATCTAGCCGCCACCGACGGCGGGTATGGGATTGCATCGACGGGCAGCGACGACATCCTACCTGGCTTCGATAACGATGAATCCGCTGCATACGGTATAACCCGAGTATTCGTCAGCATTCGCGACGAAGCCGAAATGCGCGCCGTATGCGATATTTTCTCGCGCCTGGGCACTGATGATATCGACGCGGAAGTCGCGGCGGCCTGACCCGCCGCGATTGCATTCAATCGTTTGTATGCAATAAACGTTTGCTTGATTACTGCGCTGGTGCGGTCACGGGCTTCGCTTTCTTCTTGTGCTTTAAGTGAAAACCCTTGCTCGTACCAGTGGCAGCAGAGGTATTGTCACCGCCTGCCGTCGGCGCGGCCGTCGCTGCGCCGTGCGCGTTGCCGCCGCCAGCGCCGCCATTACCGTTGCCACCTTGCGCCATCGCCGCGCCCGACGCGCCCAGCATCAAACCCGCAGTGAGGGCGATAAGTGCTGCCGATCCATTCGTCTTCATGTCGTTCCTTTTTGCGTAGAGTCAGTCGAGTGTGTATTCACCGTGCAGGCTTTTGAATGCCGAATGCAATCGGCGAGCGGCTTGGCATGAGACCTGCTCGCCAGACGTATTCGCCTGCAAAGTCCAAAAGCCATAAGATGGATGCGCCCAAAGTCAAAAGCCCAGCCAAGCCGCCTCGGCGCAATAAAGCCGAAACGCCGACTGTCTCTCCAGCAGGTTTCGTGCGCGTTCGCGGCGCGCGGGAGCATAACCTCAAAAATGTCGATGTAGACGTCCCGCGCGATGCGCTGGTCGTCTTCACAGGCGTGTCCGGATCGGGAAAGTCGTCACTTGCATTCGGAACTTTGTATGCAGAAGCGCAGCGGCGGTATTTTGAATCAGTCGCGCCCTACGCGCGGCGTCTGATCGAGCAGGTCGGCGTACCGGAAGTCGATTCCATCGAAGGATTGCCGCCCGCCGTCGCCCTGCAGCAGCAGCGCGGCACGCCCAACGCACGTTCGTCGGTGGGAAGCGTGACCACGCTTTCCAGTCTCGTTCGCATGCTGTATTCACGCACGGGCAGCTATCCGCCGAAGCAGCCCATGCTCTACGCGGAAGACTTTTCTCCCAACACGGTTCAGGGCGCGTGCCCCGTCTGCCATGGTCTCGGCCGCGTCTACGAAGTGACCGAGAAGTCGATGGTCCCCGACGACTCACTCACCATCCGCGAACGCGCCATCGCCGCATGGCCGCTAGCGTGGCACGGTCAGAATCTGCGCGACATACTCGTCACGCTGGGCTACGACGTCGACACGCCCTGGCGCGATCTGCCGAAGAAAGACCGCGACTGGATTCTCTTCACCGACGATACGCCCACCGTGCCGGTCTATGCGGGCCTCACACCCGCCGAGACACGTGCCGCACTCAAGCGTCGCGCGGAGCCGAGTTATCAAGGCACCTTTACGGGCGCGCGCCGTTATGTGCTTCATACCTTCGCCCACACGCAAAGCGCGCTCATGAAGAAGCGCGTGTCGCGCTATATGGTCGGGAGCGACTGTTCGTCGTGTCACGGCAAGCGACTGAAGCAGGAAGCGTTATCGGTGACCTTCGCGGGACTGGATATCGCGGAGTTCTCGCGTCTGCCGCTTACGCGGCTTGCGCAGATGCTCGCGCCCATTGCGCGCGGCGAATGGCCCGATCATGAAGAAGCACGCGAGCAAGACGTGCTTGCCAGGGACGTGCGGCAGGCGGCAATTGCGAAGCGTGTCGCGGCGGGTGGATCGGCGCATAAAGCATCGCCCGATGTACGGCGCACGCCCAACTTGTCCAACGAGAAGCGCGCCGCCGCCGAGCGCATAGCAGCCGATCTCGAAGAACGTCTTGCCACGTTGATCGATCTCGGCCTCGGCTATCTTGCTTTGGATCGCGCGACGCCCACCTTGTCGTCAGGCGAATTGCAGCGCTTGCGGCTAGCCACGCAACTAGCCTCGCAACTCTTTGGCGTGGTGTATGTGCTCGATGAACCCTCCGCCGGTTTGCATCCCGCTGACAACGAAGCGCTCTTTGCCGCGCTGCAACGGCTCAAGGCTGCCGGCAACTCGCTTTTCGTGATCGAGCATGACATGGAGACGATGCGTCGCGCAGACTGGCTCGTCGATGTCGGTCCCGCTGCGGGCGAAGCCGGTGGACATGTGCTTTATAGCGGCCCGCCCGCGGGTCTCGCATCGGTGGAGGCGTCACAAACGCGTCTGCATCTGTTCGCGTCCCATTCGAACACCGACCGCGCGCCACGCACGCCGCGCGGCTGGCTGAAGCTCGCGGGCATCACGCGAAACAATCTGCATGAGATCGACGCTGCGTTTCCGCTCGGTTGCTTCACGGCGGTGACGGGTATATCGGGCTCGGGCAAGTCGAGTCTCGTCAGTCAGGCATTGCCCGAACTCGTGGCGCAACATCTGGGAAGAGCGCTCGATGAGCCCGACGAAGACGAAGCCGATCCGCTCTTCACGGTCGCCGAAGCGCCTGCGGAAGGCTCAATCGTCGAAGGCATGGACGCCATACGGCGCCTCGTGCGCGTCGATCAGAAGCCGATTGGCCGCACCCCACGTTCGAATCTTGCGACTTACACGGGACTTTTCGATCACGTGCGCAAGCACTACGCCGATACGCCGCTCGCGCGCAAACGCCATTACAGTGCCGGCCGATTTTCCTTCAACGTCGCGCAGGGGCGTTGCCCGACTTGCGAAGGCGAAGGCTTCGTGAGCGTCGAACTGTTATTTTTGCCGAGCGTGTACACGTCATGTTCGACGTGTCACGGTTCGCGTTATAACGCCGAGACACTCGAAGTCACGTGGAATGGCAAAAACATCGCCGAGGTGCTGGCGATGAGCGTCGATGACGCCTGTCTCTTCTTCGCGGATGAGCCCAATGTGATGCGCGCGCTTGCCGTGCTGCGCGATATCGGCCTCGGTTATCTGCGGCTCGGTCAGCCTGCCACCGAACTCTCGGGCGGCGAAGCGCAGCGCATCAAGCTGGCAACCGAACTGCAGCGCGCGCATCGCGGCGACACGCTCTATATCCTCGACGAGCCCACAACCGGACTACATCCCGCCGATGTCGATCGTCTAATGGCGCAACTTCAAGGACTCGTCGACGCAGGCAATACGGTCGTGGTCGTCGAACACGACATGCGCGTCGCGGCCCAGAGCGACTGGGTCATCGATATCGGTCCGGGCGCGGGAGAAGATGGCGGCAAGATAGTCGCGGCCGGCGTGCCTGCGAGTGTGGCGACGCTGGCCGCAAGCCGCACGGCGCCTTATCTGCAAGACGCATTGACCTGAGCAATCAATACAAGCCCAGCCAGCGCCACACGTGAAACTTCAACGTGCCGAGCATCTCGTGCAATCCGCTGTCGGAATCGATCCAACCTTCCGGGTGCGGCACGAGCCATGACTTTGGATTGCGCACGAATGCAACCGCAGGCTGCGGGTGTAGGTCGAAAGCATCGAATGCGAGCAACGCGCGACGCATGTGCAGTGAGGACGTGATGAGGATGGTCGTGTCGTATCGACGCGAGCGTAGGATTTTGTACGTATTGCGCGCGTTCTCGTAAGTGTCGAGACTCTGATCTTCGAGGATGAGATCCGCAGGCTTCACGCCACGATCCACGAGCAGACCGCCGTATAGTTGCGCTTCGGTTTGTTCGTGATGCTGCGGATTTCCGCCGCTCATGATGACCTGACACTGCTTGTCCGTTTCGACACAGGTTTCGTACAGGGCGGCAGCAAGGTCGACGCGATAGATGGAATCGGCCAGTGGAACGAGATGTTTGTTGCGATCGTATTCGGTCCCACCGCCCAGCACGATGATCGCCGTACGGTCCGCGAGCCGGGGCGCCTGCTTCGACCCATAGCCGATCTGCGCGAGGCTTATCATCGGCCCTGCAAGCCAGCTACCGAAGAGCCAGAACACGGTTCCGGCCACGAGGAAGATCACGAGGCGGCGTTTGCGCCACACGATGAACAAGGCGACGAAGACAAGCAGCAGGCAGAGTAGATCCAATTACGTTTCCCGTCGTTTTAAGGTTTCAAATACCTTGCATCATGCGCATGAAACTTGCAAGGCGAGGCTATGCAGTACGAATACCGTCGTAACGCCGCGACAAGTATCAGTCTGAACGATTTGCGTGACATCAAGCGTGGTCGATATCGCACACGCAACGCGTTGTCTTCCGGGCCTCACCGTGCGCCATCGCACGGACGATCACCCCCCGTAATTCGTTAAATACGATCAAACAAGATTCGACGGTGTTGCGAGTGCTCTTGAGTCGTTTGACCAGCGATTCACCGAGTGCACCACCGCCCGTTAGCAACGGGACTGAGCACGGTCCAAAAAATCGAATATTCGTTTGATACCCGCTTCAGTCCGTTTGCACCGTTGGCCATGGTTCAAGGGAAACCAGAGAAAATGAAAACTGAATTGCGCCGCATCCTTGCCGAGTCCGCACGCCTCGACGTGTCGATCGACACTCTCTCCGACAGCGACGACCTGTACGCAGCCGGCCTCTCCTCGCTTGCAACCGTGCACGTCATGCTCGCGATCGAAGACGAGTTCGGCATCGAAATTCCGGATCAAATGCTTACGCGACGTCTGTTCTCGAGCGTCGATTCGCTCGCGGCCGCCGTCAAGGAGCTGCAAGGTTCGCAGGCGGACGCATGAACGCCGCCACGCAAGAACTCGAAGCAGCAGGACACGTTGAAGGCGACGGCGTGATCGCGCCGCGCAGCGAAAGCGAGTTGCTCGAAGCCGCGCGTCGCGTCTCGGCCATCGCCGGCAAGCATGCGGCAGCGGTCGACAAGGATGCACGCTTCCCCGCTGAAGCCGTGGCCGCAATGCGTACGGAGCGTCTCTTCTCTGCAATGGTGCCGGCAAGCTTCGGCGGCGACGGGCTCTCGCTCACGGGCGTGGCCCGCTTGTGCGAAACGCTCGCGCAAGGCTGCGCATCCGCCGCGATGATCTACGCCATGCATCAGAGTCAGGTCGTCTGCATCGTCGATCACGGCGCGAATGTGCCCTGGCAGCGCGCGTTTCTCACGCGCATGGTGAACGAGCAACTGCTGTTGGCATCGGCGACATCGGAAGAAAATATCGGCGGCAACATGCGCACGAGCGCATGTGCGGTCGATCTTGCCGATGACGCCTTCAACATCGAAAAGCTCGCGCCGACGATTTCGTATGGCACGTATGCCGATTGCATTCTCGTAACCGCACGCCGTCATCCCGACGCGCCGCCGTCCGATCAGGTGCTGATCGTCGCGCCTCGTTCGACGTGCACGCTCGAATCGCGTGGTACGTGGGACACGCTCGGCATGCGTGGCACGTGCAGTCAGGGGCATCGTCTCACTGCAAGCGGCAAGGCCGAACAGATTCTGCCCTCGCCTTTCTCGAAGATCGCCGATGAAAGCATGCTGCCGGTTTCGCATACCTTGTGGTCCGCGGTGTGGATCGGTATTGCGTCGGATGCCGTGAATCGCGCGCATCAGTTCTTCCGTAATCAGGCGCGTGGCAAGCCGGGCGCATTGCCGCCTTCGGCCGCGCGTCTTTCGCAAGCCGTCACCCTCGTGCGCATGATGCAGGCGCGTCTGCGCGAATCGCTCGCCTCGGTCGAGGCTGCGCAAGCGGAACGGCTCGCAAGGCAGGCATTGCAGACCGACGACAGCGACGCACCGTTGACCGCGTCCATCGGCATTGCCTCCGATCTGAACATGCTGAAGCTCGCCATTTCGCAATCGGCCGTGCACGTCGTGCAAGAGACGCTGATGATCTGCGGCATGGCGGGTTACAAGAACGATACGCCCTTCAGCGTGGGGCGGCACTTGCGCGATCTGCACTCGGCGCCGCTCATGATCAGCAATGACCGCATCGAACTGAACACCGCGAATCTGCTGCTCGCGCAGCGTTCCGCAACCGGGACCCTATAACGATTATGAACATGCCGAACGAACAGGCCGCGCTCATGCAGGCCGAAGAACAAGCACATAACGAGACCAGTCAAGTGCCCTACGATAAATCGGATTTGACCTTGCGCGACCGGCTGATGGCCGCCGGCATTCTCATCGATACGGGCGAAGACGGCCTCTATGGCCGCAGCGCGGTGTTCGAGGATGTGGTGGACCGTCTCAACAACGCGATCACGTTGCTCGGCGCCGACCAGCACGCGGAATCGTTGCGCTTTCCGCCGGCCATGCGCCGCCGCGACTTCGAAGACAGTGAGTACCTGAAGAGCTTCCCGAACCTTGCCGGCACGATTCACTCGTTCCAGGGCAATGATCGCGGCCATCATCGTCTGCTCGAAGCGCTCGACAAGATCGTGCATATCGGCGAAGAAGAAGAGCGTTCCGATGACTGGATGGATCAGCAAAAGCCGACGCGTCTCGTGCTCACGCCCGCGGCCTGTTATCCGATCTATCCGCTCGTTGCCAAGCGCGGCAACCTCGCCGAAGACGGCGCGATCTTCGATGCGTTCTCGTATTGCTTCCGTCACGAACCGTCCATCGATCCGGGCCGCATGCAGATGTTCCGCATGCGCGAGTACATTCGCGTGGGCAGCCCCGAGCAAGTAATGGCGTTCCGTCAGAAGTGGATCGAGCGTGGCTCGCTGCTCGTGAATCTGCTGCAACTGCCGTTCGAAATCGATCTGGCTAACGACCCGTTCTTCGGACGCGGCGGCAAGATCGTGGCCGACAGCCAGCGTGCGCAAGAACTCAAGTTCGAACTGCTCGTGCCGGTTGCAACGCCCGACCGTCCGACCGCATGTTTGTCGTTCAACTATCACATGGACCACTTCGGCGAGTTGTGGAACATCCGTCAGGGCAATGGCGAAGTGGCGCATACCGCATGCGTGGGCTTCGGCATGGAACGTACGACGCTTGCGCTCTTCCGTCATCACGGTCTCGACGTGAACGCGTGGCCCGCCGCAGTGCGTGAACTGCTGTGGGGCAATGCGGCGCCGCTCGTCGCCGATGGCCTCGGCACACTGGGCAAAGACGCATGAACGCACGCTCGCCCGAGCACGCCGTGACTGGCGCGTCCAACGAACAGTCTGCCGCTCAAGACGAAGCGAGCCGCCATGCGTTGCATCGCGGCGAGCGCGTCTGGCTGGAGACCAACTGTTACGTCGATCTGTGGATCGAGCTCTTGCACCACTACGGCTGCGATCCGCACGCCGCATTGAGCTTCACCGTGACGCAGGCGTTCGAAGGCGATCAGTTCACGTTCCCCAAGTTCTCGCTCGACGACATCTCGCGGCTCTACGGCTTGCAGGCCCAGGAACTCGCGATTTTCGACACGCTCGAAGCTCACGTGCGCGAGCAGACCAAACGCGGTCACGTAGTGGTCGCCGAAGTGGATGCGTTCTATCTGCCCGACACGCGTGCAACCGCGTACAAGCAGTCGCATTCGAAGACGACCATTGCAGTCGACTCCATCGATGCAGCGGCAAAGCGCATCACGTACTTCCATAACGCGGGCTATTTCGCGTTATCGGGCGAGGACTATGACGGCGTGTTTCGCCTGATGCCAGACCTTGCAAGCGACGTGCATGCGCTCTTTCCGTACGTGGAGTTCGTCAAGCGCGCGCGTGCGCCGCTCGAAGGTCAGGCGCTGGTGCAACGTTCGGTCGATCTGCTCAAGCTGCGCTTGCTCGATCGTCCGACATCGAACCCCGTCTCGCAGTGGCGCGCGGAGTTTCCCGAGCATCTACGTGCATTGCTCGAACGGGATGTGTCTTACTACCATCTCTACACGTTCAACGTGATGCGCCAGCTCGGTTCGAACTTCGAGTTGCTGTCGAAGTATCTGGTGTGGCTCAATGCGCACGGCGTCGAAGTGCCTGAGGCAATCCAGACGAGCGCGCAATCCATGGCGAACGAAGCGATGGTCATGCAGTTCCGCCTTGCGCGGGCGCGCATGCGTTCACGGCTCGACCCGTGTACCGACTGCCTCGATTCGCTCGAAGCATCTTACGAGAAGGTCATCGAACCGCTCGCCGCGCGTTTTCTTTGAAGCACCGGGGCCACGCTGCTCGCGTGGCCCGTGCTTCGTTCATCATGTTCATCTTCGCCCATAGAAGGAAGGAACATGCATTCCATGTCCGATATGTCCAACGCTTGCCTGCCGCAACGCCTCTCCGAAGGGTGGACGTGCACGAGCACGGCTGCGGGCGCTTGTGCGACGCCTGCATCGCTCGATGAAAGCGCGCATTGGATCGATGCGCCCGTGCCCGGCACGATTGCATCGGCGCACCGTGCAAACGGCGTTGGTGAAGATGCGCTCGCGCAGCCCTACGCGATGTCGGATCACTGGTATCGCGTGCGCTTGCAGGGTGAAGGCAAGCGGCGCGTGCGCTTCAATGGCCTCGCGACGATTGCCGAAGTGTGGCTCGATAACGACAAGCTGCTCGACTCCGATTCTATGTTCGTCGCGCACGATGTCGATCTGAATCTGCAAGGCGACGCGACGCTTTTTCTGTGCTTTCGTTCCATTCAGCCTGCACTTGCCGCAAAACGCGGCCGTGCGCGCTGGCGTCCGAAGCTCGCGCAGCCAGCGACGCTGCGCAACGTACGCACGACCTTGCTTGGACACATGCCCGGATGGTGCCCGCCGATTCAGCCAGTGGGTCCGTGGCGCGCAGTGGAACTGATCGGCGAAGCGCGCAATGGCATCGAGCGTATCGAGCTTGCGCCTTCAATCGATCGTGCCGATGGTCTGCTCGACGTCACTGTACATTTCTATCATCCGCAAGAGCCGAAGGAAATGCACGTCGAATGTGGCGATGGCGAGGCCACGGCGCCGCTGCAATGGCGTGACGCGCATACGCTCACGGGACAAGTGCGCGTGCCGCAAGCGCGGCTCTGGTGGCCGCATACGCATGGCGCGCCATCGCTTTATGCCGTGACCTTGACGAGCGAAACGCTTGGTCGTATCGCGCTTGGGCAGATCGGTTTTCGACATATCGAAGTGGATCGCGGTGCGGACAAGACGGGCTTTCAGTTGATCGTCAACGGCGTGCCGGTGTTCGCGCGCGGCGCATGCTGGACTTCCGCCGATATCGTCGCGCTCGACGCATCGCGCGACAAGCTCGCGGCCATCTTCACCCTGTGCCGCGATGCGGGGCTCAACATCATTCGCGTGAGCGGCATCACGCTTTATGAATCCGATACCTTTTACGAACTCGCGGACGAATTCGGCATTCTGATCTGGCAAGACTTTGCGTTTGCCAACTTCGACTATCCCTCGGACGAGGCATTCAACCGAAGCGTGCAACTCGAAGCAGAACAGTTTCTTGCGCGCACGCGGCGTTTTGCATCGCTTGCAGTGCTATGCGGCGGCAGCGAAGTGCATCAGCAAGCGGCCATGCTGGGTCTGCCATTCCATGCCTATCAACAAGGCCTTTTCACGCAACTGCTTCCGGAAGTCATCGCCAAGCATCGCGCCGATGTGGCGTATGTCGTGAACTCACCGAGCGCCGCGCCCGGCGACAGCGTCTCGATGCCCTTCGGCACGCGCGGCGGCATCACGCATTACTACGGCGTCGGCGCATATCAGCGCCCCTTCGACGACGCGCGTCGTGCGCAAGTACGTTTCGCTTCCGAATGCCTTGCGTTCGCGAATGTCCCCGACGATGTCACGCTGCGTTCTGTACCGAATGCGGCGCGCGCGCATGAGCCACGCTGGAAGACAAGCGTGCCGCGCGATCCCGGTTCCGCATGGGACTTCGACGATGTGCGCGAGCACTATCTGCGCGAACTGTATCGGGTCGACGTGGCGCGTCTGCGTTATGAAGACCCCGAGCGCTATCTCGAACTGTCTCGCGCCGTCGTCGCCGATGTGATCGGCGCTGTGTTTTCCGAATGGCGTCGCGAAGGTTCGACCTGCGCGGGCGGCATCGTATGGAATCTGCTGGATCTGCGTCCGGGCGCGGGCTGGGGTGTGATCGATGCGCGTCACAAGCCCAAAAGCGCGCTGCATGGGCTTGCGCGCGTGCTTCAACCTATTCAGGCGCTGATTACCGATGAAGGCCTCGACGGCCTCGATGTGCATCTCGTCAACGAGACGGCTCGCGAGATACGCGCACGCGTCGAACTGTCGTGCTTGCGCGATGGCGCGGTGAAGGTCGCAGGCGGCGCGAGCGATGTCGTGCTATCTCCGCGCAGCGTGCAGCGCGTCAAATCGGCTTCGCTGCTGGGCGCGTTCTTCGACATCACCTATGCATATCGCTTCGGTCCTCGCGCGCACGATATCACGCATGTGCTTCTGCGCGATCAGGATACCGGCGCGGTATTGTCAGAAGCTTTCCATTTTCCCGATCCTTCCATTGGCGAGCGACGTGATGTCGGGTTGAACGCGACCATCGGTCAGGATGACAAAGGCTGGTTCCTCGACGTTGCAACGACACAGCTTGCACGATGGGTGCACGTGGTCGATCCGGACTATTACGCGAGCATCGACTGGTTCCACCTTGCGCCCGGCGTGCCGCGTCGCGTGCCACTCGTTGCGCGAAGCGCACATGTTCGCGCGGCGCCCGAAGGCGATGTGTTCGCGGTCAATGGATCGAAAGGTGCGGTGTATCGCGGTTGAGCAGTCTCGCGATTATCGGGCTCGCAACGCATCTACGATACTCAGCCTCGCAGCACGTACGGCAGGCAGAAAGCCACCGACGAACCCCATGATCATCGAGAATAAAACCGTTTGAATAACGACCGATGGCGTGAGCACGAACCGGAACGATAGGTCCGCGAACGTCTGAAAATTGGTCGTCGAAAACGAAGCGAACTGCATGAGTGCCGCGCAGCCGAGGCCGACGAGTCCACCGGCAAGTCCCAAAAGCAGCGCTTCGAGCAGAAACGCAATCAACACATCGAAGCGCTTGAAACCTAACGCGCGAAGCGTTCCAATCTCCGCGACCCGGTTCGCGACCGAGGCATACATGGTGATCATCGCGCCGATCATCGCTGCTATCGAAAAGATAATCGAAAGCGTGATGCCGAGAATATTGATGAACGTGGATAGCGCCTTCGACTGATCGCCGTAGAACACTTGCTCGCGCTTGGCTTCATCGGCAAGACGAGGATCGACGTCGATTTCCGCCCGAAAGCGGTCGAAGGCATCGCTGCGGGCAAGCCTCACGACCATCGACGAATAACTCGTGCGGCGAAACGACTGCATGAGTTGATCGACATCGCCCCATATCTCCGAATCGAAGCCGCTGCCGCCTGCATCGAAATGGCCCACCACGGTCCAATCGCGTTGAGCGAAGCGCAGATGATCGCCAATGCGCGTGCCCGCAAAACCCTTGGCGATACTGCTGCCGACGATAATCTCCGATGACCCGTGACTGAACATGCGCCCCGCCGTAAGCCTCACTTGCGGCCGCAGTTCGACGCCAGTCGGCGATACGCCGCGTATCACCACATTCGCTGGCGTATTCGAACCGAGCTTATAGAGCGAGATGAGCACCACGGTCTCTTTGGATGCGAAGGGCTCACCCTCGCCATTCATCGCGACAGACGGATGCATCTCCATCACGTTCGCCTGACTGCGGTCGATCGAGCTTTGAATCTCCGTTTCCGCGCCTTTGCGAATGACCACGACGTTATCGCGTTCGCCCGTGGACACGAGCGTTTTCCTGAGTCCCGCATCGAGCATGAGCACGGTCGAGAACACGAAGACGACGAGCGCGAGACCGCCTGCGGTCAACATCGTCGTGAGACGGCGAGCCCATAGGTTGCGCGCGATGTATGAAACGGGAATGGCCATATGCTCGCCTTATCCGATCGCTCGCAAGCCTTCGACGATCCTCACGCGGCTCGCCTGCACCGCCGGTACGATCGCCGCCGCCAGCGCGATGACGAACGCGCAGGCAGCTTGCAGCATCATCGTTTCGTGCGAGACGCGAAAGACCGGAAACACGCCGCCTGTCGCATTTTTGAAGAAATCGGCGACCGGCGGTGTCGCGAGTATGCCGATTGCACCGCCCATCGTGCATATCGCCAGCGACTCGCCGAAGACGAGCACGCTAAGAAACGTGGGTCCGAATCCAAGCGCCTTGAGCGTGGCGTATTCGACGGTGCGTTCGCGTGCGCTCATGGCCATTGCATTGGCCATCACGGCCATGATGATGAGAATCACCACGTAAGAGACGACACGTATGGCCGCAATGATCTGATTAGACATCGCGACGAAGCCCAGCTGAAACGCTTGCTCGGTTTCGGTAAGCGTCTCCGCAAGCGAGTTCTTGAAGACGTTATCGACATTGCGCGATACGGTGGCCGCCTGATCCGGATTTCCGATGCCCACGACATACACGCCGACCTGATCCACTTGACGCTTGGTGGTTTTGCGAATCGTCTCGTTGAGATACTCCCAGTGAAAGATGAGTTGCCGCGTGATGGTCGATTCGTCGCGCCCTTCCATGATGCCGCGCACCACGAAGTCCCACGTTCCTGGATAGATCGTCCCCTTGAGAGGAATGACGTCGCCCACTTTGAAGCCGTATTGCGTCGCAAGCTGTCGCCCGATGAGCACGCCCTTGCGATCGCGCTGGTAATCGGAGCGCGCTTGCGGCGTGACGATGTACTCGGGATAGAGATCCAGATAGTTGTCCGATACCGCGAATTGCGCGAAAAAATTCTTGGGGTCGCGATAGATGCCGCCGAACCAGTTCGAGCGTGCAACCAGCGTCACACCATCCACGCCGCGAATGCGATTCTCGTATGCAAGAGGCAGCGGAAACACCAGCGAGATTGCATTGCGAGTGACCAGGCGCGCGTTGGATGCCGCAGCCGCGCCCGCGTACCATGCATCAACGACCGTATGCAGCAGGCCGTATGCAAGCACCGCAATCGTGAGGCCCAGCACGGTCAGCGCCGTGCGGAGCTTGTGACGCGTGGCATTGCGCAGAATGAGCTTGAAGACGAACATGATTCAGCGCACCGCGCCGTCGATCAACTCGCCCTTCTCAAGATGCACCAGCGCCTTCGCGGCATTGGCGGCATGCGCGTCGTGCGTGACCATGATGATGGTCTTGCCAACGCGTTCATTCAGGCGTTGCAGCATCGTCAGGACTTCGGCCGCAGAGGTGCGGTCGAGATCGCCCGTGGGTTCATCGGCGACGATCAGCTTCGGGTCGGTAATCAAGGCGCGTGCAATCGCCACGCGCTGCTGCTGGCCGCCGGATAGCTCCGACGGATAGTGAGTCGTGCGCTCGCTCATGTTGACCATGTCCAGCACCATCGCGACACGTTCACGCCGTTCGGCGCGCGAGAGGCGCGTGAGCATCAGCGGCAATTCGACGTTCTCGAATGCGGTGAGCACCGGCATCAGGTTATAGAACTGGAAGATGAAGCCGACGTGAGCCGCGCGCCAGTCGGCAAGCGCGGACTCCGGCAAACGCGTGATATCGAGCCCGCCGACAAGAAGCTCGCCGCTGTCCGGCCGGTCGATGCCCGCGATCAGATTGAGCAACGTGCTCTTGCCCGAGCCGGACGGTCCCATCAACGCGACGAAGTCCCCTTCGGCGATGGACAACGAGATGTCGGTCAGCACGGGCACCGTCTGCACGCCGCGCCGGTATGACTTCACGACGTGACTGATCTGGACCAGAGGTGCGGTGCTCACGTTACTTCTTCGCCAGCGTAACGCTGGTGCCGTCTTTGATCTTGTCGTTTGGCGCGAGTACCAGCGTATCGCCTGGCTTGACGCCTTGCACCGCGAGCAGGTCGCCGATATGTTCGCCCGTTGTCACGGGCCTCTGAAGCGCCTTGTCGTTCTCGACGATGAACACGACCTGCTTGCCATCGCGCGTGACCACTGCTGCGGGCTGAACGGCCACCAGCGCCTTCTTCTGTTCGGGCGGTACGGGCTTCGAAAGGAACGCGACCTTCGCGCTCATGTCGGGCAGCACGCGTGGATCGTGTTCGACGAAGCGCACTTTCACGAGGACCGTGGCCTTCGAGCGATCGACCGTTGGCACGATGCGCGATACACGTCCCGAGAAGCGAACATCGGGCAGCGCGTCGAGCTGCATTTCGCATGGTTGATCGACCATGATCTTGCCGATGTTCGACTCCGCGACATCCGCCTCGACTTCGAGCGTCTTCATGTCCGCAATCGTCACGACCGCACCCTTGCTGTCCGATGCCGACGAGAACGGCGTGATGTTATCGCCCACGTTCGCATGCTTTTCGAGCACAACGCCATCGAAAGGCGCACGAATGATGGTCTGGTCGACGGCTACGCGCGCCGCGAGCGCATTGGCTTGCGCCGACACGATCGTGGCTGCGTCGCTATTCACGGCTGCCTTGGCCTTGTCGAAGCGGGCGCGGTCGCTGTCGTGCTGAGACGCGGGAATCGCGCCTTGGGGAGCGAGGATATCCGAGCGCTTGAGACTGATCTCTGCGTCCCTCAACTCGGCGCGTTGCAACTCGAGGTTGGCTTGAGCAACTTTAACTTGCGCCTCGGCTTGTGCAAGCGAAGCGGACACATCATCGCGTTCGAGCCGCGCAATCACCTGGCCTTCCTTTACAGGCGTACCTTCGAGTACACCAAGCCATTCCACGCGGCCCTGTCCCTTCGATGCGACCGCCGCCTTGCGTTGCGGCACGACGTAGCCGGTCGCGTTGAGAAGCGTATAGCTTTGCGATGGATAAACCGACGTGACCGTAGCGGTCTCTACCGTTTGCGGCCCGGCAAAACGCAAGCCGATGCCCACGAGTACGAGAATGATCGCTGCGACGAGCACATAGCGAAGCCACGGACGCCTGCGTCGCGGGACGACGGCAGCGGAACTGCGGTCGATCTTGAGTTTGTCTAAATCGTGTTCAGCCAATTTATCTGGAGTCGCGCCGCGGGTGACCTTGGAGCCGCTTGAGGACGGCTATCCGGTCGTGGGTCGTCATGCAATGGACAGGCAACCAGTATAGCGCCCGCAGGCCGCCCGCTTTCATTGCCTTTACTGGGTCGACGGAATTTTGCATGCGGTATGCCGACTACAAAATGCCATGTCTTTAACGATAGTCGGAAATTCAAGTGCCGCGCGCATGCTTGAGATCGAGCGCAATGAAATCGACGAAAGCCCTTATGCGCGCGGACATCTGATGCCGTCCGGAGTACACGGCGTAGATGTCCGCATTGGGCGTCTCGTAATCGGGCAGTACGGCGACGAGCCGGCCATCCGCCAGATAGTCTGCAATATCCCATTCAGCTCGCATCAGAATGCCGTGTCCTTCGAGCGCCCATTTGACGGCGATTTCACCATCGTTGGTCGTGAGATTGCCCTTGATGCGCACCGCCTCCGTCTTCTGCGCAGCACCCCGCCCGCTCGTCAGCCGCCAAACGCCGTACGCTTCGTCGCCCTGCCGGATGCCGATGCAGTTATGCCGCGTGAGATCGTGCGGCGTCGCAGGCAAACCGTGCGTGGCGATATAGCCCGGCGCCGCGCATAGCAGCCGACGATTCGACGCGAGACGCCGCGCGACTACACGCGTATCCGGTGGCTCGCCGAAGCGAATGCAAACGTCGAACGTGTCGTCCGTGAGCGGCGGCGGCGCGACCGACAACTGCAATTGCACCGACACTTGGCGGTGCCGCGCAACGAATCGAGAAATGGCGGGCGCCACATGACTGCGCCCGAAGCCGAGCGTCGCATTCACGCGAAGCAGGCCTTTTGGACTCTTCTTCGCGCTGCCAAGCAGCTCCGCAAGTTCGTCGATTTCGTCGAGAATGCGCCGCGCGCGCTCCAGATAAAGCTCGCCCTCGGGCGTGAGCATCATGCGGCGCGTCGTGCGATTGACGAGTGGCACGCCTGCCCGCGCCTCCATTTGTGTCAGGCGCTTGCTTACTGCCGCTGCCGTGAGACCCAGCTCCCGCGCCGCTGCGCTCAGGCTGCCCGATGTCGCGAGCGTCGAGAAAAAGCTCAGATCGGCCGGCTGAACGGTCTCGGCCATGCGCCCTCACTTTTGAATCAAAGTTAAAGATGCTTTGAGTTTAGCACCGGTTTCTTATCCTTAAGTTGGGTAGAGTGAGCTCACACACCCACATCGAGGAACGGAGACATGAAAACTTATCGCATCGCAACCATCCCCGGCGACGGCATCGGCAAGGAAGTCATCCCCGCTGGCCAGCAAGTGCTCGAAGCGCTTGCCAAGACGTCGCGTAATTTTGCATTCGAATTCGAGAGCTTCGACTGGGGCGCGGACTATTACCGTCAGCACGGTTCGATGATGCCCGCCGATGGCCTCGATGCCATCCGCGACAAGGACGCAATTCTCTTCGGTTCGGCAGGCGACCCCGGCGTGCCCGATCACATCACGCTGTGGGGCCTGCGCCTGAAGATCTGCCAGGGCTTCGATCAATACGCCAACGTGCGCCCGACGCGCATTCTTCCCGGCATCGACGGGCCGCTCAAGCGTTGCAAGCCCGAGGACCTCAATTGGGTGATCGTGCGCGAGAATTCCGAGGGCGAATATGCGGGTGTGGGTGGCCGCGTGCATCAGGGTCATCCGATCGAGGCGGCAACCGACGTCTCCATCCTCACGCGTGCCGGTGTCGAACGCATTATGCGTTTTGCATTCAAACTCGCGCAGTCGCGTCCGCGCAAACTGCTTACGGTCATCACCAAGAGCAATGCGCAGCGCCATGCCATGGTGATGTGGGACGAAATCGCGCTGCAGATTTCAAAAGAATTCCCGGACGTGAAGTGGGACAAGGAACTGGTCGATGCCGCCACCGCGCGCATGGTCAACCGTCCCGCCACGCTCGATACGATCGTCGCGACCAATCTGCATGCCGACATCCTGAGCGACCTGGCCGCCGCGCTCGCGGGCAGCCTCGGCATTGCGCCGACCGGCAACATCGACCCAGAACGCCGTTATCCGTCGATGTTCGAGCCGATCCACGGTTCCGCTTTCGACATCATGGGCAAGGGGCTTGCCAACCCGATCGGCACGTTCTGGTCGCTCGTCATGTTGCTCGAACATCTGGGCGAAACGGAAGCCGCCAAGCGTGTGATGGATGCCGTCGAAGCCGTGACAGCCGATGAATCGCTGCATACCGGCGATCTCGGCGGCAAGGCGACGACAGCGCAAGTGACGGCTGCCGTGTGCGCGTTTGTCGAACGCGTGGAAGCCGCAGCCGTCTGAATCCGCATTTTGTATGCGATGGACCCCGGCCGCGTGCCGGGGCGCTTGACCGCGATGCAACGCACATCGCGGCAACAGGACGCTCGCGCCTAACGCCTGAGTCTTTCCGCACCGTTCCTTAGAAGAGCACCGCTCGCCTCCCAAGGAGGAGACACATGCATACCCCATCCGAGTCCGGCGTGGAAGCCCGCGTCAATCGCAAGCTGGCATTGCGCATCATTCCGTTCGTGATGCTGCTTTACTTCATCAGCTTTCTCGACCGCGTCAACGTCGGTTTTGCCGCCATGACGATGAACAAGGCCATCGGCCTCTCGCCCACCGCCTTCGGACTGGGCGGCGGATTGTTTTTCATCGGCTACTTTCTGTTCGAAGTTCCGTCAAATCTAATTTTGCATAAAGTCGGCGCGCGCATCTGGATTGCACGCGTGATGGTCACGTGGGGCATCGTCTCCGTTGCATCCGCATTCGTGGCAGGTCCGACGAGCTTCTACGTCCTGCGCTTCCTGCTCGGCGTCGCGGAGGCCGGATTCTTCCCCGGCGTGATTCTTTATCTCAGCCTCTGGTTTCCGGCCAAGCAGCGCGCCGTGGCCGCCGCATGGTTCATGGCAGCCGCGCCGATCTCGACCGCCATCGGCTCGCCGTTGTCTGGCGCGATCATGCAGATGCCGCCGATCTTCGGGCTCGCAGACTGGCAGTTGCTCTACATCATCGAAGCGATTCCGGCTATCGTGCTCGGCTTCGTCGTCCTCAAATATCTGACCGACACGCCCGCCCAGGCACATTGGCTCGCGAGCGAAGAGCGCGAATGGCTCATTGCAAGGCTGAAAAGCGAAGCCGACGCGAAGCAAGCGAATGCGGGGCATACGGAAGGCGCTTTGAATGCATTACGCGATCCGCGTGTGCTGGCGCTAGCGCTCATCTATTTCGGCACGTCGGCGGGTCTTTATACGCTCGGGTTGTGGGCGCCGCTCATCATCCGTCAGTACGGTTTCAGCGCGCTGGAGACGGGGCTCATCAACGGCATTCCGAGCGTGATCGCCGTCATCGCGATGATCCTGTGGGCCCGGCATTCGGACCGCACGCAGGAACGCACGTGGCACGTGGTCATTCCATGTGCGCTGGCTTGCGTCGGCTTCTTCTTTGCAGGTCAGGCGACGACGGCGCTCTTTATCGTACTCGCGCTCATCGTGGTCAACGTGGGCATCAGCGCCGCCAAGGCTCCGCTCTGGGCCATGCCGAGCATGTTCCTCTCCGGTGCAGGCGCGGCGGCAGGCATTGCGATGATCAACTCCATCGGCAACCTGGGTGGCTTCGTGGGACCGTTCGCCATCGGCTGGCTAAAGAATACAACCGGTAGCTATGCCGCGGGCCTGTACGTCGTGGGCGCGACGCTCGCCATGTCGGCGGTCATCACGCTGATGTTGAGCCGCAAGGCGAAGAGCGAGCGGGAGCATGCGGCGGCCGCGCGAATGTGAAGCTGCGCGGCTTTTATTTTAAGATAGCCGCTTCATCAGACTCAGCGCGTGCGCCAGAGGAAGCGAAGTGCTTTTATCGAAGAGAAAGAGTAAGACGGCTATCGGCGCGGCTGGCATGCTGCTAAGTGTATCCATTATTTTGCATGTACCTTGCGCGTGGAGTGCTTCGGCCGATGCAGGCGTTGCGAGCGGTGCGGGCATTTTGTCGGCGGACGCGCTCCCTGCCGACTTCACCGGCGACGATCCTCAACACGTCAGAGACGCGCTTAGCGGCAAGCCGTCGCCCAGCCAGCCGCCTTCCATTACTAGCCGCCTGCGCGGCTTTCTGGACCGTCCGCTGCAACGCTTGCGCAAGTCCACGCAATCCGCATCCGCGACGCAGACAGCGGCGCAAGCACAGGCAAATGCGCAAGCCGATCCCACTTTTGCATTCGTTATTCCAGCGTCTTACGGCGTCCGATATCAGACGAAAAAGAAGCTGCTTAGTGTGAACGTCTCCCTTGCCGCGCCCACGCAACCGGACGCCATCCTGCTCAAGGAGACGGTGAAGGGCCAGAGCGGTCGCAAACTGGTCGTGGCGCCCGAGGCCAAGGCCAAGGGCTTCGTCCAGACTTTCGACGTGATACAGCTTGGCGTTGAAGGCCGCGCAAGAACGAACGTGCGCGGCGGTGCAATCCTGGCCGATTTCGATAAGACGCACGGCGACGGCGACTTTGCGATTCTGCTGATCTGCACGCTAGAGCCGCCATATCTCATCGACCGCGTCGAACATAACGACCCCACGGATGAAGAGCCGACCGACATCACGCGTAGGACATCCACGCTGCATGGTCGCGTCGACGCCGTCTGGCTCATCGATCGCAAGACGGGAACCATCGTCACCAAGCGGCTCAATCTCGTGAAATGACGCTCAAGCGTCGAACGTCGCGTTCGAATCCAATGGATAAACCGGCCGCTTGAGATTGCTGAACGAGAAGAGCTCATAGTCCGAGCTCGTGACGCCCCGGCTGTCGCACTCCACCAGACCACCGGCAATCGGCACGAACACCGGCCGGCAATACATGCGCGACTTGAGGATAAGAAAGCGCGCGCCGCGTGGATCGATACCGACGCTCTCGAATACACCGAGATCCCAAGGCTCATGCGTGCGTTCGGTGACAAGAATCCGCGCGGCCGGTGTCTCGATGACGGCGGCGCGGCCCATATAAGCGCGTTGGCCGGTATAAGTCGGACCGCTGATGATGTACTCGCCATTCGTCAGGGCACGCACCACGCCTGTCACCTCGAGCGGAGGCTTGCCGCGCGATGCGACGCTCGGGAGCTTGTTGCCTATGCCGACTGTGACCGTCGCGCCGATGCCAGCATCGAATAAGGTTGCCACTGCTTGCGGGTCGCATAGCGGGCCGACGACGATGCCATCGAGCCCTTGTACAAGGGCTTCTTCGAATGCGTCGGTGGTGTCGCACGTGCCGCCCGACATGCAATTGTCGCCGTGATCGAGCAGCAAGACGGGCTTGTCGGCTTCTTGCGCCAGCTTCACGCCTTCCGCGATAGATGCTGCAAGCGGTGCGCTGCGATAAACGAAGGCCTCGCGTTCATTCCAGATCTGCTGCGCGATCTGGTTCGCGACTTTTTGCGCTTTGTCGATGTCGCCATTTGTAACCACGACTACGCTAATGCAAGGCGACGCGATATCCGCGAGAGAAAAGCCCGACAGCACCGAGACTGCGAGCACTCCTTCCTCTCCCTCCGCTGCGCGTGCCGCTTCGATGGCGCGCTTCATCGCACCGCTTGCCGTCGCGCTTCTCAACGTATGCGTGAGGAGCGGCGGTTGGGCCCACGCGATGACAGGGGTCACCTTTTCATCGATGAGATTGAAAAGCAGGCGGGCCGCGTGCTCGCCGCTTTCATACATATCCACGTGCGGATAGGTCTTGAAACTCACGATCACATTTGCATTGTCGATGATCTTCTGCGTGACGTTCGCGTGCAGATCGAGCGAGACCGCAATGGGCGCGTGCGGCACCGCCTTGCGTACGCGTTCGAGCAAATCGCCTTCGCCGTCCGGCGAATTTTCCGCAACCATGGCGCCGTGCAGGTCGAGCATCACTGCGTCGCATCCTTGCGCGGCTTGGACGATAGATGCGCATATCGCGTCGTAAGCTGCTGCGGCGACCGGGCCGCTAGGATTCGCCGATGCGGAGATAGGCGTGACGATCTCCGCCTTTAGGCGTTCGGCGGCGTCGATGAAAGCAGACATCGCGGTGCGCATACCCGCGTTTTCCTGATATGCGGCTTCGTTATAGCAAGGGCCGTCGCGACCGAATGCTTCGAGCGGTGTCGCCACAGGCGAGAAAGTATTGGTCTCATGATTCATCCGGGCGATCAGAATTTTCATGCTTGCGCTCCTTCTTGAGCCGGTGCATTTGCGGCACGCAGCATGACTTGAAGCAGCACGTTACAGCCTGCTTCGAGATGATCGGCCTGCGCATCCTCTATTTCATTGTGGCTGATGCCATCCTTGCAAGGCACGAAGATCATGGCAGCGGGCGCGACGCGCGCAAGGTACACCGCATCGTGACCTGCGCCGCTTACCGCATCCATCGACGTATAAGCTAGTGCATTGGCGCTGTCACGCACCGAATCGACCAGCGATGCATCGAACGGTTGCGGTGCAAAGTAGACCACTTCGTCTACTGCCACAGGCAACGACGACTTGGCGCACATGTCACGCAGGGCGGCATCCATCTCATCGAGCGTGGCGTCGTCGGCAGCGCGGAAGTCGACGGTTAGCTTCACACGGCCCGGGATCACATTGCGCGAATTCGGATGCACGTCCACCCAACCGACCGTACCGCGTCCATGCGGAGCATGCGAGATCGCAATGCGATTGACCTCGCGGATAAGATCGGCTGCCACGAGCAACGCGTCACGGCGCAGTTCCATCGGCGTAGGTCCTGCATGCGCCTCCATCCCCTCAATGGTCACGTCGTACCATCGTTGACCGAGCGCTCCCTGCACCACGCCAATTACTTTGTCATTCGCTTCGAGCACTGGCCCTTGCTCGATATGCGCTTCGAAATAAGCACCGACGCGATGCGCCGCGACGTGTTCACCCTCATAACCGATCGACGCGAGCGCATCGCGCACGGAGATGCCTTCGCGATCCTTTTGCATCAGCGCGTAATCGAGCGTGAACGCGCCAGCAAAGACGCCTGAGCCCATCATGACTGGAACGAAGCGCGACCCTTCCTCATTGGTCCAGACCGCGACTTCGAGCGGCGCGACAGTGCGTACATCGTTGTCGTTCAGGGTGCGCAGGACTTCGAGGCCGGCGAGTACGCCATAGTTGCCATCGAACTTTCCGCCTGTCGGTTGTGTGTCGATATGACTGCCGGTCATAACGGGAGGCAGGTCGTCACGCAAGCCCGCACGACGCGCGAAGATGTTGCCGATTGCATCGATGCGCACCGTACATCCAACTCCCTTCGCCCAAGCGACGAAAAGATCGCGCCCTTTCTTGTCGAGTTCGGTTAGCGCCAGGCGACACACGCCACCTTTATGCGTCGCGCCGATGCGCGCGAGTTCCATCAGGCTGTTCCAAAGTCGCGCGCCGTCGACGCGCAAGCCAGCATGCGCTGGCAGATCGAGCACTTGCATCGGAATTCCTTCGATAGTTGCAGATGAAAATTGTCAGCCTTCGATGAACTCAAACGACGCCGACACCTAGATAGCGGTCTTTGACGGAGTCGTCGGCAATGAAGACGTCGTTGCTGGCTTCGTACACGATACGGCCTTGCTCGATGATGTAATGTCGATCCGCAAGCTGAGTACAGACCTCGAGATTCTGTTCGACCAGCAGGATTGCCACGCCCGCTTCCCGAATCAGCTTGAGTTGCGCCACGATTTCTTCGACGATCACGGGGGCAAGGCCTTCGACGGGTTCATCGAGCATCAGAAGCCGCGGATGATTCATGAGCGCACGGCCGATCGCCAGCATCTGCTGCTCACCACCCGACAGTTGACCACCGCCATTGGTGCGGCGTTCCTTCAGACGAGGAAAGATGCGATAGATGTCCGTCAACTGCCAAGGCGATTGCTTACGGGCGCCAAGACGAAGATTCTCTTCCACTGAAAGCAGCTTGAAGATACCGCGATGCTCCGGAACAAAACATATCCCGCGCGCGGCAATCTTGTGCGGCTGCATTTTCGCTACTTCAATGCCTTTGAACTTCACACTGCCCTGTTGCGGGGTTACGACGCCGGCAATACTCTTTAACGTCGTCGACTTTCCCGCGCCATTGCGGCCAAGCAAAGTGACAGTCTCGCCGTCCCGAACACTAAGCGTCACGCCTTGCAAGACGTGACTTTTCCCATAGTATCCGTGGATATTCTGTGCTTCGAGCATCAGGCACGGCCTCCGGTAATCATGTTGCCGAGATATGCGGTACGCACGCGCTCGTCGCCGCGAATATCGGCAGGCTTGCCTTCGACCAGGACACGCCCCTGCTGCATGACCGTGATCGTGTCGGAGATATCCATCACGATATCCATGTTGTGCTCGATGAGAACGACGGTATAGTCGTCGCGCAAACTGCGGATCAGTTGCTTCATGTCGTCGAGATCGTCGATTCCCATCCCGGAAGTCGGCTCATCGAGGAAAATTGCCTTAGGACGAGCCGCGAGCGCCATGCCTACTTCAAGACGCCGCTGCTGACTATGCGAAAGCGCGCTTGCGAACGTCGACGCGAAACGTTGCAAAGAAAGGCGCTCAAGCACGGCATCCACTGTCTCGCGATGCTCAAGCGCACCACGCGGCGGCGTCCACGCATTGAGCGCGCGCTTTGCGTCCACGCCTTGAGCCGCGAGGCGAAGATTTTCGCGCACGGTCAGATTGGCGAAGAGACTCGTTACCTGGAACGATCGCGCGATGCCACGCTTCACGCGCCGATGATCGGGCTCATGTGTGACATCGTGTCCGTCGAACATGATATTGCCTGCCGTGATGGGCACGGTGCCCGTGAGCACGTGGAATAGCGTTGTCTTGCCCGCGCCATTCGGACCGATGACCGAATGGACCGTATGGCTCGCTATACGCAAGTTCACCTCGGTCAAGGCGGCGAATTTCCCATAACGCTTGACGACATTCCTTGCTTCGAGAAGGGCCGTGCTCATGTTGCCTCTCCCTGATTGCGCCTGACGGCGCGCCAGACGCGTTCGCCAAGGCCCCACAAGCCACGCTGCATGAAAAGACTTACAGCGATCAACACGAGCCCAAGCAGGAGCAGCCAGCGCGGCCAAAGCGTGCTCAACCAATCAGCGAACAGCACATAGAAGGCCGCACCGAGAACCGATGAGAACAGATTGCCCGTACCGCCGATCACCGTCATCACGAGAATCATCTCGCTCGTGTGATAGTCGATGTTAGACAGCGGCGCGATACCGGTCATCATGGCGTGCAGCGCGCCCGCCAAACCCGTGACCGCACCGGAGATGACAAAGGCCGCGAGCTTGAAGCGCCTGACGTCGTACCCAACCGCGGCCGCTCGGGCTTCGTTGTCGCGAATAGCCCGCAATGTGCGACCGAATATCGAATGCGAGACACGCATCATCAGCCAGAATGCGAGCAAGAAAAGCACCGCCACGAACGCGTAATACTGCCAGGGTGAGGTTATCGAAAAGAGCGTCTTGCCGAAGATGGACAAAGCGGGACGGGGGATATCGAGAAGACCGTTGTCACCGCCAGTTAGATCGGGCGTCGTGTAGGCGAGAAAGTAAAACATCTGGCCGAATGCGAGCGTCAACATCACGAAATAGGCACCGCGCTGACGGATGGAAAACCATCCGACGATGGCTGCGGCAACCGCTCCGGCAAGCACCGCCCCTAATAAGGCGACGGGAGCCTGTAGACCGAATTTCGTCAGGATGAGACCCGCGCTATAGCTGCCTAGTCCAAAGAAAATGCCTTGTCCAAAAGAGAGCAACCCTGTGTGTCCCAGGAGCAGATTGCACCCCAAGGCCGCAAGCGCGTAGACAAGTACTTCGGTCGCAAGCGAACCCGAACGTATCGTCATGGGCAATATGCAAACGACCAATAAGGCAAGGAGCAAGAAGCGATAGCGATGAAGCGCTTGCCGGGGCGACGAGCTTTGCGGCGCGTCGACGTCCAGCGCGTTCGAATCCTGTCTGGAAATCACACTGCCCTCCCGAGCAATCCATTCGGACGCAGCAATAGGACAGCGGCCATCGCGACATAGATCATGAGCCGCGCGCCTTCGGGCCATAACGTGCTCATCACGCTTTGAACAATACCGACCAACAAGCCGCCAACAAGCGCGCCAAGGAAATTACCCATGCCGCCCACCACGACGACCACGAAGGCCACGCCCAAAGCTTCGATACCCATGAATGGATCGACGCCGCGTATGGGTGCGGCAAGGACGCCTGCAAGCGCTGCCGTGCCCGCGCCGAGCGCGAACACGAGACTGAAGACGCGCGTCACATTGATACCGAGCAAGGACACCATCTCGCTGGATTCACTGCCCGCGCGAACGGCGCTACCGAGCCGCGTGCCTTCGAGTACCCACCAGAGAATGGCCGCGAGCACAGCCGTGAATCCGATCACGAACAGGCGGTATTTCGGATAGACGAAGCTGCCCCAGATCACGACGCCATTCAGCACATCCGGCACCGCTACGTTGTCGCCGAGCGGTCCCCATAGGATGATTGCGCACTCCTGCAGCACGAGTGCGAGGCCCACTGTCGCGAGAATATGAAACTCGTGCTGCTGCGCATAGACGTGCCGCAGTACGATCTTTTCTACTATCCACGCAAGCACGCCTACTACAACCGGCACGACGATGAGCGCCATCCAGAAGCTCATTGACCACTGCATCGCCTGATAACAGAAATACGCACCAAGAAGGTAGAACGCGCCGTGCGCGAAATTCACGAAGCGCAGGAGCCCGAATACGATCGACAAGCCGACCGCAAGCAGAAAATACAGCATCCCCACGCCGATGCCGTTCACGACCTGCAACAGATAAACGTTCATGGCCTTGGCTCAAAAGAGAAACGGCGCGAACGCGCTTCAAGCGCATTCGCTTCCAGCTTGTGCCTAAGCATTGTCAAGCCATCTTGCATTGCGTCTTGTCGAGCGGAAGGAACGATTGTCCTGAACTGACGATATCGGCGTAGTCGTCCTTGTCTTTCATCTTGCTCTTGGGCTTACCCTTGAGCAAATAATAATTCTTGAGCACCTGATGGTCGCCTGCGCGGATTTCCTCAGGGCCCGTCAGACCTGAATACTTCATTCCTTCCAGCGTCGCGATGACTTTCTTGGGGTCTGCCGTACCTGCCTTGACGATGCCGTCCAGCAAAATCTTGGTACAGATATACGATCCCGCAAGACTGTAGTTCGGATTCGCCTTGAAGGCCGCATTGGCGCGCTTGACGAGATCCTGATTGAGCGGGGAATCAATTGCGTGCCAGTACTGCGCGCCGAAATACACCCCTTCGCAGATGTCCGGACCGAGCGCTTCGAACTGCTCCAGACCGGACGCCCAGGCCATGAGAATCGTGCAGTTGTTCTTCATGCCGAAGCTCACGGCTTGTCGCAACGTATCCGACGACTGTGAGCCAAAGTTCAGAATAAGCAGGACGTCCGGCTTGGCCGCGACAGCGTTGGTCAGATATCCGCTGAATTCTTTTTCGTTTAGCGAGTGATAGCTGTTGCCCACATGCTCGATGCCCTTTTCCTTGAAGATGGCTTTAGCAGCGGATAAAAGACCATCGCCAAAGACGTATTGCGGCGTGATGGTGTACCAACGCTTGGCCTTGGGGAACGTCTGAATGAGCGGTCGAACCGTCTGCTCTATCGCGCCGAAGGTCGGCACCGACCACCGAAACGTCGCGCTATTGCAGTCTTTCCCCGTGAGCTCGTCGGCGCCCGCCGTAGTGATGAAAACGCCGCCGGCCTTCTCCACTTCCTTACCCATTGCAAGCGCTTCGGACGAAAGAATGCCGCCTGCAAAATAGCGCGCGTTTTTCTGTTGGGCTATTTCCTGAACGCGACGCACCGCGGTCGCGGGCTTGCCTTCGGTATCGAGCGTGGTATATGCGAGCGGCTGACCGAGCACCTTGCCATACTGTTCGATCGCGAGCTTCATGCCGAGATCGGCGTATTTGCCGTTTGCCGCAAAGGGTCCGGACATCGGCACCGGGCAGGCAAACTGAATCGGCGAACCTTGAGCGAGCGCGCTGCGCGACATGAGCGCCTCAAACGATCCGGGAACGGCCGACAGCGCGGCCAGCTTCAACATATTTCGGCGATTCAAAATTGACGCTCCTTGAGAAGAAGACCTGCGCGGCCACCTTGCGTTTTTTTCGTGGTACGTTCATGCGTCGGTTTAGCTTCATCCTATTTATCATGATAAATAGAACGAATCCGATGCTAGGTACAATAAATTCGGGTGTCAATAAGGCAATATTCCGGGGTGTGTAAAGGAGCATCGATATGGTGATGGACCGTGCTAAGCGCGCCAGCGCGGCGGCCGGAGTCGACCCGACTCAACAGGAAGTCTCAAGGCAGCCGCTTGCCAAGCCCATCAAGCAGCCCAAGCGCGCAGACCTCGTCGCTGAGGAAATCAAACGGCTCATTACGGAAAAAGATCTCAAGCCGGGCGACAAGCTGCCGCGCGAAGTCGAGTTGCAGCAGTTGTTTTCCGTTAGCAAGAGCACGATTCGCGAAGCGCTCAAGTCTCTGGAAGTGCAAGGGCTTATCAAGGTCACGACCGGTCCTTCGGGCGGCGGCACCATCGTTGAAGTGCCGCTAGATAGAACCCTTCAGCTCTTGCAAAATTATTTGTTCTTCAAGGACGTAAGCATCGACGACATCTATACGGTGCGTCAGTTACTCGAACCCGAACTTGCTGCAGGGGCAGTGCCGCATTTGACGGAAGAGGATTTGGCCGCGCTCGAAGAAAATATATCGAGTTGCGACGAACCCGCTTGCGCGCACGAGAGCCGGGATATTGTCAGGCAACGTCAGGAAGACGTGAATTTCCACGACATTCTCGCTGCGGCCAATCCCAATCCGTTCTTGCGGTTTAGCTGCGAGCTGATCAACGAGATGATCCGGCAACTGATCGAATTTCGAAACGATACACCGCAAGCGGAGCACGAACGTTTCGGCCGTGCAAACGTCAAGATTCACAAGGCCATCACCGAAGCAGCACGTGCGCGCGACGCTGAAAAAGTACGCGAACTGATGGTGATACACATGACGGAAGCGCCGCGCTACGTCAAACGCATGAAGGGCAAAATTCGCGGCAGGCTCATACTCGATTCAGAGATTCGCAAGCGCGTCATTAAGCGCGGCGGTAAAGCTTAAGCGAATTTCTTCTTCCGATTACAATCCTGTTGACGAGCGCGCCGCTCTCCAAGCGCGCATTTGAACCCTGTTTTTGTGGGGTTTTCGAAAGTTTCACGCTTGCAGCGTCGTGCTAATGGCGTCGCCTGAGCGAAGCGTGTCTCACGCGGAGAGATGAATGTCCCCGAGATTCGACGTCGTGCGCAAAACGGGCCGTGTGGTCCGGCGTCGGCTAGTCCGACGCAATAGCACCGCCACGATGCGCGTGGCAGATGCCTTCTCGCGCTTTCCCTTGCTTGCCGGCCTAATCGGCACGGCTATCGCTATTTCCATGGCGGTGCTTTCCTTTGCCGCGCTTTGGCAAGGCCGTGCGCAGGCGTTGCAGAACGCACATGAGGCGTCCGCCAATGTTGTTGCGACGCTCACTGCCGATATTTCACGCAATATCGAATCCATCGATCTTTCGTTGCGCACCATCGTAAGTGGAATGGAAAATCCGGCCGTGATGGCCTTGTCCGACGACTTGCGCAAGCTCGTCCTATTCGATGGCGCAACCGCAACGAATTACATAGGCGGCGCATTCGTGATGGACGGGCAAGGACGTATCGTAGTCGAGCGCGATGCATCCGTTCCTAACGAATTGCGCTTTAAAGACCGCGACTATTTCACGGCGCACGCAGCAAGAGCCGACGTCGGGCTCTATATTTCAAAGCCGTATCAATCGCGCTTGCGCAACGGCGCATATTCGCTCGCGCTAAGCCGCCGCATTAACGCACCGGATGGCTCGTTTGCGGGCGTGGCGGTGATCGCGCTCAATATCGACTATCTCAAGGCATTACTCTCGCGCGTCAATGTCGGCCGAGCGGGCTCCGTTTTCATCGTGCAGCCAGACGGCCTGATGCTTGCCCGCAAGCCTCCCTTGCCCGCTGGCGCCTCCAGCACCGTGGTTCGCTCGCCTACCTTTTCGTCGATGACGGATCAACTCAACGGCTCTTATATTTCGACTTCGCCCCTGGACGGCGTGCGCCGCATCTATACCTTTGCGCATGTGCCGGGCACGCAACTCATCGCAGCGGTCGCGCCTGCGGAAGATGATGTACTTCAAGGCTGGCGCGAACGCAGCACGATGATCGGCGGCCTGACTCTCATGTTCGGCGCTGGCTTCATCGTTCTGTCGTGGCTGCTTGCAATCTCGCTGCGTTCGCGCGCCATCGCTCAGGAAAAGTTGCAAAGGCTCGCAGGGACCGATTCACTCACCGGTCTCGCTAACCGGCGTGCGTTGGATCGCCGTCTCGACGAGGAATGGCGACGTGCGCGGCGGGCGGATCAGCCGCTTTCCGCATTGTTCGTCGATGTCGACCACTTCAAGCTCTACAACGACACCTACGGTCATGCGATGGGCGACGATGCGCTCGTCGCCGTGGCCGATTGCATACAGCATTCAGTCAAGCGACCGGGCGATATCGTCGCGCGCTACGGCGGTGAGGAATTCGTGATCGTGCTGCCTTCAGCAGCGGAGGAAGGCGCGGTGACCTTTGCTGAACGTCTGCGGATGATGGTCGAAGCGCTCGAGATTCCGAACAGCGGTTCGCCGAGAGGCTTCCTTACCGTGAGCATTGGCTGCGCGACGGCCCATCCGCGCCATAGCGATGACGCGCTCAAGTTGCTGAACAACGCGGATGCGGCGCTCTACCGTGCGAAGCGCGCAGGCCGGAACCGGGCTGTCCACGAAAATAGCGCAGCGAGCGGCGGCTGACGCGCTCGAATCCTCTCTCGAGATCAATCGACCAGTCGCGCTCCATTGGCATAATGCATACAAAATATCGTCGTCCAGGGACCGCATGAACGCGTTGACCTTCATCCGTCGCGGACCTCGCGGCATGTTCAGCGTCCCCGAGGGGCGCCGGCTTGCACGTACGCTCCTGGGCTGCGCGATTAGTTACGGCGCCGCAAAACTTATCGCGCTTCCCGAAGGTTATTGGGCGCTCATCACCACGCTCGTCGTGGTCACTCAGCCCAGCCTCACGCAGGCGCTGGGAGCCGCGCGCGATCAGATCGTCGGCGCTTGCATCGGCGCGGTGGCGGGGGTAATTGGGCTCATCGCCATCGAGCATGGCGCCGCGCCGCTTGCCGTATTCGCCATCGAACTCGTGCCGCTCGCCGCGCTTGCTGCGGCGCGGCCCGCGTTGCGGCTTGCATGCATCACGCTTGTCATTGTCGTGCTGATTCCGACAGGCGGCGGGCCCTTGTTTCAGCGGCCGCTGCATCGCGTGCTGGAGATTCTCATCGGCGCGGCGTCCGCGTTCATCGTCGCGGCTATCTTGCCGAACCGCTCGCTTACGACCGCGCATCGCTGCGTGGCCGACACGCTGAAGTGTCTTGGCCAGTTAGTCGCCTTGCATCTCTCCGACGACGCAGACGACCATGAAGCCCGAGCGGCGCAGCTCGAAAAGAAGAGCGCTCAGGCGCAGCAAGCGCTCGACGATGCCCTCGAGGAAGCGGAGCGCGAGCACATCATCGTGCCCCTGCAAAGCCGCCGCGCGGATGCCATCGACAAGGCCGCGCCCTTTCTGCGGCGATTGCACAGCGACACCCTCTTTCTTGCCAAGGCAGTCTCGCGTGACCCGCAAGCGGCACGAAGCGATCATCTGCAAGAAAGCGCTGCGGCGCTGCAGACCCTCTTCGACAAGCTCGCGCAAGTGCTCGGCAACGTGCATCGGGATGACGCCGAACTCGACCACGTGCGTGCAACGTTGGAATCGCTGAAGGACGCGTGCATGAGAAGCGAAGGCTCGCACGATGTCGCGCAGTTCGTCATCAAGCTGATCGTGTCGGATGTCGATGCGTTGATCTCGGCCATCTATCCCGCCGCGCCGTCCGCGCCGGCTTAGCGCGAAAGACCGCGGGCATCCACCGGCCACAGGTCGACGACGCGATCACCGCGATAGCACACGTATTGATCGTAGAGGTTCACGGTGGGATCGCAATGGCCGGGCGGCAGAAGCAGACGCGCGCCGATAGCATCGCTTATGTTCACAGTCGTGCCGGCTTCCAGCATGCCGTGCTCGTCGTTGGCCGATGTGTATGCCAAAGCGGGTGCATCGTCCGATGCATGCAACCAACGCACGCTGCGCGGTAAGCCGGAATCGACCGCCAGCCCCTTCAGGCCGACATCGCAGACAGCCATGCCGGGCCGCGTCGCGCTCATGATGGTCGACAAAATGAATAACGCATGCCGCCAGCGAAGTGCGCCGTCCCAAGCGAGGCGCCCATAATCCCCGTCGATGAAGAGGTAGGAACCGGGCTGCACTTCGGTATAGACACCGCTGGCCGCGTCGAATTCGACTGTACCGGTGCCTCCGCCGGTCACGATGCCGCATGCGATTCCGCGCGCTTCGATGGCATGAACATAGGCTGCCGTGCGCTCGGCGGCGCGCTGCGCTTCTTCCTTGCGGGCGCTCCACTGCACAATGTGCTGAGCGCCGCCGTGGTATGCCTGAATGCCAGTGAAGCACAGCGCGGCTTGCGCATGAATCGCGTCGACGAGCGCGAGAAGGGCATCTTCATTGGTGACGCCGCACCGATGCTGGCCTGCATCGACGTCCGGCAGCACGTCGATCTCGACGCCCGCGCGTGCGGCGGCATCGCCGAGCGCTGCGACTTGCGGCAACGCGTCGACGCAAACGGAAAGCCGTACATGCGCGGCGAGTTCCACTGCCATCGCCAGTTTGTCGGCGCCCACGAATTCGTTGCTGATATGAATGCTTCGAACGCCCGCCGCCGCGAAGGGATAAGCCTCGGAGAGCTTCTGGCAGCATACGCCAACGGCACCCGCCTCGATCTGCTTGCGGGCAATGACGCTCGATTTATGCGCCTTCGCATGCGGTCGGAGCGCGACACCCTTCTGTTTTGCAAACGCCGCCATGGCGGCGAGATTGACGTCGAAAGCATCCAGGTCGAGAAGCAACGACGGCGTGGCAACGGCGTCGAGCGTATCGCCCGGACGGGCAGCGGGAGGAGGAGCGAACGTCATGCGGTGATCGGCCGGATTGGTAGACAAAATGCATGATAGCGCCCGACGGTGCTTTGCATATTGCATGCAAGCAGTACACACCCGCCTTCTGCCGCTTCGAAACACGCAAACGCGAAACCCGGCCACCGTGAATGCGCACGGCACCAGGTTTCACTTACAAGGTCGGCCCGGCGCGCTCAAACGTACTTTCGCGCCGGTGTTGTGCCCGGCTTCTCCTCGTCGACTTCGAGCGCTCGGTCCGGACGCATCGTGAACGAGAGGATGATGCCCGCCGCCATCAGAATCATCGACACGGTGAAAGGCAGATTCCAGTTGCCGGTGCGGTCGATCAGCCAGCCGCCCACCACCGGACTGATGATCGCCGCGAGCGCCGAACCTGAATTCATAATGCCGGATGCCGTTCCCGAGTGCTTCGGAGCGATGTCCATTGGCACGGACCACATTGGACCGATCGTCATCTCATTGAAGAAGAAGCCGGCCGAGAGGCAGACCGCGGCAAGCGTGATCGAGATGTCGGACACGAGCATGATCGGCGCAAGCGAAAGAAGCGTGAGCAGCATGCAGACGCCGACCATCACGTTACGAGCCATGCGCACGTTGCCGCTCTTGCGAAGGATACGGTCCGTGAGAGAGCCGCCGAGCCAGTCGCCCAGCACGCCCGCGAAGAACACGCCTGACGCGAATAGCGCCGACTTGCCGAGTTGCATGTGATAGCTGTGCAGGAAGTATTGCGGAATCCAGCCAAGGAAGAGCCAGAGCACCCATCCATAGCAAAAGTAGACGGCGGTCACGGGTGCCATGCGGCCGAGCAAAATGCGCCACGGCACCGGCGAGCGCTGTTTCACGCCGGAATAGCTCGAAAGCGTCGCACACTCCCCTTCGGTGATACGCGGATGATCGCGCGGATTATCGCGGAAGTAGAAGACCCACACGAGCGCCCAGATGAAGCTGATGATCCCCGTGATGATGAACGCGCCACGCCAGCTGGTCGCGACCATGAGCCACACGATCAATGGCGGCGCGACTGCATTACCAATGCGTGATGCTGCATGCGTAATACCTTGTGCAAACCCGCGCTGATCGGCCGGCATCCAGTTGGACATGGCACGCGTTGCGGTGGGAAAGGTCGCGCCTTCGCCGAGGCCGAGCAGCACGCGCGCGACGATCAGCGAAAGAAAGCCGCCGGACAAGCCGGTGAGCACTGTCGCTCCCGCCCAGATGATCGCGCAGAGCGTGAGCGTGCGGCGCGGACCGAAGCGGTCGCCCACCCATCCGCCGATGATCTGAAACACGAGATACGGATAGGCGAATGCCGAAAACACGAAGCCTACCTGCGTGTGCGACAAGCCCAGTTCGGCGCCGAACTGGCTTGCCGCGGTGCTTACATTGACACGGTCGATATAGGTGATGAAATACATCGCGCAAAGCAGCAACAGCACGCGTGTGGTGGCTCGACGGAACATCATCGTCTCCTTGAGTAGTGGCGAGCGTGTCCGAGGCGTGTGGCGCGATGCCAGATGCCCGTGAACGTGGCCTGCAAATCTGATCTCGGTACGTCTATGAACTGCTTCGATCGATGGCGAACGGATACGCCATGAGCGTGTTATTCCGTGCGGTCATGGAACCGTCGGATGCGTGGCTTGCGCGGCGTTGTCATTGCGTGTCTCCTTTCGCGGGTCGTCGATGGCCCGTTGTCATGTTGTCGATGGTTCTACTCATAAGCACGTCGTTTTTGCGGGCTCAGGCGACCTCATGCAAGCGCATTGGCAAGCACCCGCGCCACGTGCAACGCTTCGGTCTGTGCACCATCCGCAATCTGATGACGGCAGCTCGTGCCATCCGCGACGATCACGGCATCGCGTGCATCTCTTGCCTTGCGTACCGCCGGCAGCAGCGACAGTTCCGCCATCGCCTGCGAAGCTTCGTAATGCTCCGCTTCGTAACCGAAGCTGCCCGCCATGCCGCAGCATGACGATTCGATCGTCTTCACTTCGAGACCGGGAATCCACTTGAGCACGGTTTCGACCGGACGCACGGCATCGAATGCCTTTTGATGGCAATGGCCATGCAGCAACGCGCGACTGTGATCTAGCGGCTTGAGGTCGATATCGAGTCGTCCCGCAACGCGCTCGCGAACCAAAAATTCCTCGAAGAGAAAGGATGCCTCCGCGAGCTTGCGCGCGGCATCGCCGTAGCCGTAGCCGAGGAACTCGTCGCGCAGCGACAGAAGACACGAAGGCTCGAGGCCGACAATTGCCACGCCGCGTTCGACATATGGCAGAAGCGTATCGAGCGTGCGCCGTGCTTCAGTCTTGGCTTCGTCGACGAGCCCGGCGGAAAGAAACGTCCGTCCGCAACATAACGGCCGTTCTCCCGCTTTCGTATTGAGATGAACCGTGTAGCCCGCCGCCTCGAGCACGCGCTGTGCGGCACGCGCATTGGCCGGCTCCATGTAGTTGTTGAAGGTATCGACGAAGAGCAGGACCTCCTTAGTTGCATTTGCAACTATTTTCGTCGACGCATCCGACAGAAAGGCCTTTTCAAAACGGGGAAATGCGCGTTGCGGCGCCAGGCCGAGTTTCGTCTTTAGCCAGCGCGCCAAGACCGGCATACGCGCTTCGATAGCGCCGCTCATGAACGGCCAGCGGCTCGCATAGGGCGCATAACGCGGCAGATAAGCGACAAGACGTTCACGCACGCTCACAC
The DNA here is from genome assembly GCF_031450995.1 of Caballeronia sp. LP006. Lineage (NCBI taxonomy): Bacteria > Pseudomonadati > Pseudomonadota > Betaproteobacteria > Burkholderiales > Burkholderiaceae > Caballeronia > Caballeronia sp. LP006. The sequence goes on along the minus strand of NZ_JARTVW010000002.1, from coordinate 812,644 downwards.
CGTGACGTGCGGTGCGCGCAGCACGCGCTTCGATCTTGATGCGCGCCATATCAACGCCTGTCGGACAATCGCGTTTGCAGCCCTTGCACGACACGCACAGATCGAGCACGTCCTTCACGTCCTGACTCGCAAGACCCTCTTCACCCAATTGTCCCGAGAGCGCGAGACGCAAAGTGTTGGCACGTCCACGCGTGACATGTTGCTCGTCTTTCGTAATGCGATAGCTCGGGCACATGGTTCCCGCATCGAACTTGCGGCAATGGCCATTGTTATTGCACATCTCGACTGCCTTGGCCAGTCCGTTCGAAAGATCATTGCCAGAGCCCGGCGCACCCTCCAGGCCTGTCAACGGATCACGCGTCACGTTCCAAGCCGACCAGTCGAGTTGCGGCTCGAATGCACGTTCACGATACGACGGCGGAAAGCGGAAATTCACCGTATCGTCCATTTTCGGGGGCGCCACGATTCGGTCCGGGCTCAGGCGATTGTCCGGATCGAAGAGCTGCTTGATCTCGCGAAACGCCTCGTTGATGCGCGGCCCATATTGCCACGCAACCCATTCACCACGGCATAGTCCATCGCCGTGCTCGCCCGAGAATGCGCCTTTGTATTCGCGCACCATCGCAGCGGCTTCTTCGGCGATAGCTCGCATCTTTGATCCGCCATCGCGACGCATATCGAGGATCGGACGCACATGCAACGTGCCGACGCTCGCGTGGGCATACCAAGTGCCTTCGGTGCCATGCTTTCTGAAGACATCGGTAAGACGGCTCGTGTATTGCGCCAGATATTCGAGCGGCACCGCGCAGTCTTCGATAAAGGACACGGGCTTGCCATCGCCCTTCATGCTCATCATGATGTTGAGGCCGGCCTTACGCACTTCCCACAGCGCTTTCTGCGGGCCGGCGTCGGGCATCTGCACGACCGAATCGGGCAGGCCGAGATCGCTCATCAGATCGACAAGGCTTGCAAGTTTCGTCACTTGTTCAGCGCGATCGGCGCCCGCGAACTCGACCAGCAAGACTGCTTCTGGCTCACCCACCAGCGCCTTTTCGATGACAGGGCGAAACGCCTGATTCGACATTGCTAGATCGATCATGGTGCGATCGACCAGTTCCACGGCAACAGGTCCGAGCTTGACGATGTGTTGCGTCATCTCCATTGCATCGTAGAAGCTCGGAAAGTTCACCACGCCAAGCGTCTTGTGTTCGGGCAAAGGCGCGAGCTTCAACGTAAGTTGCCGGCTAAAGGCAAGCGTGCCTTCCGATCCCACCAGCAGGTTCGCCAGATTCGGCTCGCCGTCTTCGCTGAAGGGCAACGGGCTTTGGCAATCGAACAGATCGAGGTTATAACCAGCCACGCGGCGCAGAACCTTGGGTATGCGTTCACGCATCTCATCGCGTTCGCGCAATGCAACGTCGCGCACGCTTTCTACGAGCTCACGCATGCGGGCATCGAGCTTCATTGCCGAGAGCTTACCGAAGCTGCCCTCGTATCCGTCAGCAAGAATCGCGTCGATGGCGAGCACGTTATGCACCATGATGCCGTATGCCATGGAGCGCGAACCGCACGAGTTATTGCCCGCCATGCCACCGATCGTGCATTGCGCGCTCGTCGAGACATCGACAGGAAACCACAAGCCATGCGGCTTGAGCCATGCATTCAGGTGATCGAGCACGACGCCCGGCTCGACTGTCACCGTTCGAGCGTCCTTGTCGAAGTGCACGATGTTGTTGAGCCACTTGCTCGTGTCGATGACGAGCGCCTCGCCTATCGTCTGACCGCACTGACTCGTCCCGGCGCCGCGCGCGAGCACGCTTGCCTTTGCCTCGCGCGCGATCTCCAAAGCAAGCCGCAAGTCTTCCTGATCCCTCGGCACGACCACACCTTGCGGCATGATCTGATAGATCGACGCGTCGGTTGCATAGCGTCCGCGCGACGCGCGATCGAACAGCACATCACCCTTCAGCTCGCGTTGCAGACGCATCTGCAAAGGGGTCGGCGCCGCTGCGCGACCGGCGCGCGCGGACGCTGGCATCAGATGGATCGGCTTGACGAGTCGGTCTGTGGGGGTATTGAGCATCGTCGCTATCGGTTAGTGCGGGAGGCCTGCTTGGGCTTTTGCATGCTGAATGCTTTATGCCGGCACACCGCATGCATTATTCGAAATGCAATTCGACGGTAGGCAGGCCGTCGATCGAGCCCACGGCGTGGCCCGCCCCATCCGGGAAGGCAAGTCCGGTGTAAGAGCCCGCCGTGATCACCGTGCCCGCGGCGAACGCGATGCCATGCGAGACCGCGTGATTGACCGTCCACGCAAGCAGACGACGCGGATCGCCCGCCGGGTTCGCCGGTGGGCCTTCGAACAGCGGCTTGCCGTCGAATTCGAAGCTCATCGCCGGGGCGACGAACGGGAACGCTTCGTCGTAAGGCACGCCCGCGCCGACGAGTAGCGCGCCGTGATTCTGCAGATCCGCGAGTTGCCACGGCTTCTCGACGTCGGGCCACGCAGCGAAGCGACTCGCCACCACTTCGATCGCCGCATGCACGGAACCGATCGCGCCGATGATGTCGGTATCGCTATACGGTCCGCTGCCTGCCTCGAATGCGCGATTGAATACAAAAGCCACTTCGAGTTCGAGCCCTGCTCGTCCGAAAGCCGACATCGATAGCCGCGCGCCCGAGGCATGCACGCCATCGGCCGGGAGCAACGCCGCCTGGATCGGACCATCGGGCGTCTTCGCGCCGACCTTCCACCCGCCGACGCTCGCGCCGAGTGCATGCAAAGTCGCCTTTTGCGCGGCGTAGGCTTCTTCCGCGTTCGATGGCCGCGCGTCTTCCGGCAATGCTTCGAGCTTCGCGCGATGCGCACGCGCTTCCACGAAGAGCCGCGCGAGCGCGTCGGCGTCGAAGGCCGCGCTCATGCCGCCTCCTTGAGTTCGGGTTTCGCGACGTGGCTCGTCAGATAGTCCATCGCCGCGGCCACGCCGCTCCCTTCGAGTTTGATGCCCGCGAGCTTCAGTCCCATCTCGCAGCCGGTGAGCGCGGCCATCAACGTGAGATCGTTGCAATCGCCCAGATGCCCGATGCGGAACATGCGGCCCTTCACCTTGCCGAGACCCGTGCCCAGCGACATATCGAAGTGCTCGTAGATGAGCTTGCGTACCGCATCCGCATCGACACCTTCGGGCGTCATCACACCGGTCAGCACCGGCGAATACACGGACGAATCCGCGCACTGGATGTCGAGCCCCCACGCGGTGACTGCCGCGCGACAGGCGGCCGCGAGCCGCTGATGGCGCGCGAACACGTTGTCGAGCCCTTCGCCGAGAATCATGTCGAGCGCTTCGGACAGGCCGTACAGCAAGTTGGTGTTCGGCGTGTAGGGCCAGTAGCCCTGCTTGTTCATTTCGATGATCTCTTTCCAGTCCCAGAAAGCACGCGGCAGCTTAGCCTCTTTCGATGCCTCGATCGCCTTCTGCGACACCGCGTTGAAGCTGATTCCCGGCGGCAGCATCAAGCCCTTCTGCGAGCCGGACACGGTCACGTCCACGCCCCATTCGTCATGACGATAGTCGGCGGATGCGAGACCGGAGATCGTGTCGACCATCAGAAGCGCCGGGTGGCCAGCCGCGTCGATGGCGCGCCGCACCGCTGCGATGTCCGAGGTCACGCCCGTGGACGTCTCGTTGTGAACGACGCATACCGCCTTGATCGTGTGCTGCTTGTCTTCGGCAAGGCGCGCTTCGATCATGTCGGCCTGCACGCCGCGGCGCCAGCCCTCAATGCCGGGCAAGCCCAGGAACTCCGGCTTCAGTCCGAGGTTGACCGCCATCTTTTGCCATAGGGTCGCGAAGTGGCCGGTTTCGTACATGAGGACCGTGTCGCCAGGGCTGAGCGTATTGGCGAGCGCCGCTTCCCATGCACCGGTGCCGGAAGCCGGATAAATCACCACCGGCTGGCTCGTCTTGAAGATTTTCTTGATGCCATCGAGCACCTTCAGGCCGAGTGCACCGAACTCCGGCCCGCGATGGTCGATGGTCGGATAACTCATCGCACGCAAAATGCGATCGGGCACCGGGCTGGGTCCCGGAATCTGCAGGAAGTGACGGCCAGCGGGGTGGTAATCGAGCTTCAGCATGGATGCGCATCCTCTTAAATTGAATTTTGCATGCAAAATACTGTAGCGCAGCGATGCGGCCGCGGAAAGGTTTAAATAGGCCAAATGGCCTAGGGATAACCCGCTGGAGGTTTTTTCCGGCGAGCTAGGGTTAAAATTGCCGCAAACGAATTCGAGGTATTGAATGCAAAATCGCGACTTGCCCGACGCCAGTCTTTCGCCGCTCCTACAGAAGGTCGAGCGCATGCGTTTGCACGACACGGTGGTGGATCACTTGCGTGAATTCATCGTGGAAGGCCTGCTTGCGCCGGGCGTGAAGCTAAACGAGCGCAAGCTTTGCGAGACGCTCGGCATTTCGCGCACGCCCTTGCGTGAAGCGCTGAAGGTGCTGGCTGCGGAAGGGTTGATCGAGATAGCGCCGAACAGGGGTGCATCGGTCTCGCAGATGAGCGAACTCGAAATCCGCGAGATGTTCGAACTGATGAGCGGACTGGAGGCGTTCTCCGGCGAACTGGCTTGCGAGCGAATCACGCCGCAGGAGATCGCGGACATCAAGGCGCTTCACGCGGTCATGCTGGAATGCCGCGCGCGCAATGATTTGTCGGGCTATTACAGCCGGAATCAGGCTATTCACGACAAGATCAATGAAGCCGCGCGCAACACGGCGCTACGGCAAACCTACGTGTCGATCAACCGGCGCTTGCAGGCCATGCGCTTTCGATCGAACTTCCAGACGCCCAAGTGGGATAGCGCGATACGAGAGCATGAAGAGATGATCGAAGCGCTGGAAACGCGCGATGGCAGGCGCATGTCGACCATTCTTCGTCATCACCTGCTCGGCAAACGCGATGCCGTTCTCGCCGAACGCACGCTGACCACGGTGAAGGCGCCGGTTGCCAGGAAGCGGACGCACACCGGCGACGCTGGCTGAAAACGCCATACTCAAGCGCATCGAACGCTGCGTTCCCCCGCGCACAGTTCGTTCGGCCGAATCCTCGCAAGCTTCGCTACGATTCGCGCCAATGGCCGAAGAGCCTGACATCGGGGGACATGTTGAACACAATAAGAGGTACATGCCTGGCGCTTGGGGCGGCGCTCGTCGTTGGCGGCTTCACGCTCTATTACGACGATCAGGACGTGAGCGTCGCGCAAGCCGATACGGACCGCGCAACGGTCGATTGCCTCACGCAGCAGCTTACGCATGATGAGAAGGTCAGCATTGCCCGCCTGACCGTCGATCACGATAACGCGAACATGCGTCGCGTCTACACCGATGTTCTGTCGCGCTGCGTACTACGCGCCGATCAGTGGGACCGGCGCTCGCAACTCGTCGCGAGCGCGCGTCAAACTCTCGCCTACGATACCGAGTTCCGGCGCATGCTCAGCGAAAGCACGATGCGCATTGCACAGCGACCCTGACATCGCCTTCTCGAAGCACGACGTTGGTCGAACGACATAGGCCGCCAGGCGATGGAGTAACATCGGCAGCCATTGCGCGGCAATCGCATGCATCATTCGGCATTCAGAATGCAATCCACATCTCACGGCAATTCGACGACGATCGAGTTGCCCTTCAAGCGGCCCTTCGACTGGACTCGCCTGCTCGCCTTCATAGGCGGCCGGGCGGCGGCGGGCGTCGAGTCGGTGGAAGGCGGCGTTTATCGACGCGCGATCGAATGGCATGGCGATGAAGGCACCGTCGAAGTCAGGCCGCATGAGCGCAAACATCGCCTTGTCGTGACCGTCGACGGCAATGCGCAGCGGCATGCCGATGAACTTGCCGAACCGCTCGCTCGTATGTTTGATCTGCATGCCGATCCCCGCCGGATTGCAAGCGTGTTGTCACGCGACCCGTTGTTGGCGCCGCTACTCGATGCCTCGCCGGGGCTACGCGTGCCGGGCGCATGGTCCGGGTTCGAGTTGGTGGTCAGAACCATCGTGGGCCAGCAAGTGAGCGTGAAAGGCGCTTCGACGATCATGGGACGAATCGTGCAGCGCGCGGGACGAATGATCGATGGGCATTCGCACGAGGCCACTGCCTGGCGGTTCCCGACGCCCGCCGAGCTTGCCGCCGCGGACCTGGATAAGATCGGCATGCCCACGAAACGTGTCGAAGCCGTGCAGCGGTTTGCGAATGCGGTGTCAACAGGCGCGTTGCCACTCGACGAACCGGACGCTGATGCCGAGGCGTTGAAGCGCGATCTGCTGGCGCTGCCGGGTATCGGTCCGTGGACAGTCGGTTATGTCGCGATGCGCGCCCTGCGCGATCCAGACGCATGGCCCGATGCCGATCTCGTGTTGATGCAGGCCATCGCGCGGCGCAATCCGGCCCTGCTCAAGCCCGCGCAGCAACGAGCGCATATCGAGCGTTGGCGGCCTTGGCGCGCATATGCCGCAGTACATCTGTGGAATGGAGTGGCGATGGAGACTGGGGCAGCGCGAGGCGGGTAGATTGAATACCAGACGAATGTATGCGGTCGACTGCATGCAATGCCACCGGCCAAACGAAGCTCCAGGGAACCTGAATTTCGCCAAGCCACCAGACGCCATCAGGTTTGAACAAGATCGCATTCGGTCGATTGAATACCACGCAAAGGCATACGGTCGACTGCATGCAAAAGTCGCGTGCGAGCCAGATTTCAAGAAACTGATCCGCCTTCGACCGAAAGGCTTAAGCCCCTGCCGCACCCCTTCTTCCCGCAGCAATCGCAAGCTCGATCGAAACCAGCAACCCCTCTTCATCGAAAGGCTTGCGCAGAAAACCCACCGCGCCACGCTGCATGGCTCGCTGAACCGTATCGTCGTCACCGTGCGCGGACATGAACACCACCGGAATGTCCCGATGCTCGGCGTTCAATCGACGTTGCACATCGAGCCCCTGCATCCCTCGCATTTTGATATCGAGCAGAACGCACATGGCATCGTCGACGGCCGACGATGCAAGGAACTCCTCGCCCGACGAGAACATTGCGGTCGCGTAGCCAACGGCCTTGAGCAAATTGCCGACGCCGCGTCTTACCGAGGCGTCGTCATCGACGATGCAGACAAAGCTCATGTATGCCAATGCTCCCGTGGCTCGCGTCGCGGCAGATTCATCGGGAAGCGGCCGATACCAACACGAGCCTGCCGCCGCGCGCCGCAGCACCTAGCGTTCGCATGCGCGGCTCAGTGCGTGCAGACATCAAGACGCCAGCATCGTCGGACTCGCCCGACTTGCGCAACGCATAGTCGCGCGTCGTCTCCAGCAGGAAATAGTCACGAGTCGTGCTGTCGAACGAAGTCATCAGAAGACACTTCGAGGCGAGGCCGACGATCGCCTCCATGACCTCGTTTCGCGATAACCATTCGCACGCGGCGACTGTGCAAGCCTCATCCAGCGAAAAGCGGTCGGGGAATACGGCGAGGCGTCGCAGCACTACGCGTTCGGCCGCGCCGAGCAGTTTGTAGCTCCAGTCGAGCGAAGCGGCCAAGGTCCGCTGCCGAGGCGGCGCAGTCCTGCGCCCGCCCGTCAGCGAATGGAACCGATCATCGAGTTCCGCGGCCAGCCTGCGTATGCCGAACACAGCCGCCCGCGCTGCGGCGAGTTCGAGTGCCAACGGAATGCCGTCGAGCCGGCGGCAGATCGTCGCGAGCATGTCGAGACTGCCGCGGTCCCGTTCGACCGACACATTTAGCGCGCTCATCTGCGCGAGAAACATCCGCACCGAGGCGCTGGCGAGAATCGCTTGCGAGGTGGACTCGACATCGGGCATGTCGAGCGGCGCGACCCGGTAGCACTTTTCGTCGTGCGTGCGCAGTGGCTCACGGCTCGTCGCCAAAATTCGCAGCGCCGCGCATGCTTCCACGAGTTGTTGGGCGAGCGACGCGGCTGCCTCGATTACATGCTCGCAGTTGTCCAGCAACAGCAGTATCTTGCGGCTCTGAAGAACTGTGATGAGCGCTTTGATCGAACCATCGCTCATGGAACGGTCGATGCCAAGTGCTTCGGCGATGGCATACGCGACCATGCGCGCATCGTTCACGGCCGCGAGCGAGACGAAGCACGCATCGATCTGTGCGTTAGCCGCAATCGAACGCGCCGCCGCGATGCCAAGCTGCGTCTTGCCAATACCGCCCGAGCCCAGCAACGTGACGAGATGCGCTTCCTGCAACGCACCGACGATCTCCGCAAGCGCGCTCTCGCGTCCGATCAAAACCGCGCGACCATGCGGCAGGGCATCGAGATGCATCGCTTTCGGATCAATTGAATCGGCAGGCGCAGACACGTCGACCGCATTCGCCAGCCGATAACCTCGACCGGACACGGTATGGATAGCCTGACCGTCAGCGCCGAGGACACGCCTGAGCGTCGAAAGCTGCACATGGATGTTGTTCTCGCCGACCACCGATTTCGGCCACACGTGGCGCAGAATCTCATCCTTCGTGACCGTTTTGCCATTTGCGCGAATCAGCAATTCGAGGATGTCGAACGCGCGCGAACCGACCTCGAGCAGTCGCCCATCCAGACGCGCCTCGCGCATTTCCAGCGACACTACGATTCGACCGATCTTGATCATGCCGCACTCACGCCTGGTTGATTAACGGAACCGCCACGTTGCGCGCATGCGCAATCAGTCCTCGTACGGACGAGCATCCGCGGATACGAGACACACGAAGGCGCTCGCCTTCAGCACGCATTCCACCGAAGACAGCAGAAACAGCAGCGGCGACACGCGGAACTCGACCGGCAGCCCGAATGACATTGCCATCAGACCGATCGTGCAGAGCAACGCATAGACGATGCGCGCGACGCGGCTGCCAGTCAGCACGAACCCAGCGAGCGCCAGCCACAAGAGTTTGCCGACGATGCATGCAAGCGCATCGCGCGCCGAGAGACTGATCCATAACTCGAACGGCAACTCGACGAGCGCCCATAGACCGGTCGCGAGAATCAAGCGGCGCGTCCACGCCCCAAGCGCGATGCGGCCGCTCAAGAACGTATTGGCAGAACTGGCTCGTCGTGAGGAGACTGGATCGTCGAGATAGCGCATGACAGTGGTTCCTTGGCGGACTTCCGCGCGTAACGACGCGGCCTTTATCGAACAACACGCATTACCCGGCGACGTTCGTCTTCGTCTTCCAGCAGTACGGGGTATCGCCGACCATTCGCTTGAATACGGTCGTGAAGTGAGCCTGCGAGCGGAAGCCGCAACTCAGGGCGACATCGAGCATGTTTTGCTTCGACTCACGCAGCAGGCGCTGCGCGTATTCCACGCGGCGGCGCAGGAGAAACTCGTGCGGCGGCATGCCCGTCGCGCGGCGAAACTGCGAGGCGAAATGCATGCGCGTGAGCCCTGTGCTACCGGCGATATCCGCGAGGCCGATCGAATCGGCGAGATGGGCATCAATAAATTCGATCGCGCGATTGAGCCGCCACGCGGGCAAGGCGCTGGCCTCGCGCTTTTGCCGGTCGGCCAGCGTGAAGTGCCGTGCGACCAGGCGCGACACGATGGCGAAGCTGACGCTATCGGTGAACACCTTGCCCACCGCCGCGTCCTCCGATTGCGATACCGCGAGCGCCTGTCCGAGCCGTTCCAGCGCGGGGTCGCGCACGAGCTTGGGATCGTCGATACGAATATCGCCTGCATGCGGCCGCCCGAACATGTCCTCGAAGCATTCGCTCAAGACCTGTTGCCCGACGAAAAGATGCAGCACGTCGGCAGGCGACTCGAACACTGCGCTGCAGCGCACGTCGGGCGCCGTGATCTGCACGGCTCCGGCGGCGACGCGTCCGCGCACGAGCGTCTTGCCTGCATGAGAAAACGTGAGTGACGTGCACTTGAGACTCAGTGCAATGCAATGATGCGTCGCGCTCTCGACACTCGCGACTTCCACCGGCGACTTATCGTTGCAGGTCCATCGCGAGAGGAGAATGCCGCCGCGCGGACGGCTGCTGCCAGCGTCGTCAGGAGGTGTGCGCCATGCATGTTCCATTCCGATTCCGTTCGCCCGGCTCTTCTGCGCGACCTCGATTACGGGCTCGGGATACGACATCGACGAAATGGTCATGACCGGTCATCCAGTGAAGTTGTTTGAGCGACTTTGCATGGACTCCACGGTATCGCACGGCAATTCGTACAGCCAGTCGTACGTTGGGGTGGCTTGAATGACCGATGGTTGGTTCAGATCATACGGAGGTTTAGTCGGGGTTCGATGCGGCGCGGGCGGGTTGACTAGCGCGAGGTCTAACGCGGTGCGGTTGTTCAGACGGAGGCGGCAGGTGAGTTATACGTGGGTATAGGGTGTGAGCGGTTCGTCGTCGCGTGATTCAGTACGCACACTGCGCAATGCCAGTCGCCCTCGCCCAAGGCCAACCATCTCAAACCCCACCCCGCGCGCGCCTCACCGGCAATGCGACTCCCAACGCCTCCGCCTTCCTCACGAAATCAGCAAGGGAGCGCGCCCCCATCTTCCGCATGGCCTGCCCGCGATAGATCTTCACCGTGATCTCGCTCAAGCCCATCTCCGCCGCGATCTGCTTGTTCATCAGCCCCGAAGCGACGAACGCCATGACCTCACGCTCACGTGCCGTCAACGTGTCGTAGCAATGCCGCAAATCCGCTACCGAACGGTTCGTCGCGCGACGCTGCGCATCGTTGGCCAGCGCCTGTTCCACTGCATCGAGCATGTCCTGATCGCGGAACGGCTTGGCCAGGAAGTCCTGCGCGCCGGCCTTCATCGCCTTGACCGTCATCGCGATATCGCCATGCCCCGTCATGAAGATGATCGGCAGACTCAGTTCGCTCGATGCAATCTGCTCCTGCACCGCAAGTCCGCTTTGTCCCTTGAGACGCACGTCGAGGATCAGGCAACTCGGCACATCCGGCATGTCGAACGCCAGAAACTCCTGCGCGGAGCCGAAGGTTTCGACCTTGAGGCCCACCGAACGCAGGAGATTGCTGACGGCTTGGCGCATCGATTCGTCGTCGTCCACCACGTACACCATGGCGCTCGCGGTGTTGTTGCTGGCGTCAGCGCTCGCATCGCTGCGCGGATGACTGCTCATCACATCTCCCTTCGTGAGCGGACAGAAGAAGATGCAAAGGCGCGCGGCCTTTTACATCGCCGAAAGCGCGCTGGAAGGAGCGGTCGAAGTGACGCGCTCCAGGAAAAGCGTGCTTCCCAAGCGATGATGCGCGAGGCCATCCACGCGACGGTACTTATTTTTCCTTAATCGTTCAAAAGGCGGCGCCGCGAGGCTCACCCACGACCGCTCCCATACGGCTGCAACGTCACCGTGCAAGTCATCCCCATCGCGAGCCTCATTCCCTCGGGAACACGATCGATATGAATCCGCACCGGCACTCGCTGCGCGAGCCGCACCCACGTAAAAATCGGGTTGACGTCGGCGAGCAAATCGCCGCTCGTCGGATTGTCACGGTCGGCGATCCCGCTTGCGAGACTATCCACGTGACCTTGAATGTCTTCACCGCCCGATAGCAGTCTGATCGTCGCCCGATCGCCCACTTGCACGTGCGGCAGCTTCGTTTCCTCGAAGTAGCCGTAGACCCAGAACGAGTGCGAGTCGATCAGCGCCATGCGCGCGGTCCCGGCCGTGGCGAAATCGCCCGGATAAAGGTTCAGGTTCGTGATGAAACCATCGGACGGCGCGCGCACCTCGCTGCGCGTCAGGTTCAGCGCGGCCGTCTCTTGCGCCACTACCGCTGCCTTCACGGCTGCCTCGGCCGCGTTGTAGGCGGCGACATCGGCGGCATGATCCGACGCCGATTGCCTGGCGAGCGATGCCGAATCCAGCCGGCTTTCGTCCGATATCACGTCGCCCGCAAGATTGGCGCGGCGCGCCGCCTGAGCGCGTTTCATCGCAAAACCGGATTCGCTCGCGGCCATGCGCGCCTTCGCCTGCGCCATTTGCGCCTGCGCACGCGCGAGATCGGCATCGGCCTGCGCCACGGCGTAATGGAAGCGAGCCGGATCGAGCACGAACAGAATGTCGCCCTTGCGCACGAGCTGGTTGTCCTTCACGCGTACGTCGCTGACGAGGCCGGAAACATCCGTCGCGACTTGCACGACCTGCGCGCGCACGCGCCCGTCGCGCGTCCACGGCGAGTACATGTAGTCGAGCCACAGCATGCGAACCAGCACGATCGCCACGACCAGTATCGTGAGCGTGAACCCCGCGCGCAGGATGGATTGCGTTTTCATCTTGATGTCATTGGGTGGTTTCATCGCCATGAGAGCAGCGAAGCGCCGCTGAACATCGCAGCGAAGAGCGCGACGCGAAAGAGGCTCGCGTGCCACGTAAAGCGATAAAACCCGAGCCGCGCCAGCACGAGATCGAGAACGACGAACAGCAGCACGCAGCCAGCAAGTATCGGCAGCAAGCCGGGCATGAGAAGCGAGAAGACGTCAATCTCGCGTGGCATCGGCGACTCCTTGCGTTGCTTCCCGCGGCATGGACGATGCAAAGCCGCCGCCCAGTTCCTTCATCAATAACGCCCAGGCATCGAGACGTTTCGCCCGAATCGTCGCGAGGCTTTGTTCCTGCTGCAACTGCGCATCCTGCGCGGCCAGCACGTTCAAAAACTCGGTGATGCCGCTGCGATACCCCGTGTCGGCAAGCTGAAACGACTTGCGCGCCGAATCGAGCGTGTCCTCGATCGATGCCTGCTGCTCGCCGAGCGAACGCAAGGTTACGACTTGCGTGGCAACGCCCTGCATTGCGCCGATCACGCTCTGGTTGTAGGCGTCGACGGCGGCATCGCGCGACGACACCGCGACGCCGTAGTTGCCGCGCCGCCGTCCGCCGTCGAAGATCGGCAGCGAGATCGCCGCGCCCACGCCGTGGCCCATGCCGTTGCTATCGACGAAGTTAAAGAAGCCGCCGAAAGTCGCCGCCGATCCCAGCGATGCCGTCGCCAGCAAGTTGATGTCCGGATAGAAATCCGCATGCGCCGCGTCGATGCCCTTGTCCGCTTGCAACACGCGCCAGCGCCCGGCCACCACGTCCGCGCGATGCCCGACGAGCTCGGCGGGCAGCGTCGCCGGCAGATCGACCGGCACGCTCAGCGCGAGGCCGGGACGGCGCAAGGCATCGGCATAACCCGGCCCCTTGCCCGCCAGCCCCGCAATGCCGATGCGCGAAAGCGCGAGTTGTTGCTGCGCTTCCTGCACGCGTGTCGTGCTCATGGCAAGTTGCGTCTGCGCCTGACTGACTTCGAGACCGCTGCCGACGCCCGCATGCCAGCGGCGCGTGGCGATATCGAGCGTGCGCTGCTGTTCGTTCTGCACGTCGCGATAGACATCGAGCAATGCGTATTGCAGCGACAACTGCACATAGCTGCGCACCACGGCCGTCTGCAGCTCGACTTCGGCGAAGCGCGCGTCGGCCGCCACCGCTTGCACGTTGTCGAGCGCGGCTTCGCGGATCGCGCGATTCTTGCCCCACAGATCGAGATCGTATGAAAGGTCAGCCTCGACATTGTTGCTCCACACGGTCGTGCCGCCAGGCGGCGCGGGCGTGGTGTAGCGGGCATAACGTCTGCGCTCGAAGCTGCCGTTCGCGCTGACTTGCGGCAACTCGGCCGCGCCTGCGATCTGCGCCTGAAAACGCGCCGCGTCGATTCGCTCTTGCACCGCGCGCAGCCCGGGATTGCCTGCGGTCGCGTCCTGCACCAGCGTATCCAACTGCGGGTCGTTCCATTGACGCCACCACGCGTCGGCGGGCCATTTCGCATCGGCTTGGGTCGCGCGCAGAGCGGCACCGGCATCGAGCGTGGCGGGGTCGATCATCGACTCGTGTGGGTGGATGCCGCCGCTCGTGATGCAGGCGGAAAGAAGCAGCGCGCAGCCGCTCGACGACAAGACCCACGACAGGCGGCGCGTGTTCATGCCGGCGTCTCCTTCGTTTGCCATAACGCGAGGCTGTCATCGCGCAAGGTCAGCTCGGTGAAATGCAGCAACGCGCGCATGCGATACCGCTTGAGCGTCGCCGTATCGGTCGCGATGTTGTCTCCGAGCGGCAGCATGTCGAGCGCCCGGCGCGTCGCTATGAGCGCGTTCTGCGCGGCTTCGGGCGTCGTGTTCGAGAACACGCTCGCCAGCGCCGCAAGCCATGCGTCCTGTTCCGCCGCCCAGCCTTCCGGCAAGGTCGCGCCGAGTTGCGCGGTGTCGAGACGAATCTGAATCATCGAGCGGCCGATCTCGAGCGCCGCGAACGCCCAGCCGATCAGACGGTCACGATTCACGCGGGCATCTACCGGCGCGGATGCAATCTGCAAGATGAAATCGCGCAAGCTCAGTTCGAATGTATAGAGCAGGTCGGCGAGGTCGCCATTGCGCGCGTCATGCACGATCAACCCGCGAATCTGCTTCATGTACCGCGCGGAGATCCAGTCGCCCGCGCGCGGAACGAGCACCGAGAACGCGACCGCCGCCACCGCGATTCCGCCTAGCAGCGCGAAGCCGGTGTCGAGATAAGCGCTCGGGTTATAGACCGTCGGGTTCGTAATGCCGACGATGAAGCAGAAGTACAAGCTGAAGCCGAGCCCGAGAATCGCCGTCTTCGGGAACGTGTTTAGATAGCTGCCGATCATCACCACGATCGCCATCGACGCCGCCAGCAACTCGAACGTCTCGATGCGCGGCAGCACGAAGAAATTAAACGCGAAGCCTGCAAGCCATCCTCCAAGACAGCCGCCGAAAATTTGCCAGCTCGCGACCGTCGGGTTCGGTGCAAGCGCGAACAACGCGCTCGTGATCGCCACCGCGACGATGGCGGTTGCGCCTCCGACCCAGCCCGAGGCGATCCACGCCGCGCCGACCGCGAGCACGGCGACGGCGGCGCGCGCACCGGCGATGGTCGCGGCCGTGCGATTAGCCGTGGCCCGAGTCCTGCCGATGCGGCCGATTGCCTGCAGCACCGACTGCGACCACGGCAAGCGGCCGATGGTGCGCGCGTCGATATAGCTTCGGCACATCAGGCGCAGATCGGCCATCGAAAAGAACAGTGCCGCGCCCGTCGTCGATACGAACTGACGCTGATGCGCCGACAGATCCGCGAGCGCCTGCAACAGCTTGCCGAGGCGCGTGGGCAAGGCATCCTCGAAGGCATCGAGATCGCGCATCAGCGTTTCCACCGCTTCGAGCGTGACGAGTTGCGCGTCTGCCTCGTTCGGCACGACGGCGAGCAACGCGTCGATGAGATCGTAAGCGGCCGCGAGAGCGCGCGGGTCAGCTTCGGCGGCGACACTTAACTTCAGTTGATGCAGCGCGTGAATCCACGCGACGGTATCGAGAAAACCGCGGTCGAGATCGAGATAGACATGGTTGTGAAGACGGATAGCCGGGTCTTCGAACACGGCGCCGCTGCGCAGGCTTTCCACTTCCACACGCTCGCGAATCAGCGAGAGGAAGGTGTCGAAACCGGTAAGCGTCGCGGTGCGGTCGAGCATCGCGTGCATGGCGTTGAGCAAGTCCGTGAAGTTCTTGCGGCTGGCCGCATAGAGCGCGGGCGTGACAGAGCGCGGAAAGATCACCGCGCTGACCACGCTCGCGCAGACCACGCCGATCACCACCTCGCTCACGGTGAATACGACGTTGTCGTACACGCCATAAGGATTGGACCACGCCGGTATGGCCGTGATGGCGGTGCCGTATCCTGTCAGCACGAAACCATACGACTGAAAATTGCGGTAGTAGGACGCGCCGAACACGCACACGCCGATCCACACCGCGAGCGCGATCAAAAAAAGCCACGGCTGCTGCGGAAACAGCGCGATGAGCACGAGCCCCGCAAAGCTGCCGCACACCATGCCGAGCCCGCGATAGAAGCCACGCGCGATCACCATGCCGCTTTGCTGATGCATCATCACGATGATGCACGAGACCATGGCGGTGGCCGGCGTGCGTAGTTCGAGCCGCATGCACACGCCCATTGCGAGCGACATGGCAAGCGCCACCTTCGCGATATGCCTGAAGCGCGGTCCGTCGTCGTTCCAGTATGTCTTCAGCTCTTCCCGCCATCGAAGCAGGGCCGCGCTGCCGGCATCGGCTTGCAGGGTCATGGGGCGCTCGTCGCTTGTTCGTGCGGATATTCGCGTGGTATGGAGTCTGCTGCGAACGCGGACCAGGCAATTGCACAATCGCACGCTTTTTGCGCATGCGCTGCATGAAATGACCGGCCATGAGACGTGCTCGCGTAGTCAGGTCCGGCTAATCTTTGTATGATGCGTCCCAACACAACAGGTACCAGCCAGCCATGCCGAGAAAAGCGCGGAACAGCGAAACCCCGCCGAAGATCGAAG
This sequence comes from Caballeronia sp. LP006, assembly GCF_031450995.1. Taxonomy (NCBI): domain Bacteria; kingdom Pseudomonadati; phylum Pseudomonadota; class Betaproteobacteria; order Burkholderiales; family Burkholderiaceae; genus Caballeronia; species Caballeronia sp. LP006. The sequence continues at coordinate 796,222 of NZ_JARTVW010000002.1, read as the reverse complement.
ACGTCGAACAGGAAAAGCTCGTCACGCGCCGCTTGGCGCCGGAGGTTCGCGAACGGCAGATCGTGCTCAAGGCCGTCGATCATTTCGCCACGCATGGATTCTCCGGCAGCACGCGTGAACTCGCGCGTCAACTCGACATCACGCAGCCGCTTCTGTACCGCTATTTTCCGAGCAAGGAAGCGTTGATCGACCGCGTGTACGAAGAGGTCTATCAGTGGGACACGAGCTGGGAGAACCTCATCAAGGACCGCGACCTGCCCATTCAGGAACGCATGGTGCGGTTCTATTCGGCGTATTCGGTGGTGATCCTGCGGCGCGAGTGGATTCGCATCTTCATCTTCGCGGGACTGACGCGCGAAGGCATCAACTCGAAATATCTGACGCGTCTGCGTGAGCGCGTGTTTCTTCCGGTGATGGCGGAGATTCGTCTTGCCTATGGACTGTCCGCGCCCGCCAGCGCGCGTCAGCGGGAGATCGACCTCGAACTGATCTGGAGCCTGCACGCCAGCATTTTCTATCTCGGCGTGCGCAAGTGGATCTACGGTCTGCCTGTCACCGACGACGTCGAAGATCACATCGCGCGTCAGGTCGACGCCTTCTTGAACGGCGTGCCCGCCGCGCTCAAACACGCAACCAAGCAGCCCGCGCGCATCAAACCGGGCGCCAAAGCCTGAGTCCGCTTCCAGGCCGGCAAACGCGCCGGCCGTTCGTCTTATTCCCATCGCATCACTCCCGCCTCGTGGTTTTTCAGGGTAAACACCGGCGATGCGCCGCTTTATCCCGCTCCTCGCTTCACCTACAATTTATCAAACGATCACTAATCGATCGATAAATAATTTGTCAGGAGCCGAAGATGCCTGTTACGAAACTTGCCCACTACTCGATCCGCACGACCGATCTCGAACAGTCGTGCCACTTCTATGAACGCATCCTCGGCTTCAAGCGCGGCTATCGTCCGCCCTTCGACTTTCCCGGCGCGTGGCTCTACAAAGGCGGCGACGAAGTGGACTTCGGCACGGTTCATATCATTGGCGTGGATCCGAACAAACCCGAAGGACTCACCGCATATCTCGGCGACAAGGCCTTGCCCGCGAGCGGAACGGGCACGGTCGATCACATTGCGTTTCTCGCGACGGGCGTCGAAGAGATGTGGCAGACGCTGACAAGCGAAGGCATCGCGTGGCGCGATCGCACGGTGCCAAGCCTCGGCTTGCATCAAGTGTTCATCGAAGATCCGTCGGGCGTGACTATCGAACTCAACTTCCCCGCCGAAGAACTGAGCCGCCTCACGCATGCACGACCGTCGAGCAAGCAAAACCCCGTCAGCGAAGGAGAATGAGCATGGTCCAGAGTTCCAAACGATCCAGAGCGATCATCGTCGGCGGTTCGCTCGGCGGGCTTTTCGCAGCGAACCTGCTGGTGCGTAACGGCTGGGATGTAGACGTGTTCGAGCGCGTGCCGGATGAACTCGCCGGACGCGGCGCGGGCATCGTGACGCATCCCGAACTTTTCGATGCACTCGGCGCAGCCGGCATTCAAATTGACGATGGCATCGGCGTGAAGGTGCGTTCACGCGTGACCTTCGCGCAGGACGGCGCGGTGCTGTCCGAACGCGATCTGCCGCAAACGCTGACCGCGTGGGGCAAGATGTATCACGTGCTGCGCGCTGCGCTTCCCGACGTGCACTATCACGCTGGAGTAACGGTGGCATCGGTGGAAGATGACGGCGATCGTGCAACCGTCACGCTCGGCGACGGGGCGGTATTGCATGCCGATCTCGTCATCGCGGCGGATGGCTTCAAATCGGCTATTCGCGAGCGCTTGATGCCCGAAGTGAAGCTGCAATATGCCGGTTATATTGCGTGGCGCGGTCTTGTCGATGAAGCCTCGCTGTCGCGTGAAACCCGCGACGCGCTCTTCGACAAGTTCGCGTTTTGCCTGCCACCGCGCGAGCAAATTCTCGGCTATCCCGTGGCCGGCCAGGGCAATAGCACGACGCCCGGCGAGCGCCGCTACAACTTCGTGTGGTATCGCGCAACGAGCGAAGATGTCCAGCTTCCCGATCTGCTGACCGATGCATCGGGCAAGCGCTGGACCGGCGGCATTCCGCCGACGCTCATTCGCGCCGACGTGCTCGCCGACATGGAAGACGCCGCGCTCACGCTGCTCGCACCGCAATTCGGCGAAGTCGTGACGCGCGCGACGCAACCGCTCTTTCAGCCTATCTTCGATCTCGAAGTGCCGCGCATGGCGATCGGCCGCATCGCGCTGCTGGGCGATGCCGCGTTCGTTGCGCGTCCGCATTGCGGAATGGGCGTGACCAAGGCAGCCAGCGACGCCATGACGCTCGTCAAGGCACTGAAGACGCATGGCGATGTGCAGGACGCGCTTGCCGGCTACAGCCTCGAACGCACGCAAGTGGGCACGGCTATCGTGCAGCACGCGCGCCATCTCGGCGCATACATGCAGGCGCAGTTGAAGACGGAAGTCGATCGCGAGATGGCCGAGCGCTACCGCACGCCCGATGCCGTCATGCGCGAGACCGCCGTTCCCGCGCGGTTCTGATGACAAAGGAGACGACGTGGACCACAGCGCCCCAACCTATGCGATGAACGCGCACGTCATCGCCGAAGAACCGCCGCCGCACATGGCGAACCCGTTGCTCGACGACCCGCGCTTTCAGGCGCTCGTGCAAAAACGCCGCGCCTTCTCGTGGATGCTCACGCTCCTCATGCTCACGGTGTACTTCGCCTTCATCCTCACGCTGGCATTCGCGCCCGCGTTGCTCGGCCGGCCGATTGTCGCCGGTTATCCCGCGACGTGGGGCATTCCAGTCGGCTTCGGCATGTTCGTCTTCACGTTCGGCATCGTGGCGGTGTATGTCGCGCGAGCCAACACTTTCCATGACCGCGCCGTGAACGAAATCCGGCAAGGAGCACGGCAATGAAACGTATCTCTCTTTCGCTCGGCGCGTTGATGGGCGCTGTCACTTCGATCTCTGCCGATGCCGCCGAAGTCACGTCGGAGTCACGCTCGCATAATCCGATAGCGATCGGCATGTTCCTCGTTTTCGTCGCATCGACATTGTTCATCACGCGCTGGGCGGCAAGGAAGAACCACAGCGTGTCCGATCACTACGCTGCGGGCGGCAAGATCACCGCGTTCCAGAATGGCTGGGCAATAGCGGGCGATTACATGTCGGCCGCGTCGCTGCTAGGCATCTCCGCGCTGGTATTCACGAGCGGCTACGACGGTCTCATCTATTCCATCGGTTTTCTCGCGAGCTGGCCGATTATCCTTTTCCTGATCGCCGAACCGTTGCGCAACCTCGGCCGTTATACGCTCGCCGACGTGGTGTCCTATCGCCTGCAACAACGGCCGATTCGCGCGTTCGCCGCGTGGAGCTCCATCGTGATCGTGCTGCTGTACCTCGTCTCGCAGATGGTCGGCGCGGGCAAACTCGTCGAACTGCTGTTCGGCTTCGACTACACGGCGGCGGTCGTGCTGGTCGGCGTGCTGATGGTGGTGTACGTGTTCTTCGGCGGCATGCTCGCCACCACATGGATTCAGATCATCAAGGCAGCGCTTCTGCTGGCGGGCGCGGCTTTCATGGCGTTCATGGTGTTGAGCCGCTTCGGCTTCAGCATGAACGCGCTCTTTGCACAGGCGATCCTCGCGCATCCGAAACACGCCGCGATCATGAGCCCTGGCGGTTTGGTATCCGATCCCGTCTCCGCCGTTTCGCTCGGCCTCGCGCTAATCTTCGGCACGGCCGGACTGCCGCATATTCTGATGCGCTTCTTCACGGTCGGCGACGCCCGCGCCGCGCGCAAGAGCATTCTGTACGCGACGGGCATCGTGGGAATCGGCTATGCGCTCATCATCGTCATCGGCTTCGGCACGATTGCGCTCGTGGCGACCGATCCGCTCTATCACAGCGCATCCGGCGGCGTGATCGGCGGCGTGAACATGGTGGCCCTGCATCTGGCGCATGCGGTGGGCGGCAACGTGTTCCTCGGCTTCATGTGCGCGGTCGCGTTCTCGACGATCCTGGCCGTGGTCGCGGGCCTGACGCTCGCCGGTTCCTCGGCGGTATCGCACGACCTGTATGCGAACGTGCTGCGCCGCGGACGCGCGACGGATCGCGAGGAAATGCGCGTGTCGCGGCTCACCACGCTCGTGCTCGGCGTGCTGGCCATCTTGCTTGGCATTGCGTTCGAGAAGCAGAACATCGCGTTTATCGTGAGTCTCACGTTCTCGATCGCGGCAAGCTCCAATTTTCCGGTGCTGTTGCTGTCGATCTACTGGCGCGGCCTCACCACGCGCGGCGCGGTGATAGGCGGTTCGCTCGGTCTGATCTCGGCCGTCACGCTCACCATCCTGAGCCCGACCGTCTGGGTCCAGGTGCTTGGTCACGCGCACGCCATCTATCCGTACGAATATCCCGCGCTCTTTTCCATGCTCGTCGCCTTCGTGAGCGTGGTCTTCTTCTCGATCACCGATCACTCGGCCCGCGCCGTGCGCGAACGTGCGCTCTATGGCAATCAGCTCGTGGACTGCGAGCTCGGCATGATCAAAAACGGCTGAGACAGGCCGATCGAAAATCCATCACGGAGACATGACTCATGGATTGCACTTGCTGCATCTCGCCGAAGCGCCGTCGTCTGCTTGGAACCATGGCCGCGCTCGCGGGCGGCTTCGCTTCGGGCCTTCCGAACGCATCCGCCCGAGCCAATGCGACAGTCAAAGGCAAATCGATCGACATTCACGCGCACTACTACCCCGAAAGCTATTGCGAACTCGTCGGCAGCGACGGCGACAGATTCGGCGGCAAGTTCACCTGCGATGCGAGCACCTTCAGCTTTCAGACGCCTGCTGGCGGCCTCGGTCCGCTGCCGCTCAAATTCATCCGTATCGACGAACGGCTTGCCGATATGGACGCGTCCGGCGTCGACGTACAGGCGCTCTCGCTCAGCGTGCCGATGGCCTATTGGGCCGACCGCGCCTTCAACGCGAAGCTGGCAACGACATGGAACACGGCGGCATCCGCGGTGCACGTGCAGCATCCGACGCGCTTCGTCGTCCTCGCGACGCTGCCGATGCTGAACGCGCACGACGCCATCGACGAACTCGAACGTGCGTCCGAATTGCCGGGCGTACGCGGCGTCTATATGGGCACGAACATCAACAACCGCGATCTCGACGATCCGTTGTTCGAGCCGGTCTTCGCGCGCATCGAACAACTCGATTTGCCGGTGTTCCTGCATCCGCAACAGACGGTCGGCGGCGCGCGGCTCACCGACTTCTACCTGAGCAATCTGCTCGGCAATCCATTCGATACCGCCATTGCCGGATCGCATTTGATTCTCGGTGGCGTCATGGACAGGCATCCGCGACTCAACGTCACCTTGCCGCACGCGGGCGGCGCGTTGCCTATCCTCATGGGCCGTATCGATGCGGGCTGGAACGTGCGGCCCGAAACGCGGAGGCTTGCGCAGAAGCCGAGCAGCTACCTGCGCCGCTTCAATTACGACACGGTGTCGCATTCCGGGCCGGTGCTCGATTTCCTGATAAAGAACATCGGCATAGACAGGCTCGTGCTCGGCAGCGACTACTGCTTCGATATGGGTTATGAACAGCCGGTCACGTTTCTGGACCGCCTAGAGCTGCCGCCCGAGCAGAAGAATCTGATCCTCGGCGGCAACGCGGCGCAATTGCTCAAGATATGAGATTGACGCCCGGCGACTGAACGAAAATTAATATTTGTTGCGGACAATTTCCAAGATAATCCACGGATTCCGCCGGTTATGACCATCGCTTGATTATGGCAACGCAAACGCCGCATGCGTGAGTGCAGCGTGACGAGCAAGGGTGACGGACCATGTTCAACCAGACAGATATTTCCAGCACCACGGCGCCGCGTCAGAAAGACTCGCTCGGCTGTCTTTCGACGCAGCTGCACAAGGACCTCGAACTGCGCGCGGGCGACTTCACGTTCTATCGCAAATGCAGGCGCGAGGAAAAGACGAGCGAAGTCGTCACGCCCGCGTCCGATCGCGGCTTTCTCATCGGTGTCTCGCTCGCGGCGGGACATCGCCGGCGCATCATCACGGGTAGCCGTTCGGCGCTGCACGAGTTCAGGAAGGACTCGGTCTATATCCGCAATTTCGAGGACAACTACCGCGCCGATCTGCATGGCGCGTTCGACTTCGTGCTGATGGAATTTTCGCGGTCGTTCATCGTGAACACGGGCTATGAGCGAAACGGCACGACCATTTCCGGCTTCTCGGCGCCGCCCGGACGCGAGGACGCCATCTTCGGCCAGCTCGCGCAGGTGCTCGCGCTGACGCTGGATCGTTCGTCCGAGACCAGTGCGCTTTTCCTCGAACAACTCGGCGTCACCATCGGCACGCATCTCGTGGATCGATACGGCGACGCGACCGCGAAAGCGCTCAAGCCGGGGCCGCGTCTTTCGAGTATTCAGGAAGCGCGCGCCAAGGAGATGCTGCTCGCCAAAACCGATGACAACGTATCGCTCGAAGCCATCGCGAGTGCATGCAACTTGTCGCGCAGCTACTTCATCCGCGCGTTTCGCGAGACCACGCAGCGCACGCCGCATCAATGGGTGCTGGAGCAACGCATCGAACATGCGCGCATGCTGCTTAGCAAATCGACGTGGTCGCTTGCGGAGATCGCCATTGCATGCGGCTTCTCCGATCAAAGCCACTTCAGCCGCACGTTCTCGCAACTGGTCGGCACGCCGCCCGGAAACTGGCGCAGGCAAGCGGGTAATTGACACAGCCTTTCTTCAGTCGATACCTCGCGTCGTCACATCCATAGACTTTCATACAAAGCATCGCACTTACGTGCAATACGCATGAACGGCGCTGCGCTAACTTGATCGTGCCGAGGCTGCGCACGCCACTTTCTTATCCCGCGCCGACCTTAGCTTCTCCCTCCCGTCTCGCTCCCTTTCCCCAACCTGGAAACGTCACGATGCAAATAGGCGGATTTCAGATCGATCTGGAGATGCGCGCCTTATGGCGAAACGGCGAACTCGTGCGTCTCGGCTCGCGCGCTTTCGATATCCTCGCCGTGGTCGCGGCGGCTGGCGGCCGTCTCGTCTCGAAGGACGAGGTGATGAACGCCGTATGGCCCGACACCGTCGTCGAGGAAAACAATATTCACGTTCATCTCTCGGCGTTGCGCAAGGTGCTCGGCGCGGACCGCGACCTGATTCTCACCGTGCCCGGCCGTGGCTATCAACTCCTGCAACGCAAGCCGAGCACGCCATCCGATGAAGCGCGGCTCAAGCCCGCTTGCGGCCGCCGTCTTCCGCCGCAAAAATCTGCGTTGCTCGGACGCGATACGGAAATCGCCACGATCCGCGCCATGCTGCGCAACTCGCACGTGTTGACGGTGACGGGCGCGGGCGGCATCGGCAAGACGCGGCTCGCTATCGAGGCGGCCCGTCACAGTGCCGAAGACTTTCCAGAACCGGTGTGCTTCGTCGAACTCGCCGCGTTGACGACGCGCGAGGGCGTGCTGTGCGCCATCGCGGAGAGTTGCGGCATTGCCTTGCCCGATACGCATATCGATGTAGCGCGCGTGGCCGCGACACTCGCCGGCCAGTCGAAACTCCTGCTGCTCGATAACGCCGAACATGTGGTCGGCGCCGTGGCGCAGATCGTCGATGCACTCGTCGCCGGCAACGAAAAGCTGCGCGTGCTGGTGACGAGCCGTGAGCCGTTGCGCGTGATGGCAGAGAGCATCTTCCGAGTGGAGCCGCTCGACGTGCCTCCCGCCGATGCCGCGGACGCCGATATTCTCCGATGCTCCGCCGTGAGCCTCTTCATCCTGCGCGCCGATTCGTTGCAGGAAAGCGTGGCGACCGACAGCGCGGAGATCCGGCTCGTCGGTGAAATCTGCCGGCGTCTGGACGGCCTCCCGCTTGCCATCGAACTGGCCGCCGCGCGCGTCGCCGCGCTCGGCGTGGAAGGCGTCTGCCGCAGGCTGGACGACCGCATGGCGATTCTCGCGGGCGGTTACCGCACCGCGCTGCCGCGTCATCAAACCTTGCGCGCCACTTTCGACTGGAGCTTCGCGCTGCTGGACCGCGACACGCAATCCGTGTTCTGGCGGCTCGCGCTTTTTAGCGGCAGGTTCTCTTTCGAGTCGATGTGCGCGGCAGTCTGCGACGAAGAGCACACGACAGCGGACGCCATCGGCGGCATCACCGAACTGGTCGCGAAGTCGCTCGTGAGCGTCGAATTCGAGCGCGCCACCGCGCGCTATCGTCTGTCGGAATCGACGCGCGCCTATGCGCTGGAAAAGCTGCGCGCCAACGGCGAATTGCGCGAGATCATCCGCCGCAATGCGCGTCATGTTGCACGACAGATCGCGGCCACAGCCTGCGGCCTCGACGACCATCCGGCCGCCTTCCAGCACACGCTGGACGATGCGCGCGTCGCGCTCGACTGGGCGATGTCCGTGGACGGCGATGTCCGCGTGGGTATCGAACTGGCGTCGCATCTCGTCGGCGCACTAAGCGTCGCGCATCTTTTCGACGAGTGCCGCATGCGCGCCGCGCTCGCCGTCGATGCCATCGCGAAGCTGCCGGCGGGAACGGCAGACGCAGCGATCGAGAAGCGGCTGCGCGCGGCGTTGACAGCGGCGGCGCCCGTGGTCCACGAGACGCCGCCGCTGCCTGCGCGACCCGCCCGCTGGCCGCTTTCCAGGCGCTTGCACAAGCCTGCGCTGACCGCCACGCCGCTTACGACTGGATGAACTCCAGCAGGTCCGCGTTGACGCGATCCGCGTGCGTGGTGCACATGCCATGCGGCGCGCCTTCGTAAATCTTCAGCTTCGCGTTCGGCATGAGCTTCGACGAGAGCTTGCCGGAATCGTCGAGCGGAACGATCTGATCGGCGTCGCCTTGCAGCACGAGCGCGGGCACCGTGACCTGCTTCAGGTCTTCGGTGAAGTCCGTCTCCGAGAACGCCTTGATGCAGTCGTACATGCCTTTGATCGAACCCAGCATGCCGAGCAGCCAGAACGAATCGATCGTGCCTTGCGACACTTTCGCGCCGGGCTTGTTGAAGCCGTAGAACGGCATCGCGAGGTCCTTGAAGAATTGCGCGCGGTTATCGTGCACGCCTTTGCGAATGTCGTCGAACACGGATAGCGGCAGGCCTCCCGGGTTCGCTTCGGTCTTGAGCATGATCGGCGGCACGGCCGAGACCAGCACGACCTTCGACACGCGCTTTGCGCCATGACGCGCGATATAGCGCACCACTTCTCCGCCGCCGGTCGAATGGCCGACCATCATGATGTCTTGCAGATCCAGCGCTTCGATCAGCTCGGCAAGATCGTCGGCATAAGTGTTCATCTCGTTGCCGTTCCACGGTTGCGATGAACGGCCGTGGCCGCGACGGTCATGCGCGATCACGCGATAACCGCGTTCGGCGAGGAACATCATCTGCGCGTCCCACGCGTCGGCATCGAGCGGCCAGCCGTGAGAAAACGTGATCGCCGGGCCCGTGCCCCAGTCCTTGTAATAGATTTCCGTGCCGTCCTTGGTCGTGATGTAAGCCATGTCCGCTACTCCTTCTCGATTGATTGACCGGCCCGTGCCGGTGTGTCATGCGTGAAGGGAGTATTCGCGATTCGTGGCACGGCACGCTTGGTTATCGCCCGGCTTTTGTGGATTTGCACGATAGCTTCACGCAACGACTTCAAGCGACCGACGACAGCGTGAAGACGAACACCGTCCCACGCGGATACGCCGGTCCCGCGGTGAGCGTCCCGCCATGCGCCTCGATGATCGACCTGCAAATGGCGAGCCCCATGCCCATGCCGGTGTCCTTCGTGGTGAAGAACGCGTCGAAGATGCGCTCGGCAATGTCTTCGCGAATGCCATCGCCGTTGTCCTGCACGGACACGATCACGGTGCCCCTGTCGTCGATGCAGGACGTGACGGCGAGCAGGCGCTGACGCGCATCGAGATGGCTCATGGCATCGGCGGCGTTTATGACGAGATTGAACAGCACCTGTTGCAGTTGCACGCGATCAGCCGTTACCGAACAACGCGCAGCCAGATCGAGCCGCATGAGGACTCCGCGTTGTTCTATTTCCGCCGCCGCCAGTTCGAACACTTCGCGCACGACGTAATCGATATAGACCGGCGCGAAAATAGGCTTGGTTTCCTTCGCAAGCGTCTGCAATGCGCGGATGATATCGCCCGCCCGCTTGCCGTCCTTGACGATCTCGCGCAGGCCGCTCGATGCCTCGGCCAGATCCGGCTCGGGCCGGTTGAGCCAGCGCACGGACGCACTCGCGTTCGACACGATGGAAGCGAGCGGCTGATTGATCTCGTGCGCGATCGAAGCGGCGAGTTCGCCCATCGTCGATGCGCGCGATGCCTTCGCCAGTTCGCTCTTCGCGTTCTGCAAGGCGAGTTCGGTCACGTGCCGTTCGGTCAGGTCGGTGACCACGCCGACGAAGCTGCTCACGCCGGACGGTTCGCCCAGCACTTCGAGATGCTTGATGGCGCCGTCCGGCGCGACCACGCGAAACTTCTGCCGGAAGGGCACGCGCTTGTGCGCGGCACGCTCGACCATCTCCCGATAAAACGCGACGTCCTCGGGATGAATGCGCTCCATGATCGCGCGTGTCGCGGGACCGCTCGCTTCCATCGGCAAGCAAAACACGTTGTAGAGTTCTTTCGACCAATAGCGCTCGCCCGTCAGCGTGTTCCAGATATAGCTTCCCGAGCGGCCTATCCGCTGCCCGAGCGCGAGCGCTTCCTCGCTCATGCGCAAGGCCGCTTCCGTTTCCTTGCGACGCTTGTTTTCTTCGAGCAACTCGGCATAAAGACGCGCCGTTTCGAGCGATATGGCCGCCTGCGACGCGAGCAATTCGAGCACCGACGTGCGGCTCTCCGTGAACACGCCCGTCGTCAGATCGTTTTCGAGGTAAAGCGCGCCGACGGCATGCCCTTGCTTCACGAGCGGCAGACAGCATACGGAACGAACCGGCCTGCTGGACAAGGCTGCATCGAAGGAAAAACGCGGATCGTGCTGCGCGTCTTCCACCACCACGGGCTTGCGCGTGCGCAGCGCCGTGTACAGGACCGATGCGGGCAAATCCTCGCGCACAGGCGCTTCGCCGGCCAGCTGAACCTGTACGCCCTCGGGCGTCTCCTGGCCGCGCGCTTCGGCCACGGGCACGTTGCCTTGCATGAGAATCAGGATGCCGCTGCGCGCGCCGGCGTGAACGATAGCGAGCGTGACGAGCGTGCGGATCAGCTTGTCGAGCACGATCTCCTCGGAGAGCGCCTGCGACGACTTCAGCGCCGACAGCAAATCGAAGCGATGCTGCGCATCCTCGATTTCGACCGATGGACGGGACGCCACCGGAACCTCGGGCAGCGCTTGACGCACGGCCGTCGCGCGTGCCGAACCCGCATCGCGTTCGAGTCGGCCGACGAGCGCATGCGCGCCCCAGCGCGCATAACCGTCGATCGCGCGCCGCCGATGTTCCCGCGCGGCCGTAAAGAGCCCGTTCGCTTCGCAGCACGCGCACGCCAGCCGATGCGCGAGTGCATCGATATGACTGAAGCCGCTTTCGGACGCTGCGGCTGCCGCTTCCTCATAACGCGCCAGCGCTTCGAGCGGCTTGGCGAGCAGACGAGCGATTTCGGCTTCGACCAGCAACAGCTTGTCGAGAAACGTCGCCGGATTGAGTTTCGCCCAGACCGTAAGCTTCGCGAGATGCGGTTCGATGCGCGCAATGGCTTCGTCCGCTTCGTACATTTGCGCGAGATTGAGCGCCGAATAGAAGTGATAGTCCAGTTGATGCACGTGCGCGGGCGTCGCCCACGTCAGCTCGCCGGCTTCAGCGAGGCAATACGACGCGTTGCGGTAATCGCCATGAAAGTAGCAGGACATGCCCTTTAGCAGCCAGATCCAGAAACGCAGCGTCGTCATCTGCGTGTCGAGCAGATCGGCGTCGAAGGTCATGCGTCCGTCCACCACCGAGCCGAAATTGCCCGGCAGTCCCGGCCCGCCCGTCAGGCTGTGTACGTATCGCTTTTGCAGTTCCAGGATGTCCTCGACATCCCGGAATCTCACGCGTCGCGCGAACGACAAACCCAGGTCGATTTCGCGATCGACCTGTTCGAGCGGTGCGCCCATCGTCAGCAGATCGGAGACGATGTGATTGCATGCGTAACAACTCATCGTGAGGTCGCCGCTCGGCCTGGCGGATTCGAACGCATCGCGCGCGCAGGCCAGCACGTAGGGCAGCGGCTGGGTCCAGACGGCGACCGTATCGAGCGCCACCAGCGTGCTCGTGGCGACCGTGTTGAAGCCGCGCGATTCGACCAGCGTGCGCGCCAGCCGCGAGAACTCGAAGCCTTCCTCGTAGCGCCCGAAGAACTCGGCGACATAAACGCCGAACCACGACAGACAGTGCGCCGATGCTGCCGTGATGCCGTGGTCGATGGTCATCTGCACCATGTGGCACAGATGCAGAAAACCGAGCCGTTCATCGACGAACGATGCGGGCGCGTAGACGCTCGCGAGCAGGTTCATCTCGGACTCGATCTTCTCGTCGCGCAACGTCGGCAGGTTCGCGAGCGAGGCGATGCTTCGCGATGCAAGCGACGCGTTGAGCTTGCCATACGCGGCTTCGACATCGGCGGCTTGCGGAAAGCGCGGCAGAACCGTGCCGAACAGCCGAACGCCTTCGAGCGCGGTTTCGACGGCGGCTTCATAGTCCGACAGATGCTGCTGCATGTCGACCTTGAGCTTGTAGACCGACGCGCGCGCGACGACAGACAGGTCCTCGCGCAAGAGCGTGGCGATCTCTTTACCGGCAGCGTCGAAATCGGCGTTCAGGATGTGACACTGCACGCGCAACACGCCCATTTCATAACTTGCGGCGTGGGCCTGCGCCGCGCCGTTCGCGTGCAGCAGCGCCTGCACGACGTCCAGATAATTCAGCGCGGAACGGATAGCGATCGCTTCTTTCGCCTGACGCGCCGCTTGCAAACAGACCGTGGCGAACACGTCGGTCTCGTCTGCATCGAGTTCGAGAAGCGCGCCCGCCGCCTGAGCGCGTTCGATATGGTGCGCCACGTCGAACGCCGATTGCAGCGTCCGCGCATTGAAGTCTCGCAGCAAAATGCGCGCGATGCGGGCGTGTTCGACACCGCGCTCGTGTTCGGGCGTCAACGCATACGCCGCCTCTTGCACGCGGTCGTGAGCGAAGGCAAAGCCCGTGCGGTCGGATACGACGAGCCCTGCTTCGAGCGCGGGTTGCAGACGCCGCGCCGACTCGACGCCATCGCCGGGATCGATCAGCATGAGTGTCGAACGGTCGAGCCGTCGTCCCATGAACGCGAGCAGCCTGAGCACCGCCTGCGCCGCTGGCGGCAGGCGCGAAAGCCGCGTCACCATCAGATCGACGACGTTATCCGACGATTCGTACTCGCCGATACGTTCCAGGTCCCACGTCCAGCGACGCGCCTCGCCGTCGTAGACGATCATCCGATGTTCCGCCAGCACGAGCAGCAGTTGCTTGATGAAGAACGGGTTGCCGCCGGTTTTTTCGTGCACCACCGCCGCGAGCGGAAAGACATGCGCGGCATCGGAATGAAGTGCGTCGGCGAGCAAGGCCACGACATTCGCCGGATCGAGCGGCCCGACAGCCAGCGAACTCACGCGCGCGCCGGCATCGGGCAACGAATCGAGGAACGCCTTGAACCGTGGCGAGCGATCCACTTCGTTATCGCGATACGCGCAGATCAGGAGCACATGACGCATATCGGCATGCGCCACGAAAGCAGCGATAAAGTTCAGCGTGGCCTCGTCGAACCAGTGAACGTCGTCGAAGAAGAGAATCAGCGGATGCGCTTCTGTCGCGAACACGGACAAGAGCCGCGAGATCAACGCCTGAAAGCGCAACTGCGCTTCCACGGGCGGCAACTCCGCTACGTCGGGCGGCTCGCCGAGCACGAGTTCCAGCTCGGGAATGAAGTTCACGATGAGTTTTCCCTGCAAACCGACCGCCTCGCAAAGCACGGCGCGCCAGCGGTCGAGTTCGCTGTCGCTCTCACCGAGAATGCGCTGAAAGAGCGAACGGATGGCCTGCATCAACGGCGCATAAGGCGCGTTCTGACCGTACTGTTCGAGCTTGCCGGAGGCGAAGAGCGCGGCACTCTGCGCGGTCGCGCGATGCACGCTGCGCACGAGCTCCGACTTGCCCGCGCCCGAATAGCCGGACACGAGGATGAGTTCGGCGGCGCCCTGTCGCGCGTTACGATCGAAGGCGTCCCGCAGCGCCTGATATTCATGCACACGTCCGAATAGACGATGCGTAAAGGCGAGATTCTTGACGTTGTCTTTCGCGGCCGGTTCGAACGGGACGATATGCTGCATCTCGTTCCAGTCGGCAAGACAGTGCCGCAGATCGGCTTCGAGACTCGACGCACTTTGATAGCGTTCCGCAGGACTCTTGGCAAGCAACTTGAGTACGATTGAACCCAGCACATCGGGCAATGACGCGCGGTAGCGGCGCGGATCGGCGGGTTGCCGCGCGACGTGATTGAAGATCCATTCAACCGCATCCGCCGCTTCGAACGGCAAGTGGCCGGTCAATAGCTCGTACAGGGTCACGCCGAGAGAATAGAGATCGCTGCGCTCGTCGGCCTGTTCTTCCGCGCGTCTCGCCTGCTCCGGCGACATATACGCCAGTGTGCCGCTCAAGGTATCGGCGTGGTCGATAAACTCAGCAGCTTCGCTCGTCGAAGCGCGAAAGCCGAGCAAGCGCATCGTGCCATCGGCGCCTTCCAGCAGATTCGAAGGCTTGATGTCGCCGTGCAGAACGCCGCGTTCGTGCGCGAGCGCGAGCGACTGCGCCGCGCCCACGGCAATGCGCAGAAAGCGGCCGAGTGCAATCGTGCCATCGGCGCGTGGAAGAATCGGCGCGCCACCCTGGTCTTCATAGACGAGCACCGGCCCGCGTTCGAGCCTCAAGAGCGCGAGCGGCCGCACGGCCCACGCGGAATCGAGCTTCCCGGCCGGCGCAAACTCTTGCCTGAGACGCCGCAACACGGCATCGGAAGAAGGACCAGCAGGCGCCGCGACGAGCCAGGACCGCGCGCCGTCTTGCGTTCTCGCGCGATGCCGCACGATCTCGCCATCCACGAGCAGCGCTTCGAGTACGAGCTGATCGAACCAGAGCTGATCGAAATGCACGGCGATGCCGGAGCCAGACGACGCCTTGCGCGTCCCGTCGATGAATGCCTCGGTGCTCAATTCATCTCTCCTTCGGCCATGTGCAAAAGCCTTCGATTTCAGTTCGGCCAGTCCGATCCCAACACCAGCCCGCAGAAATTCAGTCGCCGGTAATTCGGGTCCCAGCGATCGAGCACGTCGGCGTTCACCGTGCCGAAGGTCGTATCCGGCCGATGCTCCATGCCGCGCGCATACGCTTCGATCAACTTCTTCTTGAAGCCGGTTTCCCGCGGATACGCCTGCACGATCTCATCGCGCTCAGGCTCGCTGAACTGGTCGTAACGCGCGCCCGTCACGTCCATCTGCACGCCGGCGGCAATGAGCGCGACCAGCGTCGAAAGATGTTCCGGAATGCCGGGCGTCGTATGCAGCGCGATGCCGAGCCACACCTCTTCGATCTGACGCTCGGCCACGCCGTGCTGACGCATGAAGTCGCGCGCGGCATCGGCGCTGTCCACTTCGAAACGGTTCGGCGAGTGCTGGAAGCGCGTGTTCAGCCCGACATCGTGAAACAACGCACCGAGGTAGAGCAGTTCGGCATCGAAGGGCCTGTTCTCGCGGTGGCCGGTCAGTGCGCCGAACAGGAACGAGCGAAGCGCGTGATGAAACATCAGGACGGATTGCGTGGCGCTGATCAGATTCGTGGCGGCCTGAGCCATCGCGGTATCGGGAATCGCCACGCCTGCAATCGTCAGCTTCATGCCCGCTCCTGTGTGTCGAGACATGGCGAGCGGTCCGTCACGACGCGCTGCATTCGCATGACGTCGAGGACCGTTCGCAGTCCGCGTTCTTTGTCAGAGGGTAGCGAAACGAATCTTTAAAGGCTTTGGCGGGTTCTAAAAAAGCCTTAAGCGCTGCGATGCGGATTGGCGCCAAGAACCGTGAACGACGGTGAATACGCGAGATGCCAGGCAGTCTCAACGCACCACGCCCGAACCACGCGCCAACTAAGCGCCAACTAAGCGCGACGGTCCTTAAAACTTCTTAATCCGATGCGCGGCGAAGCATGTCGTTCAAGCGTCTTTCCCGCGCCCACGCGCCGCCTCAGAACATTTCACGTTTTTTGCAGGACTTTAGCCGCGCGGCGTTCCTACACTGCACTCAGTTCAAGAGCCTCGGTCTTCGCCCGAAGCGCGCAGACGCGTTTCGAGAAACTGCACGAGCGCGCGCACCTTGCTGGATTGCCGGCGATTGGACAGATACGCGGCGTAGACCACGGCATCGCCCGAGTGAGGACTGGCGTCGAACTGTTCGAAGAGACGCACCACGCGGCCCGCGCGAATGTCGGGCGCGACTTGCCATTCGGGCAGCAACGCAATGCCTCGTCCGGACACGACGCTTTCGAGAAGGATGTCGAGATTATTCGACAGCAGATGACCGCGCACATCGACACGCTGTTCGTCGCCATCGCGCCGGAAGGTCCAGACCTGGCGCGTGCGATAGCCGCCGCCGTACGCGAAGCGCAGGCACTCGTGCGCGTCGAGGTCCTGCGGTGTCTGCGGCGTGCCGTTGCGGGCGAGATACGCGTGGCTTGCCACGACATGGCGCGGATTGTCCGCGAGCTTTTTGACGATGAGATTGGCGTCGCGGTCGGCGCGGCCGATGCGGATCGCAACATCGATTCGATCGAGCGCGAGGTCCGTGAAGTGATCGGCGATGACGACATCGAGAAACACGCGCGGATGCTCCGCGAGGAACGTCGCAAGATGCGGTGCGAGGCACAGGCGGCTGTACGTGGACGGCGCCGAGATCCTAAGCGTGCCCACGGGCGCCGCGCCGCTGTCGAATACGCTTTCGTCGGCTTCGGCGAGGTCGTCGAGCACTTTCGAAACCTGCTCGACATACGCGATTCCGGCATCCGTGAGGCTGACTTTGCGCGGCGTGCGCGTGAGCAGCGCGGCGCCAAGCGAGTCTTCGAGCGAATCCATGAGACGCGTGACCGATGACGTGGCTACGCCCAGACGTTGCGCTGCCTTCGAGAAGCCGCCAGCGTCCGCGACTTCCAGCAGCGTCATGACCGCGAGGAGCTTGTCCATGTTCGCCCTCAATCCGAATTTCGTTGCGCCCGACGCAACGCGAACTTGCATTCTATCCATATTCAACAATCGCGACGCAACGCATAAGCTGCGTGCATCGGCTCCAGAAGGGTTCATCACCGCGCGGCGTTTAGCGGCGCAAAGGAAAGCAGCATGAACGCGTTCGATAAACCGCGTGCCGTCGTCATCGGCGGATCGCTTGGCGGCTTACTCACGGCCAACGCCCTGCGCGCGGCAGGCTGGCATGCCGATGTTTTCGAAACTTCGCCGAACCAGCTCGAAAGCCGGGGCGGCGGAGTCGTGTTGCAGCCGGATGTGCTGGAAGCGCTCGCATTTGCGGGCGTCGCGGTGCCGAATCCGCCGGGCGTGAATTCGGGCGATCGCATCTATCTGGATCGCGAAGACCGCGTGCTCGAACAGTTCCACATGCCGCAGATGCAGACGTCGTGGAGCCTGCTCTATCGCGCGATGAAAAACGCCTTGCCCGCGCAGGCGCTTCATGCGGGCGAGACCTTCGTCGATTTCGATCAGGACGGCGAGCGCGTCGTCGCGCGCTTCGAAAGCGGCCGCAGCGTCGAGGCCGATCTGCTGATCGGCGCGGACGGTATCCGCTCGACACTCAGGCGGCGGCTTTTGCCCGAGATCGTGCCGGTCTATGCGGGTTACGTGGCGTGGCGCGGACTTGTCGAGGAACCCGACCTGCCGATCTTCGCCGCGAACATGCTGCGCGACCGCTTCGCGTTTCAGGACGGCGACGGGCACTCGGGGCTTTCATACCTCATTCCCGGCGATGACGATTCGACCGTGCCAGGCGAGCGTCGCTGGAACTGGGTCTGGTATCGCAAGTACGGCGCCGAACGGCTCGGTGAACTGCTCGTCGATCGTCATGGCGAGAAGCGCGCGTTTTCGCTGCCGCCGGGTTTGACCAAGAACGCCGACATCGTTCAGTTGCGCGACGAAGCGCGGACCATGCTTGGCCCGACTTTCCGCGCACTCGTCGAATCCACGGACGATCCGTTCATGCAGCCGATCGTCGATCTGCGCTCGCCGCAAATGGTGTTCGGCCGTGCGCTGCTGCTGGGCGATGCTGCATCCGTGCCACGGCCGCATACGGCGGGCAGCACCGCCAAGGCGGCGGCCAATGCACATGCGCTGGCGCTGGCGCTGGCGTTGTCGGCGGCGGCGGGTGGCGGCGAGACCATCGATACCGCTTTGCGACGCTGGGAGCATCAGCAATTGCAACTCGGCCGGCGCATGACCGATCTAGGAATTTCGCTCGGCAACCGCCTGATGAACGTCGGGCATTGAGCGCGCCGCTTTCTTCTTTTTGATTCGAGGAGTCGTCATGTCGACCCAGGCATCCACCACGACGGGCAGTAGCAACCCCGTCAAGCTGACACGCGGCCTCATTGCGTTGTTCGCGTTCTGTTGCGGCGCTATCGTCGCGAATCTTTACTATGCGCAGCCGATCACCGAGCTAATTGCACCGGACATCCATATGTCGGGCGGCGCGGCGAGCATGATCGTGTCGCTCACGCAGATCGGTTACGCAATCGGCCTGTTCTTTCTCGTACCGCTCGGCGACCTGCTGGAAAACCGCAAGTTGATGATTATCACCGCGCTGGTGTCGATCGCGAGCCTTGCCGCCGCGGCGTTCACGCATCAGGCGGGCTTGTTTCTCGGCGTCTCGCTCCTGGTCGGCTTCAGTTCGGTTGCCGTGCAGATTCTGATTCCGCTTGCCGCGCATTTCGCGCCCGACGAGTCGCGCGGCAAGGTGGTCGGCACCATCATGAGCGGACTCTTGCTCGGCATTTTGCTGTCGCGCCCCATATCGAGCGTGGTCGCCGGTCACTTCGGCTGGCGCGCGGTATTCGGCTGCGCGGCCGTGTTGATGGCGGTCGTCACGAGCGTGCTCGCGTTGACCATTCCGCGTCGCCAGCCGGATCACAAGGCCACGTATTTCGAACTCATCGGCTCGCTTGGACACTTGATTCGCACGATGCCGGTCTTGCGGCATCGTTCGTTTTATCAGGCGCTGATGTTCGCTTCGTTCAGCCTTTTCTGGACCGCGATTCCCGTCGAGTTGACGCGTCACTTCGGACTGTCGCAAACGCAGATCGGCATCTTCGCGCTGGTCGGCGCTATAGGCGCGACGTCGGCACCGGTAGCGGGACGGCTCGCGGATGCGGGCCACACGGTGCGCGCGACGCTCATCGCGCTGGTGGTGGGCGCGCTGGCATACGCGCCGGCGTTGATTCATCCGGCGTGGGGCGTGATCGGATTGGTGGCGACAGGCATCGTGCTCGACTTCGGCGTGCAGATGAACATGGTGCTCGGCCAGCGCGAGATCTATGCGCTGCACGCGGCGAGCCGCAATCGTCTCAACGCGCTTTACATGACGAGCATCTTCGTGGGCGGCGCGGTCGGATCGGCGCTGGCGAGTCCGCTTTACGAGCATGGCGGCTGGCCGCTGGTGGCAACGGTGGCAACGGCGTTTCCGTTGATCGCGCTCACGCACTATCTCGCCATTGGACGGGGACATGCGGCTCGTCACGCTTAATGAAAGCTCGTTTGCCTTAACAAGATTTCAGCGCCGCTTCAGGACATTTTCGCGGGCGGCCGATACTTTGACCGGTAGTTGCATGACCACTTCCAAAGGTGCGTGAATGACTCGCAAGTCCCGATTGCTGGCGGGCGTAAGCGTGGTGGTCGCCGCCGCGCTGATGATCGCCGCATGGCTGATGTGGCAACCGGCCATCGCACCGGTCACGCCACCCGCGCCGGCATCGTTCGACGCAAACACGCGGCTCGCGGGCGCGCGCGTCGTCGCGTTGGGCGACTGCATCGTGTGTCACACGGCCAAGGGCGGCAAGCCGTTCGCGGGCGGCCTGCCGCTCGCCACGCCCTTCGGCACGATCTACGCGACCAACATCACGCCGGACGTTGCGACAGGCATCGGCGACTGGTCGCTCGAAGCCTTCACGCGCGCGTTGCGCCATGGAATCGCGCGCGACGGGCACTTGCTGTATCCCGCGTTTCCGTATATCCACTTCACGCGTATGCCTGACAGCGATATCGCGGCAGCCTATGCCTACCTGATGACGCGCGAACCCGTGAAAGCAAGCGCGCCCGCCAATCGGCTCATCTTTCCGTTGAACTTCCGGCCCTTGCTCGCCTTCTGGAACGTGCTCTTCTTGCGGCCGGGCCGGGAGCACCCGGATGCATCCAAAGATGCCGAATGGAATCGCGGCAAGCTGCTCGTGGATGGCCTCGGTCACTGTGCATCGTGTCATTCGCCGCTCAATCCGATCGGCGGAGAAAAGGCCGGGCATGCGTTCGATGGCGGCATCGTCGACGGCTGGGAAGCGCCCGCGCTCAACGCACTGTATGCAGCACCGAAGCCGTGGACGCGCGAGCAACTCGTGACGTATCTGCGTACCGGTCGCGCGAGCGAACACGGCGCGGCCGCCGGCCCCATGCTGCCCGTCACGCGCGATCTCGCAACCGTGCCCGAAGAAGACGTGCAGGCAATCGCCGCGTATCTCATGTCGATACAGAAAGCACGGCCCGCCATCGCCAATGGCGTCGCGCCGGAAGGCACATCGCCCGCGATACGACGTGGCGCGACGCTCTTCGCCGCATCGTGCGCGCAATGCCACGGCCCGGCCGCGCCGATGCAGTCTATCGGCGAGCGCCCCACGCTCGCGTTCAGCAGCGCCGTCAATGCCGCGACGCCGCGCAACGCAATCCAGATGATGTTGAGCGGCAACGGCTGGCATGGCGAAGACAGCACGAACTACATGCCCGGCTTCGGCCAGATCTACGACGACCGGCAGATCGCCGATCTCGCGTCCTACATTCGGGCGACGTACTCGCAACGCGATCCGTGGACCGGCATCGACGCCATGGCGGCCAGCATCAGAAAGGAGAATCACGCGCGATGATCAACCTCACCGTCAACGGCGCGCAGCACGCGCTCGACATCGATCCTTCGACACCGCTGCTCTATGCCCTGCGCGAGAACCTGCAACTGCATGGCGCGAAGTTCGGCTGCGGCCTCGGGCAATGCGGCGCTTGCACCGTGATCGTGGATGGCGAAGCCGTGTTCTCATGCCTGATTCCTGTCGCGGCCATCGGCAAGCGGCCTGTGCGGACCATCGAGAGTCTCGGCACGATCCAGCATCCCGGCGCGCTGCAAAAAGCGTTCATCGATCATCAGGCCGCGCAGTGCGGCTACTGCATCGCCGGCATGATCATGCGCGCGCAGGCGCTCATCGACCGCAATCCGCATCCGACCGAGAGCGAACTGCTCGAACACATGGAGCCGAACCTTTGCCGGTGCGGCACGCACATGCGGATTCTCGCCGCGATCCGCGAAGTCGCGCATCTGAGCGCACCGAACGGAGGCGCGCAATGAGCGTCGCGGAAGACAGGATCGACGAGAAACGACGACGCTTTCTCATGTCCGGCGCGCTCGTCGTGAGCTTCAGCATGCTTCCCGGCGTGAGCGCCACGGCTCAGGAAGTGATTGCCGACGAAGGCGCCGAAGTGCACATCGGCCGGGCGACGCAGGCCTTGGCGGGCAGCCTCAAGACCAATCCGTATCTCGATTCGTGGATCAAGATCGATCGCACGGGCAAGGTCACCGTCTACACCGGCAAGGTCGAGCTAGGCACGGGCGTGCGCACCGCGCTCCTGCAGATCGCCGCCGAGGAATTGGACATGGCGCCCGCGCTCATCGACTTCCTCACCGCCGATACGGGCGCCTCGCCGGACGAAGGCCTCACCGCGGGCAGTCACACCATTGCCGATAGCGGCAGCGCGTTGCTGAACGCATCGGCACAAGTGCGCGGGCTTCTCGTCGATGCGGCCGCTCGTCATTTCGGCGTCGCCAGCAATGTGCTCCGCACGCACGATGCGGTCATCGAAGCGCCAGACGGACGAAGCATGACGTACGGCGAAGCGGTCGGCATGATCGATCTGCATCGCGTGGCGTCGGCGGTCTCGCCGCTCAAGAATCCCGCGAGCTTCGACATGATCGGCACGTCGTTGCCGCGCGTGGATATTCCGCGCAAGGTCACGGGCGGCGTGAGCTATGTTCAGGACATGACGATGCCCGGCATGGTCCACGCCCGCGTGGCGATGCCGCCCGTGTACGAGGCGCGGCTCATGGAAACCGACACGCCCGCCATCATGAAGATGCCGGGCGTCATCAAGGTCATCAGAAACGGCAGCATGCTTGCCGTGGTGGCCAAAGGCGAATGGCAATCGGTGCAGGCGCAACGCGCGCTCGCCGCGGAAAGCCAGTGGAGCGCGGGGCGCGCCTTACCCGATCCGGCCACCGTGCATCGCGATTTGAAGACGATCTCGACGCAGCATATCGAGATCGCCGATACACACGGCGCGGCTGGCACGCCGGCAAAGACGCTCGACGCTCGCTACACGCGCCGTTACATGATGCACGGCTCGATCGGACCATCCTGCGCCGTCGCTATGTTCGAGCACGGCGCGATGACTGTATGGACGCATT
Organism: Caballeronia sp. LP006; assembly: GCF_031450995.1. Lineage (NCBI taxonomy): Bacteria > Pseudomonadati > Pseudomonadota > Betaproteobacteria > Burkholderiales > Burkholderiaceae > Caballeronia > Caballeronia sp. LP006. The sequence goes on along the minus strand of NZ_JARTVW010000002.1, from coordinate 773,357 downwards.
CGCAAGGCGTGTATCCGTTACGCGACGGCCTCGCCGAGATGCTGTCCATGCCGAAGGAAAAGGTACGTTGCATCCATGTCGAAGGATCGGGCTGCTACGGTCACAACGGCGCGGACGATGTCGCCGCGCACGCCGCGCTCATCGCACGGGAACTGGAAGGCCAGCCCGTGCGCGTGCAATGGATGCGCGAACAGGAGCACACGTGGGACCACTACACGCCCGCGATGGTCACTGAAGTGAGCGCGTCGCTCGACGCTGGCGGGAATATCGTCGACTGGAATTATGCGCTTTGGAGCAGCTCGCATAACGAGCGGATTGTGAACGCGGGCCGGTTGATTCCGGCGCAGATGCTGGAACATCCGTTCGCGCCCGCGCCTTCGACGCCGATGGTGCAGCCTGAAGGCGGCGGCGACCGCAACGCCATTCCGCTCTACACGTTCCCCAATCTTCACGTGATGAACAACTTCTCGCCGACGATGCCGCTGCATACGTCAGCCATGCGTTCGCTCGGCGCGCATATGAACGTGTTCACCATCGAGATGTTTATGGACGAACTGGCGGCGGCCGCGAACGCGGACCCCGTCGCGTTCCGGCTGAAGCATATGCACGACCCGCGCGCCCGCGATGTCATCGCGCTTGCGGCGGAGAAGTTCGGCTGGCCGCGTGCGCCGCGCCAGCGCAATCACGGCGTCGGCTTCGCATTCGCCAAATACAAGAATCTGATGGCTTATGTGGCGATAGCGGTCGAGGTGTCCGTGGTCCCCGAAACCGGTCAGGTGGTGCTGGAACATGCCGAGGTCGCGGTGGATTCCGGGCAGATCGTGAATCCCGACGGTATTCGCAATCAGATCGAGGGCGGCGTGCTGCAGTCGGCGAGCTGGACGCTGTACGAGGAATTGCAGTTCGACACGAAGCGCATCCGCAGCTTCGACTGGAGCAGTTACCCGATCCTGCGATTTTCCGCCGTGCCCCGCGCGGTCAACGTGCATCTGATCGATAGACCGGGCGCGCCGTTTCTCGGTGCAGCGGAAGCGTCGATGGGACCGACCGCGGGCGCGCTCGGCAACGCGCTCTTCGACGCCACGGGGAAGAGGCTGCGCGACATGCCGCTAGCGGGCGACGGGCTGCGGCGGCGGTTGGACTAGCCGCCGCGTACGAATGCAGCGGGTTGAAACGCAAGCCGCTGACTGACGAGAACTCACGCGAGGCAGCGCCCCTGGAGACTTGAGGCGCTCGTGCTTGGGTTATTGCACGCGATCGAGCACCGCCCGCAACGCTTCGAGCAAGCTCGCCGCATCGCGCTCGCCGTCATAGCGATGCCCGTTGATGAACAACGTCGGCGTGCCATTCACGCCGCTTCGCAAGCCGCCATCGAAGTCTTGCTGGATGCGCGCGTCGAAGGCGCCATCGAACGCATTCGAAAGCGCGTGCGCGGGCACGCCGAGTTGCGCCGCGTATTGCGCGAGCGCGCGATCGCCAAGCGACGCCTGATGCTCATACAGCACGTCGTGCGCTTCCCAGAACTTGCCGATGCTCGCCGCGGCTTCCGCGAACTCGGCCGCATGAAGCGCATGCGCGTGCATGTCGGTCAACGGAAAATGCCGGAAGACGAACCGCAATTGCGCGCCCATGGCCGCCTGCACGGCCTTGATTACGCCGTACTCGGCGCCGCAATAGGGGCATTCGAAATCGCCGTATTCGACGAGCGTCACGGGTGCTTCAGCGTCGCCCTGAATGTGATCGAGCGGGCCGACCGGCGGAGAGAGATGGCTCATTGCGCGTCCTGTTTCGTGGATGAGTTCAATTGCTCGAGCGCGTCGAGAATTCCATCGACGCCCGGATTCACGGTGATCGGAGAAACGTAGGCCCAGCGCACCACGCCGTTGGCATCGAGCACGAACAACGCGCGCTCGGCGACGCCTTCGGCCACGCGATACACGCCGTAGCGTCGCGCCACTTCGCCTTTCGGCTCGAAGTCGGCGAGCAGCGGAAAGTGCAGCTTGCGTTGCGATGCGAACGCCGCGTGCGACCACGCGCTATCCACGGAGATGCCGACGAGCTGCGCACCCAGCCGATGGATCGACGATAGCGCGGCGTTGAAGAGACCGAGTTCATCGCCGCAAACTGGACTCCAGTCCGCCGGATAAAACGCGATGACTACCGGCGTGCCGCGCAATTCGGAGAGCGAGATTTTCTGATCCGGCGTGGCCTGCAAGGTGAAGTCCGGCGCGCTCGTGCCAATCTGAACGATGGGTGCCGCGTGAGAAAGCGAGGTGGTCATGGCCGGCTTGTTTCCTCCGATGTGGGTGAACCGCCCTGCCGCAGCGGTCGTCGTGTAAAGGAGGATAGGCCGGATGACGCTGCGTAAAAAGCTATCCGTGGGGATTGCCGGATCACGACCGAGGTGGATTTTTATAGACCTTCGTATAGTCGGCGACGCTGCCGTGCGTTTTCGGAACAGTTTTTCAAAGAATGGGTGAGTGGGCAATGCTTGAGTTGCCGCCGCGACTCCGTCTTTCCTCTTCACGTCCCTATTCTGCCGGCATTGGCGGGCCCGCTTCGGCGCCGCTTCACCCTCTCTGCATGGCAGCGAATGCAATGCTGCGTTGCCTTGAAGCCCCGTTTATCAATTTTTTTGGCATCAATAAGCTACATAACAAGTGGAGATACACCGGTGTCCTCTGGTTCAAGTGGAATCGTGAGTTCTGTTCCATCTTGAGCTGTCTGCCTTGCTGAACGCTCGACGCTGCGCACATTTACGCGTCGTGCCGAACTTCTATTGATCAACCGATAATTGGCGATTGCTTCCATGAATGTTTCAACGAACACACCAGGCGAATTCAGACGCGGATGGGCGCAGTTGATCGGCTCGACCGTCGGCCTTGGAATTGGCGTAATCGGCCTGGGCTCCTACAATCTCGGCCTGTTCGCCAAAGACCTGCAAAGTGCGGTCGGCCTGACGAAGACGCAATACGGCGCGGGCTATCTGGCATTCACGCTCGGACTCGCCATTGGCCTGCAAATGTGGGGACGGCTGCTTTCGCGTTTCGGCGCCGCCCGCACCGCAGCAGGCAGCGCCCTCGCTCTGGCTGCGTGCTTCGCAGGGATGGCGGCGTTCATCTCCACGCCCATCGCGTATATCGTGCTCGTGGGCCTGGCCGGTTTCTTCGGCGGCGGCACAAGCGGCCTCACGTTCACACGGGTAATCAGCGGCTGGTTCGACCGCAGTCGGGGATTCGCGCTGGGTCTGACACAAGTCGGGCTGGGACTGTGCGGAGCCATTTTGCCGCCGATCATCGCCATGACGATCGCCCGATCCGGCTGGCATGCCGGTTATCTGATGCTCGCGGCGATCGCGGCTATTGGTGCACCCGTCTCGCTCCTGATCCTTCGGGACAATCAGCAAGACATCTCGGGCGCTTCAAACAATCCCGAAGTCGCCGATCCGAAAGCGCTGGCGAAGGAGTTTGCCGCGGTCAAGCGAAGCCGGACTTTTTGGCTCATGTTCGTGGCCTTCACGTTGTCGACGCTATTCGTTGCAGGCAGCGCGCAGCATATGGCGCCGATGCTTCGCGAACTCGGTGCGACACCGACCTCGGCGGCGAAGTATATGAGCCTGATCGGCGTGGGCACGATCTGCGTGCGCCTGATCGTCGGTTGGCTCTCCGACCACGTGCATGCGCCGCGCCTCATGGCGTTCTCGTGCCTCGTCGGGATGGGCGGCGTGCTGTCGCTCAAACTGGGCGGCCTCGCGTTTGCACCGCTCTATGCCTTCACGGTCGGCTGGGCATTCGGCGGAGAGATCGATCTGGTCGCTTATATGTGCACTCGCTACTTCGGGCTGCGCATGTTTCCGCGCGCTTATGCATGGCAGTACGGCTCGTTGTGCATCGCGGCCGGTGTGGGCCCGCTTGGCATCGGCTGGCTCGCGGATCGTCTCGGCAGCTATCAACCGGCGCTCGTGCTGTGCGCTGCGCTCGCAGCTGGCGCCGCCTTCACTTTCCTCTTGCTGCCACGTTACGACGGCACCGCTGGCGACGCGCACCGGCAAGAGAACTTCGGACTGACCTCGACCGATTGAGCAGTCACATAACGAGTACGTATTACTTCATCAGGAATGACGCAATGATCCACTTCGACCATGTCTGCCTTGCAGCGCTCAACGTCTATGAAGCCACGTTCCGGCTCAGCCGTGAAACCGGCTTCGGCAACTACGACGGCGGCTTCTTTCCACTCTACGGCATCGGCCATAAAGTCGTACCGCTCGCGCCGGATATCTATATCGAAGTGGAAGGAATCGTCGATCACACCGTTCTCCAGCGCGATCAACCTCTGCCAAGGTTTTTCGAGCAACAGACACGAAATGGCGACTGTTTCGTCGGCTGGTGCCTGCGGACCGATTCGCTCGATGAACTGAAAGCGTTCGCCCGGCATCACGGAACAGTGATCGATGAAAGCACGACCGGCAAGGATGCCGGGCGCCAGATGATGAACGGCAATCGCGGCTTTGCGCTGCAAACGCCCAGCGCGATGACAGCGTGGCCTATTGGCAAGCCAAATTTGTACTTCAAGCCCGGTAACGCTCCGCATACCGCGAGTCTGCCCGTGGAACCGGGAACTGGAAGCGTACGCGGCGAAGGTCTCGACTGGATCGAGATCGGCGAAGACGAAAGCGCGCTGGCCAAGTGGCTCGGCGAGATTGCACGACCTTCCGATTTCCCGTTCGAGATTCGTTACAACGGCAAGACCTCGGGACTCTATGCGCTCGGCGTGAGAACGAGCGACGGAAAACGGGAGATCCGCCGCGCGTCCGTGCAGCTTTGAGCTTCCCGACATCGCAAACCGCGCAAAGGCAGTGACCGGCCTTTAGCCCGACGCCCACGTCCGTCTCACCGTGACGGGTGGGACAACCGCATCGACCCATTTCGTATTGCCGATATCGATCGTCGCGACCATGACGAGCCCGTTTGTCGCGCCAAAATCATGGAGTATCACGTGAAGTTCAAGCACCTCGCTGTTGCGGCAGGACTTTTGACTGGCCTGCAAGTCCCGATTGCGCATGCGCAAAGCAGCGTTACGTTGTACGGGTTGATATCGGTGGGCGTCGCTTATTCGCCGAATCAATCCGGTCATCATACGTATCAGGCCATCACCGGACAAAATCAGAGCCCGCGCTGGGGACTGCGTGGGATCGAAGATCTCGGCTCGGGCCTGAAGGCAGTATTCACGCTAGAAAACGGCTTCAATGCGTTGAACGGCGCATTGAGCAACAACGGCCGCGAGTTCGGCAGACAGGCTTTTGTCGGCCTTTCGAGCGACGCGTGGGGTACGCTTACCGCTGGCCGTCAGTACGATGCCGTCGTCGACTATCTGGGACCCAATACGGCATGGAGCTGGCTCGGGAGTATTGGCGATAGCGACAACACCTTCAACAATATTCGCATTCAGAATTCGTTGAAGTATGCGAGCCCGGACTTCCACGGTATCAAAGCGACTGCCTTGTATGGCTTCAGCAACTCATCCGGCGGCTTTGCGGACAATCGTGCCTTCAGCCTCGGCCTCCGATACGACCACGGTCCCTTCAACTGGAACGTTGCGTATGCGGAGTACGACTCGCCCTACAGCAACACCAACCAAACGGGCGCCGTCGACAACGATTACTCGCCCACGTACCTGCTATTCACGCACAGCGCGTTGCCTTCGAAGGCCTATGCCAGCAAACAAAGAATTCTCGGCACCGGCGGCTTCTATGTAGCAGGCCCGCTTCGCTTAGGCGCAATGTTCACGAACGTGGATTACAGCTATCTCGACCAGAGTCACTTGAATCTGAAAAACTTCAACGTGAGCGTCAACTACAACATTCGGCCCGACTTGCTGATCGGCACCGCCTACGTTTTCACGCGCGGAAAATACGACGATCCCGACCAGTCGCCGATGTGGCACGAACTGAACGTCACGGTGGATTACATTCTTTCGAAGCGCACGGATATCGCCATGCTCGCCTTCGCCCAGCAAGCTGCGGGCGATGCCACGCACGCCACCGTGCTCGGCTACGGACCGTCGAGCAGCAAGCGTCAGCTCGTGGTGACGCTCGGCATTCGTCACAAGTTCTGAACGCGATCATTCGATGCACCGAGTCTGCCCTCCTCTTTCTGGATGAGTACACTGTCAGCGACGCTCGAAGGTCGCGGCGTCGAACTCATAGAGAGCACATGGACAAGCTGTTGGCATTGAGAACCTTGCTGGCGGTAGCGGAATCCGGCGGCTTCACGGCAGCCGCGCATGAACTCGGCAAGACGACGTCTTCCGTCATGCGACTGATGGACGGACTCGAAGCGTCGCTCGGCACGTCGCTTTTGACACGCACGACGCGCAGCGTCACGCTCACCGACGCCGGTGTGACCTACGTCGAGCAAGTGCGCCAGGTGCTGGCCGATCTGGCGGGCGCCGACGATAGCGTCATCGACACCGGTATCGATCCCATGGGCTCGTTGCGCGTGAGCGTATCGGCAACTTATAGCCGGCTGCATATCGCCCCGCATATCGCGACGTTTCTACGGCAGCATCCGCGCGTGAATCTGGAACTGGTCGTGTCTGACAGTCACATGGATCTGGTCAGCGAGAAGATCGATCTGGCCTTGCGCGTTGGCGTGCCGACCGCCGACCCTCGTCTCATCGTGAAGCGGCTCGGCCACAGTGCGCGATGCGTCGTGGCAAGTCCGGCGTACTTGCAGAGGCGAGGCCATCCACACGCAGCTTCGGAACTCGTTGCACACGACTGTCTGCGGTTTGCGTATAAGCCCGGCAACCGGCAGAAGTGGGTATTCCGCTACCCTGACAGAACCGAATCCGTCGATGTCGGCGGTCAATTGTTGACGAACAATCTCGACATGCTCGCGGGCGCGGCGCTCGGCGGGCTGGGCATCGCTCTGCTGCCGCAATGGCTCATCGGGGCGTCGGTACGCGACGGATCGTTGACTGCCTTGTTCGACGACGCGCAGGTCACGCCGGAAGGCGGCGACGCTTTCGTCTATGCGACTTACCTGCCTAACCGGCGTCATTCGCGGAAGGTGCATGCGTTCATAGACTTCGCACAGCGCGCGATTGCGGCGCCGGGTCATGCGGTCAGAACCGGGCCTTAGTCCGTCGATACCGCATCAAACAAACCGCGCCAGCATCGGCAACAACACCGGCACGACGAACGCCGTGAACACACCGTTCAGCCCCATTCCAAGCCCGGCGAACGCGCCCATCTCCTCGCTCACCTGAAACGCGCGCGCCGTTCCGATGCCGTGCGACGCCACGCCGAGCGCAAACCCGCGCGCTTCGACTTCGTTCACACGGAGAAGGTTGAGGATGCCCCGCGCGGCAACCGCACCGAAGACGCCCGTCGATATCACCAGCACCGCCGTGAGCGACGGCACACCGCCGACCTGTTTGGCAACCGCCATGGCGATAGGCGTCGTAGCCGACTTCGGCGCAAGCGATGCCACCGTCTGGCGCGATGCGCCCATGAGCGCGCCCACCGACACCGCCGAGACGATCGCCGTCAACGAGCCCGCCGCAAGGCTTACGATGATCGGCAATGCGAGCCGCCGCAGATTCGCAAGCTGCCGGTAAAGCGGCAACGCGAGCGCGACGGTCGCGGGTCCGAGCAGAAAATGCACGAACTGCGCGCCATCGAAGTACGTGTCGTACGGCGTGTTGCTGGTCTTTAGCACGACGACGACGATCGCCACCGCGATCAAGACTGGGTTTGCCAGCGGATTGAATTTGAAGGCTGCGTAGATGCGCTGCGCAATGAGGTAAGCGAGCAGCGTGATCGTCAGCCCGAGCAGCGGCGTGGCCGCCAGATAGACCCAAATACCTCCGAGGCGTGGGATCGCGGTCATGCGGCGCCTTTCGTATCGTTGGAGAGGCGGCGCTGTCGGCGCAACATCGCACGCATGACGAGCGCGGTGACCGCAATCGCCAGCGTCGTGCTAACCGCGATGGCCACGACGACCGCGACGAGGTCGCCACTCAGCGCTTTCGCCGACACCATGATGCCGACGCCTGCAGGCACGAAGAGTAGCGAAAGATGACGGAGTATTTCGAGCGCGGTGGGTTCGAGCGCGTTGGCGGCCTGCGGACGTATCGCGAGAAAGCCGAGCAGCATGAGCATGCCGACGACAGGTCCAGGAACGGGAATGCTGAACAAATAGGAGACGCCTTCGCCCAGACACTGGAAGACGAGCAAGGTGGCTAGCGCTGCGAGCATGGAGTCTGTGTGGTCCGATTGAGAGAACGCGTTGCGCCCGTATTCTAGTCAATCGAACTCCGATGCGCCGCGTGACGCATCGGATGCCTTGCCTGCGAAGAGACGTTATTTGCCTTGCGTGGCGCTGGCCGTGGCAGGTTCGTCGCTCGTGGAACTATCCGGGTCCTCGGCTTCCAGTTGAGTGCGTGCCTGCTCCCAGAATTCTTCGGCACGTCCATCGGGGCTGCCTTCTCGCTCCCATAGTTCATAGGCGCGGCGGCGAATGCGGTCCTGTTCCTTATGATCTTCCATGTCTTCTCCATGATTGGCTACGAACCGGCGCCGACGCGCTACCTAAAGTCGAAGCCCCGGCAATTGTGATTACCCTCAACAACGCTTATTGCCGCGATACCAGTCCGACCAACGAGGTCTTGTCATAGATCGCCACTTTCCAGCACGACGAAGCCGGATCGGCTGCGCGCCTGCTTGATCATCGCCGCCCGGCCGATTGCCGGCGCATGCCTGATGAACAGAGCGAGTTCGGGCTCGGATACACCTGGCACGCCGTGACGATCGCGCAAGGCGTCGTGCGTGACGGCCCCGCGGTGTTCCACGCCACGCACATTGAAGCGAAAGTTGACCGCTTCGGAAAAGCTGTCGTCGACCGCGCCGAATACGTCGGCGGAATCGATGTTTCTTTGGGCAGCGCTGTCCTCATCGACCAGACCTTTTCCCTTCAGAAACTGGGAAAACTGGCGACCCATGTCGAATGACACGCGTTCGAAGTCCACGTTCTGAAGAAATGCGAATCTCATGGCTCTCTCCGTTGCAGCATTTGAGTTACGACAAGCAGGCGGCGTGCCGGGACGGACTTTCTCTCCGACGACTGTGCGCAAGCGCACGGCCGCAGTGCGTTTCACATGCATCGGAAGACTGTGAATCGGGCTGCGAGCGACTACCGCTGTTGCTAGGCATGGCCATTGCAGAGCCGAGCCGTAACCGTCGCGTACGCTAAATCCAGAATCAGCGCCCTGAAATGACGCCGCGAACACTCATCCCTTTTTGCAAGTAAGGAACGAAACGATGACCGCAACGAAGAACCAGTACACGATGCAGGACCCGCTCAAGCAGTACCCCGGTCCCGACTTCGAGCGCCAGCCGCAGTCCGCGCCCGGCCTCGCTCGGGACATGAAGCCGCGTCCCGATCACGGCGAGGAAAGCTATCAAGGGTTCGGCCGTCTCAAGGGCCGCCGCGCACTGATCACGGGCGCCGACAGCGGCATTGGCCGCGCCGTGGCGATTGCCTTTGCGCGTGAGGGCGCGGACCTCGTCCTCAATTATTTGCCGTCCGAGGAGCCGGACGCGCGCGAAGTGCTTGAACTCGTGCAGGCGGCAGGCGTGAAGGCCGTGGCGCTGCCAGGCGACATCGGCAGCGAAACCTTCTGCGGCGATCTCGTCAGCCGCACGGTTGCCGAGCTGGGTGGACTGGATATTCTCGTCAACGTGGCGGGCAAGCAAACGTCGGTGGAAACCATCGCCGAACTGACGACGGAGCAATTCGAAGCCACTTTCCGCACGAACGTCTTCGCGATGTTCTGGCTGTGCAAGGCGACGCTCCCGCATATGCCGCCGGGCGGGACCATCATCAATACGACGTCCATCCAGAGCTATCAGCCGAGCCCGTCCTTGCTCGATTATGCGCCTTCGAAGGCCGCGATCACTGCGTTCACGCATGCACTCGCCAAGCAGGTCGCATCGAAGGGCGTGCGCGTGAATGCGGTGGCGCCGGGCCCGGTGTGGACGCCGTTGCAATCGAGCGGCGGCCAGCCGCAGGACAAGATCGAGGTATTCGGTTCCGAAGTGCCGATGAAGCGGCCCGGTCAGCCCGCCGAACTCGCGCCCATTTACGTGCTGCTTGCATCGCAAGAGTCTAGTTTCGTGACTGGAGAAGTCTATGGTGTGACAGGCGGCAATCACTTGCCTTGATGCCTCGGTGCGGGCGGGCGCGATTGGCGATCAACATTTATGATGCTCGTCATGGCTCTGGCGCCTCGACGCCAGAACCGAACCGAACCATGCTCTCTTAGGCGAAGAAACCATGACCGAGATGCCCTACCGCAACGCGTTGATCATCGGAGCGGGCTCCGGCATCAGCGGATCGCTCACCCGGCTTTTGCGCGACGCCGGTCTGCCGGTCGTGATTGCCGCGCGCAACATCGACAAGCTGAAGCCGCTCGTCGATGAAACCGGCGCCATCGCCCTGACCGTCGATGCCGCCGATCCCGCTCAGGTCGAGCGGCTCTTTGCGGAAACCGAAGCGCGCATCGGCGCGCCGGAGATCGTCGTGTACAACGCGAGCGGGCGAGTGCGCGGTCCCATTGCGGAACTCGATCCGGCGGAGGTCGGGAAAGCGCTCGGCGTCACGGCGTTGGGCGCGTTCTACGCGGTGCAGGCAGCGGCGAAGCGCATGACGCCGGCGGGCAAAGGCGCCATTCTGCTGACGGGCGCGACAGCGGGCATCAAGGGCTTTGCGCTCTCCGCGCCTTTCGCGATGGGCAAGTTCGCGCTACGCGGTCTTGCGCAGAGCGCGGCGCGCGAACTGGCGCCGAAGGGCATTCATGTCGCGCATATCGTCGTCGATGGCGGCGTGCGGGCGGAGCATCGGCCTGATCCCGTGGACAAGCCCGACAGCACGCTCAATCCGGATGCCATCGCGCAAACTTATCTGGATTTGCTGCGACAGCATCGCAGTGCGTGGTCTTGGGAGATCGAGGTTCGGCCTTGGGTGGAGACGTTTTGAGGGGATTTTCCTTTCGATACCGACGCTCCCCATGAACCTCTCCTTCGAAGTCCTCCAGGCCCTCGACGCCATCGACCGCACCGGAACCTTCGCAAAAGCGGCGGAAGCGCTTCACAAAGTCCCCTCGTCGCTGACGTATCTCGTTCAGAAGCTGGAACTCGATCTCGGTGTGACGCTCTTCGACCGCACCGGGCGGCGCGCGACGCTCACGCAGGCAGGACGCCTCGTCGTCGATGAAGGCCGCCGTTTGCTCGAAGCCGCCGCCGATCTCGAACGCAAAGCCAAACGCGTGCAGCACGGCTGGGAAACGGAACTGCGGCTCGGCATCGACGAAATCATTCCATTCGACATGTTGTGGAAGCCCGTCAGCGCCTTCTACAGTCTCAAGCTCGACACGCGCCTCGTGCTCTCCAAGGAAGTGCTCGGCGGTTCGTGGGACGCGCTGCTCACGCGCCGCGCGGATCTCGTCGTCGGCGCGGCAGGCGAGCCGCCGCTCATTCCCGATCTCATCGCCAAGCCAATCGGCTCGCTCAAGCATGTGTTCGTGGTCGCGCCTAATCATCCGCTCGCGTCGGCAAAAGGGCCGCTTTCCGCCGATACCGTCGCGCAGCACCGCGCCGTTGCCATCGGCGATACCTCGCGTGAACTCGCGCCGCGCACCATCGCCATCGGGCCGAATCAGGAAGTGCTCACCGTGCCGTCGCTCGAAGCCAAACTGCACGCGCAGTTGCAAGGCATCGCGGCCGGCACCATTCCCGAATGTCTCGCCGATGAACATCTCCGGCGCGGCACGCTCATCAGCAAGGAAGTCATCGGCATGCGAGATATCACGTACTTCTATCTCGCGTGGCGCAGCGATCGCGTCGGACGCGCGCTGCAATGGTGGGTCGATCAGCTCGATCGCCCGGACCTGATCGATGAAGCCGCGCATCAACGCATCGCGGCCGCGTGATGGCGATGCGGTTCTGAAAGGCGTGCGGCGGACGCATCGCCGCATGGCGCTCGCGTGAGATCGGCTCAACGCCGCCTTCCATCGAATGCGCCGAATCGAACGCGTTCTTAGCGTATTCAGAGGGCACGAAGCCGCGCACAAGTTTGTCCAACTCGCGCGCCAGAGCAAGCAGATGACTCAGCGCCGCGCTTCCCTCGAATCCGCGGAATCCGCCGAATCCGCTGAATCGCACGCGGTCTTGAGCGTGTTCAAAAGGCGCAACGCCGCGCGAAAATCGTCCCACTCGCGCCATTGCGGAAAGCGCGCGCACGCCGTTTCCAGCACCGTCATCGCCTGCGCGTTGCGGCCGCTCACATGCAAGTGACGCGCGTAGCTCGTGGCCGCGGTCAGATAGAACGAATCGCTACCCTGCATCGACGCCGTTTCCAGCGCGGACGCAAAGCAGACTTCCGCATCGAGCGACACGGCCTCGCCCGGCGGCCCCATCAGCAGAAGTTCGCCCTGCGTGCGCAAGAGTTCGCTCGCATACCACGCGTCGCCGTTGTCGTTGCAACGCTTGAGCGCGCGCACGGTCGTGTCGATGGCTTCGCCGTGCCGTCCCGCCTGCCCGAGCGCACGCGCATATTGCGCGGCAAGCATGGAGCGCGGCGCGTTGAAGCCGAGCGTATCGAGTTCCTTCAAGGCCGCGTCGAACGCTTGAAGGACGTCGGGCGTGATGTCATCGAGCGAAATCAGGTACGCGTCGAATGCCGCGCCGCACGCCTGCGCAACGTTCAAACCCGTGCGCATCGAAATCCCAAGCAGCATGTCGATAGCCTGCCGCGCCGCCTCCCGTTCGCGCGAGAGCAACGCCAGCGGGATGCGCGCTTCGATCAGCACATAAGCGGTCACGATAGCCTGCTCGGCGGCGCATGCATCCACGACGCACGCTTCGGCCAACCGCCGCGCCTCGTCGCGCGCGCCTTGCAGCCAGAGCACGCGCGCAAGCGTGGCCTCCCCGACGATCCGCTGATCGACCGATCTCCCAAGCGGCATACGCGTCTGCAAGCGCGCCGCATGCTGCAGAAAGTGTTCGAGCGATGCCCGCGCCTTCGCCTGTTCGCCCGCATAGTGGGAAGCAATGCCGAGCAGCCGGTAGCCGAGCAGCACATCGGTCGATTCCGGCTCGGCGTCGGTGGTCTGCGAATCGGCGGCGAGTGCTGCGAAGCGCCGGGCGAACGACAACGCGCTGCGCACTTCGCCCGCGCTTTGGCTCGCGTTCCACATGCCCCAGAGCGCGCGCGCCTCGAAGACGCGATCCGCCAGCGCCAGCGACAACGCCAGCACCTCCGACCACAACGCGCGAGTCTCCTTGTCCGGACCATGCACATAGACGAGCGCGGCAGCAAGCGCCGCCTGCAGACGCATCCGCACGCGCATGCAGCGATGCGAGAAAGCTTCCGCCTCGCGTCCGGTTTGCAGCGCGGCAAGCGAGCGCCGCGCCCACACGCAGCATTCCTCGACGAGCGAAAGTTCGAACAGCAGCGAGACGAATTTCACGCACAGCGTTTCCGCCAAAATGGCATCGCCTTTGGGCGAAAGCGTCCATGTCAGCGCGGCGCGCAGGTCGCCGAGCATGTCGCGCATGCGCCGTTGCCAACCTTCGGAGTGATGTCCGCCGCCATGCTGCGCGTCGTCGTTCAAAAGGCTCGCGAAATGATTGGCGTGACCGAGCGATACGCGTTGCCGCTCGCCGTTGTCATCGAGTTTTTGCAAAGCGTAGGCGCGCGTCGATTCCAGCAGACGATACGCCGCGCGGCCATTCCCCGTCTGCCGCGCGACGAGCGATTTCTCCACGAGTCCCGATACCGCCGCGATCACATCGAACTCGCGCAATGCATCGTCGCCGACGATGGCGACCGCCGCTTCCATCGAAAAGTCCGCCACGAAAATGCCGAGACGGCGCAGGGTCGTGCGTTCGGCGTCATCGAGTAAGGCGTGGCTCCAGTCGAGCGTCGCGCGCAAGGTCTGATGCCGTGGCAGCGCCGTGCGATTGCCGCCCGTGAGCATGCGAAAGCGGTCATCGAGATGCGCCGCAAGGGTTTCGACACCGAGTATCGTGGCGCGCGATGCAGCCAGTTCGATGGCGAGCGGTATGCCGTCCAGCCGCCGGCAAACGGTGCCGATGAGTTCCATACTGCGTTCATCGCACGAAAAGCGCAGGTCGATGGCGCGCGCGCGAGCCAGAAACAGTTGCACGGCGCTGCATCGCTTTATGTCGACGCCCGAGGCGCTTGGCGCGGGCACGCTGAGTGGCGCGACCCAGTAAAGATGCTCGCTCACCACCTTGAGCGGTTCGCGGCTCGTGGCCAGTACGCGAATGGAATCGCTCACCGTGCAAAGCGCATCGGCGAGACTCGCCGCAGGCGTGAGAACGTGTTCGCAGTTATCGAGCAGGACGAGCATGCGGCGCTCGCGCAATTCCTGCGCGATGACGGCAAGCGAGCGCGACCCCGCCGCCGGATTGATGCCGAGCGTGCCGGTGAACGCCGCCAGCACGCTTGGCAAATCTTGCGCGGGCGAAAGCGAAACGAGATACACGCCGTCGGGGAAGCGGTCGAGCGAACGCCGTCCGGCTTCGATCGCAAGGCGCGTCTTGCCGATCCCGCCCGCGCCGATCAGCGTCACATGCCGCGCCGCTTCGAGCGCGAGCAGGATATCGGCGATGGCGGTATCGCGTCCGACGAGCGGGGAGGTATTCGAAGGCAGGTTGTGTGCAACGCCGGCGTTGGCGACGCTCGTGGGCGCATCGGCCGGTTGCCTCGTCCTGACGAGCCGGTAACCGCGTCCCGAGACGGTCTGGATCAGCACGCGGTTCGCGCCCAGCACCTTGCGCAGCGCCGACATGTGCACCTGCAGATTGTTCTCTTCGACGAGCGTATCCGGCCATACCGCCGCGAGCAGGTCGTTCTTCGAGACGAGCGCGCCGTCGGCGGCCACGAGCACGGCGAGAATATCGAACGCACGGCTTCCGAGTCGAACAGGTTCGTCATCGAGCAGCAATTGCCGACGCTCGAGATCCACCTGAAGCGGTCCGATGCGAATCATGCGCAATGGTCCAGCATATGAAGGTTTGAACGTAGCCCCGGCGCCGCACCCAAAATTCTGGCGCCCGGAAAGTGCCCCCGAAGCATAGAGCACCCGCCTTCTCCCATGTTTGGAAAAAACCGGGCTTATCGTTCAATAATTTTGCACATGCGTTTTGCACATGCGGCGCAGCGTCGAACCTAGTCGGGCAACGCGGAAGCCAAGATCATGGCGCGTGCATTGCCCAACGAAGCGCTGCGCCGTTGCGGCTTGTAGACGATATCGCCACGCACGATCCCCGCGCCCGTGAGCGCGCAACGGCCAATCTTGCGCGCCTGGCAACGCACCCAGACCTGATCCGCATAGCGGCAACGCGTCGCGTCCTGCCAGAGAATCGCGATGGTTCTCGACGACAGCCGCTCCAGCACCTCGATGCGCGCATGGTCCGCAAACGGCTGCGTCTCGCGTCCGCGCATGCGCTTCAAAGCTTCCAGCGCCGCACGATGCGCCATGTCGTTGCCGCCTTGCAGCGCATCGATCACATGCGTCCAGACCGCGCCGCGCGTGAGATTCGCGATCACCTCAGCCCCTCTTGCGGCACGCGGCGGCAGGGTTCTACGTTCTGCTACGAGGGCTTCTGGCATCGCGCATCTCCGCGTGGTCAGGCGCCGGGCGCGTCAATGGCCCGGATCGCCTTCGTAGTTGACGGGCACCCACTCGTAGCGGGCGCCCTCCTTTCTCACATGTCCCAAACCCGGAAACGCGATGTGCGCCGCCGCCACGAGATCGCCCTCGCGCGCCACGAGATCGAGCGCGGCGCGGCGCGAACGGCGCGCGGCCGGTGCATCGGTGTCGTACTCGACGGACGCCTGCGGATCGCGCAACTGAATGCTCGCCACGTGGATCACGTCGCCCCACGCGAGCATCGTCTTGCCGCCGCTTTCGATGCGATACGTCGTGTGTCCCGGCGTATGACCCGGCGTCGCGATGGCGCGAATGCCGGGTTCGAGTTCGACATCGCCCGAGAACGGCACGAAACGGCCCGCCGCCACGTAAGGCGCGACGGATGCGCTCGCGGCATCGAAGAAAGTCGAGAGGAACGCAGGCGCCTTCGGCTTGTTCGCGGCATCGAGCCAGTAGTCCGCCTCGGTCCGGTTCACGCGCAGCACGGCGTTTGGAAACGCCATCGCGCCATCGACGATGACGCCGCCCACGTGATCCTTATGCAGATGCGTGAGCAGAATCTCATCTACGTCTTCCGGCCGATACCCCGCCGCCCGCAGGTTCGCCATCATCCGGCCGCAGCACGCGCCGTACAACACGCCCGCGCCGGAGTCGATCAGAATCAGCTTCGCGCCCGTGTTGACGAGGAACGCGTTGATCGAGCCTTGAACCGGCGCATCGAGGAAATCGCGCCGCAAGTCCTCGGCGATTTCCTTCTTCGATACACCCTCCACCACCGTATCGATGGGAAACGGATGCGTGCCGTCGGACAGCGCCGTGACTTCGAATCGCCCGAGCATCAGGCGATAAAAGCCCGGCCCTTGCGTGCCGACCATCGGCGCGCGGGCGAATGCCGCGTCCGTCGTCATGAAGGCGCTGACGCAAAGCACGAGGCATCCGAGACTTCTCCACTTCGACATGAGCGTTTCCCTTGCACGCACCGGTTCTCACGAAGCATAGCCACGCATAAATCGGCAGACGCGCTAATCGTCCTTAAATGTTATTAATCGGCGGTGACCGACAAGCTCAGGTACGCATGAATCTGACTGACCACCGCCGCGCCGTCGCCGACCGCGGAAGCCACGCGCTTGGCCGATTCCGAGCGCACGTCGCCAACCGCGAAGATGCCCGGCACGCTCGTCTCCAGCGCGAAGCGCAGCCGCGTGCCGTGTTCCGTGCGACCCGATCCCGTCATCACGAAGCCGCGGTTGTCGAGCGCGACGCCGCTCGCCGCGAGCCAGCGCGTCTCCGGGTCCGCGCCGATGAAGAGGAACAGATGCCGCGTCGCGATGGCCTCGTCACGCGCCTCGTCCGCATGATGGACGCGAACGTGCGTGAGGCCCGCCTCGTCGCCTTCGAGGCCGCTCAACGTGCAGCGCGTGCAGAGCATCACGTTCGGCAGGGAAGCAATGCGGTCGATCAGATACCGCGACATGCTCGCGCTCAGGCTTTCGCCGCGCACGAGCACCCGCACGCTGCGCGCGAAGTTGGCAAGAAAGACGATCGCCTGACCGGCCGAATTGCCGCCGCCGATCAACACGATGTCCTGCCCCTTGACGAGCCGCGCCTCGATGGTCGACGCCCAGTAGTACGTGCCGCGCCCTTCGAAGCGGTCGAAGTCCTCGACGTCCGGCTTGCGATACGCCGCGCCGCTCGCCGCCACGATCGTGCGTGCGCTCACGCGCTGGCCATCGGTGAGCGTGACGACGAAGACGTCGTTCTCGGGCGTGACGCACGTCACCTTGCCTGGAATGGCGAGGTGCGCGCCGAACTTGAGCGCCTGCTGAAACGCGCGGGCCGCCAACGCCTGGCCCGAGATGCCGGTGGGAAAGCCGAGATAGTTTTCGATCCGCGCGCTCGCGCCCGCCTGACCGCCGGGCGCGCGCTGATCGAACACGGCCACCGAAAGCCCTTCGGTGGCCGCATACACCGACGCCGCGAGCCCGGCCGGTCCCGCGCCGACGATAGCGACATCGTAGATATGCGAAGGCTCGAACGCCGGCACGAGTCCCAGGCACGACGCGAGTTGCGCCTCGTCCGGCGCGCGCAACACGTAGCCGTTCGGGCAGAAGACGAGCGGGAAGTCGTCCGGACCGGTCGTCATGCCGGAGAGCAGCGTCACCGCTTCGGGATCGGTGCGGGCATCGACCACGGTTGCCGGGTGCGCGTTGCGGCGCAGGAAGCCTTGCAGACGGATCAGCCGCGCATCGTCTCCATTGCCGACGATGATCGGCCCGAGCCCCTGCTCGATCAATCCGAGCCGCCGCAGGATCAGCGCACGCATGATGTGCTCGCCGAGTTGCGCGTCGGCGACGATCAGCGCGCGCAGCTTGTCGGGTTCGATGACGAGCGTTTCGGCGTCGGTGAGCGCGACGCCGTCGATCAGCGCGGGCTTGCCCGAGAGTTGCGCCATCTCGGCCATGAAATGCCCGTCGTCGTGTTCGGTGACGAGCGTGGAGCGCCCGAAGCTGTCGCGCGAAGAGATACGCACGCGCCCCTTCAGCAACACGAAAAGACCGAGCGCCACCTTGCCCGTTTCGAAGATCATGTCGCCTTTTTTGAACGACATGGGCCGCGCGAAACGCCGCACGCTTTCGATCTCGGTATCCGAGAGACGCGGAAACATCTGGTGCTGACGAAATTCAAGCGAGGAAAAAGGCACTTCGAGTTCGGATGGCGTCGCGGCACGCCCGAACGGCCTCGGTAGATCGGAATCGCTCATGACTCAGGCTCCATCGAATGCTTTACCAGCCGAACTTGAGTTCGGCGCCCACGTAGTCGGCATTGCTCGCGCCGAGATCGCGCAAGGACGAGCCGACTTGAAAATGCACGGCCTCGACCGAGGCCACGAGATTCGCCGCGACGTTATAGTCCGCGCGCACTTGCGTATAGAAGCCGGTCCAGCGCGAGCCGCGCCCGGCTGTTCCCGGCACGACCGCCGAGCCTTGTCCATAGACGGCGTCCGCGGTGGTCTCACGCCATTGCAAGCCGACGCCCGCGAGCAGCGAGAGCTTGCTGTTGGGCTTGAGCGTGAGCGACGGCTTGATATGAATCAGGTTGGTGTATCCCGTGTAGCCCGCGAGCGTGAAGTAATAGCCGTTCGGAAAGAGCGGATTGAACGTGCCGACGCGCCCATCGCCCGGATGACGATCGCCCGAGGCGGCATCGATCTGAATGCCCAGACGCGGGGTCCAGGGCGCCGCCGCCAACGTGTAACCGGCGAGCGAACCCACGGCCCATGCGCTGATCGTCTTCTCGCCGACATGACCGCTTTGATACATGCCTTCCACGTCCCAGTCGATATGCGAGACATTGCCCGCGTATCGCATGTCGAAGACATCGCGATGCTCGTCGCCGCTGGCATCGAGAAAGCGCGCATTGCTGCGGTTATAGCGCGAGTAATATGCGGACAGATCACCCGGCCCCACGCCCTGACGTTCGACGCGCGCGCCGCTGAAGGTGAGATGACGATTGGAGACATCGTCGAAATCCGTGTTGAAGCGATACTGCACCGGCTGCGTTGCATAGGCGATCCAGCGCCACGGACCGGTCTCGTAGTCGCCCCAGAAACCGTCGAAAGCCTGCCGCACGTTCGGGCCGTCGCGCACCGATACGAAGCGCTGCAAGTCGAACGCCATCTCCTGCCGCCCCGCGCGAAATTTGACGAGCCCGCCCGCGAGCGGATGCGTGAACGCAATGAACGCCTGACGCAGATCGAGCGGATTCTTGTCGACGGAGGTCACGTTGTCCTTGCCATACGGACGCGCGTCTTCCAGTTGCGTGAACACTTGCACATAGGGGCCGAGATGCACATCGGCGTGGACTTCGAGACGTTGCAGCACGTAGGTATCGTCGCGGCCGGAGCCTAAGCCGAAGAGCGGCGCGTCGTTCATCTCGACGCGTTCTCGCAGCACCGCTCCGAGCGACACATACGCGTCCGGATTGCCGAACAGCGGAATGTACTTGAGCGCGTCGAGCGGGCGTTTCGGCACGCAAGGCAGACCGAGCACGGACCAGTCTTCCTGCCAGCGATTGAACTTGATCGCCGGGCGAGCGCACGATGCCCCTGGCGCGGCGCTGGCGTTGGTATCGTCGCCTGCGCTGCCGAGCGCCGTATCCGCTGCGGATACGGGCAGCGCCGCCGCGATCCCCGTGCCGATCAAGAACATACGCAGCGAACGCAGCGCACGGCAGCGTCTGTAACGATCAGCGGCCATCGTGGATTTCGGCGATATATCCGCCCGGGAACTCGACCATCGCCGTCTTGTAGCTTGCGCTCGCATAAGGCGGGACCAGCACCTTCGCGCCTGCCGCTTGCGCACGTTGCAGGGTCGCGGCGAGGTCATCGACACCATAGCCGGTCGTTTCCTTGCCGAACGGAAACGGCAGCTTGCCATCGGTCACGAAGACGACCATGCGCCCGAAATTCGAGTCGATGCGAATCTGCCGGAACGTCTCGCCCGGTTTGCCGATCACGCCCGCATCGGCACGCGCATTGTCCGAGACCACCTTGCCGTGAGAAAAGCGCAGCCAGCGGCGCACGAAGTTATTCGCTTCGTAACGCGAGACATAGACGCGGTTGTCGGGCACGCTTTGCAGCGGCGCGTAGTTCGGCGCCTTGGTGTGCCAGTAGAGCTGCATGACGAGGCCGCCCGGCCACTGGATGATCGCGTCCTTGCCGATGGGGTCGTCGAACGGTTCGACGATCACGTCCGCGCCCGCCGCGCGCGCGGCCTTCACGGCGTCGTCGATATCGGTCACGAGATAGCCCGTGCGCTCGTTGCCGAACGGATAAGGCACGGGCGTTTCGAAGCCGAACACGGACAGCATGCCCACGGGCGTCTGCACGTATTGCGAAGCCGTCTTGCTCAGCGTGGGCGTCACGGTGAAAACCGCCTTCTGCGATGCCTTGCCGCCGAAGGTCGCGAGAAAGCTCTGCACGAAGGTATCGACATCGGCGGATGCGACGTAGACGTGGGTCGTATCGTATTGCGGACCGACCGCGACTCGACCCTTGATGGCGGACGCGGCGGTAGCGTCATGCGGACCGGCATCCGCGAACGATGCGAGAGGCGCAATGCCGATGAGAAATGCCGCCGCGATGGCGCTTGAGCGAACGAGCTTGATCATGTCGATACTCATTGATGTTTGAAGTGAGCGAACCATAAGTCACGCCGCCCGGGCAACGCGCGGCGGCCATGCGAGCAACAGAAGCAGCGCGATGGGCAAGATCAGGCCGTAGAACGAGAGATGCACGAAGGCGAGCGCGCCGCCCACCGCGCCGATGGAAAAGGCAAGCATGGCCGTGAGCGTGGCGCGCAAACGCGTGAGCACTTGCGGCCCTTCTGCATGATGCGAACCGCGATGCGCGAGATCGACCAGATCGAGCACGATCTGCGTGACATTGCCGGTCATCACTGTGTTGGGCAGCCCGGGCTTCTGCAAGACTTTCGGGCGCGCGTTCTGCACGCCCATTGCGGTGGCGCCCAACACGCCGCAGAGCAGCACCATGCCCGATGAAGCGTCATCGATAGGCAACGCGAGCAGTCCTGTGCCGAAGAACGCGAACAACAGCAACGCTTGCCACAGATGCAATGCTGCGGCGATGTAGGCGTCGCCACGTGCCTTCATGATCTTTGCCGCCACGCTCGCCGATCCCACGCCGACGATGAACGCCGGAAACGCCAGCAGCTTGAGCAGCACGCCTTGCCCCACGCCCGCGACCTCCGCGCCGATCAGCACGAAGTTGCCCGTCACATGTGCCGTGAAGAGGCCGAACAACGCGACGAATCCCAGCGTATCGACGTATCCCGCTATGAACGCGAGCACCGTCTCTTCATGCTCTTTCAAGGGATTTCTCCGGTGAAACCTCAGCCGCCTTCACGCGACGTGCCTGCCTTGTCCTTCGATACGACGTTCACGCTTTCGGTTTGCGCGAAGAACTGCGACTTCACGACCGGTATTGCGTGTTCGCCGAGTACCATGCCGAGCAGTCCCGCTAGCGCGATCAAAGGCGGCGCGGGTGACTGCACGCGCAAGAGCCAATAGAGCAGGCCGACCGCGAAGCCCACACCGAGTGAAATGACATAGCCCATGTTCTCTGTTCCATCCTTTCCTAAAGAAGAAACCCTGTCTCTCCCTTAAGGGAAAGCCTAGCAAGCCGATTGATAATTGGCCTTGGATAAAGCTTAAAAAACCTTAAGACCTCAAAAGGTCAATTGATGAAAACGCTTCACGCTCTCGCGAATCCATCCGAAAAGACTGCTATGTTCCGATGCCTGCCCGGCAGGCGCCGCGCGCAACATCTGGTCGCTCGCACGATGCTCGGAAAGCAGCCTGCACATCTCGCTCGTGACCTCGGGACGTCGCGCGAGGATGGGCGTGAGCGCCTCCTTGTCGAGCCGGTACACGACGACGCGCGTCGTCGCACGCACGGTCACATCGCTTTGCACGCCCGCGAGAATGCCGGATTGACCGATGGAATCGCCGGGTGCAAGTCTTCGCACTTCGAGATCGTGCGATGCTTTCGGTACCGTCACGCTTGCCACGCCACGCGCAATGATGTGCAACGCCTGACCTTCGTCGCTGCCCGCTGCAAACACCGTTTCGCCCACTTCGAAAACATGACGCGTGAGGCGTTTGGAGAGCTCGTTCAGTTCGTCCGCATCGAGCGTATGAAAGATTGTCACGTCGCGCAACAACACGAGCTTCTCGTCGATGGCTTGCGTCGTTTGCCGTGGCGCCGACAACGGACGCAACACGACCGCACGCGAACCTAGATGCCGATGCGCCAGATCGAAGAGATCGCTGCGCACCGAAACTTTCTTGTCGAGCGAATCGACGTAACAAAGAATCTCGTATTCGATGGCGTCTTCGGTCGCGCGCCGCACACTTACGACCGGCGCGGGACGGCCGATAACGTCGATGCAACTCGCTGCGGCATCGCCGAGCGCATCGAGCACGACAGCGGGACGCACCGATGGATCCACCGAGAGCACGACGCTGATGCCGTTCGTATCGAACGGCTGATTCGAATTAACGATGTTCGTGCGCGCCGCGACGCTGTTCGGGATCACGACGATGTTGCCCTGCCCGTTGAGCAGGCTCGTCGCGCGCCAGTTGCTCTCGACGACCTTGCCTTCGGCATCGCCGATAGTGATCCAGTCGCCCAGACGAAACGGCTGCGTGGCGTTGAGCACGATGCCCGAGAACACATCGTTGAGCGTGCTCTGAATTGCAAGGCCGATGACAATGGCCACCGCGCCCGAGGTCGCCAGCAACCCGCGCACGGGCAACTGCAACACGAACGCAACGGCCGCGACCGCGGCAGCCAGATAGACGAGCGCACCGAGCACGTCCTGAAAGAGCCGCTCCTTGTGCCACGCCTCGGGCAGCACGATGCGGTCGAGCATGATCGTGACGAGCCGCGCGCCTTGCAGCCACCACATCAACTCCAGCACTTGCGCAAGCAGATGCCGCAGCGGTTCGTTGGGCCAGGGCGCCGCAAAGAGCGGATTCATGCCGTGCGCGAACAACACCCACGTCGATAACGCGAACATGGACGCACGAAACGCAAGCCGCATAGGCTCGCTTCTTCGGTCCATGAAGCGCCACGCGAGGAAGTCTACGACGAGTATCGCGATGCCGAAGAGCAGGCCGTCGGTCAGGGTCGGCATCGCGTCACTCGCCCTTGTTCAAAACGCGAAACAACTGCATCCCAGCGCGCCCCAGAAGCCGTTCGAGTCGCTGACAGGTACGTTCTTGCGCCACGCGAAACCGTGCGCATGCGCATGCACGTTGCAAAGATTCACGCAACCGTCCACGCAGGCAACCGCGGTCGGCTTGTAACGGCTATAACCGCCGAACTCCGCCACCGGCGACCATGACGGACTCACCGGCAAGTCCGGGGGACCGTATGGGGTGAACTCGTCGCTTGCATAGACGACCTTGCCGCCCACCACGGTCATGACCGAATCGAGAAACTTGATGCGGCTTTCATCGACGGTGAAGAAGTCTTCCGATAGCACCGCGAAGTCCGCGAACTGCCCCGCGACGAGCGCGCCCTTGCGATCGTCCTCGCTTGAAAACCACGCGCTGCCAACGGTATAACGGCGCAACGCTTCCATGCGGTCGAGTTTGTTCGCGCCGTTGTACATGGCCGTGCCGCCGACCGTCTTGCCCGACACCATCCAATAAAGCGAGACGAACGGGTTGAAGCTCGCCACGCGCGTGGCATCGGTGCCCGCGCCCACGGGCAGACCGGCATCGAGCATGTGGCGGATAGGCGGCGTGCGCTTCACGGCTTCCTCGCCGTATCGTGCGATGAAGTACTCGCCTTGATACGCCATGCGATGCTGGATTGCGATACCGCCGCCAAGCGCCTTTACACGGTCGATATTTTTCTGCGTGATGGTCTCGCAATGATCGAAAAACCAGCGCAAGCCATCGAAGGGAATGTCGGCATTCACACGTTCGAACACATTGAGGAAGCGTTCGATCGATTCGTTATAGGTGGCATGCAGACGGAACGGCCAGCGGTTTGCAACGAGCAGACGCACTACCGCTTCGAGTTCGGTTTCGAGCGTGTCGGGCAGGTCGGGGCGCGGTTCCAGAAAGTCT
This sequence comes from Caballeronia sp. LP006, assembly GCF_031450995.1. Classification (NCBI taxonomy): domain Bacteria; kingdom Pseudomonadati; phylum Pseudomonadota; class Betaproteobacteria; order Burkholderiales; family Burkholderiaceae; genus Caballeronia; species Caballeronia sp. LP006. Next base: position 748,958 of record NZ_JARTVW010000002.1, on the reverse strand, counting down.
TCGAAATCAGCCGCCGAGAACACCAGCATTTCGCCTGCGCCGTTCACGCGCAGGAAGTCGTCGCCTTCGCCGGGCTTCGTCATCTTCACCCACTTCGCGAAGTCTTCAATCTCCTTCTTTGCGTTCTGCGTGAAGAGGTTGTACGCGATACGCACGGTCAATTCGTTGTGCTTCGCCAAGTCCATGATGACAGCGTAATCGTCGGGATAAGCCTGATATCCGCCGCCTGCATCGATCGCGCTCGTCACGCCAAGACGATTCAACTCGCGCATGAAGTGGCGCGTGGAATTGCGCTGCTCGTCGGGCGGCAGCTTCGGACCCTTGGCGAGCGTCGCGTAAAGAAGGCCCGCGTTGGGCCGCGCGATCAGCATGCCGGTCGGATTGCCGCGCTTGTCGCGCTGAATTTCGCCGCCGGGCGGATCGGCTGTTTCCTTCGTATAGCCGACCGCGCGCAAGGCCGCCGCGTTGAGCAATGCGCTGTCATACAGATGCAGGATGAACACCGGCGTGTCCGGTGCAATCGCGTTGATCTCTTCGAGCGTCGGACCACGGCGCTCCGCAAACTGAAATTCGTTCCAGCCGCCGACCACGCGCACCCATTGCGGGGCGGGCGTGCGTGCAACCTGCTTCCTCAGCATGTCGAGCGCGTCCGCAAGCGACGGAACGCCATCCCAACGCAACTCCATGTTGAAGTTGAGGCCGCCGCGTATGACATGCAGATGCGAATCGTTGAGGCCGGGAATCACGGTGCGCCCGTTGAGATCGATGAGGCGCGTCGCGTCGTTCGCATAACGCATCACGACTTCACGCGATCCTGCTTCGATGACCTTGCCATCGGCAACCGCGAGTGCATCCGCGAACGAACGCTTGTCGTCCTGCGTGGCAATCTTGCCGTTGAAGAATACGGTATCGGCGCGCGCGGGCGTGCCTGAACCCGTGCCTGAGCTCGTGCTTGAATTCATGGGCGTTCTCGTGTGAGGCGTGCCGCGACGCGGCGCTTGCTGGAAGCCGGCGCGATGAACTTCGCGCCAGCCTTTTCGATACGACTGCGAGCCGATTCAGCCCGCTTCGCTTGCGTGTTCGCCGAGAATCGATTTCGCATAACGCACGCCGATGCCATACGCGCTATGCGACTTGAGAATGTCCATGCAACCTTCGTAAGTCTCGGTGCGGCCCCAGTCGCGTTGCAGTTCGAACATGAACTGAAGCGACGTCATTGGCACCGCGCCGGCCTGGATGATTCGCTGCACGGCGCGTTCGTGCGCTTCGTGCGTGATGTCGCCACAAGCATCGGTCGGGACGTAGATTTGATAGCCTTCCGCGATCATCTGCACGGTCGGAAACGTCACGCATACTTCCGTCCAAAGACCCGCGAGCACGATCTTCTTGCGGCCCGTCGCTTCGATTGCTCGGCGAAAGCCCGCGTCTTCCCACGAGTTCATCGAGGTACGGTCGACCGGCTGCTGCTCCGGAAACACGTCTTGCACTTCGGGCACCATGTCGCCGCTAAAGGTTTTGGCGGCAACGGTAGTGAGAATGGTCGGCACCTTGAACAACTTCGCCGCCTTGGCGATAGCCTGCACGTTATGCAGGATGGTGGTGCGTTCATGCGAGGTCGTGCCAAAAAACATCTGCGGCTGATAGTCGATCAGCGCAACCGCGCAGGTATCCGGGGTCAATAGTTCTTGCGGCATTTGCAGGCTCCGTTGGAAAAGATGCGGCAGTCAGGACGAACATGCCGTGCTCGGGTGAGCGGCTGGAAGGATTGAGATGGATGATAGCCACGCGTCTTCGCCGAGTCCTTGAAAAATCCCTTAATTGTTCTTAACGAATATTCGCTAAGAAAATGCACTTCAATCTTTAGCGCGTGGGATTTTCAGGAAATGAATTTCAGGACTTCGCCTTTCGCTGGCGGGAGCATGCACCGCGATTAAACCGCCTTAAGAACAATTAATCTTTTCTCAAGTTCAGGCGTCTTCCACGCGGCTAAGATTCGGTCCACGCGTCGCGCTCAAGGAATGATTCTTAGCGCACGCGCTCGACCAACATCGCTAAAGGACACGCCATGAGCACCGTAAAGACCAAGGACGGCACGAATATTTTTTATAAGGACTGGGGCAGCGGCAAGCCGGTGGTCTTCTCGCATGGCTGGCCGCTTTGCGCGGATGCATGGGACCCGCAAATGCTGTTTCTGGCGCAGAAGGGATACCGCGTCATTGCGCATGACCGTCGCGGTCATGGCCGCTCCGACCAGACTTCGGAAGGCAACGACATGGACACGTATGCGGACGATCTCGCCGCCGTGCTCGACGCGCTCGATCTGAGGGACGCCATGCTCGTCGGCCATTCGACGGGCGGCGGCGAGGTTGCGCATTACATCGGACGTCATGGCAGCGCGCGCGTCTCGAAGGCCGTGCTGATCGGAGCCGTGCCGCCGATGATGCTCAAGTCCGAGAGTAATCCGCTCGGCTTGCCGATGTCGGTGTTCGACGGCATCCGCGACAATACGGCTTCGAATCGCTCGCAATTCTTCAAGGATCTGGCCGTACCGTTTCTGGGCTACAACCGTGACGGCGCGAAGGTCATACAAGGCAACATCGACGAGTTCTGGCGGCAGGGCATGATGGGTTCGATCAAAGGCCAGTACGAGTGCATCAAGCAATTCTCGGAAGTGAACTACACCGATGATCTGAAGAAAATCGACATTCCCACGCTCGTTTTGCATGGCGACGACGATCAAATCGTGCCGATGGAAGCGTCGGGGCGACGTACGGCGGAGATCGTGAAGAACGCGACGCTAAAGGTTTATGCTGGCGCGCCGCACGGCATGTGCACGACGGAAGCTGATCGCGTGAATGCGGATCTGCTGGCGTTCTTGCAAAGCTGATGCTGCACGAGACATGCTCGCTACGAAGCGAGCATGTCAGCCGACCGAACAGTCAGTACCGCGCTTAATCCCGGATGCTTATCGGCGAATTCGAGTTTGCCGTGATGCAACGTCGCCACCGCCTTGACGAGCGCGAGCCCAAGTCCTACACCGGGCGTCCCACGGCTCGCGTCGCCGCGATAGAACCGCTCGGTGACCTTGTGCTTTTCCGCGTCGGGAATACCGGGGCCATCGTCGGATACGGATAACTCTATGCCGTCATCGCGCGCCAGGAGCGACACTTCGACCTCGCCATTTTCGCGCGCGAACTTGATAGCGTTATCGATCAGATTGCCGATAGCCTGCGCGAGCAGCAAGGGATCGACCACAGCGTACAGTTCGTCCGCCTGCGTCATGGAAAGCGTCACGCCACGCAGTTCCGCCACGGGCTGATAGAACTCGACTGCATCCGAGACAATGGCGAGCAAATCGCTGGACTCGAAACCCGAGCGACGCACGCCCGCATCGATTTCGGCGAGCCGCAAGAGCGCATTGAAGATGCCGATCACGCGATCGACATCCGCAAGCGCGGGCTCCAGTTGCGCGAGCGTGGCTTCATTCCCTTCCTTGCGCAAGCCGATCATCAGCACTTCGAGACGCGAACGCAGTTCGGCAAGCGGCGTACGCAAATCATGGGCGATTGCATTCGACACGTTGCGCACGCCGTTGATGACTTCGATCAGCGCTTCCTGCGCCTGCTTGCGCGTGTTGACCTCTTCCTGAAGCCGCAAATTCTGCTCGCGCTGCAACTTCTGCAAGGCCCGCAACTTGAGATGCGTATGCACTCTCGCGGCGACTTCCTCCATGTGCAGTGGCTTGGTGACGAAGTCCACGGCGCCAGCGCTGAAGCCCGTGATCTTGTCCTCGGTCTGCGTGAGCGAGGTCATGAAGATGACCGGAATGTCGCGCGTGTTCGGGTTGGCCTTGAGCTGACGGCAGGTCTCAAAACCGTCGAGACCGGGCATCATCACGTCGAGCAGAATCAGATCGGGCTGCACGAGTTCGGCGCGGCCCAGCGCCTCGCGGCCATCGCGCGCAACGGTCACGCGCAGGTTGTTTCCTTCGAGCGCATCGACCACGAGGCCGAGATTCGTTGCGGTATCGTCGACAACGAGAACGACTGGCGTGGCGGTATCGGGTAAGTCTTGCGTACTCACGTGCTTGGGTCCAGATGTTCTTCGATCAGGGACAACAGCGCTTGCGATTCGTACCCGGCGGCAAGACATCGCAGACGCGTTGCGAAAATTTCATAGCGCTTGTCGAGTACCGTCAGATGCTCGGCCCGCTCGATGATGTCGCGCATCGAACCGAGCAGCGCAAAGCGATGCAGCAGCGCCATTTCCTCGGGCGGTGGCACGACGAGCGCTTCGTCGGCCCGAGCATGTCTTCCCGTGCGCGGCGCCCATTGCAACGCCAGAAGGCCGGTGATTTCCTTGAGCAGCACATGCAGGTTCAGCGGCTTTTCGATGAACACATTGGCGCCCGCCGCGAGATTGGCCTGCGCATTGCCGCGCGATGCATCGGCCGATACGGCGATCACCGGCACGTCGCGTAACGCTTCCAGCGCGCGCAGACGCTCCAGCATCTCGATGCCACCCATCACCGGCATGAGCGTATCGACGACGATCAGATCGGGCCGGTCCTCGCTCGCCATCGCGAGTCCTTCGCGGCCATTCTCTCCTTGCGATACGCGAAAGCCGCTACGTTGCAAGGTATCGACGAGCAGGATGCGATTGGCCGCGACATCGTCGAGCACGAGTATGTGACGCTCGCGGCCTTCATAGCGCGTGACGCCCACCGGCAGAATCGCGGGCACGGGTTGCGCCGTGGCGCCGGGCGCGTCGAGTTCGAACCAGAACGCGCTGCCTCGGCCAAGCGAACTCGCGACGTGAATATCGCTTCCCATCATGCGCACGAGTTGCCGGCTGATGGCAAGACCGAGTCCCGCGCCGCCGCTCCGACGCGTGAGTTCGCCCGCCTGCTCGAAGGGCTGAAAGATCACATCGAGCCGGTCGGGGCTGATACCTATTCCCGTGTCCTTCACTTCGAAGCGCAGACGTCCGGGCCATATTTCCGAAACCGCGAGACTGACTTCGCCCTGATCCGTGAACTTCACTGCATTGACGAGCAGATTGAGCAACACCTGACGCAAGCGCTTTTCATCGACGCTGATCGCGCGCGGCAGATTCGGCGCCGCATGATAGTGGAGTTGCAGGCCCTTTTGCTGGGCGCGCACGCCGACGATCTCCGCGATGACATCGAGAAACGGACCGAGTGGCACATCGCGCACCTGCATTTCGAGCTTGCCCGCACCGATGCGTGCGAAGTCCAGCAAATCGTTGATGAGCATGAGCAGATGCTCGCCACTCTGTTCGATCACGCCAAGACTAGACAACTGTCTGCGGCTCAACGTTTCATCGCGTCGCAAGATTTGCGCATAGCCGAGAATGCCGTTGAGCGGCGTACGCAATTCGTGGCTGATATTCGCGAGAAACTGATCCTTCGCCTTGTTGGCCGCTTCGGCGGCGTCGCGCGCCACGCGCACCGCATCTTCCAGTGCCTTGCGCGCCGAGATGTCCTGAATGATGGCGATGGTGTGACTCGTGTGCCCAGCAGAGTCGTATTGCAGCGCCACCGATAAATTGACCCACACGCGCTGACCGTCGCGTCTCACGAGCGGTTTCTCTTCCGAGTAATGCGAAACGCCGCCCTCGGTCAACATGAAATAGCGTTGCAGGCTTCCGGTCACGAAGTCGTCGTCGGTGACATCGCGCAGGCGCTTGGCGAGCAACGCATCGCGTTCGTATCCGACGATCTCGCAAGCACGCTGATTCACGCGCAAAAAGCGGCCTTCGAGGTCGCAATGCGCAATACCCACGGCCGCGTTCTCGAAGGTGCCGCGAAAGCGTTCCTCACTCGCGCGTAGTTCGTTCTCGGCGTGCTTGAGCTCGGTGATGTCCACCAGACTCCCGACGAAGCGCACGGGCTTACCGCTCGCATCGCGCCTTGCCATGCCGCGTACCAGCACCTTGCGATCGCTGCCATCGCTATGCAAGAGGCGGTTCTCCATCTCGAACACGCCATCCGCATGTTCGAGATAACGCTCGACGGCCGCTTCGGTCGCGGCCCGTTCCTGCGGGTGCACCACGCTCATATACGACTCGTAGTCGAGCAATGGCTCCTTGCCGCCATAGCCGAGCCATTCCCAGATGTTCGAGAAGCGTGCCTTGCCGTGGCGAAAATCGCCGTCGGGCATGTCGATTTCCCATACGCCGACATTCGATCCGCACATCGCCGCTTCGAATCGTGCATTGGTCTCACGCAAAATCTCCGCTTCTTCCGCGCGCCTCCGTTGCGTGACATCGCGGAACACGAACACGATGCCGAGCCCTTCGCCGCGTTCATCGACGATAGGCGAACCGCTCGCTTCCACCGGCACTTCCTGGCCGTGACGCGCGATCAGCAGATTGCGGCTCGGCAAGCCGATGTCTTCATCAGCGCGCAAGAACGACGACACCGGCTCGCGCGTGATTTCATCGACGACGCAAAAGACCTCGCCCAGCAAGCGGCCGCGTGCTTCATTGCGTGGCCAGCCCGTCAACCGTTCGGCCACCGCGTTCATGAAGTCGATGCGCCCTTCCGGGTCCGTGGCGATCACGCCATCGCCGATACTCGACAGCGTCACCGCATAGCGCTCGTCGCTTTCGCGCATGCGCCGCTCGGCCGCGTATTTGTAGAGCGCCATCTCGACCACGGTGCGCAATTGCGTGTCGTCGAATGGCTTGAGCACATAACCGAACGGCTCGGCCGTGGTGGCGCGCTGCACGGTTTCCTCGTCGGCATAAGCGGTCAGAAACACGACTGGCAGCCTGAATTGCTCGCGCAGAAGCCGCGCCGCGTCGATACCGTCGAGCTTGCCTTCGAGCCGCACATCCATGAGCACGAGATCGGGACGCACTTCCTTCGCCAGCAGGAGCGCATCTTCGCCGCGCGCGGTCGAGCCGACCACCGTATGACCGTTGCGGATCATTTGCTGGGCGATATCGCGGGCGACCACTCGGTCGTCTTCCACAATCAGGATGCGTGCAGGTGCCATCGTTCGTTGAGGTCAGCTTGCTTCGGCTTCGAAGGCTATGGTGAAGACCGTGCCGCCTGCGCGGTTCACATCGACATTGCCGTGCAATTGATTCGCGAGATCATGCACGAGTTGCAGCCCGAGCGTGTCGGCCTGATCGAGCGAAAACGCGGGCGACAGTCCCACGCCATCGTCGGCGATCACGAGGCGGCAACGGTCCTTGTCCGTGATACGAAGCTCTATACGCAACAGTCCGCCGCGTCCCTCCGGAAACGCATGTTTGAGCGCATTGGACACGAGCTCGTTGATGATGAGCCCGCACGACACCGCGCGATTCATGTCGAGCTGGATATCGTCGACGACCACGTCCATGTCCACGCCGAGACGCCGCATGTCGTAAGCCTGCGCGAGATGCTTGCACAGGTTCCTCACGTGCGGCGCCATCATGATGCGAGCGAAATTGCCAGCACGATAAAGGTTTTCGTGCACCATCGCCATCGATCGCACACGGTTGCGGCTTTCGGCGAAGAGTTCGGCTACCGCCTTGTCTTCTACACGCGAAGCCTGCAGATTGAGCAGGCTGCTGATGAGTTGCAGATTGTTCTTCACGCGATGATGCACTTCGTGAAGCAACGCTTCCTTCTCTTCGAGCATGGCCTCCTTCTGTTCGAGCGATGCGTTCTCGAGCGAAATAGCCGCCTGCGACGCAAGCAGTGTCAGCACCGTGATACGCGCTGCCGTGAACACGCCGGGCGCGAGATCGTTCTCGAGATACAGCACGCCCTTGAGCTTGGCCTGCTTGATGATGGGCACGACGAGCACCGAGCGCGCGCCGCTCGAACGCAGATACTCGTCGGCGGAGAATTCATTGGGCAACGTGGCGTCGTCGATATGCACGCGCTCCCGCATGCGCATGGCGAAGTGCACGATGGATACCGGCAATTCACGCGGCGTCATCGGAGCGCTTTCCATGCGGACCTGCACACCGTCCCTGCCGGATACAGCCTGCGCCTCGATCCAAAGTTTCTCTTCGCGCGGCAAGACGAGCACCGCGCGACGCGCGCCCGCATGTTCGAGCACGATGGTCATGAGCGTGCGCAAGAGCCGTTCGAGCACGATCTCGCCTGAGATTGCTTGCGACGCCTGCACGACGGTTTCCACATCGAAGCGTTCCGCCACGACTTTCCTTGCCGTCAGGCTTTCCTCAGGGCTTTCGACGAGTTCCGGATAAAGCCGCTCCAGCGCGTGAACCTTCGCCATCGCGCCCCAGCGCAGATACGCGCGCCGTGCATGGCCCAGATAGACATGAGCGATAGTCGTGAATTCGCGTTCGATGTAAAAGCGCGCGGCCGTTTCATGGGCCAGCGCTTCGATCTGCACAAAGCGATGTTCGCGTGCGAGCGCGATAGCGTCTTCGTAATGACGCATCGCGTCGAACGGCCGGTTCTCGATGCGCGCGACTTCGCCTTCCACGAGCGCCGCCCGGCAGCCGAAATTCGCCGGACCGTGATAGGCCCAGACCTGCAACTTGCCGTGATACTCCGCAAGTGTTGACGACACATCGTGTTTGCGCGGATCGTGCATGCGTGCAAGCACCAGCGCCGCATGAAAATAGTATTCGGCCATTTCGAAGTGGCCGGCGGAGGTCCACAAGAGCGGCCTGGCTTTATCGCCTGCGGCGGCGGCGCCCGCTATGTCATCGGCGAAATGGAGCCATTGCTGCTTGCGAATCCAGTACCAGCATGCGGCAATCGCGAGACTGGCATCGGCTTCGAGGCGCCGCTCGAACTCGGCTTCGTCGAATCCCGCGAGAAGCACGCTGTCGCCACGCAAGTGACCGATCAGCCGCAACTGCGAAGTAATGATATCGACGATAAGCCCGAACTTCGCGCTCTTCACGACCGACAGCCGCTCTTGTGCCTCGCGCTCCACGTCTGCAAGCGGTTCGCCCGCAGCCAGCAGACTCGTGATCAACGTGCAACTGCTGAAGCCCGTATAGGTCAGATCGCCGCTCTCCGTCGCGGCATCGAACGCGCGGCGCAACAAGGGCAGATTCGTGCGAATGTGCCGCGTCCACGGCGTGACGTGATAGGCGAAGCACATGTAGACGCGCGCCTTGAAGCGGTCTAGCGCGCGTTCGTCGACGAGCGCAAGTCCCAGGCGCCCAAAGCCGAACCCAGCCTGATAGTCGCCGAAGATAGGACCCGTCACCATGCCGAGATAGGCATAGCCGAGCGACGATGCATCGCTGTTGCCGTGCGCCACGCTCAGATTCGCCATGCGGCACAGCACCAGGCAGACGAGGTCTTCGTCGCTGAAGAACGCGGGCGGCAGCACGGCCGTGAGCACATCGAGCGTGGCGGCGAGATCGGACGCTTCGAGCAAGGGCAGGTCGATCAGGCGTTCGATCGGCTTCGAGCCGATCTGCCGAAGCAGCGCGTCGTATTCGAGGCGCGCGGCGGCTCGTCCCGGATGCGGCTCCCACTCGATACCGACGTGCCGCAAATACTCCAGACACGTTTGCACGGCAAGCTGCATCTGATCGAGCGCGGTGTAGAGCGTGACGCGCAGGAACGTGACAATGGCGCGATCCGGCAGCGTGCTTGCCCGCTCGGCGAGTTCGGTCAATCGCTTGCACGCGGCTTGGGTATCGCCTGTCAGGAACTCGCACTCGGCGCGGTTGCTTTCCAGCGCGAACTTGCGCGCATAGTCGTCGTGCCATCGAGCGGTATCGAGAAGATCGCTTCCCGTCGAGAAGTACGTCAAGGCGGAACCGAACGCCGACGAAGCCTTCGCGCGCTTGCCCGCCTGCAAATTGAGCTCGACGATTCGCTCGCGCTCCGCCGCGTTATCGACCAATGCGATCGCGCGATCGTACTGATTGACGATCTCGAAGATGTCGGCCTCGGCGTCATGCGCTTTGGTCGCATCGAACATTCGCGCGATTCGCAAGTGCGCGAGCGCGCGCTCGCCCGGCGGAATCATTGCGTAGGCTGCTTCCTGCACGCGGTCGTGCACGAATGCATAACCGTTCTCGCGCCTATACACGAGACCTGCTTCGACCGCATTGCCGAGCGCGGCGTCGATGTCGCCTACGGCATCGGCACACACTTGCGCGAGCGTCGCATCCGTTGCCGCGTTGCCGAGACACGCGAACCACCTCAGCATGTCTTGCGTCGCTTGCGGCGCGCGCGTAATGCGCTCCACCATCAGATCGACGACGCTTTCCGCAAAACGCGCCGCACGAATGCGGTCGATGTCCCAGCGCCAGACGCGTGTATCGCGGTCGAAATGCAACAGCCGTTCCTCTTCGAGAATGCGCAGGAACTGCACCACGAAAAAGGGATTACCACCGGTCTTGTCGAATAGCAGGCTGGCGAGCGGTTCTGCTTCAGCGGCGTCGGCATGCAGCGTGTCGGTCAGCAGATTCGATACATCGCCGGGCGCAAGAGGCGCCAACAGAATGAGATGCAGCGGCGTGCTGGTCTCGCGCACCGTCGCGAGCACGCGTGAGAGCGTGTGCGTGGGCCCCACTTCGTTGTCCCGATACGCGCCGATGAAGAGCACGTGACGCGTATCCGCGGACGCCGCCATATATTCGATCCAACTGCTCGTGCCGGAATCGAGCCATTGGAGATCGTCGAGAAAGAGCACGAGCGTCTCGCCTGGACCACAGAACGTGCCGATGAAACGCGCGAGCACCGCTTGCAGACGCACATGCGCCTCGCGTGGCCCGAGCGCCGGCACAGCGGGTTGCGGACCGATCACACGTTCCAGTTCCGGCACGAGATCGACGATGAGTTGCGCATGCGCGCCAAGCGCATCGGCAAGACGCGCCTGCCATGACGGCAGGTCGAAGGCTTTATCGTCGAGCAGTTGGCGGATCAATTGCTGAAAAGATTGCGCGAGGGTGGCGTAGGGAATGTCGCGCTTGTATTGATCGAACTTGCCTGATGCGAAGCGCCCGTTACCGGCCACGAGCCTCTTTTGCAGGTCGCCAACGAGCGCCGATTTGCCGATACCCGAGTAGCCCGACACCAGCACGAATTCCGAGCGACCTTGCTGCGCCACGCGCTGAAATGCGTTCGCGAGCGCCGCGCTTTCGACTTCGCGTCCGTAAAGGCGTTCGGGAATGAGCAAATGTTCGGGCGCGTCGTGCTCGCCCGGCGTGAACGCTTCGATACGCTCGCTGCGTTGCCATGAATCGAGACAGCGCCGCAAATCGTGTTCGAGCCCGAGCGCGGTCTGATAGCGTTCCTCGGCGGCTTTCGCGAGGAGCCGCGCGACGATGGCGGCCAACTGTCGCGGCACGTGAGGCGCTTGCTCGGCAAGCGGAATCGGCTGACGCGCGATATGACAATGCAGCCATTCGGCGGGCGACGCGGCGCGATACGGCAGCTTGCCCGCGAGCATCTCGTAGAAAACGACGCCGAGCGAATACAAGTCACAGCGCGAATCCACACCGCGATTCGTGAGCCCCGTTTGCTCGGGCGAAAGGTAAGCGAGCGCGTCCAGGGTCACGGGCGCGAGTTCCGTTGCGGGACGTTCGCGCGTTGCTCTCGATGCGCGTCCGAAACCCGTGAGCGCCACTTCGCCGCTCGCTACATCGACGAGTATGTTGGCCGGTCGCAAGTCCTTGTGCATGACGCCACGCGCATGCAGCACCTTGAGCGCCGCTGCAAGATTCACCGCGATGCGCAAGCTCTCATGCACGCCGAGTGTTCCCGCAGATATCGATGCAAGCGAAACACCGCCGCGATCTTCGAGCAGAAGCGTGGCCGCGCCACGCAACTCCACCAGCGCATGCGGCCGCGTGAGAACCGGGCTGTCGAGTAGCGCGCGCAGTTCGAACGCACGCGTGAGCCGCGCCTGACTCTCCACGACTTGCGCCACGTGCGCCACAGGCAGCGCAACGGCAAGCCAGGTCTGCGCGTCTTCGCGACGCCACAGCCGCGACAGGACGAACTCGCCGTCATCGCACAGGGTTCGCCGCTCGAAGTTCCGCAGTTCCAGCATGCTCGCGCCCTCCCGCTACGCTTCTGCGGTCAGCATATAGCCGGCATTGCGGACGGTCAGGAGCAGCGACTTGTCGAAGCCGGTATCGATCTTCTGACGCAGCTTGCTCACGTGCACGTCGATCACGTTGGTCTGCGGATCGAAGTGATATTCCCAGATGTTCTCCAGCAGCATGGTGCGCGTCACGACTTGTTCCGCGTGGCGCATGAGATATTCGAGCAGCTTGAATTCGCGCGGCTTGAGCACGATAGCCTTGCCCGCGCGCACGACCTTGCGCGAAAGCAGGTCGATGCTCAGATCGCCTACCTTCAACGCCGTGTCCACGAGGTTTTCTTGCGAGCGTCGCGTCAATGCGTCGAGCCTCGCCGCGACTTCGCCCAGCGCAAAGGGCTTGACGACGTAATCGTCACCGCCGGCCTTGAGGCCGCGAATGCGTTCATCCACTTCGCCAAGCGCGCTCAGAATGAGGATAGGCACCTTGTTGCCGGTCGCGCGCAACGCCGAGATGATGCCGAGGCCGTCGATACCGCCCGGCAGCATGCGGTCCAAGATGATCGAATCGTAGGTCTCGCCGGCCGCGAGAAACATGCCGTCGCGGCCATTGTCCGCGCAATCGATGACATGGCCCATTTCGGCCAAACCCTTGCGCAAGAATCCGGCGACTTGCTCGTTGTCTTCGATGACCAGGATTTTCATTTTATGGCTCGTAACAGGCTCGAAGCGCACTCTGATTTTCGAGTACAGGGCTTCCCGCCGTGCATTATGCGCCCGCATGGTCCGCGCATAAATCCGGTCATTATTAAATTAAGTTAACGTGCGCGCGGAAAATGGCAAGGTATTCCCGAATTACTAATGAAGGCGCGGAGTTAACTAAGCTTAATGATTTTCTCATCGGGCGCAAAGGCTGGGAAGCATAGGATCGGTTATGTGATCGGACATCCATCGCAAACGGAACGACACCATGAACGCCATTGCCGAGTTGCCCTTACCCGGATCGCACAGCGGCATTATCGATCTGGGCGGCATACGGATCGACCTCGAAGCACGTACCTTGCACCGTCAAGGCGAGATCATGTCCGTGGGCTCGCGCGCATTCGATATTCTCGTCGTGCTGGCTAAAGCGGAAGGGCGCCTCGTCACCAAGGACGAATTGATGAGCGCAGTCTGGCCGCGCACCGTCGTCGAAGAAAACAATATCCAGGTTCACTTATCCAGCCTGCGTAAAAACCTGGGCAGTGATCGCGACATTATCGTGACCGTGCCGGGCCGTGGGTACAGACTGACAAGGCGAACTGTCAGACCTTCGTGTCCGCATGCCGAGGCGCGTTTCGCTCGACCGGAACTCATCGGACGAGAAGACGCGCTTGCCCGTATTTCCACGATGCTCGCCGCGACGCAAGTGCTCACGCTCGTGGGCGCAGGCGGCATCGGCAAATCGGCGCTCGCGCTCGAAGCGGCGCGTCAATGGACAGCGGCGCGCGCAGAGCCGATCTTCTTCGCCGATCTCGCGCGACTCGACCACCCGCGCTCGGTGCAAGAAGCCATCGCGCGCGCATGCGGTTTGCCGGAACACGAGCCGCTCGACTTCTCGTCGCTGCCCGAGCGTGGACTCGTGTTCATCGACAATGCCGAGCATGTGATCGCGCATGCCGCGCAAATAGTCGATGCGCTCGCCGCCGCCAATGACGGCATCCGCGTTCTGGTAACGAGCCGCGAGCCATTGCGCATCATGTCCGAGACGCTCTATCGTGTCGATCCGCTCGACGTGCCGCGCGCCGGATCGACCGATGCGCAAGCGCTCGAACATGCTTCCGTGCGGCTCTTTCTCCGCCGTGGCCGCGCCGTGCAGCGCAATCTCGGCGACGACAGCGCGCAGATCGGCCGCATAGGGACGATATGCCGGCGGCTCGACGGCAATCCGCTTGCCATAGAACTGGCGACCGCGCGTCTTGCCGCGCTCGGCCTCGAAGATATTCATCGGCGGCTGGACGACCGTATGTCCATGCTCGCTGGTGGATACCGCACCGCGCTGCCGCGTCATCAGACGTTGCGTGCGAATTTCGACTGGAGCTACGGGCCGCTCGCCGCGCAGGAAAAGACCTTGCTGCGCAGGATGGCCGTTTTCGAAGACTCGTTTTCGTTCGAAGCCCTGTGCGCTGTCGCATGCGATGACGGACTCGCGCTCGCAACCGTGATCGACGCCGCTAGCGAACTCGCCGCGAAATCGCTGTTGATCGTCGAATATGACGGCCCCGTCGTGCGCTACCGGTTATCGGAATCGATGCGTGCGTATGCGCTGGAAAGGCTCGCGGCGGAGGACGACAGCACGGCAATCGCCGGGCGTCTCGCGCGTTATCTGGAACATTGCGCCGACTTCTCCGGTGCCGACGAAGCGAATGAGCCCGACACCCCGCGAGGTCTCGTTGTCGAGTAAGGTTAGACGTTAAGCGAAGCGTGAGAAGATCACGCGGCACCAGGTCAATCCCGCCACGAAAGCCGAGGAACGCATGGACCGCCTGACCGGCATCGAAGTATTCGTCGCGACCGTCGATGGCGGCAGTTTCGCGGCTGCCGCGCGACGTTTCGGGTTATCGCCCGCGATGGCCGGCAAGTACGTGAGCGCAATCGAAGCCGAACTGAACGCGCGGCTTCTGCATCGCACGACGCGCAAGCTGAGTCTGACCGAGGTCGGCCAACACTATTACGAGCGATGCAAACGCATCCTCGAAGCCTACGAAGAGGCCAATCGCGAGGCGAGCGACGCACAGGACACGCCGCGTGGCGTGTTGCGAATCGCGGCGCCCGTCACGTTCGGAGCGATGCATCTCGGCGACGTCCTCGCTGCATATCTTGAGCAGCATCCGCATGTCACGATAGAAGTGTCGTTGAACGACCGCTATGTCGATCTGCTCGAAGCCGGCGTGGACGTGGCGATACGTATCGGTCGCCTCAACGACTCCGGCCTCGTCGCGCGCAGGCTCGCGCCGTGTCGAATGGTCATCTGCGCATCGCCAGGCTATGTCGAACGACACGGCACGCCGCGCAACCCCGACGACTTGCGGCAAGCGCCGCGACTCGCGTTCAGCGAAGCGGTGTCGGTGGGAGACTGGACGCTCGCCGATACGAAAGGCCGCGCACATGTCATCGACGGGCCATGCCGCATGGCCGCGAACAACACGCAGATGCTGTTGGCTGCGGCGCTTGCGGGCGCGGGTATCGCGTATGGGCCGACCTTCGTGTTCGGCGAACACATCGCGCGGGGGAATCTTGTCGCGCTGTTGCCGGACTATCGGACGCCGGAGTTGGCGATTCAGGCGGTTTATCCGAGCGCACGACATATGCCGCTGAAAGTGCGGCTTCTGCTCGATAGTCTGGTCGCCGCGTTCGGCGACGAGCCGCCTTGGGACCGCTCGTCACGCTGATTCCGTTCAACGCGCTTGCAGTTCGTCGATGAACTTTTCGATAAGCGCAGCGACGGCTGCTGGCGCTTCAAGTGGCGATAAGTGCCCGACGCCGGGCAAGACATGAAGGCGCGCGTCCGCTATGCGAGGCAACAGTTCCTTCCGCAAGGTCTCGACGCGGTCCACCTGGTCGAGTTCGCCTGAGATCACTATGACGGGAACACTGATCGACCCGACTTCATTCGTGATGTCTTCGAGCATGGCGGCGTTCGGCCACGCCGCCTTGGCTTGCGGCGCGCCACGCAAGCTGTCGGCAATCACTTGCTCGCGCAACTCGGGCGCAAGCGGACTTGCGGTGAGCACGTTATCCATGACCCATTCGACCGATTCGCGCGAGTCGTAGGCTGCGGCCATCGCGGCTCGCTGGGCATCGGGAAGCTGCATCGGCGAGGGCGGCGAGGGCGCGATAAGCACGACGCCCTGCAATCCGCGAGGCCTGCGCGATGCGAGCAATTGCGCGACCTTGCCGCCCATCGAATGGCCGATCAGGATGTAGCGATGCAAGTGCAGTGCTTCGACGACGTCTGCTGCGTCGTTTGCAAGATCGGCTATTGCGTAGGCTTGCTCGGTCGCGCTGGATTCGCCCCATCCACGATGATCGAGCGCGATGGTGTGTCGAGCGTTCGCCAATGCGCCGACAACGCCGTCCCATGTCCGCAACGACCCGCCCCAGTAGTGGAGAAACACGAGTGCCGGCTCGCTGCTTCCTTGTTCCTTGACGTGAATCCTCGCTCCGCGTGTTTCGATGTTCATGGCGATGCTCCTTGGGTTTAGTGACGAAAGAGCATCTTAGGTGGGATCGTCTGGATTGATAATTCGCTCAACATGATCGGCACTCGATCACGCCGGGATCGAATTCGATGCCTTGGCAAAGCGCCGGACAGCGCGAATCGTGGACGTAAGGGAGGAAAGCAGAGCACCGCGGATGCCGCTCGACACCATGCATCTCACTTAGAATCACCATCTGGTCTTGTCGACTTGGAGCGTTTTCATGATCAAGAGAGTGCTGACGACCGGTGCAATGCTCGCGAGTATTGTCGTGACGACGCCTGCTCACGCCGATGCAAACGCCGACAAGGCCGCGATCGCGCAAAGGCTGCAAGCATGGTCAAAGGCTTTCAACGCGCGCGATGCCAAAGGCGTCTGCGATATCTTCGCGCCCGACCTGGTCTCGACCGTCCCGGAAGCACTCGATGGCAATCGCGACACGATCTGCAAGAAGCTCGCGGTGCTGTTTGCAAAGCCCGGACTAAGCTTGAAATACGACAGCCCAGACATTCGCGAGATCATCGTTTCCGGCGATAGCGCCATCGTGCGATTGTTCTGGACGCTCACCGCCCGCATGGGTGACAAAGAGAGCGTGACCGAAGAAGCCGGCATGGACATTTTCCAGCGGCAACCGGACGGTCAATGGTCCATCGCCCGCTTCATGTCGTTCAGCGCGACGCCTAACACCGTACTCGAATAAGCGAGAGCAGAACCAAGGGAATATTCCGCGCGCCCGGTTCGTTTAGATGGAGGATGCCGTGTTTTGCGGCCGCCTCGTAGCTATTCGACCTGGAGTGACCCATGAAACTCGTTCGTGCGTTTTCGCTATTGCTTGCCGTGCTTGCCCTATCCCTCGCTGGCTGTCAGACCGACGGCGCCGGTGCAAGCTCGTCGGGCACGTCATCGAGCAGCGGCAGCAGCGGCGGCTATTGACCCGCGCGGTGGCGAGGCCGCCTCCGCGCGACTTTAAAAGCGCGCTGACTGCGTTCATCGACATAGTTGGCCGCGCCGCCGTGCTTTCGTTCAATGAGGCGCAGCCTGCTTATCTCGATCCTTTCGCTCCCGGCGATGCCCGCATGTGGCAAGCGTCAGCGGTCGTCATGCCATCGAGCGTGGAGCAGATCCGCGCGGTCCTGCAAGTGGCGAACCGATTCAAAGTGCCGCTGTGGAGCGTATCGACGGGACGCAACTTCGCTTACGGCGGCGCGGCGCCAAGGCTTGCGGGCAGCGTCGTGCTCGATCTGCAACGCATGAACCGCATACTCGAGATCGACGAAAAGCTGGCTTATGCGCTCGTCGAACCCGGCGTGAGTTACTACGACCTGTATCGTGAATTGAAGGCGCGTGGCACGCGTTTATGGCTCGATCCGCCAGCGGCGGGCTGGGGCAGCGTCATCGGCAATACGCTCGAGCGCGGTTATGGCACGACGCCGTATGGCGACCATGCCGCGATGCAATGCGGCATGGAAGTGGTGCTTGCAAACGGCGATGTCGTGCGCACCGGCATGGGCGCCATGAACGCGAGCCGCGACTGGCAAGTGTTCAAGCCCGGTTTCGGTCCTTCTTATGACGCCATGTTCGCGCAGTCGAATCTGGGCATCGTGACCAAGCTCGGCGTGTGGCTCATGCCCGAGCCCGAGGGCTACATGATCGCGCGCTATGCCTTCAAACGCGATACCGACCTCGAACGGATCGTCGAAACGCTGCGGCCATTGAAGCTGGACGACACGATACAGAGCAGCGCTGTCATCGAAAGCGCGGTGCGCTGGGCGGCGGGCGTATCGACACGCAAGCGGTGGTACGACGGCCCCGGTGCGATGCCCGAAGCGGCCATCGACGCAATGGCGCGCGACATCGACATCGGCCGCTGGAACCTGCGCTTCTGTCTTTATGGACCGCGCGAACTGGTCAACGTGCGGCGCGACATCATCCATCGGCGCTTTGCATCGATTGCCGATGCACGCCTCTTCGACATGCCCTATCGCGACGCATCCGATGAACCGACAGGCGGCGGCGATCGCAGTCAGGTCGGCATTCCCGGACTCGATGCGTTCAACATGCTGAACTGGCGTGGCGGTTCGGGCGCGCATGTCGACTTCTCGCCGATATGCCCGCCAACCGGCGCCGATGCAACCAAGCAATACATGATGGTGCGTGACCGCGCCGCACAGTTCGGCTTCGATTACTACGGCGGCTTCACGGCGGAACGGCGACACATGCATCACATCTTCGCGGCCATTTTCGACCGCGACGACAGCGCTCGAACAAATGCTGCGGGCACGCTGGTGCGCACGCTGATCGAGGATGCGGGCCAGGCCGGCTATGGCCAATATCGCACGCATCTCGCGTATATGGACCTTGCGACTTCGCAATACGACTTCAACGACCACGCGTTGATGCGGCTCACGAACACGCTGAAAACCGCGCTCGATCCGAATGGCATTCTGTCGCCCGGCAAGCAGGGTATCTGGCCTGCCGCTCGGTCGAAGGACGCTCGATGAGACGCGCCCGCCGCGAATTCTTGACTGGCGTATCCCTGGCGGCGGCGTATGCGTGGGCCATCGGAAGCATCGGCGATACGAAGGCGGCACGCATGCGTCTCCTCGTCGTATGCGATGAACGTTGCTCGGATAGCCGCGCGTTTGCGCATCGCGCGAGCTTGAACGGTGCGCGCGTCGTTGCATGGCGAAACGATGCCGGCTTGCTATGGCACGAACGCTTGCTTCCGGATGCATCGCTCGGCGTACCCCTTGCCGGTCTGACGACATACGCGGATGCCTTCGTTCTCTCGCGTCTCGCATGGACGTGCGGCCTGCGCATGACGAAGCTTGCATGCAATGCCGAGGCGCTCGTCGCATGGCGCATGGAGCAACTGAACCAATCCTCTGTTGATTGAAACACCGTCTATCTGCCGATCGATCGACGCAAACGCTTTCGGTTGTCGACCTGCAACACCGCTCGACGCGTTTGAAAAAACGTATATGCGAATCGTTCGCATTTCACTAAAATCGCAGCACGCATGCATCCGTCCTCTCGCGACGACCGCATCGCATCTTCTCGGCACCACACGTGGCAACGCATAGCACCTCTAACAGCGGTTCTCCTTCGGATTTTCTTCGCTATGTCAGCAACTGCTCTGTCGCGCCCGCGCGTTCGCAAAGTTTATGCGGCGGTTCTTCGACTTTTTGTCTGCGCCGTGTTGCCCGCCTCTTTGAGTATCACCGCACGAGCGCAAACAGAGCCGCAGGCATCGCCGGCCAATGCAGACACCGCGCTGCCCGCCGTGAACGTGCGCGGCGTCGCCGAAACGCTTCCCGGCGATTTCGAACCCGCATACGCGGGCGGACAGGTTGCGCGCGGCGCCCAGTTCGGCGTGCTGGGCAGTCAGAAGCTCATCGATGTTCCGTTCAGCATGACGAGTTATACGGCGAAAGCGATCGAGGATTCGCAAGCGCGCACCATCGGCGATCTGCTGGCGCATGATCCCGCCGTTCGTCCCGCCTACGGCTTCGGCAACTTTTCTGAAGTATTCGTGATTCGCGGCTTCCAGCTCAATGGCGACGACATCTCGCTCAACGGCCTGTACGGCATCACGCCGCGTCAGCTCGTCTCGCCTGATGTATTGGAACGCGTCGACGTATTCAAAGGCGCCAACGCGTTCCTGAACGGCGCCTCGCCGACTGGCTCGGCAATCGGCGGCGGCATCAATCTCGAACTCAAGCGCGCCGACGATAAACCTCTCACGCGCGTCACCGTCGATGGCAGCGCGTCCGGTCAGATCGGCACGCACGTCGACGTGGGTCGGCGCTTCGGCAGCGAAGGACAATTCGGCGTTCGCGTGAATGGCTCGATAGACGGCGGCGAAACCAGCATCGACGACGAGTTCCGCCATAACCAGACCACCGCCGTTTCGCTCGACTGGCGCGGCGACAAGCTGCGTTTGTATGGCGATTTCCTTTACCAGCGCAAGAACATCGACCAGGGCCGCTCGACGGTTTCCGTCACGGGCGACGTGGTGCCCGAGCCGCTGTCCGCCACGCACAACTTCGCGCAGCCGTGGACGCATAGCACGCTGGAAGACACGGTAGGCATCGCGCGCGCGGAATACGACTTCTTGCCTGGATGGACCGCATACGCCAGTGGCGGCATCCGGCGCACACACGAGGACGGCACGTATTCGTCACCGACCTTCAACGCGCTCACGGGCACCACGAGCACGCGCGGCGACGTATTGCGCACCACCGACGCGCTGTCCGGCGAAGCCGGCGTGCGCGGCCGCTTCGTGACGGGTCCGGTCTCGCATCTCGTCTCGGCGGGTTTTGCCATCACGAGCGTCGAAGACCGCGAGGCATTCGCCTTCAGCGGGCCCTTCCCGACGACGCTCTATGGCGGCGGCGTCGTGCCGGAACCGGCGGCGACGAGCTTCGTCGCGGGCAGTTTCTCCGATCCGGGTCTCGCGGACCGCATCCTCACGCGCAGTTTCGCAGTATCCGATACGCTCGGCTTTCTCAACGACCGCGTGCTCTTCACCATCGGCGCGCGTCATCAGCAACTGCATCAGAACAACTATACGGTCGGCACGGACGCGATCTCGAACACCTATGATCAGTCGATCAACACGCCGATCTTCGGTCTCGTCGTGAAGCCGACCAACACGATCTCCCTGTTCGCGAATCGCGCCGAGTCGCTCGCGGCAGGACAGACGGCGCCGTTCGGTGCCGCCAATGTCGGGCAGACGCTCTCGCCGAACCGCACGAAGCAATACGAAGTGGGCACGAAGTACGACACGAATCGGTTTGGCGCGGAGCTCGCGCTGTTCCAGATCGAGCAGCCCACGGCGTACACGGACAGCACGAACAACATCTTCGCCACGAACGGAACGCAACGGCATCGCGGAATCGAAATGTCGGTGTATGGCGAACCGCTCAAGGGCGTGCGCGTGCTCGCGGGCGCGACGTTGCTGAACGCGAAGCAACTCGACACGAACGGCGGCGCAACCGATGGTTATCGGCCCATTGGTGTGCCGAGTTATCTCTTCAATTTGGGCGGCGAATACGATCTGCCTTGGGTGCCCGGCCTGACGTTCAACGCGGCGTGGATCCACACGAGCAATCAGTATCTGGACGCGGCCAACCATTTATCGATACCCGCGTGGGACCGCTTCGATCTCGGCGCGCGCTATACGACGACCGTGTTCAAGCACGTAACGACGCTGCGCGCCACGGTTGAAAACGTGACGAACAAATCGTACTGGTCGTCGACGACGGGCGCCTATCTGACAATGGGAAAACCGCGTACGTTGCTGATGTCGGTGACTGCGGACTTTTGATGCCGCGCGCGCGATCTTCGTTACGCCGATAATCGCGCGCCGGTTCAGTTAGAGGAAGTCACGCCTGCGCCCGGCTTCACCGTACCATCGGCCTGTGGAACTTCCACGGGTTTGACTTCGACGGGCGCGGTGCCGTTTTCCTTCAAGCCGAGCTTATCGGCGGTTTTCGGCGATACATCCACGATCCGGTCTTTCACGTAAGGACCGCGATCCCTGATCTCGACTACGTCGCTATTGCCGTTCTCCAGATTCGTCACGCGCGCTTTCGTACCGAGCGGAAGCGTCTTGCTTGCTGCCGAATTGGATTGCGGATTCATCGGCGTGCCGTCGGCCATTTTCTTCTTGTAGAAGTTTCGGCCGTAATACGAAGCCTTGCCCTTGCGTTCCTTGCCGGAGCGGTCGAGATTCACGGGTTCCGCGGCTGCCGCTTTTGCTGTCGCATTCACGTTTGCCTGGCTATGACGCGCATGCTTCTGCGCGCGCTTATGCGCGTGTGTGTGCGTTTGCGTTTGCGTTTTTTCCTGCGCCGCCGGGAATGCGGCATTGAGCCAACACGTCAGCGTGACGAAGACAAGCGCTCGAATCTTCGTTCCGCTTCGCGCTCGTTCCTTCAGATGTATCGTGCTGAGGGTGTCATTCCCCATCGTACGAAGTCGCATTCGTCTCTTCTCCTTGGGCTTTGTGCAGCCATTGACGCCTCGTATGTTTGATTTTGATTATTCGTACGACGAGCATGCGATGCTCTACGTGCTTTCCATCCATTCGCTACGCGTGCCGTGGATGCACGAATCGCTCCCGAACGACAATTTGACGCTCGATGGGACCACGCTCTAACGTAAGATCTTTGGTGCGCGATACGCGCGACCTTGATAACGACGACGGAGTCCACGCAATGAGCCATGATCTCGACAACAAAATCGCCC
This sequence comes from Caballeronia sp. LP006, assembly GCF_031450995.1. Classification (NCBI taxonomy): domain Bacteria; kingdom Pseudomonadati; phylum Pseudomonadota; class Betaproteobacteria; order Burkholderiales; family Burkholderiaceae; genus Caballeronia; species Caballeronia sp. LP006. The sequence goes on along the minus strand of NZ_JARTVW010000002.1, from coordinate 726,460 downwards.
TCGTCACGGGAACATCGGGAATAGGTGCGTCTGTCGTCTTGCGAATGGCTGCGGGAGGCGCGCACGTCGCGGCGTTGGGCATCGATGAAACGTTGAACGCCGCCTTGCGTCGACGCGCCGAGGATGCGGGGCTGAAAGTGACCGTGCTCAAGGCGGATGTGTCGGACCCGGCGCAAGTCGAAGCGGCGATGCGCGAGACGGTCGAACTATTTGGCGGGCTCGATATCATCGTCAATTCGGCGGCCATTCATCCTTATGGCGATCTCGTCGAGACATCGCACGAGACGTTTGCGCGCTGCATGAACGTGAACGTAGGCTCGATTCATTTGACCGCGCACTTCGGCGTGCCCGAAATGCGCAAGCGCGGCGGTGGCGCGATCGTCAATATATCGAGCGTTCAGGGCTTTAGTTGTCAGGCAGGCGTTGCGGCCTACGTGGCATCTAAAGGCGCGATCCATGCAATGACGCGAGCGATGGCAATCGACTTCGCACCCGACAAGATTCGCGTCACGTCGGTGAGTCCCGCATCGGTACGCACGCCGATTCTCGAACTCGCCGCGCGAACCTTCGACGGACCGGACGCGAACGTCGAGGAAGCCTTCGCGCGATTCGGCGCAGCGCATCCGCTCGGGCGGATCGGCGAACCCGAAGAAGTGGCCGAACTGGTCGCGTTCCTCGTGTCGGATCGCGCGCTTTTCATCAGCGGCTCGGATCACAAGATCGATGGCGCGTTGCTCGCGGGGCTTGGAGTTCGGTAGATGAATGGCACGTTCGCGGCTTTATGGAATCGCTGTAACAAGCGGTGGAGGTGTATAGCAGATCACATTGCGATGAAGTTTTCTCGAAGCTTCCTCACCGCCTGACAGAGAGGCCGGCAATACGCCGGCTTCCGATGGTCGATCATCATGGCAACCGTCTACCAACTCGACGACAAGTCGCCCGGACGGGCTTCAGGGCTCCATCGAAAGTACAGGCGTTGCGTCCAGCGCGCTGGCCCATGCAAGCAACTCGTTCGCTGGCAATGCTTGCGAGAAGAGAAAGCCTTGCAGTTCATCGCAACCGATGCCGCGCAGCGTATCCGCCTGATGTTCGCTCTCCACGCCTTCCGCAACCACACGCAAGCCCAATTCGTGCCCGAGATCGATGATCGCCTTCACGATAGCGAGATCGGCTGGCGCATCGAGCATGTCGTGCACGAACGCTCGATCTATCTTGAGACGGTCCAGCGGAAAGCGATTGAGGTAACTGAGGCTCGAATAACCGGTGCCAAAGTCATCGAGCGAGAGCTTCACGCCGAGCGCACGAATCGCGCGGATGGCCGCGACGTAGCTCTCGGCGTTATCCATGAGCACCGTTTCGGTGATCTCGAGTTCGAGGAACTGCGGCAACACGCGATACTTCGTGAGACTGCGCGCGAGCACGCCCACGAGTTCGGGATCGCGCAATTGAATCGCCGATACGTTCACGGAAGCGCTTACTTCCAGACCATCGCGCTCGCGCCACGTTGCAATCTGACGACATGCTTCGTCGATGACCCACGCACCCATCGGAATGATGAGCCGCGTCTCTTCGGCCACGGGAATGAACTGCGAAGGCATGACGGAGCCAAGCGTCGGACTATCCCAGCGTAACAGGCCTTCGACGCTCGTCAGCATGCCGGTGCGCGCATCGAGACAAGGCTGCCACGCAATGCGCAATTCGTTGCGTTCTATCGCGGTACGCAGACATGCTTCGAGCGAGAGCCGATAACGCACGTGCTCTGCCATGTCGGCCGAAAAGAACTTCACGAGATTGCGCCCCGCCGCTTTGGCCTGATACATCGCGGAGTCGGCGTTTTGCATGAGCGTGTCGATGTCCGCGCCATCTTCCGGATACAACGCGACGCCCACGCTGCACGACACCTGCAACGTCACGCCGCTCACTTCATGCGGCTCACGCAAGAGCGCGAAGAAACGCTCTTCGACGGTACGCAGCACATCCGCTGCGTTGGTCACGCCGTTGAGAATGACGGTGAACTCGTCGCCGCCAAGACGGCTGACCGTATCGTTGCTGCGCACGGCCTTTAGGAGACGCCGCGACACCGAACGCAGCAGACCATCGCCGATATGATGACCCAGCGAATCGTTGATATTCTTGAAGCGGTCGAGATCGATGAACAGCACCGCTACGCGTTGCCGCGTGCGTTGCGCTTGCGCGATCGCCACTTCGAGACGCGTGCCGAACAACGCGCGATTCGGCAGTTCCGTGAGCACGTCATGCTCCGCCAGAAACTGGATGCGCGCCTCACTCTTCTTGCGGTCCGTGATGTCGATCAACGTGCAGATATAGTGCGACACGCTGCTATGCTTGTCGCGCACGGTGCTGACCATGAGCCACGCTGGATAATCGCCGCCTTGCCTGCGTCGCACCTGCGCTTCGCCGTTCCACGTACCGCTGCGTTCGATTCGATTCGCAAGCCGCGCGATGATGCCGCGCTCATCGCTTGCGTCGTGTGCAGCGATAAACGCGGGCGGCTTGCCGACCACGTCATCGCTGCGATATCCGGTTGCACGATAGAACGAGGGATTCGCGGTGACGAGCCGCGCGTCGGCATCGAGAATGACGATCGCCTCCGACGATGCCTCGAACACCCTGCCCCAAAGCTCAAGACGTTGCTCCATCAGCTTGATCTGGTTGATCGGCGTAAAGGCCGTGAGAATGGCGTCGCGGCCCTGGAAATTGAGGCGGCGCGCGGAGAGCATCGCCCACGTGGGTTGCGCCGTGGCTTTCCAGTGAACCTCGAATTCGTCGATAGCCTCGCGGTCGGACAGTTGCTGGAAAAAGCGTGCACGCGTCGATGAATCAAGACCGAAGGCCCACGGGTCTGTTGCGCAACCGTTGAGCCAGAAGAGGCCGGGCGTATTCGCGTGCAGCACTTCGTGGCCGGGAACGGCGGTGACGACCATCGGCACGGGCGTGGCTTCGACGAGTGCGTATTGCGCGGCGGATGCGCGCGTCGTGGCCGCGAGTTCCTTCTGCACGTCGCGTTCGTGGTCGAGTTGCGCAAGCATCTCGTTGAAGCCACGCACCAGTTGACCGATTTCGTCCTGACTATGCCAGCTTGCACGTTGCGAATGGTCGCCCGTTCGCCGCACGATATCCATCACGCGCGCGAGCTTGCGCAAGGGCGACGAAATCTGCTGCGCGACGCAATACACCATCGCCAGAATGCCGCATAAGAGAAAGAGCGCGGTGCCCAGATGCAGCCACATGCGTGAGAACAGCATATGTACACGCACATGCAGCAGCTCGTCGAGTTGCGTGCCTGTCACGCGCCAGCTCGTGCTTGCGCTGGCGACGAGCGCTTGCTGCGCGGTATCGACGATGGATACGACAGCGGGATCGGGCGCGGCGTTGCCATCCACGACGATGCGCGCCGCGTGACGAAACGCTTCGACCGAGGTACGCATGCGTGCAAACGAAGGGGTGAGCGCTGCATCGAGTTCGTGATTCGCGGCGCCTGCTTCAGCGAAGTCGGAGCGCAGACCTTGCATGACGCCATCGAGTTGTCCTTCGAGCACGAGATAGCGCGTGCGTACTTCCTCGCGCGAGCGTGCCGGATCGAGCCCTTCGTGCAGATGTTTGCCGATGCCATCGACTGCATCGATCAGCGCCGGATAGCGCAGAATCGATTGCGACATTGCGTAGTAGCTGTCGAGGTCGGGATCGAGGATAAGGTTCGATTGATTGCCGATGCGTGTGATGAGTTCGCGGCAGGCGTCGAGCGCGGCGCTGGTCGTTGCGGGCTTGGGCGGCGTTTCGTGAGAGAGCGCGTCGAGCGCTTCGCGCAAGGTCCCGTTGAGCTCGGCGCTCTTCATGTGCTCGCCGTATCGCGCTTCCGCGTTCGCGAGATCGTCGATGGACTTGCGCCATGCACCCGATGGCAGACGTTGCCCCGCGCCCGCGAATGCGACTTCGACGAGCGCGTCTTTCACCACATGCACATAGGCGTTGCCGACGATCTCCTTGTTCGAGAAATCGATGGCGAGATACTTCTCGTGGATCAGGATACCGCTGATGTAGATCACCGCGCTCAGGTCGAGCAGATAGATGAGCAGCAGCTTGTGCCCGACCCGCAGGCGCGCGAGCAGCCGGAAGAAAGGATTGCGCTTCATGGAGCGCTTCGCTTCGCGCGACTTAGCGGGATCAAGTGAACCTCGTGCAATGGTTGGCGCGCCGGCACTCGATGTGAGCCGGACCGATATCACGCGCTAACGGCCGGAGCTTATTGAACTTTAGTTATTGATCGAAGTTCACTGTTTGGGTGCTAGAGTGGGCGATTGAAGTGCGTAAAATGCGCTAAAGATGCGCGGAAATTTGCGTTTCACGGTGCTTAGTGTCGGTTCACAATCCTCAATCCAACTCGTGTATGCCATCCCATCGGCCGCTTCGGCCACACTCGACGACGCCCTCCTCTATCGCAAGGCTTCCGGCGTTTCGTTCAGATCTTCGTCGCGCCCCTTCTACTCCCGCGAAGACAACATCGACGAATAACGAACGACCTCACCCCGCAATCGACGCCTCCACCGCCGCGAGATACGCCGACAAAGCGCGCCTCACTTCACGCAGATAACGGCCGGCAAGCTGCACATCGCCCATGGCGGGACGCAGCTTGATGGCAAGCGCGCCCGTCGCGAGCGCATGCAGCATGTCCACATACAACGCGCGCTCGGACGCTTTCACGCCAGGAATGCGCGCGTCGAGGACCTTGCGCAACGTGCCCGCCTTGCGCTTGTTTTTGTGATCGTCGTCGTGCGGCATGATCGACATGAGAATCAGGCAGTCGGGATGCTGCTCAAGGTACGTGATATACGGCGTCATGAAGCGGTCGATCACCGCTTCCGCCGAAATACCGCGCCAGTAGTCCGTATCGAGTCCGACCAGCTCGGCTTCGATCTCGTCGGTCGCCGCCATGTGGCGGTCCCACAGCGCGTTCAAGAGACTGTCGCGGTCTGGAAAGAAGTGATACATCGAGCCGATCGGCGTGCGTGCCTGCCGCGCAACGCCGTGCATGGTCACGCCCGTCAGCCCCTTTTCGACGATCAGTTCAGCCGCCGCATCGAGCACCGTCTCGATGCGCGCGCGGCCACGCGCCTGCAATGGCGCACGCGCGCTGCTGCCGCGATCGCTCGCTGTCGTGGCTTCTTCCCGTGGCGACGATGGCTTCTTCATTGTCAATCCTCTCCATGATGAAACTGGACGCGTCCGTCTAGTCTGCGTCATACTAGACGATATCGTCTAGTATCAGCGGCCCCGATTGCTTGCCTTACACGCGTAATTATCTCGCGGTCGCGTTAAACGTTGGAGAGAAACATGGCAGCAGAAGCGCCCGCCGATAGCGGCAAGATCAACGACACCACCACGCGCAAGCCTTCGCGCAAGGGCGTGCTTATCGTCGTCGGTATCGTCGCGGTGGTAGTCGGCATCGCATGGGGCGTGCGCTGGTGGACGGTCGGCCGCTTCATCGAAACCACGGACGACGCCTATCTCAAGGCCGACAGCGTGACCGTCGCGCCGAAGGTGAGCGGCTACGTCACCGAAGTGCTCGTCGCGGACAATCAGACGGTCGCCGCCGGCGCGCCGGTCGCGCGGTTGGACACGCGGCAGTATCAGGCGCAACTCGATCAGGCCAAGGCTACGCTCGACGCCCGCGCCGCCGACATCCTCCGTGCCGAGGCCGAAGTCAAACAGCAGCAGGCCAACGCAGAACAGGCGAAGGCGCAAGCGGAGGTATCGCGCGTGAGTTTGCGGCAAGCCGAAGCCGACGTGCGCCGCTACGAGCCACTTGCCGCGAGCGGCGCGGAAACCGCCGAACGTCTTGCCAATCTCGTCAGCACGCGCGATCAGGCGCGCGCCACGCTCGCCGCGAATCTTGCGGCGGCGCGTTCGGCCAGCACGCAGATCGGCGCGACCGAAGCGCAAATCGTGCAGGCGAAGGCACAGATGGAAGCCGCACAGGCGCAACTGGATCAGTCCAGCCTCGACGTGCACGACACCACGCTTTATAGCCCGCTCGCGGGGCGCGTAGGCGACCGCAGCGTGCGCGTCGGTCAGTATGTGCAGCCGGGCACGCGGCTCATGACCATCGTCCCGGTCGAAGCGCTCTATCTCGAAGCGAACTTCAAGGAAACTCAAGTGGGCCGCATGCGCGTAGGCCAGCCGGCCACGCTGCATGTCGACGCCATCAAGGGCGCCGATCTGCATGGCGTGGTCGAGAGTTTCTCGCCGGGCACTGGCGCGCAGTTCGCGCTCTTGCCGCCGGAAAATGCCACCGGCAACTTCACGAAGATCGTGCAGCGCGTGCCGGTGCGTATTCGCGTGGATACGGGTCCGCAAACGCGCAAGGTGCTGTTGCCGGGTCTGTCCGTCACCGTCGATGTCGACACGCGCTCCGCCACCGACGACAGCCGCCATATCGCCGAAGAGAACAGTCATGACTGAGGCCCGTGCCGCGCGCGCGAGCGCCGGCGACTGGATCGCCGTCACGGCAGGCGCGCTCGGCGCGCTGATGGCCACGCTCGACATCTCCATCACCAACTCGGCGTTGCCGCAAATTCAGGGCGAAATCGGTGCGACGGGCACCGAAGGCACGTGGATCTCGACGGGCTATCTGATGTCCGAAATCGTGATGATTCCACTCGCCGCGTGGCTCACGCGCGTTTTCGGCCTGCGCAACTTCCTCCTGAGCAATGCAACGCTCTTCACCTTGTTCTCGGTGATGTGCGGCTTCTCGCACTCGTTGCCCATGATGATCGCCGGCCGCATCGGCCAAGGCTTCACCGGCGGCGCGATGATTCCCACGGCGCAGACCATCATCCGCACGCGGCTGCCGCGCGAGCAGATGCCCGTGGGCATGACCATCTTCGGGCTGATCGTGCTGCTCGGGCCGTTGCTCGGTCCCGTGCTCGGCGGCTGGCTCGCGGAGAACATTTCATGGTCGTGGTGCTTCTTTCTCAACATCCCCGTGGGCGTCGCGCTGATCGCGTTGCTGATCACCGGTCTGCCGCAGGAAAAGCCGCAGTGGGACGCCTTCTTCAAGGCGGACTGGCTCGGCATCGCGGGACTCGCCATCGGGCTGAGTTCGCTTACCGTCGTGCTCGAAGAAGGTCAGCGCAATCAGTGGTTCGAGTCGACTGAGATCGTCTTGCTCACGTGCGTCACCGCATTCGGCTTTTTGCTGATCGCGCTGTCGCAAGTCTTCGCGAAGCGGCCTATCGTGCGGCTGTCTCTGTTGCGCAATCCGCGCTATGCAAGCGTGATTCTCATTGTCTTCGCGGTCGGCGCGGGGCTTTACTGCGTGTCGTTTCTGCTGCCGCAGTTCCTGAGCATCGTCGCGGGATACAACGCGTTGCAGTCCGGCTCGATCATGCTGGTGTCAGGCGTGCCGGCGTTTCTCATCATGCCCGTGTTGCCGCGTCTGCTCGGCAAGTTCGACTTCCGCGTGCTCGTCATCACCGGCTTGTTGTTCTTCGCGGCGAGCTGTCTGCTCGACATATCGCTGACGGCGCAAAGCGTCGGACACGACTTCTACGCCTCGCAAATTTTGCGCGGCTTCGGCCAGATGCTCGCAATGATGCCGCTCAATCAAGCCTCCATGGCCGCGGTCTCGCGCGAGGAATCCGGCGATGCCGCGGGCCTCTACAACATGGCGCGCAACCTCGGCGGATCGGTCGGGCTCGCGATCATTGGGACGGTCATCGACCGGCGTAATGACTTTCACGGCGAGGCCATCCGCGAGACGCTCACGGCCAATTCGGTGCTCGGCCAGGACCGGCTCGCGGCCAACGCGGCGGGATTTTTCGCGCAAGGCGGCGACATGGCGCACGCCAAGATGCAGGCGCTCGGGCAATTGTCCGTGCAGATCGGCCAGCAAGCCATCGTCATGACCTACTCCGAAACCTTCTTCATCCTCGCGATCGCGTTGCTGGCCTGCGTGCCGCTCGCCCTTCTGCTCAAAACGCCGCGTCATCAGGCTGGCGAAACGCCATCCGCCGGCCACTAATGTCATGACTGATTCAACGATGTCTCTCAACTCCTTCCGCAGCAGGCGCGCCATGCCGTTCTTGCTTGCGCTCATTTGCTCCGCGTGCACGGTGGGCCCGGATTACCGTGGCGCGCCGGATATCGCGGCGGAATCGCTCAAAAGCGGGACGTTCGTGCGTACGCCGCAGCAGGGCGTCGACGTCTCGCATGCACCCGCCAAGTGGTGGCTCGCGCTGAACGACCCGAAACTGAACGATCTTGTCGATGCAGCGCTTTCCAGCAATCCCGATGTGAAAATCGCGCAGGCGAAACTGCGGCAAGCGCGCTCGCAATTGCGCGGGCAAGAGGCCAACGGCATGCCGAAGGCGTCGGCATCGGCGGCGGCGTTGCGTATGCGCTCGCCCGATCTCGGCAGCTTCGCGGCATCCAATGCGGGAGGTTCGGATCAGGGCACGGCGACATCCAGCGGGCGTGGTCCGCTCGACTTCTACACCGCCGGCTTCGACGCCTCGTGGGAACTCGATCTCTTCGGCGGCACGCGTCGCGCGGTCGAAGCGGCATCCGACGAAGCCGACGCCGTCAAAGCGGATCTCGCCGACACGCAGGTGTCGCTCGCGGCGGAAGTCGCGTCCGCCTACGTCGGCTTGCGCGACCAGCAACGACGTCTCGCGCTCGGCCGCAGCACCGCCGAATATCAGCAGCAAATGCTCACGCTCACCGAGCAGCGCCGCGCGCGCGGCACGGCGGCCGACGTGGATGTCGAGCGCCTCACGACGCAAGTGGATACCACGCGCGCGACGCTCGTGCCGTTGCAGGTGCAGATCACCGATTCGCTGGATCAACTCGCCGTGCTCACGGGCCGCGCGCCCGGCGCGCTGGACGCGCAACTCGGTGAGGCCGCGCCCTTGCCCGACTTGCCAGCTTCGGTGGCTATTGGCGAGCCATCGGCGATGCTGCAACAGCGCCCGGACATCCGCGCGGCGGAACGGCGCCTCGCATCGAGCAATGCGCAGATCGGCGAGCATGTCGCGGACTATTTTCCGAAGGTGACGTTGCTCGGCGATATCGGCTTCACGGCGTCGGACCCGGGACATTTGCTGCGCAAGCAGAATTTCTCGTGGCTCGGCGTGCCGTATCTGCAATGGAACGTGCTGGACTTCGGCCGCACGGCGGCGAGCGTGGATACCGCGAAGGCTTCGCGCGACGAAGCCGAGGCGCGTTATGAAAAGACCGTGCTGGCCGCGCTCAAGGACGCCAATTCGGCGCTCGCGCGCTACGGCTATCAGCGCGAGCATCTAGTGCGGCTCGAAGAGGTCAATGCGTCGTCGGAGCGCGCCGCCATCCTCGTGCGTCAGCGCTACAAGGCCGGCGTGTCGACCTTGATCGATCTGCTCGATGCGCAGCGCACGCAGTTCGCCGCGCAGCAGGACGTGGTTGCGGCGCAGGGCGAATTGCTCAAAGACTTCGTGTCGCTACAAAAGAGTCTTGGCCTCGGCTGGCAACAGGGAGATGACGCGAACCAGCTTGCGGCGGCGCATTGAGCCGTTTAGAAGCCGGCGTCTCGTGCGCGAACCGGAATGCGCGCGGTGAATCTCGTGCCGATCTCGGCGCTCGATTCCACTCCGAGCGTTCCGCCGTGCGCCGAGACGATCTGCTTGCAGATATAGAGCCCGAGTCCGAGCCCGCCGCCCGGCGCGCTCGTCGCGGGACGCCAATAAGGCTCGAACACTTTTGAGAGCGTCTCCGGCGCGATAGGCTCGCCGCCATTGGTCACCGACAGCGTGAGGTGATCGCGCTCTACCGCAATCTCCACCGTGACGGGCGTATCGGCGCCGCCGTGAGTCATCGCGTTGCCGAGCAGGTTTGAAAGCAACTGCTGAATGCGGACGAGATCGCAACTGACCGCGGAATCAACCTGTATGGCGCGATTCACCGCGCGCGACGGGTTCGCCACGCAAAGCTCGTCGACGACCGCGCGCAGGTAAGGCGCGATGTCATCCACCGCGACGATGCTAACCGACATGCCCGAGCCGAGACGGCCGCGCGCGAGATCGAGCACGTCGTCGATCAGCCGCGCCATGCGCGCCGCCGTCGCCTTGAGCCGATTGCCGATACCGACGAGATCCGGCTCGCTCTTGCGCCGGCTCAACAATTCGCCATTCGCGCTCACGGCGCTCAACGGATTGCGCAAATCGTGACCCAATACCGCGATGAACTGCTCCCGAAGATGCGCCGTCTCGCGCTCGTCGAACAGTTGCGCTTCAGTGGACCATTGCCGCTTTTCGCTGGCGAGCTGCATGCCGATGAGATTTGCGAACACCTCGAACATGCGCACGACGCGCGGCTCGGATACCTTCGCCGGACGCGGATCGACTGCGCAGAGGTTGCCGAAATACTCGCCGTCCGGCAAAACGATAGGCACGGAAATATAGCTTTCGAGACCGTAAATGGCGGGTGTGTGATGATCGCGATACGTGGTGTCGCTGCTGAATCGATCGACGATGATCGGCGCACGCGAGGCCCGCGATTCCGAGCAGAGCGTGGTGCGCAGTTCGAGTTGTCCGCCCGGCACCAGTCCGAAATTGATGTTGTCCTGAACGGCGCACGCCGTCCAGGTCGAGTCGGTGACGCGCGCGACGGCCGCGAAACCCATTCCAGTTTCGTCGCAGATCATCTTGAGTATCGACGGCACCGCGCCGATTCCAGCCACGGCGCCCATGTCGCGCGCCAGTGCCTCTCGCGAATCCGCCGGTAAAAGTGGTCTATTCACGGCTTCCCTCCTCATCCGCGACATTGTGACAGAGCACGCTCATGCGGTACCAAAGTTTTACGGATAACCGTGCGGCAAATAGCTGATCGATCTGCGCTGCCATGCACCGCAAAGGTTTGCGCATCGCGCGTTAAACGTTATTCAGCGGGTTTGAACGTGCAAGCCGTGAATAAATACGCTGTGTGCTGAATAACAGGTGATTCCCGCTTATTTAAAGGATGCGACAGACGTGGTGCGCGGCTCGCGTGCGAGCTGCGTGATAATGAACCTATTGCAAAGAACTAAAACGATCTGCGGCCGACGAAAAGCCGGCTGCGGTTATCAATCTCGCAAAGCGCACGGTGAATCCACTCACGGATTTGCAACATTGGACGCGCGGAATCAAATAAGTTTTTCTCGGGAGCCGGCTGCGTAGCATTGCAGCGCGAGCGCGCAAGGCGCTCCTTGGTTCCGCTCGGATCGCTCGGTTTTGTTCGAGCATTGCTCCTTTTGACTTGCACTCTCACTGGCAAAGCTGCTTCCTCCACATGGCCGGCCGGTCACGCGCGTGGCGCCAAGGACATAGGCCATGATGCACAACTTCCTCTCCAATAATCGCTCAGAGCTGGTGGAGCGGTGTCGAGCCAAGGTCGCGAGCCGCCCGACGCGCGCAGCCTCCGATGCGCAGCTCGAAAACGGCGTACCGATGTTTCTCGACCAATTGATCAAGACGCTGCGCATCGAGCAAGGCAGCGATCCGCTCGCGAGTCGCGCGGTATCGGGTGCGGCCGGCGGCATCATGACGGAATCGGAGATGGGCGCAACGGCCGGACAGCATGGTCACGCGCTGCATTTGCTCGGTTATACGATCGCTCAGGTCGTGCACGATTACGGCGATCTTTGTCAGGCCATTACCGATTTGGCGCACGAGCGCGATGTGCCATTCCAGATCAATGAATATCGGACGTTAAACCGCTGTCTCGATAACGCTATTGCGAAGGCTGTCACCGAATTCAGTTATCAACGCGCGCAAAGCACAAATCAGGAACAACAGCGCGCCGCTCAGGAACGGGCGGGTGAACTTGCACACGAACTGAGAAACGCACTGTCCATCGCGACAACGGCCTTCGAAGCCGCAAGAACCGGAAGTCTGAGCCTGACGGGCGCCACGGGAACGGTACTTCAGCGTGGCCTGGCTTCGCTGCGCACGCTAATCGACGGCTCCATTGCGGACGTCAAGGAATTGGCGGACGGCGGGACGTCGGCGGCGACGTTTTCGTTGGCCGACTTCATTACCGAGGTAGCGCACGCGGCTGAACTAGCAGCGCAAGTGCGAGGTGTGAAATTCACGGTGTCTCCCGTCGACAGCACGCTTGCCGTCAGCGCCGACCGCGATGCGCTTTATTCGGCACTCGGCAATCTGCTGCAAAACGCGTTCAAGTTCACGCGCCCGCAAAGCGAAGTGTCGCTCAACGCTTATGCCGTGGCCGGCCGCATTCTAATGGACGTGAAGGACCATTGCGGCGGACTTCCGCCCGACTCCACGCTCACCATGTTCGAACCTTTCACGCAGCAATCCGCCGACAAGAGCGGCCTGGGCCTGGGCTTGTCGATTTCCAAGAAGATCGTCGAGACATATGGCGGCGTGCTGAGCGTGGCGAACCTTCCGGGCGTCGGGTGTATCTTCACCATCAACCTGGCGCGCCATTCGGTTTGACGACGGCGCTCGAATCAGCGGGCGCTTTTTAGCGAACTGGCGTGAAGCGCCAGCGTTTCGAGTAGCGCGCTCAACCTGAGCGGCTTCGTGAAGTGGTAATTGAAACCGGCGCGTATCGATGCCGCGCGTTCCGCCATCGAAGACAACGCGGTCACGGCGATCAGGAGCGTCAGTTTGTGCTCGTCGGCCTGGCGCAACTGACGCGCAACCTCGCGCCCGTCCATGAGCGGCATTTCGACATCGATCAGGGCAATCTCGGGCCGCCACCGGCGAATCTCGGCCAGCGCGGCGCAACCGTTTTGGGCCGTATGGACATCGTAGCCTTCGAGCGATAGTGCTGAAGCGCAGGCCGCACGAATGGCGGCATCGTCGTCCGCAACAAGGAGACGGGGCAGGTGCTTGCGCATGATGGTGCTCGCTTTTTTAATGGCTAATACATCTATTCGAGCATTGAGCATTCCCGACCATGCAGACTATTCGTGCGGCGCGCCTCTAATAGCCCTGCTCGGGCTCGCAAACGACATGAAAATTGACGAGCGTGGTCTGCCCGAACGTGTTGCTAAGCGCGACATCGGCGGCATCGCGGCCGTACGCCATCAGCACGCGGCCAACGCGCGGCGCGTTATTGCGCGGGTCGAAGACCTGCCACGTGCCGCCGACATAGGCCTCGAACCACGCCGCGAAATCCATCGGCGCATAAGGCGGCGGCAAGCCGACATCGCTGATATAGCCGGTGCAGTAACGTGCCGGAATATTCAGCGCGCGGCACAGCGTCACCGCGAGATGCGCGAAGTCGCGGCACACGCCCACGCGCTCCTGGTAAGCCTCCCAGGCCGTCTTGGTCGGGCGCGCATGGTGATAGCCGAACGTGATGTGATGATGCGCGAAGTCGCAGATTGCCTGCACGCGGGCCGCGCCCGGCGCGGAGTTGCCGAAGAGTTGCCAGGCGGCTTCCGATAGCAGATCGGTTTCGCAGTACCGGCTGCCGAGGAGAAAGACGAGGCACTCGTCGGGCAGTTCTTCCACCGCGTGTTGCCGGCCATCCACGGGACGCGTTTCGAACTCGCCCGATACATTGAGCAATGCGGAAGTCGACAGTTCGAAACGCCCCGGCGGCGCCACGATCCGGCTGCACAAATTACCGAAACCATCGCGATACTGAGTAATCGGCACCGGCGGATTGGTGGCAAGCACGTCCGCCACGATCACATCGTTGGCATGCGAGTAATGCGTGTTGAGCATCAGCATCATGGGTGTCGGCTGCGGACACTCATAGGCAAGATCGTAGCCAACGCGGAGTCTCATCGGACGTCCTTTGCTGTGATGATTCGTGTGGGGCGTCTCGAAGGACGCCGCAAGCGAGGCGCTTGCAGCCACACTATACTGCGCCGCCCTGAAGTCATTAAAGCCGGAAAATTAATGTGGAGCGTGCGGTATCGCGCGGTTCAAAAGCGCGCGCCCGGCACGCATCGCACACATCGCACGCTACGCGCCACGCAGCAGGATAGCTTCGAGATCGTCCTCCTCTTCTTCCGCCGTATGCAGCCGCAGAGTAGCTTCGATGTGCGCGAGATGCTCGACCATGAGCTTTTGCGCCAGCTTGACGTTGCCGGCTTCGAGCGCATCGATCAAGCGCGCGTGCTCGTCGTGCGGACACGCCTCCGAGGTCGGCGCGTTGTAGAGCAGGATGGTCAGACACGTGAGCATCTGCAGGCCGCGCATGGTGCGCTCGATGAAGCGATTGCCGCCAAGCTGCGCCAGCAACACATGAAACTCCCCCGAGAGCCGTACAGCGGTGCGCCGGTCATTGCGCTTGCGTGCATCTTCCTCGCGCGCGACATGCGCCCTCAATGACGCAATGTCCTTCTTCGTCGCGGACCGGCAAACCTTCTCGACCACGGGCAGTTCTATCTGCCGCCGCGCCTCGAAAAGTTCGCGCGCTTCTTCCACCGTCGGGCTCGCGATAAACGCGCCCCGGTTCGGCACGATAGTCACCACCAGTTCATGCGAAAGCTGTTGCAGCACCGCGCGCACCACCGTGCGGCTCACGCCGAAGATGGCGGCGAGCCGGTCTTCCGCGAGCTTCGTCCCCGGATGCAGGCGATGTTCGGCGATGGCGTTCATCAACCGTTCGTAGATGGGATTGCGTTGAACGCCATCGAATGACCCTTTGACGTCGAGTTCATTCGATGCGCTTCGTTTCTTGTCTGTGGGCATGAGGTCTTCCTGAGTCCTGCGGTATTCCTGGCGCGATTATCCGCTTAGATTGCATACGATTCAAATCGGGATTGTATGTATCAGCACTGTGAAGCGCCGAACAAACCAAGCAAAAAGCAGCATTGTTGGTGCCAAAAAGCATCGCGAAGGTGCAGCGTTACACGCCGATGGTGCGAAATGGTCCAATTGAACCGCAGCAAGTCTCGTATACAAACGTAGCTGATTTTGTAGTCAATAATCTGCATCGCTAGTAAACAAAGGCAGTCGCGGTTAACGTCAACTTACGTATGCAAAAGTGGCACGGTCTTCGCTAAAGCTCTCGGGCGATGCCTCTAAGCGCTGCGCGACGTCTCACGGAACGAACCCGACCACTGGGAACACGATGCGAAAGTTGTTGCTGGCGCACGGCGGTGCGCTTTCCAATCTGCCGCTCTTCGTCGCCATCGACGCGGGCTTGCTCGAAGCGCGCGGACTTCACGCCGAAGCACCAGAGCTGGCCGAATTCAAATCGACGGCCGCGCTGTTGCGTACCGGTGCGGCGCAACTCGGCACCACGGGCTTCACGCAAGCGTTAGTCGATCACGCGTTGCCCGATCCGCTGCGCATCGTCGGCGGCAGCGGCAAGCTCGGCATGGCGCTGGTCGGGCAAGGCGGTTTGACCGTCGAGGCACTGCGCGGCCAGCGCGTGGGCACCTTCGCCGACGACCCCATGGAAGCCCTGCTCTACGACGCCTTGCGCATTTACGGCGTCGGCATGAGCGAGGTCGAGTGTGTGCACTTCGGCTCGCTGACCGCCGCCGCCAGCGATCTGCTCGCCGGCCGCATTGCCGCGTTGACGCTGGTGGAACCGTATATCTCGCGCTTCGTGGCGCAAGGCTTCGATGTGCTCTGCGACGGCATAGAAGCATGGGGCGGCGACTATCCCGACACACTGCTCGTCGCGCGTGAAAGTTTTCTCGTGGCACAGCCGGACATCGTGCGCGAAGTGCTCGCCGGCATGCTCGAAGCGCAAGCGCTCATAGAGCGCGATCCGCACGCCGCGTTGCGCGCGAGTGCGCATCGATGGCCCGAGTTTTCGCATGACGAGTTGCTCGCGGGCATGGCGCGTCAGCCATCCGATGTCGACATTCGGCCGTTACGCGCCAGCGTGCTCGCGCGGGCATCGGCACTCGAAGCGCTTGGACGCATGCGTATCACGCCGCGCCTAAGCGACATCTTCGCCCTCGATCTGCTCGACGGCTTGTTCAAGTCCGGACCGATTTTCCAATGAAACGCCTTTGTTCAATTTGACGGGGATATCACGATGTTCAGGAAATTCATCGATAAAAACGCGGCATCGCTGCGTCTTAGCGCGGTCAGCCACGAGCGGCGCGACTTTCTTGCGCGCAGTGCCTGCATGGCGGGCGGCGCGATGCTCGGCGGCGCATGGCTCACCAACGCCAGCGCGGCCGGCGGTCTCACGCTCAAGGCGACGCACGGCACGGGCCTCTGTAATTGCCCGTTCTTTCTCGTGAAGGAGCGCAATCTGGCGCAAGGCGTGACGCTCGATTTCGTGACCACGCCGACCAATGCCGACATCGCGGCGCTCTTCGGCGCGGGCGTGGTGGATGTGAGCGTCGTGCCGTACACCAACTTCATGACGCTCTACGATGCGGGCGCGCCCATCAAGGTCGTCGCGGGATCGGGCGTGCAGGGCTGCGTGATCGTCGCGCAGCCGGGCATCACGTCGGCGGAGCAGTTGCGCGGCAAGACCATCGGCACGTTCCAGGCCGATACGCTCGAAATGCTGCCCTACGACTATCTGAAGAAAGCGGGCATGAGCTTCAAGGACGTCAAGGTGCGCTACTTCGGCACGTCGCCGGAGCTGGCGCAGGCGTTCATCGCGGGCAATATCGATGCGATGTGCCATATCGAGCCGTATGCCACGCAGGCGCTGAAGTCGCGCGCGGGTTCGGTCATGCTTTCAAATGGCGTCGATGTGTACGGCGCGAACTATTCCGACTGCGTGCTCGCGGTGCGCGAGAAGTTGCTGCACGAGAATCGCGATGCCGTGAAGTCGCTCATCAAGGCCATGATGGTCGCGCAGCATCAGGAAGAACAGGATCGCGCGACCGCCGTGAAGGACACCGTCGGCAAATACTTCAAGACGAGCTACGACGCCACGCTCGACGCCGCCACCAAGCAGCCGCCGATGATCGATCAGCGTGGCAACGAAGCGTTCATCCTCGGCCGCGCGGAAAATCTGAAGGAGCTTCGCTACATCAAGAAGCTGCCAGGCAAGGACATGTTCGACTGGGGGCCGCTCACCGAAGTCATCAAGGAAAACGGCGACCTGTACGCGCAATTGCAGCGAAAGACCGCATGAGCAGCCTCATGGGATACGCCACTTCCCGCCTGAAGCGCGCGAGCGACAAGACCGCCGATGGACGTGCGCGGGCGCGGCGCGCGCCGCTCCTTGCGCGCATCGTGCCGCTTCTGTGGGGCATCGCTTCGCTTGCGTGCTTCATCGCCGTGTGGGAGGCGGCCTGGGCGCTGCACTGGGCCGATCCACTCTTGCTGCCGCCGCCGCATATCTTTTTGCGCAACTTCGGCTCGCAGGCGCAGTACTTTTTGTCGAGCGATGTGATCGGCGAGCAGTCGAGCGGCACGGCCTTCGGCGCGCTGGCGATGACCATCGTCGCGACTACCTTGCGCGTGCTCGCAGGTCTCACGCTCGGCTTCGTCTGCGCGGTGGCGATGGGCGTGGCCATCCGTTACTTTCGTCTCTTCGGCAATCTCACGCTGCCCACCATCACGCTGCTTGCGCCGATCTCGCCCATTGCGTGGCTGCCTGTCGCGATCTTTCTGTTCGGCATCGGCAATGGGCCAGCGGTGTTCATGGTCTTCATCTCGCTTTTCTTCGTGATGACGGTATCGACCATCGGACAAATAGACAGCGTGAGCCGCACGCAGCTGAACGTGGCCGCCGTAATGGGCGCCACGCGCGCGCAGACGTTTCGCCATGTGATCCTGCCCGCGATTCTGCCGTCGCTTTTCATGGTGCTGCGCATGAACCTGTTCGGCGCGTGGATGGTCGTGCTGATTGCGGAGGCGACCGGCGTGGGCAGCGGGCTCGGACAAGTGGTGATGCTCTCGCGCAATACCTTCAACGCGAGCCTTTCGTTCTTCACGATGACGCTGATCGGCGTGCTCGGTTTCGCGTTCGATTACCTGTTGCGCATCGTGCAGCGCAAAGTGCTGTTTTGGGTGCCGGAAAGCGGCCTGAGGAAATGACATGACCGAACAAGCCTTTGCCGACGTTGCACCGAAGCGCCGCGGCCAGCCACCGCTCGTGACCTGCACGGGCGTCGGCAAGACGTGGGAGACGGACGGCGAACCGTTCGTGGCTTTACGCGACATCGACCTCGAAGTAGCGCGCGGCGAGTTCGTCGTCTTTCTGGGTCCGAGCGGATGCGGCAAGAGCACGCTGCTCTTTCTCATGGCGGGACTCGAACAGGCGACCGAAGGCCGCATTGTGTGCGGCGGCGCGGAAGTGCATGCGCCGGGCACGGATCGCGGGCTCGTGTTTCAGGAGGCGTCGCTTTATCCATGGCTCACGGTTGGCGAGAACGTCACGTTCGGCTTGAAGATGCAGCATGTGCCGAAGGATCGCCGCCGCCAGGTCGCGCAGGAGATTCTCGAACGCGTGGGACTTTCCGAAGCCATCGACAAGCGGCCGGATCAGTTGTCGGGCGGCATGCGGCAGCGCGCGGCCGTGGCGCGCGCGCTTGCGCTCAAGCCGGAAATCCTGCTGCTCGATGAACCCTTCGCCGCACTCGATGTGCAAACGCGCGCCCGCATGCAGGACTTTCTGATTCAGGTGTGGCGGCAAGCGGGCGTATCGATGGTCTTCGTCACGCATCATATCGACGAAGCCATTGCGCTCGCGGATCGTATCGTCGTGTTCACGGCGCGGCCCGGGCGGATCAAGACGATCATTCCCGTCGACATGCCGCGTCCACGCGATTCGCGCAGCCCGGCCTTTCACGCGCTCGCCGATCGATTGACCGACCTGTTGCGCGACGAAGTTGACCGCGCGTTCGCGGAGCAGGAGCGCATCAAGTGACCGACGACGTGCTTCGCGTAGCCGCGATTCAATCGCCGCCCTGCACCACCGATCTCGCGCACAACGCGGCCATCGCTTTCGATGCCGTCCGCCGCGCCGCAAACGAAGGCGCGCGTCTCATCGCGCTGCCGGAACTCGCGACGGTGCCGTATTTCGCGGGCTCGCCTGCGGGACGTTATCGCGAATGGGCGAATCCCGCGCAAGGCGCTTTCGCAGATAAGTGGGCCGCGCTCGCAAAGGAATGCGATGCCGCGCTCATCGTGCCGTTCTACGAGCACGATCCCGCGAGCGGTTGCTATCACAACGCTGTGCTTGGCTTCGATGCCAAAGGCTTATCGTTGCGTGCGAATGCAAGCCCGGTTGCCCGCAAGCTGCACTTGCCCGTCGGCGACGATCCCCCGCCCGGCTATGACGAGCCCGCGCATTTCACGCCCGGCTCGGGTCTGCATGTGGTGAACGTCGGTGTCTGGCGCGTGGGCGTGCTGGTTTGCTACGACCGGCGTTTTCCCGAGTGCTGGCGCGCGCTGCGGGCACAAGGCGCGGACCTCGTGATCGTGCCGGTGGCGGGCAGCGGCGGCGACGACATGGACTTCTTCGTCGGCGAAATGCGCACGCATGCCCGCGAAAACGGCCTCGCCGTGCTGTGCGCGAACAAGGCCGGTGACGAGTTTCTCGATGACGCGCGTATCGACAACTTCGGCGAATCGTGTGTGATCGCGGCCGATGGAGCGGTGCTCGCGCGACGGTCCGGCATGCTCGGCGCAGGCATCGTGAGCGCGACGCTCGTGCACGCGGATATCGCGCGCACGCGGCGTCGGCTCAATTATTACGCGCATCGGCGGACCGATCTATACGGCACGCCGTCGTTCTAATTTTCCCCATTCACTTCGAGAGAGCAGAGAACGCGATGTCCGAATCATTGATCGTGGCAGGATGGATTGTGAAAGGCGCGGCCGACCGGCATGCGGCCGAGGTGGTGCGCGACGCGGCGCTGTATCAACGCGATGGCGTGATCGTCGAGATCGGCCCGCGCGATGCGATGGTGCAGAAGTATCCGCACGCGCTGCGCCTCGGTTCGCCCGACACGGTGCTGATGCCGGGCTTCGTCAACAGCCACCATCATGTCGGTCTCACGCCGGTGCAACTCGGCTCGCCGGACCATGCGCTCGAACTCTGGTTCGCGAGCCGCATGGGGGCACGCGATATCGACTTGTATCTGGACACGCTCTACTCCGCCTTCGAGATGATCGCCTCGGGCATCACGACCGTGCAGCATATTCACGGCTGGCGTCCTGGTCCGCTCGATGCCATCCATCAGGCCGCGTCGCGCGTGCTCGATGCTTATCGCGATCTCGGCATGCGCGCGTCGTACAGCTTCGCGGTGCGCGATCAGAACCTGCTCGTCTACGAAGCCGACGACGACTTTTGCAACCGCCTGCCGTCCGAAACCGGCGATAAGCTGCGGGCGCATCTGCGGCGTTTTCGCATTCCGCTCGCGGATTACCTGCAACTCTTCGATACCCTCACGCGCGAGAACGAAGGCCATGCGCTAACGGCCATTCAGCTCGCGCCGGCCAACCTTCACTGGTGCAGCGACGACACGCTGCTCGCGCTCAAGGAGAAGTCGGCACGGCACGGCGTGCCCATGCACATGCATCTGGTCGAAACCGCGTATCAAAAGGAATATGCGCGGCGTCGCTCGGACAAGACGGCAGTCGGCCATCTGAACGATCTGGGCCTGCTCGGTCCTTCGCTCACGCTCGGCCACGGTGTCTGGCTCACCGAGGCGGACATCGAGACCATCGCGCATACGGGCACCTGCATCTGCCATAACTGCAGTTCGAACTTCCGGCTGCGCAGCGGCGTCGCGCCGCTTAACGCGTTTGCGCGGCATGGCGTGACGGTCGGCATGGGGCTCGACGAAGCGGGCATCAACGAAGATCGCGACATGCTTCAGGAGATGCGTCTTGCGCTCAACGTTCACCGCACGCCGGGCATGGACGACGACGTGCCGACATGCCCGCAGATTCTCAAGATGGCAAGCGAGGACGGCGCGCGTACGACGCCGTTCGGCGCGCGTATCGGCAGGCTCGAAGAGGGGCGTCTCGCCGATCTCGTGCTGATGAACTACAAGACCGCGACGTGGCCGTATCAGGACGACGACATTCCCATGCTCGACGCGTTGATGATGCGCGCCAAGACCAATGCCGTCGATGCCGTGATGATCGGTGGCGAAGTGGTGTATCGCGAAGGCCGCTTCACGCGTATGGATCGCGATGCGGTGCTCGAAGACATCGCGCGTACGCTCTCGCAGCCGCGCAGCCCTGAAGAGACCGCGCGCCGCGAATTGGGGCGCGCCGTGTTTCCGCACGTCAAGGCGTTCTATGATGGCTATCTGACCGGCGAAAGCGAGACGCCGCGCGAGCCGTTTTACGCGCCGTCGTCGCGCATCTGATGCGGAGACCGAACGTGCAGGCGCTTTTACAATCGATCGATACGCGCTTCGAAGCGCAAGTGGAATTTCTCGCGGCGCTCGTGCGCAAACCTTCCGACAATCCGCCCGGCGACTGCGCGCAGCACGCGCACATGACTGCCGGGCTGCTCGAAGCGCTCGGCTTCGAAGTCGAACGTCACGCGGTGCCGCAAACGCTCGTGGAGGCGGCGGGCATGCAGAGCGTCACGAATCTCGTCGTGCGGCAACGCTTTGGCGTTGGACCTGTCATCGCGCTCAACGCGCATGGCGATGTGGTACCGCCCGGCGAGGGGTGGTCGAGCGACCCGTACGGCGCGCAGATTCGCGAGGGCGCGTTATACGGGCGCGGCGCGGCGGTATCGAAGTCGGATTTCGCCACGTATGCGTTCGCGTTGAAGGCGCTGGTCGAAAGCGGCGTTGACCTCAAAGGCACGATCGAGCTGCATCTCACCTACGACGAGGAAACCGGCGGTCTGCTCGGGCCGGGATGGTTGCTTGCCGAAGGCATCGTCAAGCCGGATTACGCCATCTGCGCGGGCTTCAGCTACGCCATCACGGTTGCGCACAACGGCTGCCTGCATCTGGAAGTCACGGTGAGCGGCAAGTCGGCGCATGCGGCGCGGCCCGATACCGGACACGACGCGCTCGAAGCCGCGACCGTCGTGCTGAACGCGCTGTATGCGCATCGGCGCGAGTTGCAGGAGATTCGCTCGGCCACGCCCGGTATCGAGCATCCGACGCTCGTCGTCGGGCTGATCGAAGGCGGCATCAACACCAATGTCGTGCCCGACCGCGTGAAGCTGCGGCTCGACCGGCGCATCGTGCCCGAGGAAGATCCGGCGCGCGCGCGTGAACGCCTGGAATGCGTCGTGCGCGATGCGGCGCGCGAACTGCCGGGCATCACCATCGCCACGCGCGAAGTGCTGGCCGCGACGCCCATGCGCACGCTGCCGGGCGCCGAACGTCTCACGCACGCATTGCAGGACGCGGCGCTCACGATCATGGGCATCGACATACCTGCCGAAGGCGTGCCGCTCTATACCGACGCGCGTCTTTATTGCGAAGCGGGCGTGCCGACCGTGATCTATGGCGCGGGGCCGCGCACGCTGCTGGAAGCGAACGGACATCGCGCGGACGAACACGTCAAGCTCGAAGACATGCGTATTGCGACGAAGACCGTCGCGCTCGCGCTGACCCGGCTTTTGGGCGGCGCTTGAGTTCAGGCCACGAATCGAACGAAAGGAAGTCATGCGCATCAAGCTCATCAATCCCAACACGACGCAAGGCATGACCGACGCGATGGCCCGCTGCGCGCGCGCGGTCGCTTCGCCCGGCACGGAAGTCGTGGCAGTCGGTCCGACAATGGGCCCGCCTTCGATCGAAGGCCATTACGACGATGCGCTCGCCACGCCCGGCCTCCTCATGGAAGTGGCGCGCGGCGAGCAAGAAGGCTGCGACGCGTATGTGATCGCCTGCTTCGGCGACCCCGGCCTCTACGCCGCACGCGAACTTGCGCGCGGACCGGTAATAGGCATCGCGGAAGCGGCGATGCATGCCGCAAGCGTGCTTGCGCCGGGCTTTTCCGTGGTGACGACGCTCGGACGCACGCGCGGACTTGCCTGGCATCTCGCGCAGCGCTACGGCATGGAGCGCTTTTGCCGCAACGTGCGCGCGACCGAACTCGCCGTGCTCGAACTCGAAACGCCCGGTTCGGCCGCGCGCGCCACGATCCTCGAAGAATGCCGGCGCGCACTCGACGAAGACGGCAGCGAGGCGATCGTGCTGGGCTGCGCGGGCATGGCCGATCTGTGCGCGGAGTTGCAGGACACGCTGGGCGTGCCCGTCATCGACGGTGTGACGGCCGCGCTCAAGTGGTGCGAGGCGCTCGTCACGTTGAAGCTCAATACCGCCAAGCGCGGGGAATTCGCACGGCCGCTGGCCAAGCGCTACGTCGGGGAACTCGCGGCATTCAGTCCGCTTTGACCCTGTAAGGCTCAACGCCCTTCGCTTCAAACCCTTCCTTCTTCACAAAATTACGCGCGCCCGGACCGTTGAACGTCCCGGCGCGCGCTGCCGCTGATCGGCTGGAAAGCTAGTCAACAACGTTGTTAACAACGAAAGTATTTTTGACACGATATTTTTCGGTGTAGTTTACTTGAACATGTCAACAACGCCCGCTACACCGGAGCATGCATGGACGCAGAATTCGACCTCGTGATTCGCAACGCCCAAGTTGCCACCGCAAGCGATACGTTCCTCTCCGACATAGGTGTGAAGGACGGCCGCATCGTGCAGATGGGTTTGTCGCTCGGCGCGGGCAAGCGTGAAGTGGACGCGCAAGGCCGCATCACCACGCCCGGCGGCATCGACGCGCATTGCCATCTGGATCAGCCCATCGCGCCGCCCGCCCGCATGACCGACGACTTCGAGTCCGGCACGCGCTCGGCGGCCTGCGGCGGCACCACGACGATCATCCCGTTCGCGGCGCAGCAAAAAGGGCAAACGCTGCGCGCGGCCGTAGACGACTATCACCGGCGCGCGGAAGGACGGGCGAGCATCGACTACGGCTTTCACCTGATCGTCTCGGACCCGACGCCGGACGTCATGGCGAATGAGTTGCCGCAGCTCATCGCGGAGGGCTACACGTCGTTCAAGATCTACATGACCTACGACGACATGAAGCTCGACGACGGCCAGATTCTGCGGCTGCTCGCGCTGGCCCGCGCACACGGCGCCATGGCGATGATCCACGCGGAAAACAGCGAGTGCATTGCGTGGCTCACCGAAAGCCTGCTCGACGCGGGTCTCACCGCGCCGCGCTATCACGCCGCCTCGCGTCCCATGCTCGTGGAGCGCGAAGCCACGCATCGCGCCATCAGCTTGGCCGAACTCGTCAACGTGCCAATGCTGCTCGTGCATGTCTCCGCGCGCGACGCGGTCGAGCAGATTCAATGGGCGCGAAGCCGCGGCCTCAAGGTGCTGTCCGAGACCTGCCCGCAATATCTGTTTCTCACGGCCGAGGACCTCGGCATGGACGACGGCTACGAAGGCGCGCGCTGTGTGTGCAGTCCGCCGCCGCGCGACAGCGATAGTCAGGAAGCGATCTGGAGCGCGCTCGCGGACGGCACGTTCACCGTGTTCTCGTCCGACCACGCACCCTTCTCCTTCGAAAGTCCCACGGGCAAGAAGCCCGGCGGCGAGGAAGTCGCGTTTCCGTATATCCCGAATGGCATTCCGGGCATTGAAACGAGACTGCCGCTGCTCTATTCCGAAGGCGTGATGACCGGGCGCATCTCGATCAACCGCTTCGTCGAACTCACCGCGACCAACCCCGCGAAGACCTACGGGCTGCATCCGCGCAAAGGCACCATCGCGATCGGTTCGGATGCCGATCTCGTGATCTGGGACGAGCATCCCGACGACCCCGTGCGCCTGACCAACGCCATGCTGCATCACGCCGTCGATTACACGCCATACGAAGGCCGCTCGCTCGATTGCTGGCCGGCCTACACCATCGCGGGCGGCGAAGTCGTGTGGGACGGAAGGCGCTACTTCGGCACGCCGGGACGCGGACGCTTCTTGCCGCGCGGCCTGCCCACCATCGTTCCGGCCAAACCTGCCGGCCGCGCGGCGCGATGAAGTGCGACGCGTCTGCTTCGAGTTCGCATCAACGGTTCCATCCGATCCCACCGGTCTCATCTTCACGCAAGGAGCGTGTCATGTGGCAAACCTACGACGCCAAGCCCGTGTCCGCATTTACGCGAGCGGGTTCCATCCAGCTTGCGCGGCTTATCGCGGCGGCCGCCGCGCTCGGCATCGGCGCGCTTGCCATGCCCGCCTTCGCGCAGAACAACAATTCGGTTCTGGTCGTGGCCGGGCCGCGCACGCCGGAGTCGCTGGATCAGGAATATCCGCCGACCGAAGCCAGTCACGAGGCGCGCCGCAACGTGTTCGAACGCTTGCTCACCTATGAGATGAAGCCGGGTGAAAACGGCGTGACCGTCGAGGACTTCAGCAAGCTCAAGGGTGCGCTCGCTGAAAGCTGGGAGACTTCGCCCGACAAGACTTCGATCACCTTCCATCTGCGCCCCGGCGTCAAGAGCTATGCGGGCAACACGCTCACCGCCGACGACGTCATGTGGACCTTCCAGCGCGGCTGGAATCTGAAGGCGACGTTCCGCTGGTACATGACGCAGGTGCTGAAGATCACCGACTTCGACACGGCCTTCAAGAAAATAGACGACCACACGGTGAAGGTCACGCTGCCGGGTTCGTCGCCGCTGATCGAACGGCTGTGGGTGAACAACGATCTCGGCATCATCGATTCGGTCGAGATCAAGAAGCACATCACGCCGGACGACCCGTGGGGATCGCGCTGGCTCGCGAGCCATTCGGCATCGTTCGCGCCGTATCAGGTCACGAAGTATTCGCCCGGACAGGAAGTGGTCTACGAGAGCAACAAGAACTACTATCGTGGCGCGCCGAAGCTCACGCGTATCGTGTTCCGCGAGATGCCGACGTCGGCCAACCGTCTCGCGGCGTTGCAGGCGGGCGCCGTCGATGTGGCCGAATGGCTCGCGCCGCGCGAACAGGCCACGCTCGAAAAAATGCCCGGCGTGAAAGTGTGGAAGGTCTACGGCAACTACATTCAGCGCGTGGAAATGAACAACGCCGTTGCGCCCTTCAACAACGACAAGGTGCGTCAGGCGCTGAACTACGCGGTGCCGCGCGAGCAGATCCTCAAGTCCGTGTTCTACGGCACGGCGCGGCCCACCAAAAGCCCGGTATCGGAGATCTATCCCGCGTACACGGATCAGTACTACCACTACACCGAGGACCTCGACAAAGCGCGTGCTTTGCTGAAGGAAGCGGGCTACGAGAAGGGCTTCAAAACGCAGTTGGGCTATCCCACCGGCGACCAGACCGAGGAAGAACTGGCGATCATCCTGAAGACGGCTTTCTCGAAGATCGGCGTGGACGTGGAATTGCAGAAGCTGCCTGCATCGACGCTCGTCGAGCGCTATTCGAAGGGCACCATTCCCATGTACTTCTTCCGCGACATGGCTATCGTGCCGGATGCCGCGTACGTGACGAATCTCTGGCTCAACAGCGCGTCGCTCATCAACTATTCGCATTACAAGAATGCGGAAGTCGACAAGCTCATCAACGACAGTCTTTCGATGACCGACGAAGCCAAGCGCAAGACTTCGATGGAGCGCGTGCAGCAACTCGTGATGGGCGAAGCACCGTGGGTGTTCCTCATCAATCCGGGTTATCAGCTTGCCACGCGCGCCAACATCAAGGGCTATAGCTGGAACACGACCAACGGCAATACCTGGTACGACTTTTCCAAGAACTGAGGTCCTTACGCCGTGACGCCGCCGCGCAAGCCAGCGGCGTCTTCGCGGCGCGATCCTCCTGAAGGAGTTCGCGATGTCCCTCTTCACCGCGTGGCGTTCGGCGCCGCGACCGCTTCGCATCGTCGTCGCGCGGATCGGCATTCTCATCCCGCAGATGTTCGGCGTGATGTTCGCGACCTTCCTGCTGATCCGCCTCCTGCCGGGCGACCCCGCGTTGCTCATGCTCGGCAACATGGCGACGCCCGACGCCATTGCATCATTGCGCGAGAAACTGCATCTCAACGGCACGGTATGGTCGCAATTCGGCGGCTATCTCGTCGCGCTGATGCACGGCGACCTCGGCACCTCGATGTTCACCTCGAACCCCGTCACCGTGGATCTGCTGCAACGCGTGCCCGCCACGCTCGAACTCATCACCTATTCGATGATCCTCACCGTCGTGCTCGGCGTTGGGATCGCCGTGACCTCGGCGGTGCGAGCGGGCGGACTGGTGGATCGCGCGAGCCGCGTCTACGGACTTGCCGCCGGCGCGATACCGGACTTCTGGGTCGGGCTCCTCCTCATCTACGCGCTCTTTCATATGGCGGGCATTGCGCCCGCGCCGTTCGGACGCGTCGATTCATTCGTCACGCCGCCGCCCACCGTCACCGGCTTCTACACCATCGACAGCGTGATTGCCGGCGACTGGGAAGCGTGGCGCTCGGCGGTCGCGCATCTGTGGCTGCCGGTGCTCACGCTCACCATCGTCAACATGGGCGGCCTGATGAAGCTCACGCGTTCGACTTTCGAGGGCATCTATCGCAGCGAGTTCATCCGCCATGCGCGCGCGTCCGGGCTTTCCGAGCGCATGCTCGTGCGAAGCGCGCTGCGCAACAGCCTGCCGCCCATCATTACCATGATCGGTTTTCTGTTCGGCTTCCTGCTTGGCGCGGCCGTGCTCGTGGAGACCATCTTCGCGTGGGGCGGCCTCGGGCAATACGCGGTGCAGGCCGTCATGAACAGCGACTATCCCGCGTTGCAGGGTTTCGTGCTCGTCGCGGCGGCCTTCATTCTGCTTGTCTACACGGCGGTGGACGTGCTCTACGGACTCGCCGATCCGAGGATCGAAATATGAAACCGATGAACGCGCTCTCCGCTTTTCGCCAGCGTCTCGACAAAGCGCTGATCTTCGGGCTTGCGCTGCTCGTGTTGCAGATCGTGCTGATCGTATTCGCGCCGCTCATCGCGCCGCATTCGCCAATAGAAGCGGACCCGTCCAATATTCTGAAGGCGCCTTCGTGGCACTACTGGTTCGGCACCGACGTATCGGGCATGGACATTCTCTCGCGCGTGATCTACGCAACGCGCATCAACCTGCTGATCAGCGTGACGGCCGTGGCGATTGCCTTCGTGATCGGCGTGCCGATTGGTCTTTTCATCGGCTACTACCGGAATATGTTGAGCACACTCGTGATGCGCGTGTTCGACTTCATTCAGTCGTTTCCGGTGTTCGTTATCGGCATGGCGCTGGTGTCGGTCATGGGCCAGGAAATCTGGAACGTGGCGATCGTGCTCGCCGTGCTTTTCATTCCGATGTTCGCGCGCCTGATCCGCGCCGAAGTGCTCTCGTTGCGCGACCGCCCGTTCATCAGCGCGGCGCGTTGCAGCGGCGCGACGGACGCGGGCATCATGTTCCGCCACATTCTGCCGAACGCGATCACGCCAGCCATCGTGCAGGTTTCGATCAGCATCGGCATGGCGATTCTTCTGACCGCGGGTCTTTCGTTCGTCGGCGCGGGCGTGCGCATGCCGACGCCCGAATGGGGCTTGATGGTCGCCAACGGCGCGCAGCAAATGATTCTCGGCGTGTGGTGGGCGGCGCTCTTTCCGGGCCTTGCCATCATCGTGTCCGTGCTGACCTTCGCCATTCTCGGCGATGCCGTCAAACGTATTGCGGAACCCGTCTCGCGAGGTGAGCAATGAACGCGTCTTCGCGACCCGTGCTGCTGGAAGTCGAACGGCTCACCGTCTCGTTCGGCGATACTCCCGCCCGCCGCGTTCTCGATGAAGTGAGCTTCACGCTGCGCCAGGGCGAGATTCTCGGCATCGTCGGCGAAACCGGCGCGGGCAAGTCGGTGCTGGCGCGCTCGATCATCGACCTGTTGCCGGAGGGCGGACACATCGACGGCGGGCGGGTGATGCTCGCGGGGCAATCCGTGCTCGACATGCCCGCGCGCGAGAAGCGGCGCTTTCGCGGCGGCGAGGTCGCGCTGATCGGCACCAATGCAAAGATGCTGCTCGATCCGGTGGAGACAGTCGGCGCGCAGATCGTGCGCGTGTTGCGCGTGCATAAACGCATTGGACGGCAGTCGGCATGGCGCGAGGCGATCGAACTCTTTAAGCAAGTGCGGATCGTGAATCCGGAAGCGCGCGCGCATGCTTATCCGCACGAACTATCGGGCGGCATGGCGCAGCGCGTGGTCATTGCGATGGCGTTGATCGCCCAGCCCAAGGTCTTGCTCGCCGACGACGCCACGCTCGGTCTCGACGCGACAATCCAGTTGCAGGTGCTCGATCTGCTCGCGCAGAAGGGCCGCGATCTGGGCCTCGGCGTCGTGATGGTCACGCACGATCTCGGCGTCGTCGCCAACTATTGCGACCGCGTGGCGATCATGAAAGACGGCCGGCTGATCGAGCTCGCTTCGGTCGGACCTTTTCTGCGCAGCCCGCAAGAACCGTACAGCCGCGAGTTGCTCGATGCCGCGAAAGCGCGCCCCGCGCCGCGCGAGCCCGATCTGCGCACGGACGCCGACAAGGCCGCCGCGCGCCGTCCTTTGCTCGAAGTCGAACACCTGGTGAAGACCTTCGTCTCGGACCGCAATCATGCCGTCGTGCGCGCGATCGACGATGTGTCCTTCGCCATCGCGAAGGGCGAGACCCTCGCGCTCGTCGGCGAGAGCGGCTCGGGCAAGACGACGACCGGCCAATGCTTGTTGCGTCTGCTCGATGCGGACTCCGGCGTGATTCGCTTCGATGGTGTGAACACGCTCGATCTGTCGGAACGCGCATTCCGGGCCGTGCGACGGCGCATGCAGATGGTCTTCCAGGAGCCTTATGTATCGCTCAATCCGCGCTGGCAGGTCCGCGATCTGATTGCAGAGCCGTTCGCGCTCGGCGAGAAGCTCACGCGCGCCGACCGCGAGGCGCGCGTGCTGCATCTGCTCGATCTCGTGAATCTGTCGCGACGGCGCGCGACTGCGTATCCGCATGAGTTGACGGCGGGCGAACAGAAACGCGTGGGCATCGCGCGGGCGCTCGCGGCCAATCCCGACTTCGTCGTCTTCGATGAATGCACGACCGCGCTCGATATTCGCGTGCGTGCGCAGATCATCGACCTCGTGCGTAACCTGCAGGCAGAGATGGGCTTGTCCGCCTTGTTCATCACGCACGATCTGAACTCCGTGCGCTCGCTCGCGCACTATGTCGCGGTCATGCGCAACGGCAGGATCATCGAAACTGGCGAGGCTGAAACCGTATTCGAGCGGCCGGTCGAAGAGTACACGCGCAAGCTCCTGAAGGCCGAGTTGCCGATAGAGGAAGTCGCAAAGACGGTTCACCATCTCGATGTCGCGGGAGAAAGACAATGAGCGTGCCGCAGAGAATCATCGTAACGGGCGCGGCGGGGCTCGTGGGCCGCGCGGTGGTCCGGCTTTTAAACGCGCGTGGCGATGAAGTCGTCGCGATGGATCGCAGCGGCAGGTTGCGCATAGACGATGTCACCGTCGCCGAATGCGATCTTCGCCACGTGCATGGACTGCATGCGCTGGCGCGCGGCGGCGTGTCGGGCGTCATTCATTGCGGTGCGTTTTCCGGGCCGATGGTCGCGCGCGATAACCCCGCCGCCATGTTCGACGTGAACATCGGCGGCACGGCCAACATGCTGGAAATAGCGCGCATACATGGCGCGCGCCGCTTCGTGTATTGCTCGTCGACGAGCGCTTATGGCGATACGCCGCCTGGTCCCGTCCCTGAAGATGTCGTGCTCGCGCCCGCCAGTCTTTACGGCGCGAGCAAGGTCTGCGGCGAGCAACTCGTCTGCGCCTACGCGCGGCAATACGGCGTGGATGGCGTGAGTCTGCGGCTGTCGTGGGTGTACGGCCCGCATCGCACGACCGACTGCATGATCCGCCGCATGCTTACCGACGCCATGGCGAAGCAGCCGACGCGCGTGCCGTTCGGCCTCGACTTTCATCGCCAGTACATTCATGTCGACGATGCCGCCGCCGCGCTCGTCGCCGCGCTCGACGCGCCGTCGCTGCCGCGCCGCACCTACAACATCACCGGTGGCGTGCGCGCGACGCTCGGCGAAGTGGCGGATATCGTACGCCGCGTGATGCCCGGCGCGGATATCGAACTCGCGCCCGGTCCCGATCCGCTCGACGAGAATCAGGAACGCTTCGACATTTCGGCGGCGGCCACGGACTTGGGTTACAGGCCGCGCCTCGACCTCGAAGCGGGCATTCGAGCTTACGCGCAATGGCTCGCCGAAACATCGGCCGAAACCGCATGATCGAATCAAGGAGGAGCATCAGCATGGAATCGTTCTCGCTGAAGGGCCGCACGGCGTTCGTGACCGGCGGCAACACGGGTATCGGCCGCGCCATCGTGCAACTGTTCGCGGCTCAGGGCGCGAAGGTCGGCATTTCGCATATCGGCGATGCAGCCGGCGCGCAAGCACTCGCCGACGAACTCGCCGCCAGCGGTGCAGAAGCCGCCGTGACCGAATGCGACGTCACCGATGCCAATGCCGTCGCGCGCCTGAACGCATGGAGCCGCCAGCATCTCGGCCCCGTCGATATTCTCGTGAATGCGGCGGGAATCAGCGGCGAGACGCCGTTCGTCGATCTGTCCATCGACGAATGGGACCGCATGATGGCCGTGAATCTGCGCGGCACGTTCCTCGTCACCAAGCAGTTTTTCGCGGACATGATCGCGCAGAAGTACGGCCGCGTCATCAACATCGCCTCGCAACTCGCGTACAAGGGCACGTACGACATGAGCCACTATTGCGCGTCGAAGGCGGGCGTGGTCGGCTTCACGCGCGCGCTGTCCTACGAAGGCGCGCCGCACGGCGTGACCGTCAACGCCATTGCGCCGGGCCCCGTCGAAACCGCGATGCTCGCGAGCTTCACAAACGAATGGCGCGCGATGAAGTTCGCGCAGCTTCCCGCCGGCCGCTTCGGTGAAACCGGCGAGATCGCGCCTACCGCGCTCTTGCTCGCATCGGAAACGGGCGGCGCGTATTTCATCGGTCAGACGCTCTCGCCCAATGGCGGCGACGTGATGCTCTGAGCCCGTTCATCCTTTCGAAACACCACGACACGACACAGGAGTGCAGCATGGATCTCGATCGCGATTTCGTCGGTTATGGCGCGCATCCACCCCACGCGCGATGGCCGGGCAACGCGCGTATCGCCATCAACTTCGTGATGAATTACGAGGAAGGCTCGGAGCCTTCCATCGGCGATGGCGAAGCCGCCACCGAGACCTGGTTCACCGAATCGCACGGCTTGAACTCCGGCGTGCGCGGCCGCGATCTTGCAGCCGAAGGTCTCTTCGAATACGGCAGCCGCGTGGGGTTCTGGCGCCTCATGCGGCTTTTTCGGGAGCGCGGCCTGCCGCTCACCGTGTATGGCTGCGCGCTGGCGCTCGAACGCAATCCGCAGGCAGCGGAAGCCATACGCCATTCAGGCTTCGACGTGTGCAGTCACGGCTGGCGCTGGATCAAGCATTACGACCTGAGCGAGGAAGAGGAACGCGAGCATATTCGCCGCGCGATCGAGTCGCTTGAGCGCACGACGGGCGAGCGTCCGTACGGCTGGTATTGCCGCTATTCGCCTTCGGTAAACACGCGAAGGCTGCTCGTCGAGGAAGGCGGCTTTCTCTACGATTCCGACTACTACGGCGATGAATTGCCCTTCTGGAAGGTGGTTCAGGGCCAGCCGCATTTGGTGATACCCTACTCGCTGACCACGAACGACGGTCAGTTCGCCGGGTCGGTAGGCACGGCCAATCAGTGGTTCGAATTCATGCGCGACAGCTTCGACATGTTGTATAGCGAAGGCGCGACACAACCGAAGATGATGTCGGTCGGGCTGCATATGCGGCTCATCGGTCATCCGGCGCGCGCGGCGGGTCTTCAGCGTTTCCTCGATCATGTGATGAAGCACGAGGACGTGTGGGTCACGCGGCGTATCGACATTGCGAACCACTGGATCAAGGAACATCCGTTCGTGCGGTAAGCGGTCGGGCGAAGCGAGCCTGACCATCGGCATGTCTCTTTCGACATGCGCCAATCCATCAGACGCGGCACATGCTAAAAACCGTCGGCGAAACGCAGAAACTCAAGCCCCGCAAGACAGGCGACGGCGACAACACCAGCGAAGAGATTTACGAACAGATCTACGTCGCACTACTGGAGCATCGGCTCGTGCCCGGCACGAAGCTCGCCGAAGAACGTCTGGCCAGTATCTTCGGCGTGAACCGGGCACGTGTGCGCGACGCGTTGAGCCGGCTTGCATATGAACAGATCGTCGAGGTGTATCCGAAGAAAGGCTGGTTCGTCGCGAAGCCTTCGGTGGACCAGGCGCGCGATGTTTTCGAAGCGCGCAGGGTGATCGAACCCGCGGTCATTGCGCGGCTCACGCGCAGCATCACGCCTGACAAGCTCGCGCAAATGCGCGAGCACTTGCGGCTCGAAATGGACGCGCGCGAGCGTTCGGACAAGCGCGCGGTCATCCGGCTCTCGGGCGAATTTCACAATCTCGTGGCGACGCTCGCGGGTAACTCGTCGTTCACGCGCAGCGTGCGCGAACTATCGACACTGACGTGCCTCGTCATCCTGCTCTATAACGCGCCGATAACGTCGAGTTGCCGCGCCGATGAACACACCGCTATCGTCGATGCCATCGCCAAGGGCGACGGCGACAAGGCGGCGGAGTTGATGCTGCATCACCTCGATCACATTCAAAGCGCGCTCAATCTGGATGTGGTCGAGGAGGAAGTGGACCTGGAAGCGATATTCAAGCGCTAGGGTGCTTCTTTGAAGGCATCGAGCCACCCGAGCCCCGCGACCGTCGATTCACGAGGCCGATACTCGCAGCCAATCCAGCCTTCGTAACCCTGCGCCCGGATACTCGCGATCAACTCGTTCCACGGCATGTCGCCGGTGCCGGGTTCGTGGCGGCCGGGTGCGTCGGCGAATTGAATGTGCGCGACGTCGGGCGCATACAAGGCGAATTGCTCGACCACATCGAGACCGCTCATGCGGCAATGATAGGCATCGAAAAGCAGGCGCAACTTAGGTTGCGCGATCTCCTTCATCAACGCATGCGCCTCTTCGAGGCTGCGCAGAGCATAGCCCGGTACGTCGATCTGATTGAGGCATTCGAGCAGCAGCGTGACGCCGCTATCGCGCGCCGCATCCGCAGCCCACGCGAGATTTTCACGCAACGTATCGCGCACCTGTTCAACGGGCACGCCGCCTGGCGCAAGTCCAGCCATCACGTGAATGAGCCCGCACTTCAGCGCCGACGCGTAATGCAGCGCACGCAACACGCCATCGCGATACCGCGCCCGTTCGCCGGGAATGCATCCGAACCCGTTACCGCCGATACTTCCAGGCGGCGCGGCGGGCGTGTTGATCAGCACTTGCCGAAGCCCCGTGGCATCGAGCGTCGCCTTGAGAATCGCAGGCTCGAACTCATAAGGCGACGCGTACTCGACCGCGCTAAAGCCCTGCTTTGCGGCCGCCTCGAAGCGTTCGAGAAAGGGCAGCTCCGTGAAGAGCCACTTGAGGTTTGCGCAGAACCTGAGCGAAGTACCGTTCGATGTCTGCATCACTTCAGTCCGACGATCAGCTCGACTTCCACCGGCGCGCCGTGCGGAAGCTGCTGCACGCCGATCGCGCTGCGTGCGTGTCCGCCTACTTCGCTGCCCAGTGCGTCGATGAGTACGCGCGAGGCCGCGTCGATCACCTTGCCCTGCGCCGTGAAGTCCGGCGAGCAGGCAACGAAGCCGGTCAACTTGAGCACGGCCGCGATTTTCTCGCGCGAGCCGAGCGCGCGCTCCAGCGCCGCGAGACACGCATGCGCGCAAAGCGCGGCCGCGGCTTCGGCGTCGGGCATCGCAATCTCTTCGCCTACCTTGCCGCGATACTTCAGTTCGCCCGCCTCGCGCGGAAGCTGTCCGCTTACGAACGCAAGATTGCCGAATAGCCGTACCGGCGTGAGCAGGGTGGAAGCATTCGATGAATTCATGTCACCGCCCGTTCAATAAACGCTGCGCGAAATGTCGATTCCGAAATACTTCTTCCAGACCGCGTTGAGCTTGCCGTTCTGAAGATTGCTCGCAACCCACGTATCGAGCCAGCCTTGCATGGCGGCATCGTTTCGCTTGAGGCCGATGGCGAGCGGGTCTTCGGCCACTTGGAACTGATACTCGAAGTTGGATGCGGGGCTCGTCTCTTTGACGGCAAGCGCATCGGCAAGCGCAGCCACGAAGATGCTCTGCTGACCCGACGACACCGCCGTACGCTCGGTGGCCTCGTCCAGATAGCGGACGATGTTCACGTCCTTCACGCCCTTGTCCTTGATCGCCGCAACGAGATCCAGATCGGCCGTGGTGCCGCGCGCCGTAGCCACCGTCTTGCCGGCAAGACTCTCGACATCCTTCAGCGTGTTCTTGCCCGGCGCGACGACGAAGATCGGCTCGGTGGCATACGGGCGGCTGAAGCCGATCACCTTCTTGCGTTCATCGGTGACGGAGAACGACGCAACGACGATATCCGCCTTGCCCGTCAGCAAGAACGGAATGCGGTTGGGTCCGTTCACGGGGACGATATTCAGCTTCACGCCGAGGTCGTTCGCAATCAGGCGCGCGATATCGAGGTCGGTGCCGGTCTGCACGGCGTTCGCGTCGATCATGCCGTAAGGAGGATGTGTGAAGTCGATACCCACGTTGATGCTGCCGCGCGACTTGATGTCGGCGAGCGTGTCGGCGCTGGCCGCGCTATTAAGCGCGCATAAGGTCAAGGTCATTGCAAGGAATCGGGTCCAGCCGCGCTTCAGGTTCATTTCGCGTGCCTCTGGTTCAAAGGTTGATGAGTAAAAGGGTTACAGCCCGTTGCCTACGAAAACTTGAAGCTCGGCGGTTCTGGGCGCTTCGAGCATCGCGCCGCTACCCGCTTCCCAAACCACGCCGTCGTTCATGAACACCACTTTCTGCGCGACCGAACGCGCAAACGCCATCTCGTGCGTGACGATCAGCATGGTCATGCCATCGCTCGCAAGCCGTTCCATCACGCGCAGCACTTCGCCGGTGAGTTCGGGATCGAGCGCGGATGTCACTTCGTCGAACAGCATCACGGCAGGTTGCATGGCGAGCGAACGCGCAATCGCCACGCGTTGCTGCTGACCGCCCGAGAGTTCATGCGGATACGCCGATGCACGCGCGCCGAGTCCCACCTGATCGAGCACGTGTGCCGCGAGTTCGTCAGCGGCGGCGCGCGCGAGACGGCGCACCTTGAGCGGCGCGAGCGTGATGTTCTGCTTGACGGTCAGATGCGGAAACAGGTTGTAGCTCTGGAACACGATGCCCACGTCGAGCCGCAATGCGCGCAGGTCCACTTCCGTATCGCCGAGCTTGTGCCCGCATACTTCCAGCGTTCCGCCAGTGATGCGTTCGAGGCCGTTCACGCAGCGTAGCGCCGTGCTCTTGCCGGACCCCGAGCGGCCGATGAGCGCGACGACTTCGCCCTTGCGCACATCGAGATCGATACCCTTCAGCACTTCGGTCGAACCGTAAGCCTTGCGCACGCCCTTGAAAGTGACGATGTTGTTCATTGCGTCGAATCCTTGCCGAGTCTCGCACCGAAGCGTCCCATGCGTTCCAGCCGGACACTCATGCGCGCCACGGGATAACAGAGAATGAAATACACGCCAGCCGCGAGCGTGAAGATGACGAACGGCTCGAACGTGGTGTTGTTGACCATGCGCGACGTGTAGGTCAGCTCGCTCATGCCGATGACGACCGCATACGACGTGTTCTTGATGAGCGCGACGACGAAGCCAACTGTCGGTGGCACCGAAATGCG
Source organism: Caballeronia sp. LP006 (assembly GCF_031450995.1). Classification (NCBI taxonomy): domain Bacteria; kingdom Pseudomonadati; phylum Pseudomonadota; class Betaproteobacteria; order Burkholderiales; family Burkholderiaceae; genus Caballeronia; species Caballeronia sp. LP006. Next base: position 689,685 of record NZ_JARTVW010000002.1, on the reverse strand, counting down.
CAGCGCTTGCGGGAGGATCACGTGCACCATGCGCTGCAGATACGAGAGCGCGAGCGACTCTCCCGCTTCCCATTGCGTGGCGGGCACGGCGAGAATCGCGCCTTTCCATATCTCGGCGAGATAGGCGCCGGCGTTGACGGCGAGCGCGACGGATGCGGCAATGACCGGCAACACGTCGAAGCCGAAGAGCCCGATGCCGAAGTACACGACGAACATCGCGACAGGCAGCGGAATGCCCTGCATCACGGTGACGTAGGCGCGGCCGAGCCTCAACGCAATGCCGCGTCCCGACACGAGCAAGAGCGCCACGGGCAAGCCGATGATCGCGCCACCCACCGCTCCCGCGACCGACAATTCGACGGTGGCGAGCGTGCCCTTGAGCATGTAGGCGAGCTGGGCGTCCGTGAGGTTGAAGATCATGAACGTCCTCCGCGCGCACCCGCAAGACCCAGACGCGGAAACATGAACGCGCCTGCCGCAAGCAACGCCCAGCGCAACGCGCTGGCGAGCGCCAGATAAGCGAGCGCGATCACCATGTACGCCTCGAAACCACGAAACGTGATCGACTGAATCAGATCGGCAATGCCCGTGAGTTCCTCCGCCGATATCTGCGACATGATGGAAGTGGCGAGCATCATCAGGATGAACTGGCTCACGAGTGCGGGATACATCTTCTCCACCGCCTGCGGAATCTCGACATGCCACAACACTTGCCGCCGCGACATCGCGAGACACGACGCCGCTTCGATCTGGCCTTGCGGCACCGCTTCCAGCCCCGCGCGCATGATCTCCGCCGTGTAGGCGCTGACGTTGACCACGAGCGCTGCAATGGCTGCCTCGAACGCGGGTACGTGCAGCTTGATCGCCGCGAGCCCAAAGAAAATCCAGAACACTTGCAGCACGAGCGGCGTGTTGCGGATCACCTCGACATACGCGCGAATGGCACGCGAAAGACCGGCGCCGCCATGCAGACGGCCCACGGCGAGCGCCACGCCCAAGGCGAACCCTGGCACGGTCGCGACGATGGTCATGCGTATCGTCAGCCAGATGCCGTAGAGCAGATCGCCCCAGTACTGCTGCAGGAAGCTGAAATCGAATTGATAGTTCATGGCCGGCGGAAGGCTGTGGCTGCTGAATTAATCGAGACACTCGAGGCCGAACTTCTCGTAGGCATCGCGTGCGGCGGGCGAATCGAGTGCGAAGAGCAAGGCTTCGGTTTCAGGCGTTTCGTCGGCACCCGCGAAGGCGGCGATGGAGAAGCACGTGTACGACTGCACTTCCTCGGGCAGCGGACCGGCGATCTTTACGCCCGACACCATCGCAAGTTCGCTGAGTTGTTGAATGGCCACATCCGCATCGCCGCGCGTCACGCATTCGCCCGTGAATCCCTTGGGGATGACGGTCGCGTTCGTGTCGATCTGCTGCGCGATTCCGAGCCGCCCGAGCAAGGTCGCGAAGTAGACGCCGCTCGCGCCGCTGCGTGAATACGCAACGGACTTGGCCGCTAGCAGACAGCGCTTCAACTCGTCGACGGTGCGAAGCGGCGGCACAGACGCATTGCTCGCGACCGCCACGCCTATCCCGGTGCGCACGGTTGCACGCGCCCCGCGCGGGCTCAGAACACGTTGCGCGATGAGATCGTCGATGGCGGAGGTCACCGCGACCATCACGCTCGCACGCTCGCCACGCACGATGCGTTCGAGCAGCACGTTGGTGGGATCGAACGTCGCGTTCACAGCCAAGCCGTGGTGCCTCTCGAAGGCGGGCAGCACGCTTTCTGTAAGCGCGCCTTTCACGGCCAGCGTGCTCATGAGCGTAAGCGGCCTTGTCTCGTGGATCATCGCTTAGCTCCTTCTCTCAAAGACCAAGGCGGCTTTTGAGCCGCCGCACCGCGCTTTGCGGAGCGGCGAACACGGGAACACGCACCGCTTCTGTCACGAGCGCCTGCGCACGCGAAGTGGAGAAATGAGCGAGCAGGATCGCGTCGTAGCCATGCAGCTTCGCGGCTTCCTGGGCCACGAGCGCGTTGTGTGCCGATGCATCGCCCGCACGCAGCTTCGTCATGGCTTCGGCGGCCACGAACGTATCGAGCGTCGCTTGCGGATTGATGCGCGCGGCTTCCTCGGCGAACTCGGCTTCCATCGTCGGCACAGCCGGGGCGAAGGTCGCGATCATCGCGAGACGGCTGCCGCAGGCAAGCGCGTCCTGAAACATCGCGTCGTTCGGCTTGCAGACCGGCACCGGCAACTCGCGATCCGCTTTCTCTATGGCCGGACCAAACGCCGAACAGGTCGCGAGAATCGCGTCCGCGCCCGCTTCGTAGCCATAGCGCACGAGATTCACGAAGCGCTGCATCAGCGCCGGCGTGAGTTGCTCGTCCGCTGCGCGCGCGGCCGTGAGACCGTCGTCAAGCAGATTGCTCAAGCGCGCTTCGGGCCAGTCCGCTGCGAACGCGCGATGGATAGGCTCCATCGCGACCGGCGTGGCATGCAACAATACGATCGAAAGATCCTGTCTCATGGCCCGTGCCCCTAGCGCGCCACGCCCGGCGAAGACGAACGCGCGACGAGCGCCTGAATGCCGTCGATGATCGCAACGTGGTCTTCCAGCGGCAACCGGTCGATGGTCATCTGCAGCTTGCCGGGACGATCCACGCGGCTGTCGTCGATGGCCTGACCGATCTCCACGGCCGCCGCCAGCACCTCCTTCTCGAACGCGCCGTTGAAATGCGCGAGAAGCGGCTGTGCCAGCTCCGGCTTCAACTCCGCGACCGCGCCGAGCAAGCCATACGCGCCCCAGTTGGCGACGCCAGACACGATCAGATAGTCGGCCGGCGTGCGCGCGGCGATGAGCGGTCCGTTCGGGATGTCCGTTTCGACGATCTCTTTCGGCAACACGCCCATGCCGATCTCGTTGCCGCCGTCGCCGATCCCGATGGTCTTCCACGGCGCCTGCCATCCTTCGTCGGCGAAGAGGTAGTCGAGCGCGGCGGTGTCGTCGGAGATATCCCAGCCATGCTCGCGATGCGCGCGCCCGTCGGAGCCGAGCGAACAACGTTCGATGGCGATCAGATGCGTAATCGGATGCTCCGCCGTTTCGAGGCGCCTGCGCAGATCGCGCACGGCGGTGTCGTCGACATCGACCACTTCGAGCGCGACCTTGCCCGGCAACACGCGCGTCACGGCCCATGCGGCCTTGGCGCAAGGCGCATCGGTAATGACAGTCACGCGCATTCCCGCTTCGACAAAACCCGCTGCCAGTTGCGCCATGCCGTTGAGCCCGTCCGTTTCGGGCGAAGGCGGCTCGGCATGACGCACGAAAAATCCGCAGACGATGCCGATATGCGGCTCACGTTGTCCCGCAATGCTCGCGGCGGCGCGCGCCAGATTGCCCTTCGCGAAGGCGACCAGACGGCTGATGTCGCGCCGTACTTTCTGGCCGACGAGCGTTTCGATTCCTTCTATTGCGTCGCTCAACTCGTTCTCCTTTATTGGTGTGTCGTGCACGAACGGCCTGTTCGCAGGCGTGCCAGGGTCCTTCCGGGTCAGCGCCAGAATGTGTTTGGAACCTGGGTCGTCAGTGAAGAAGCCGGGTGCTTCGAATTGCTCGTCGATGAGCAACGACCCAACCTTAGCATGTGAATATACGTCGCGTATACTTTTCAAAAAAATAGTTGTTCACGCGCGCAAGAGCGTTATTGAGCAAGGCGAAGGCGTCATAGCCGACATCCTATATACTTCGCATATACGAAATTGAGCGCCTGCGCCAGCGCGGGAAAACGAGAGACTATGCCAAAGCTGAAAACCGCCGCCGCGAAGACCCCCGGCAGAATCGTGTCGCGCAAGACGTCGGCGCAAGCCGCGCTCGTGTCATCCGACGATCCATCGCAATCGATACTCGATGCAGCCGAACCCGTCGCCGCCGAAAGCTCGATGAGCCAAACCGATTCGGCCGTGAACGCCATTCGCTCGCGCATCATCGATCTGACGATTTCGCCGGGCAGCCGTATAGACGAACCCATGCTGCTGAACGACTTCATGCTCGGACGCACGCCTGCGCGCGAGGCCATCAACAGGCTGGTCGCGGAAGGCTTCGTGAATATCGTGCCCAACCGCGGCGGGACCTTCGTGCGCCGGCTCGACTTCGAGGAGATCGGCGAGATTCTCGTCGCGCATCAGCTAGCCGAGAATATCCTCGCGCAGATGATGCGGTTCGAACCGGGACTGGCGGAAGACCTGACGACGATTCAGACGCAATACGTCACGCAAGTTCAGGCGCGCGCGTTTCTGAACATCACCGCGCTCAACGAGAAGTTCCACATGCGAATGAATCAGGCCGTGGGCAATGGCTTTTTCTATGAGTTTGCGCAATCGACGCACCGCCATGTCCGGCGGCTTTTAGTGCATCTCTACAAGATGGAAGCCGAATCGACGCCCGAAGAGCAGGACCTGCAGTTCGACAGGAACTTGCGTGAGCACGACAAGATCATCGATATCGTGAAGCGCAAGGACCGCGCGGCGCTCGTGAAGTATCTGCCCGCGCATGCGCGAGCGACACAGGACAGGTTCGTGCATCTGCTCAAGAGTCGCAATGCCCCGCCGTTCGATCTCAACGTCAAGCAGTTTCCCTGACGCGCCGGTGCATCTTCAATATGCGTACTCGCCGATCACCCGCCTCACTGTCTCGAGCGAATCGCGCAGCACATCGCGCTCGACGGAACCCAGCGCCAGCCGAATGGCATGCGGCACATGCGGCGAAACCGAATAAGGTTCAGCGGTTGCCACCGAAATGCCCTCGCGCATGAGTGACGCTGCAACCTGATCGGCGCGAACCTCTTCCGCGAGCGGCAGCCACACGAAATACGACGCAGGATGACGGACGCATCGCATGCCCGCGAGGATGTCGGCGGCCATTGCCTGACGATGCTTCGCGTCGCGACGCTTCTCCGCTTCGAGCCGGCGCACGGTGCCATCGGTGAGCCATCCGCAAGCAATTGCCGTCATCACGCCCGGCGTGTTCCAAGTGGTCGCTCTAATAGCGCGTTCGATCGCTTTCATGGCGTCGGCGGACGCCACCACGAAACCCACGCGCAAGCCCGTCGCGACGCTCTTCGAAAGCCCGGAGACATAGACGGTCGACTCGGGTGCGAGCGCGGCCAGCGGTGCGGGAGGATCGTCGACGAGGAAGGCGTATGCGGCGTCCTCGATGATCAAAAGCCCGTGCTTTCTTGCAATCGCCACGAGTTGCTTGCGACGATGCGCGCTCATCACCCAGCCAAGCGGATTGTGCAAAGTGGGCATGGCGTAGACCGCCCGCACGCGGCGCGTTTTGCATAAGTGGTCCAGCGCATCCAGATCAGGCCCGGAGCCGGCCGTTGGAATCGGCGCGAGTTCGAGCCCGTGCGCCTCGGCCAGTACCTTGAAGCCGGGATACGTCAATGCATCGGCCGCGACGACATCGCCGGGACGAAGCAAGCCCACGACGGTCGCCGCGAGCCCCGCTTGCGCGCCGTTGACGATGGACACTTCGTTCGCGCTCACCGCAAGCCCGCGCGCCTTCAAATGTCGCGCCACGATTGCCCGTTCATGCGGACGGCCACCGTGAGGCTGGTAACGAAGCAGACTTTCGAGATCGCCCGAAGCGGCGAGCTGGCGCAAGGCGTTGCGCAGCAACTCGGCCTGACCCGGCAGCGACGGATAATTGAAGTTGAGATCGATCATGTCCGATCCCAACACGTGCTGATCGACACCCAGGCCCGGCGGCAGCGAGATTTCCCGCACGAAAGTGCCGCGCCCGGTCTCGCCGCGCACGAGGCCCATGGCTTCGAGTTCCGCATAGACGCGCGACGCCGTGACGAGAGCGAGGCCCTTCGTGGCCGCAAGCTGGCGATGCGTGGGCAGGCGCGTGCCCGCGCGCAAACGGCCCGCGCGGATATCGGCGGCCAAGGAATCGACGAGCGTCTTGTAGCGGGGCTGGGCCATGCGAAGATGTATCCATGACAATTATTTGATTGTAATGGACTCCTGGTTTAGCATCGGCTCATTCGATCATTCAAACGCTCAACGGTGCGCCATCATGCATATCGCCATTCTCACGTTCGAAGGCTTCAACGAACTCGATTCGTTCATCGCGCTGGGCATTCTCAATCGCATCAAAAAGCCACACTGGCGCGTGTCGATTGCGACACCCGAAACGCGCGTGAAGTCGATGAACGGCGTGGTAATCGAAGGCCACATTTCCCTGCGCGAGGCGAGTGACGCGGATGCGGTCATCGTCGGAAGCGGATTGCTGACGCGCGAAGTCGTCGCCAATGCAGCGCTCATGGCGCAGATGCGGTTCGATCCGGCGCGGCAGTTACTCGGCGCGCAGTGTTCGGGCACGCTCGTGCTGGCAAAGCTCGGGTTGCTTGGGGGTGTTCCCGCTTGTACCGATCTGACGACGAAGCCGTGGGTCGAGGCAGCCGGCGTGGATGTGTTGAATCAGCCGTTTTTCGCGAACGGCAATGTGGCAACCGCTGGCGGCTGTCTTGCTTCGCAGTATCTGGCAGCTTGGGTTATTGCGCGATTCGAAGGCGTGGAAGCGGCCGAAAGCGCGCTGCATTATGTGGCCCCTGTGGCCGAAAAAGAAGACTACGTTGCGCGCGCCATGCGCAATATCACGCCGTACCTGGCGCTCTCGCCTACGCTTTGATGTGCGGCGAGAGCGCTTCGAATCTTCAAGCGCTCTCGGCCACCGCAATCGGCCGCCCTTCTAGCGCCGACCGATAAATCGCCTCCATCAACACCTGATCGCGCAGACCTTCTTCACCCGGTGTGTCGGGCTGGCGATCATCGCGCACGCACTGCGCGAAGTGGTCGATTTCAAGCATGAACTGATCCTTGAATTCGAGCCGCTGCTCTTCGACCACTTCGAAATCGTCCTTGCGTCGCGCAATGCGCATGCGCTGTCCCTTGTACGCAAACGCGTTCTCGATATCGATCCAGCCTCTTTCCATACGGATACGCATATCCTTCGATTCATGCGCGCCATAACTGCTTGCGCACTGCGCAATCGCGCCCGAGGGAAAGCGTAACGTGAACGCGATGGTTTCCTCCACTTCCCGATAGCGTTCGTCATCGGCGGGATTCACGATCTGCGCATAGACCTCGACGGGTTCCTCGCCGAGCACATGACGCACGCCATTCAAACAGTACAAGCCGATATCCGGCAAGGCGCCGCCGCCCGCCAGGGCCGACCTCAAACGCCATTGACCGCCGGGACCTTGCACCTGCGCATTGGTCGCCTCGATGATGCGCGCCCTTCCCAGCTCGCCCGATTGCACGAGCTTCATCGCTGCACTGTTGAAGACTTCGAATTGGCAACGGTAAGCCACCATGAGCTTGACGTTCGCCTTCGCGCAGGCGTCGATCATCTGGCGCGCCTCGTCGGCGGTGTTGGCCATCGGCTTTTCGCATAGCACATGCTTGCCGGCCTTCGCTGCTGCAATGACGTGCGGCAGATGCAAGCCGTTAGGCGTGACGACGTATACCGCTTGAATGTCGGGATTGTCGGCGAGACGCGATATGTCATCGTAGTCATGGACGGCCGCTTCGTTCACGCCGTATTGCGCGGCCACCGCCCGCGCCTTGTCTGGACTGCCCGACACCAGCCCCGCAACCCGCGCGTGCTTACTGTTCACGAACGCCGGCAAAATCTGTTCGAGCGCCAAACGTCCTAGACCGACGATTGCAAAGCCAACACGTTTGTCCGGCGATGTCGGTGCTGGCGGCGGAGGCGATGGCTTGTCCGCATCGCCCTTCCAGTTCGGGAACTCGACCTTGCCGTCCTTGACGCTGCCCACGTCGATCTCCGCGGGCGCTTGCCATTCGCCGGATGCGGGCAGCTTCGGGCCATCGGCGGTGCCGGGGCCGGTGACGGAATAGGGAGTCGTATCGTTGCCAGACATGAGTAGTTTCTCCATCGTTGAACGACTGCTGGACGAATCGAACAGCAATCAATGCGCGAGCCGTTCCGCGTGCATGGTGCTGCCATACACGGTCGCAGTGAGTGCGCAGACGAGTGCGGCAAGCGCAATGGCCGCCAGCGCACCAGGGCCGAACAGAATATTCAGCACCGTGCCCGCAGCTGCGCCGACGATCCACGATATCCAGCGCAGCATGCCGAGCGCAGCCGCGCCGAACTTGCGGCTAGCGAGTTGCCTGCCGACGCTGATGAACGTACCCGTAATGAACGTGACGCCCGGCTGATCGGCGAGCGCCTGATTGATCGCGCCCATGCCTGCCGCGACGAGGCACGTCGTGAGCGGCGAGAACTGCTCGCCCGTGAGCGGCACGGCGCAAGCAAGAAGGATTGCGGTGAGCGTGAGGGACAGGGCGGCGCGCCATCGGGGAAAGCGCGTTCCAAGCCACGCCGCAAGCGTCGTGAAGGCAAGAAAGCACGCGATGACGCAGATGAGCGGAATCGTCTTTTCGAACGCGCCTTGAACAAGCGACTGACTCAGCTTGGTGGAATTGCCGGTCATATAGACCGCGAGCCATTCCTTGCTGTGAAGCATGACGAGCGCATCCGTGCCGCCAGCGATAGCAACGAGCACGAAGACCGGAAGAGGCGAACGAGCGAGCCGTTCGAGTATCGAAGAATTGGGTGAAGGCAAGGCGATGCTCCGTGACTGGCGGCATGGCGAAAGCGGTGCTCCGCGATGCAGGTGCGCGTGACGAACATCGTTCGCCAGGGCCCTTTTCCTCGAGCATCGGGCGCAAGATCGATGCCCGACGCTTACCAGTCAGCTTGGCTTCTACCTTCGTTGTTACTTTTTCAGACTGGCGCGCCACGCAGCCGCATGACTTGCGTTTCACGCACGGCGATCCACAAAATCAGCATGCCGAGTGCCGACAACGCGCTTGCGAGAATGAAAGCCGACGAGTAACCCGCGCCGTACTGAATCAGAAAGCCGGTAATGCTCGGCGAGAGAATGCCCGCGAGATTCGCGAGCAAATGTACGAAGCCGCCCGTTGCGCCAATGCGATCGCGCGGCACGATGTCCTGCAACAGCGACCAGCACGCTTGCGGCGTCATGAAAGCGAAGAGACTCGCCACCGCGATCAACGCGACGGCAGGCGCAAGCGAACTCACGCGCGACACCAGCAACACGCAGATTGCCGCCACGCCAAGTCCCAGAATGATGACCGTCTTGCGCGCGAAGAGCACGTTGCCGGTCTTCTTGTAGAGCGCGTCGGAGATGATGCCACCGAGCACGAAGCCCGCCGTCGCGCCGAGCCACGGCAGGATGCCGATCACGCTCATGTGCTTGATGTCGAGATGCTGATAGTCCGTGAAGTAGCTCGGCAACCATGACAAGAAGAAGTACAGCACGTAGTTGAACGCGAAGAACGCGGCAGCCACGCCGAGCACCGGCAACGACAGCAAATAGTGCATCACGCCCGCTTGCGAGCCTGCTTCAGCGGAACCTTCCGCGTGATGCGGCACGAGCCTGTCGCTCGCGATATGCGCGGCTTCCTCGCGCGTCACGGCAGGATGATCTTCCGGATGATCGCGAAAGCACCGCAACCAGAACGCAATCCACACGAAGCCGAGCACCGCGATCACGACGAAGGAGATGCGCCAGCCGAACTGCAAAGCGACCAGCCCGACGATCGGTGCGGCAATGGCGGCGCCCAACGGCTGACCAGCGTTCGTGAGACCCACGGCGCGGCCCGCTTCACTGCGCGGGAACCAGTTCGAGATCGACTTGTTGGTCGTCGTGCCCATTGGGCCTTCGGCGACACCGAACGCGACGCGCGCCACCATCAGCGTGGCGAAGTTGCCCGCGAATGCCGTAGCGCCGCAGAACAGTGACCAGAACGCGGCAGCAATGGCGAACACCTTGCGCGGACCAAACTTGTCGGCCGCCCATCCGCCGATAAAGCAGAACACGCAGTATCCGATGAAGAAACTGCTGAACAGCACGCCGAGTTGCGCGTCGTTGATATGCAGTTCGCTCTTGACGAGCGGTGCGACCACGGAGAGCGCCGCGCGGTCCAGATAGTTGAGCATGCCGGCAAAGAACAGCAGCGCGGCGACTATCCAGCGGTAGCGGAATCGCATGTCTTCTCCTTTGGGTGCTATCGAAGCGCGTAGGAATGCGCGCACGCGAGACCTGACGACGAATCTGTAAAGATACGTCATCATACAAGTCCAGTTGCTTGCCTCGCGTCCGTGAAAACCCTACGAACCGCCGATTTCATACGGTCCTTCGCACACAGAATGCTTTCCTTACATAGCGCCAAAAGGTGCATTACGATTGACTAGTTGTACGACAACCGGCATCAAGTGACGTCTATCACCACTTTTCCAAAATGGCCACCCGATTCGAGATAGGCATAGGCTTCCTGCGCGGCATCGAAGGGAAAGACGCGATCGATCACCGGTTCGATTCGGGACTGTGCGATCGCCTTGACCGCATCGGCGAGATTGGCCGTCGAGCCAGTCTGATTACCGACAATGCGCAAGGTCTTCACCATGACCTTGAGCAAGGGCATCTTCGTTTCCTCGCCGCCTATCAGCCCGACGACGAAGATCGTTCCACCGATTGCCGCCGCGTTCACCGAGCGCTCGAAAGTCGCCACGCCGACGGTTTCCACGACGAGATCCGCGCCACGCCCTTCCGTGGCTTCGAGCAACGCGACGTCCCACGCGGGCGTGGTCCGGTAGTTGATGGTGACGTCCGCGCCCAGCTTGCGCGCGCGGGCGAGCTTCTCGTCCGATGAAGACGCGATGATCACGCGCGCGCCCGCCGCCTTGGCAAGCGGCAGCGCAAACAGACTCACACCGCCCGTACCCAGCAACGCCACGGTGGACCCCGGCCGCACATTGCCCGCGACGATGGCGTTCCATGCGGTCGTCGCGGCGACCGGCAAACTTGCGGCCTGCACGAACGGCATGGCAGCGGGAATGGCGACGAGCGCGGTAGCGGGCACGACCGCATATTCCGCGAGCGAGCCCGGCATGGTGACGCCGCGAAGACGCTCGCCGTTCGCTACCGTGAGCGGTCCTGCGGCCCAATCCACGATCATTCCGGCGATCACGCGATCGCCCGCCTTCCAGCCTTTCACGCGCGATCCGACCTCGACGATCTCGCCCGCGCCATCCGCACCCGGCACGAAGCTCGCGTCCACGTTGCCGAAGCGCGCGTTCGCCACCATGAGATCGAGATAGTTGAGTCCCGCCGCGCGAATGCGGATGAGCACTTCGTCGCTTTCCGGTACGGGCTCGAGTGCGTTATCGGTCAACGTCAATTCGTAGGGCTTGCCTGCCTTCAGTCGATACGCTTTCACGGTGCGCTCCTTTTTCGTTAAGCACAGAGGTCATGCTAGCGAAGACGCGCCTCTATAATCGACCCATACGGCATAACATTCGTGCGTGGGGTGCATCAATGAACGGCATCGAAACGGATCAGGTTCAGGCGTTTCTCGCGGTGCTCGCGACCGGGAGTTTTACGGCGGCAGGCCGCCAGTTGGGGCGCGACGGCTCGGTCATTTCCCGACGTATCGCGGAACTGGAAACGCGTCTTGGCATTCGTTTGCTCGAACGGTCCACACGCCGCGTATCGGCGACGGAAGCAGGCACGCGTTATCGCGATCGCGTGCGCGAAGCGTGGGACATCATGCGCGATGCGGAAGACGAAGCGCGCTCGCAAGCTGCGACGCCGCGCGGACTCTTGCGCATCAGCTTGCCCGCAGGGTTCGGGCGCATGTGGATTGCGCCGCGCATGCCGGAGTTCCTTGCGCGCTATCCCTCGCTCGATGTCGAATGCACGTACACGGACCGTTATGTCGATCTGATCGAAGAACGTTTCGATGTAGGCGTGCGTATCGGCAAACTGGAAGACAGCCGGCTTGTCGCGCGGCCGCTTGCGACCATGCGGCGCTTACTGTGCGCATCGCCGGATTATCTCGCCGCGCGCGGACGTCCCACGAAGCCCGAAGACCTGATGCGCCATGAATGCATCGGCTTTTCGCGGCTCTCCACGCATCCGGTATGGCATCTGAAACGCGACGACATGCACCGCGCCATTCGCATCAACGCGAGAATGACGACCGATGAGATCGATGCCGTGCTGCATGCGGCGCGCTCAGGCGTCGGCATCATGTATGGGACGGACTGGCTCGTCTGCCGCGAATTGCAGAGCGGAGAGCTGGTGCAAGTGCTGCCCGGCTGGAAGGTGGACGCGGGCGAACAACTCAGCGTGGTGCGCGCGTCTTCCAAGCATGCGGCCGCGAAAACGCGTGCGTTCATCGACTGGGTGGTGCAATCGTTCGAGACGCCGCCGTGGGGGACTACGCGCAGACGTCGAGCGAAGTAAGACGCGCGCGGCGGCAGTATCGATTATTTAAAACGGTCCGCGGAGAAGCGCTCGATTGCGCCGGGACTCTTGCCGTGAATCAATCGCGCGACCATGTCGCCCGTGGTTCCCGCCAGCGTGATGCCGAGATGCTGATGCCCGAACGCGTAGATCACGCGCTTGTCCGCCGAAGATGGTCCGATCACCGGCAAGTAGTCCGGCATGGTCGGCCGGATACCGAGCCAGCTACTGGACACGGGCGCTTTGATATCCACGTTGCGGCGGATGCTTCGTTCGATGAACGCCGTGCGCGAAGGGTTCAACGGTGACTTGATCCCGCTCAACTCGATAGTCCCCGCAGCACGCAGCCGCAGGTCACGCAACGGCGTCATATAGAAGCTCGACTCAACGACGCAAGTCGGCCGCGTGAACATCGGCTTATCCAGCAGGAACTCGACGTGATAACCGCGCTCCGCGCCAAGCTGGATGGAATCGCCCATTTGCGCCGCGAGTTTCGCGGACCATGCGCCGCCCGCAATCACCACTCTGTCGGCGTGTAGCGTTTCGCCGGCAGCGGAACGCAGGCAGATGCCCGCGGTGCTGCTCGAAATATCGCTGACCTCCATGCGTGCGTAACGCTTCTCGTCGATCAGCGGTTTGGCCAGCGCCTGCACGAAGCCTTGCGGATCGACGAGATGGCACGCGGCAGGAAATAGCACGCCGCCCACCGTGCGCTGCTGCATGACGGGTTCCAGTTGCGTGAGTTCGGCCGCGCTTATCACCTCTTGACGAATGCCCAGCAAGCCACGCAGTTTGATATCGCCCGCGGCGCGCTCGAACGCTCCTTGCGTGCGATAAGAGTAGAGACAACCATCGCGCCGAATGAACGACTCAGCGTGTGGATTGTCTTCGAGAAGCGGCGCATATCCCTCGTGCGTACCATGCAGCAACGACGCAAGCGCTTCGCTATTGGCGACATAAGCGCGCCGGTTGCATTGCCCGAGAAACGCAGCGAGCCATCCCGCATAGCTTCCCAGGCGCGACCAGCGAATGGAAAGCGGCGAGTCCGCGCCGAACAGCAAGCCGGGAATGTCGCCCCAGATTTTCGGCTGCGGCACGGGCGTGCATGCGTAGTCCGCAATGGTGGCCGCATTGCCGAACGAAGCGCCGCCCGCTATCTCGCCCTTATCGACGAGCAACACGTCGAGACCCGTTCTTCGCAACCACAGCGCGCACGCAACGCCGACCACGCCCGCACCGATCACGATGACTTCGCGTCTTCCCTCACCCGACATGACTTGCCCTCTTGCATTGACTTGATTATCGCGCTTCGTTTCACCAGAAGCTGCGCGTGAGACTGAACGGCGTGCCGCGCGCATCGCTCCGGCTCGTGATCATCGACGTGATGAGATCCGCCGAGCCGCACGCAAGCGTCCAGCCGAGCGCGCCGTGTCCCGTGTTAACGAAAAGACGCGGCACCGCCGTCGGTGAAATGATCGGCAATCCATCTGCCGCCATGGGCCGTAGCCCGCACCAGGGCCGCACTTCGGCAGGCATCCGGATCTGCGGAAAAAGCCGCGTCAGCGCGCGTTTCAGGTTCTCCACGCGACCGGGCCGCAGCGTCTTGTCGAAGCCATCGAATTCGACGGTGCCCGCCACGCGCAGCATGTCCTTGAGCGGCGTTACGCCGATATGCTCGTAATCGTCGACGATAGGCCGTTGCGGCAGAAATCCCAGTTCGTCGGCACGGAGCGTAAGCGAATAGCCTTTGACGGGCGCCATCGGCAGGCGCACGCCGAGCGGGCCGACGAGCGACGGAGACATCGCGCCCGCGCATATCACGACGCTATCCGCGCTCAGATAATCGTCGGCAAGACGAACGCCGGCAACAGAACCGCGCTGCAGGTCGATACCGCTCACCGCGCTTCCCCACCGAAACGTCACGCCTTCGTGTTCGGCTGCGGCGGCGGTCGCGACACTGAACGCATGCGCGTCGCCCCACGCATCGGATTCGAGCAGGAGCGCCGTGCCAATGCTATGTGCAATGCCTCCGAGCGATGGTTCGAGCGCCACGCTTTGCGCTGCATCGAGTCGCCTGACCTTTGCGCCCATGCGCTCGAGCATGCGCGCGAACGATTCCGCGCGCCGCTCGGCGTCCTTGCCGCGAATCAGTTCAAGCAGGCCGCCACGCTGGATGCCCGCGTCTATGCGCTTCTGGCCGAGCAGACGCTCCATGGCCGCGAGGCTTTGCTGACCGAACGCGGTGAGCGTCGCAGCCGTCTTGTGGTACTTGGCCGCGCGGCAGTTGGCCAGAAAGCGCACGCCCCACATGCCGAGACCGGGGATTGCGCGAGGCCGCAGCAGAAGCGGCGCATCTTCGCGGCCGAGCCATTTAAGCAATTGCATCGGCGTGCCGGGTGAAGACCACGGCAACGCGCTGTTGGCCGCGAGCAAGCCGCCGTTGGCGAAGCTGGTTTCCAGGCCTGCTTCACGGCGGCTGTCTATCACGGTGACGCGGCAGCCCGCGCCCGCAAGCGCGAGCGCGGTCGTCGTCCCGATGATGCCCGCACCGATGACGATCACATGCTTCATCAGGCAACCTTGCTCACATCGGCATGAGCCAGGATTTCGATCTTGCCGCCTTGCACCATGAGATCGGCGATGATGGTCGCGCGGTTCGGATACGGCTTCGTGAAAAAGCGGCGATAGACCTCGTTCATGCCTTCGAAATAGCTCTTGTCCGTGAGAAAGACCTGCACCTGCGTGACGTCGTCCATGGTCGCGCCCGCCGACTCGACGATCTGCTTGAGATTCGCGAACGTCAGTTCGGCTTGCGTGGCGATGTCGCCATCCTCGATCGAACCGTCCGCGCGAATGGGAATGCTCGCCGTGTAGAGCGTGCCGTTCGAGACGGTCGCCCATTCGACCGGCGCGCTTCCGTTGGGCAAGCCGGTTTCGATGACCTTGCGCATACACTTACTCCTTCTGTTCTGTCTTGAGAGACTCTGGTTGGGAAAGACCGCTGTATCAGCCGTGAGCAGGCTGACGTCGCTCGATATGACGCATCAATTGCGACAGCGGATAACACAGCACGAAATAGAACGCCCCTACGGTGACGTAGATTTCGAACGGCATGAAATACTGCGAGCTCAAGTCCTGAGCGCGCAGCATGAGGTCGGGCGCGGCGATGAGCGAGGCCACCGACGTGTCCTTCAGAAGCGAGATGGCGACATTGCCCGAAGGCGCGAGCACCAGCCGAATGGCTTGCGGCAGCACGACCCAGCGCATGGCCGCGCCGCTCGTCATGCCGATGCTCGCGGCTGCTTCGCTTTGTCCGCGTGGCACCGCTTCGATGCCCGCGCGAAAGATCTCCGCGAAATACGCGGCGGCGTTCATGCCGAGACCAAGCACGGCGGCCTGATACGAATCGAAGCGAATGCCAATGGCAACGAAGCCGAAGTACACGAGAAAGAGTTGCACGAGCGCGGGCGTGCCGCGAAACACTTCGATATAGACACGTGCTATACGCGCGGCCATGCCACGACTGCCCATCCTGACGATGGCGAGCACCATCCCGAGCACGACGCCAATAGCGATGGCGCCAAACGCCAGACGCAGCGTTGCCCATGCCGCCTGAAACAGCTCGTCGTGCATGGAAGACCAGAGTTCGGAATAGTTCATGACAGCGCCGCCCTCGGTTTGCCGAGTCCGCGCTCGGTCGCCGTCGAAAGACGCGACAACGCCAGACTCAGCAGCAGATAGATGATCGCCACGATGAAGTAGATGAGGTTGGTCTGATATGTCTCGCTCACGAGCATCCTTGCGCGGAACACGAGTTCCGGCACCGCGACGGCGGAAGCGAGCGACGTATCCTTCAATAGCCCGATGGCGAAGTTGGCGAGCGCGGGCAAGGCGAGCCGCATCGATTGCGGCAGCACGACGGTTGCGAGCGCCATTGGCCATGTCATGCCGATGGCAAGCGCCGCCTCGCGTTGGCCTCGGTCGACGCCGTTGATCGACGAACGGAACACCTCGGAGAGAATCGCCGCGCCGTTGAGACCGAAGCCGAGCGTTGCGGCCACGAATGCGGGCAGCGTGACGCCGATCCGTTCGAGCCCGAAGTACAGCACGAACAACTGCGTCAGCAAGGGCACGTTGCGGAACAGTTCGAGATAGACGTTCGCCACCGCCTTCAACACGACACTGCGCGACAACCGCATGAGCGCGATCACGAAGCCCAGCAAGAAGGCCACGCAGAACGCGCTCGCGGTCAGCACCGCGGTGGTCACCGCGCTCACGCACAACACGCGCACGAAATACGGCAGAAAATGCAGGCTGTGAGCCCACGCGGTGAGAAGCGCCATGTCAGTGCTCCAGCACCGCGCGCAAGAACGCGCGCGTGCGTTCGACCTTTGCATCGTGAAAGATCTGCCGTGGCGGTCCTTCCTCGACGATCTTGCCATCGGCCATGAACACGACCTTGTCGGACACGCTTTCAGCGAAGCGCATCTCGTGCGTCACGATGATCATCGTCATGCCTTCGTCCGCGAGCTTGCGCATGACGCCGAGCACTTCGCCCACGAGCTCGGGATCGAGCGCGGAAGTCGCTTCGTCGAAAAGCATGAGCCGCGGCTTCATGGCGAGCGCGCGCGCAATGGCCACGCGTTGTTGCTGGCCGCCCGACAATTGATCGGGAAACGCGTTGCGCTTCTCGTCCATGCCCACTTTCGTTAGCAACGCACGCGCTTCGTCGATCAACTCGCGGCCGCTGCGCTTCTGCACCTTGCGCGGTCCGAGCAGGACGTTGTCGATCACACTCAAGTGCGGAAACAGGTTGAAGCGCTGGAACACCATGCCGATATTCGCGCGCATGGCGGCGAGTTCGCGGCCCGACATCGCTTGCCAGCCGTCACCGTGACGACGCTCGCCGATAGCCGCGCCGTCGATGAAGATATGCCCCGCGCTCGGCGTCTCGAGAAAGTTCACGCAGCGCAACAGCGTGGTCTTGCCCGAGCCGCTCGGTCCGATCAGCGACACCTTTTGCCCCGGCATCACATCGAGGTCGATGCCCTTCAACACATGATGCGTGCCGAAGGACTTGTGCAGGCGGTCGATACGCACGAGCATGCGCGTATCGACCGAAGGAGTGGCGCTTAGCGTCGCAGACATATCGCGGTGTCCCATGATGATCCGGCCTTCAGGCGAAGGCTTTGCTGAAGTCCCGCGAATCGTGCGCGAACGGGCCAATCAGCGCGCCCTTCGCGTCGCGGTCCACGCCGGTGCGCGGGTCGGTCGGCAACGGCTGCAAGTAGTCGGGATTGTCGATCCCGTACTTCGCGAGAATCGGCTTGATCTGGTTGGTGCGCCAGAGCCAGCGCACGCCTTCGTTGATGCCGTCGAACAGATCCTTCTTGTCCGGACTCACGCCCCAGATCGACGCGAACTTGCCCGTGAGGCTGGGGTACGCTGCGTCGAAACCGATGGGAATCTGTTTCAGTCCCCACGACGGATTCTGCTGGATCATGTAGTCCACGGTCGGCGCGTCGAGCACGGCAAAGTCGAGACGCCCCGCGACGACATCGCGCAAGCACGAGTCGATACCGTCATACAGTTTCACTTCGACGATGCCCGGAACCTTCTTCATGTCGGGCACGACCGAATAACCCGTCGCCGTGCCGATGGTGTGCCCGCTCAAGTCTGCGATGGCAAGCGAACTCTTCTGCGTCTGGTTTTGCCGCATGATGACGTAGGCGCCCGTGTAGAAAACGGGATCGGTGAGCAACAACAGTTTGGCGCGGATCGGCGTCCACGCGAAGTTGCCGCCGAACCAGTCCACGCGGCCCGACTTCACCGCTTCGATCACGGCGGAAAAGGTCATCTGCTGCACGTCGATCTTCAGTTGCAGACGCTCGGCGATCAACTGCAGCATGTCGAAGTCCGTTCCCACGAGCTTGCCGTCGCGCACGGATGCAATCGGCATGTCGCCGAGGCACGCAGCGGTCAGATAGCCGGGACGCACGGTTTTGATCGGCGCGAGCGTCGGTGCGGCGAGTGCCGCGCGACCGAGCGTGCTTGCGCCGAGTCCTGCGACGACCCCGTAGCCCGCCGTCTTGAGAAAGCCTCGCCGGGATGACTTGAGTGCGTCGATGGCGTGGGTGAGAGGATCGTCGAACATGGTGGTCAGCCCTTCCTGAATGGATTCATCGGGTAACGTCGGCGGTTTTTGCGTATATGCAAAACCATGAAAACCATCGTATTGAGCTAAAATTTGATGGTCAAGAAAAACTTTTGCATATACGCAAAAACATGCAAACGCCGGGCGCTTATGTCACCATGTCGTGATGGCGAAGTGGCGGTTCCCCGCATATCGAACGAATACAAGAGACACCATGCAAACAGAAAATCGCCCGCGAAAGGCGGCGCAGAGAACGAGCCCTGCGGCAAAGGCGGCGGTCGTGCGCAAGCCCAAGCGCAAGCCAGGAGCCGAGGCGGCGCCCGCACCCACGCCTGTTGAAGAAACCAGCGAAGCGAGTCCCGGGGAGACCATCGCGCATCATCGGCACGCGCGGGGCATGACGCTCGCGGCGTTGTCGGAGTTGTCGTCGGTGGCGATCTCGACCATCTCGCGTATCGAGAATGGCCGTATATCGCCGACCTATTCGGTGTTGTCGCGGCTAGCGAAGGCGCTCGATATCCGTTGGCCCGACATGGTCGGCGGCAACGAAAAGTCCTTTGCGCAAGGCTGTCGGGCAGTGAGCCGCGCGGGTCATGGCGTGAAGCATCCGACCTCCACCGGTATCTTTGAATGGCTCGGCGCGGACCTCGTGACGAAGTCGATGGAGCCGACGCTCATCGAAGCCAGTGCCGATACCGGCAAGCATGTGCTCTCGGCGCATGACGGACAGGAGTTCATCTACGTCACCGATGGCTCGTTGATATTCATGATGCGCGACTACGCACCGCTCATGCTCGAAAAAGGCGACAGCGTGTATTTCGATGCAGCCACGCCGCACGCATGCTATGGCGTCAAGATGCCGGCGCGCTATCTGTCGATCGTGGCAAAGCCGTGAGCTCGCGCGGTTGCGGTGTTGAGCGTTTCCGAAGGACGCATGCCGAAAAGCTTGCGATAGTCGAGCGCGAACTGGCTGAGGTGCCAGAAACCCCATGCAGCGGCAGCGTCCTGAACGGTTTGCGTCTTTTGCGCGGCACCGGCATGTCGTAGCTGACGTCGCGCACCGTTGAGGCGTATGGCGCGCAAATAGACATTCGGCGCCATGCCGAATGCTTCCTGAAAACAGTATTGAAGCGTGCGGCGGCTCACATGCAGATGCGTGCACAGTTCGGGCACGTTCACGGCGCGGTCGTGATTTTCGAGCACATAGTGACGCGCTTGCGTTGCGATCGCATGACGACGCGAGGCCACGGGCAGCGCGACCGGCTCGCAGCATTGCAGCGCGCCGCACTCGAAGAGCCACGACAACAAGGACGAGCGCATCGACTCGGTCGGTGTGATTTCGCCTCGCAACATGGTCATGAGCGATGCCGCGAGTCGCGCACGTTCTCCCGCACCCACGACGACGATCTCACCGCGCGACGTGGCGCATTCGAGATCGATATGCTCGACGTCTTCGGCATGACGGCGCAGCGCATCATGCGTTGCAACCACGCCGAGAATTTCGTAGCCGGACGGCGTCAACAGTTCGAACTCGACGCCGCCCGGGCGAACCGCAAGCGCGTTTTCATCGATGGCGCGCGACTGTATGCGCCCGGCGCCATCGCGCAAGAGCGGGATGCCGAACCAGCACGCATCGACCGGCACTTCGCAGCTTTGGCGCAAGGTCTGGCTCGTCGTCTCGCGAAACAACTGCACGTCGTCGAAGTCGATCTCGGCAAGCGTGCCGACGAAGCGTCCGGCGCTCAACTGATCGTAGACCTGCCGCCAGCCGCGCAGATTGCCCGCCTGCTCGTCCGCATCGTGCGAGACGAGCCGATGCACGCACGGACCGCGCGGCGCGTCAGCATTCGGCTTGGATGGTCTCGCTTCGCTTCTCATGGGACGAATATAGATCGCCAAAATGAAGTATGTCGTTCAGGCGTGGCACGCAATCGACGTCAGTGGTTCTTTCGCGGCGATAGCTGCGTCGCTGTCGTCCTTGAGCGCGACGCCAGTAAGGCCCAGACGACGCGCATGCGTCAGCAGATAATGCAGCTTGTACGCGGCCGCGTCGTGGTTCAAACCTTCCGGACGCACGTTGGATATGCAGTTGCGCTCGGCGTCGCTGCGGCCTACCGCTGGCGCGTAAGTCACGTAGATGCCGAGACTGTCCGGCGAGCTCAGGCCCGGCCGTTCGCCGATCAACATCACGACGATACGCGCGCGCATTACTTCGCCGATCTCGTCGGCGAGCGCGACGCGTCCTTGCCGCGCGATCACGACAGGTCCGATGTTCCAGTCGTCGAGTCTCGAACGAATCGCCTGCAAGAAAGGCACGGCCTGCTTCGATGCGGCGAACGCCGACAAGCCGTCCGCGATCACGAAGAGCACGTCATGGTCTCGTGCACACGTTGCGTCGAGCAATGCGCGGCTTTCATCGGCGAGACGGCGGCCAAGATCGGGGCGACGCAGATAATGCGCGCGATCCGGCGCCGCGCTATGCACATCGACGACGTTCGCAAAGCCGGCATCGGCAAGACGCGCGCGAAGTGCGTCGACATCGAGGGGATGATGCACGGCGTCGCGCGCCTGCGCATGCGCGAGATTGAACGCAAGCAACGGTTCGGTCGGCATGCCACTGCCCGCGCGGCCGAGCGCAATGCGCGCGTTCGTGAATTGCCGCAACGACTGCCACGGGTTCTTGACGAGCGTATCGCTCATGCGGCCCCCATCCATTCGCGCGATACTTCGAGCAAGGGCTGACGCGTCGCCGAATCGATCAATGCGCCGCGCGCATTGGCTATCTGCATCGTTTCGAGCCAGGTTTCGAACTCGGGCGCGCGGCGCAGGCCGAGCACTTCGCGCGCATAGAGCGCGTCGTGAAACGAGGTGCTTTGATAGTTGAGCATGACATCGTCCGCGCCCGGCACGCCGATGATGAAGTTGATGCCCGCGACACCGAGCAACGTGAGCAGGCTGTCCATGTCGTCCTGGTCCGCTTCGGCGTGATTGGTGTAGCAAATGTCGCAGCCCATCGGCACGCCGAGCAGCTTGCCGCAAAAGTGATCTTCGAGACCGGCGCGCATGATCTGCTTGCCATCGTAAAGATACTCGGGACCGATGAACCCGACCACCGTGTTGACGAGCAGCGGTTCGAACTTGCGCGCGACGGCATACGCGCGCACTTCGCAGGTCTGTTGATCGACGCCATGATGCGCGTTCGCCGACAGCGCGCTGCCCTGTCCCGTCTCGAAGTACATCACGTTGTCGCCCACGGTGCCGCGTTTGAGCGAGCGCGCGGCTTCGAACGATTCCTGCAGCAACGCGAGCGAAATGCCGAAGCTCGTATTGGCCTTTTCGGTGCCCGCAATCGACTGAAACACGAGATCAACAGGCGCGCCCTTCTCGATGGCCGTGATCGTGTTGGTCACATGCGTGAGCACGCAGGACTGCGTCGGTACGCCGAAGCGCTCGCGAAACTCGTCGATCATCACGAGCAGGGTCGTGATCGCGGCAAGATTGTCGCTGGCGGGATTGATGCCGATGACGGCATCGCCGCAACCGTACATCAGGCCATCGAGCATGGATGCCGCGATGCCCTTCACGTCATCGGTCGGATGATTCGGTTGCAGACGCACCGACATGCGCCCCGGCAAACCAATGGTATTGCGAAAGCGCGTCACGACCGGCCGCTTGCGTGCAACCGCGATGAGGTCCTGATTGCGCATCAGCTTCGACACGGCCGCGATCATTTCAGGCGTGAGACCAAAGGTGATGCGTTCGAGCGCGGCGGTATCGGTCGTGTGGCTCAAGAGCCAGTTGCGGAAATCGCCGACGGTGAGATGCGCGATGTCCGCGAAGGCCTCGCGCGAGTGTTCATCGACGATCAGCCGCGTGACTTCGTCCTGCTCGTAGGGAATGAGCGGTTCTTCGAGGAACCTTTGCAAGGGCACGTTCGCCAGCGCTAGTTTAGCGGCGACACGTTCTTCCTCGCTCGTTGCGGCCACGCCCGCAAGTTGGTCGCCCGAGCGCAAAGGGCTTGCCTTTGCCAGCAGGGTTTTAAGGTCGGCGAAGCGGTAGGTGCGCACGCCGATCGTTTCGGTAAAGCTCATGGGCGGCTCGCTCTTGGAAGGCCTCGTCGAAGGCCATCCTAGCGGCTCAAAAACCGGGGAGTTATCGAAAATCGGCAAACTTGGGCGATGCGCGCGGCTTCGCCCGAGGTTCATCGCGCGCTTAAGCTTTCAGCTTCTCAACCAGTTCACCGAAGCCCTGCAATACGATATCCGGCTCCATCGCCGTGCAACGCGCCTTGTCGCCGTAGCCATACGCGGCCCAGCAAGCAATGGCGCCGATGTTGCGTGCAAGGCCCAGATCCGCTTGCGTGTCGCCGACGACGGCAATCTCACCTCGGGGAACATGCGGATAGCGAGGCGCGATAAGTTGCTCGTAACACGCTGCATCCGGCTTCTTCGGCAAGCCGGGCGGGTCGCATACGAGCATGTCGAAGAAGTGGGCGATCCCGTAATGATCGATTGCCTTCTTCACCGACGCTTCCGCCTTGTTGCTCGTGATCACCAGGGCAACGCCCAAGGTCTGCAACTCCGTGAGCACGCGTTCGACATCGGCGAAAAGCTGCGTATGTTGCAGTCCACGTTCGACGTAATACGCGCGATACGTGGCAGCCCATTCATCCGCTTGAGCCACGCTCAGACGCGAGCCCATGAGCTGCCGCATGGCCTCGGACATGACCACGCCCGCTTCGATCACGTGCTCGACGCGCGCGGCATCGGGCCGCTCCACACCGTAATGATCGAAGGTCAATTCGATGCAGGTGCGAATTGCGTCATGCGTGGCGCACAACGTTCCGTCGAAATCGAGCAGGCAGAGTTTGATCATGCGTGGGTCATGCGCCTCAGGCCTTTACGATGCCCAATGCGACCAGCGCTTGTGCGACTGCCGCGCGCATTGGCCAACTCCATTCGGCTTCGTGCTCTTCGGTATAGCCTTCGAGCACGCTGCCAGCCGCCACCGCGCCGGGATCGGCTATGGCATACGTAAAGATGAGCGAGTTGTCGCGCGGACGGCGCGGCAGGTCCACAGGATGCTGCTCGTAAATGAGCTTGCCCAGATTGCCGTATTGCACATTGGCGCCGCGATAGCTGGCATAGCCTGCGGCCTTGGCCAACTGCATGGCGGTGATGGTGCGCGCGGGCGCCTGATAGTGCGCGACGAGCATCTTCCGCTGCCCTTCGCTGACGGGCAAGATAGCCTTGAACGCCGCGATGTAGGCGTCCACTGCCGCATCTCCCGCGCCGGTCGCCGGTCCCATTTCCGCATCGATCGCCGCACGCACGGTGCGTTCGGCGTCGTCGAGCGTCTCTCCGGTTTCCTTGAACGCGGCCTTCTGATCCTTCCACGCCCAACATTGCGCCACACCGTTGGACGCGTTCTTGATAACCAGCTCATAGCCCCGGTACGTGACCGTCGATCGACTCATTCCAGCCCCTGAACAAAGATATCTTTTCGAGCGCGAACGCGGCTTGCTTGCCTGTTCGCATTCGATTCCACGAGGGACAAGTATATCCGGTCGATGCTTCCAGCATGGTTGCAGCGCTGCGCGGCTCACTGGATTCGGTTACGCTTGGCTTTTTTTCGGCACTTCGGGCCTTTGCCTGAAGCCTCTTTATCGAACGCTCATGAACACGCCACAAGCCGATTACGCTCTGAATCTCGACATCATGTCCGCCGACGAAGCGGCCGCGCGCCTGCCCGCATCCGTGCTCGCGTCGCTGAACGGCGCAAACGTCGATGTGTTTCGCGTGCCCGACGACGCCTCCGATACCGCCGCCTGCAGCGCGCGCTTCGGTATCGATCTCGACGACTGCGCGAACACCATCGTCGTGCGCTTCAAGAAGGACGGAGGCGAACAGTTCGCCGCTATCGTCACGCTGGCGACGCGCCGGCTCGACGTGAACGGCGCGGTCAAACGCGAACTCGGCGCGCAACGTATTTCGTTCGCGTCGCGCGAAGCGGCCACGGAGTTGTCGGGCATGGAGTACGGCGGCATCACCGCGTTTGGCTTGCCTGAGTCGATGACCGTGCTCGTGGAGGCGTCCGTGATGGAGCGCGATCGCATCGTGATGGGCGCAGGCATCCGCGAGGCAAAGCTGCTGCTCGCGCCGCAGCGTTTGCTCGCACTGCCGCAAGTGATCGTGGCGGCGTTGGCCGTGTAGCCTGGGATTGCCGTCAGTTCTTCGCCAGTTCGCAGAACCGAATGCGATTGCCGAACGGATCGGCGACTTCCATCACGCGTCCCCAGTCCACCGTTTCGACGCCGGGCTTCGCATATCGATACGCCTTCGCTTCCAGCTCGCGATGCAACGTATCGATATCTTCCATCGGCACGAAGATGGTCGAACCGGGTGTTGCATCGCCATGATGCTCGCTCAAGTGCAACGTGAGGTCCGAGCGCCTGATCTGCGCGTAGAGGGGAAAGTTCTCGCCGAACGTATGCTCCCATTCGAGCGTGAAGCCGAGGAAGTCGAGATAGAACTCCTTGGCCCGATCGACGGCAAAGATGCGGATGATCGGTATGGCAGGATGAATTCGCATGCTGAGTTCAGTCGAGTATGGGATGCGACTCGCCCGGAATCGGAAAGCCGCGATTATCTGTCGGCACGAGTTGCGTTTGAAACGCCACGAAGAGCGCCTGATACTTGCCATCCACTTCGACGATCACGGCACCATCCTGCGACACACCGTTTTCATTCGAATGATCCTTCACGTGGCTACCCTTCATGGGCTTTGGATTGCCCTGATTCATATGCGTCTCGTGAAGCCCGTCTTCTCCCGGCTGAAAGAGAAAGCCGAAACCATAAACCGTGACGTCCTTCGTTGGTTTCCAGCCACGCCGTTCATCCTTGTAGCTCGGCGTCGGATAAACATAGTTCACCGGATCGGCTGACATATCGAGCTGCAGCATCTCGTTGACGAGCGCGTTGATGTCGTTGTGCTCGCTTGCCGTGTCGAGCGGAATCGGACGCATGGCGCTTAGATCGACGAGGCCTTCTTCGTGCACGTAGTCGAGTTTAGGAAAGCTCGATGTGGTGACGCCCGCATTCAGTTTCGCGAGGTCTGCCGTGATCGCGTTGTCGAAGTTCTGATTCAGCACATACAACACGAGGTACCCCGCAGGACCCGTCAGCGAGCTATCCGACTTCACGTTCGTGACGATGCGAAACTCGTTGCCCTTCTCGTCGTCGCTTACGATCACATAGTGCGGGTCGCCTTTGTAACCGTCCAGAAAGGGAACGCCAAGCCTTACCTTTCCCTTGAACACCACGTACTCGTTGCTTGCCATTCTTCGCTCCTGTTTTCACCTAAGCCGGTCGTGCAGGCCGTTTGTCATAGCCGGGTCATACCGATAGTAATAATGTCTCCGGACACATCGCGTCCTGATCAAACGAGGAGACGGCCCGTCCATGGTAACGAAGAACCCGCAAGACTCCGCATCTATTGCATCGCGCAGAGGCTTTCTCAAGCTCGCCGGTGCGTCCGGCATAGCCACCGCGGCCAATGTCATGAGCGCGACGGCGAACGCGGCATCGCCCGGCCCGGATGGCACGCCCGAACAAGTGCATCTGACTTGGGGCCAAGACCCGACGCGCGAAATCGTCGTGAGCTGGGCATCGCTTGCGCAGGCCGTGCATCCGCGTGTTCGCATCAGAACGCACGAAGGTCATGCAAGCGTGATTCACGGCGTACAACGCACTTATACCGATGGTCTGAACGGCGAGATTGTCTGCACGTATCATGCGCGTCTTGGCGACCTTCATCCGGACACGACGTATCACTACGAAGTCACCGCCGATAACGACAGCAACGCGGCCCAGCCTTTCAGCGCGAGCTTTCGCACGGCGCCGCGCGGCCGTCGCAAGTTCCGCTTCACGAGTTATGGCGACCTCGCGACGCCGAACACGGGCTGGGTGTTGTCGTCGCCGCAAAGCCGTTTCGCGGTGCAAGCTGTGGAACGTTTCGACCCGCTCTTTCACTTGCTCAACGGCGATCTCTGCTACGCGAATCTCAACGCCGCTCATCAGCCTGAAGTGTGGCGCGACTTCGGCAATAACGCGCAGGTCTCTGCCGCGAATCGTCCGTGGATGCCTTGTCCGGGCAATCACGAAGTCGAGTTCAACAACGGCCGCCAGGGCTTCGATTCCTATCTCACGCGCTACACGTTGCCCGACAACGGCACGCAGTTTCCGGGGCGCTGGTATAGCTTCCGCGTGAGTTCGGCGCTGTTCGTTTCGCTCGATGCCGACGACGTCGTGTATCAGGATGCCGCCGCATTCGTCGCCGGTCCCGCTCCGCTCGTGCCGGCCGCGAGCACGGGCAAACCGGCCATCGAACCGGGCACGTCGTTCTACATTCGCGGCTACAGTCAGGGCGAGCAGACGCGCTGGCTCGAAAAGACGCTGCGCGATGCGTCGCGCGACGACGACATCGACTGGATCATCGTGCAGATGCATCAGGACGCGCTGAGTTCGTCGAAGACGGGCAATGGCTCCGACAAGGGCATTCGCGAAGCATGGCTGCCCTTGTTCGACCGATACGGCGTGGACCTCGTGCTGTGCGGCCACGATCACGATTACGAGCGCAGCCATCCCGTGCGCGGTTGCAATCATCACGCAGGCCGCGATGCGACGACCGGCGAACGCGTCGACACCTTGCAACCGCGTCCGGTGATGACAGCGCATCGCGCGAACGATCCTATCGATACTTCGCACGGCACGGTCCATCTGATTCTCGGCGGCGGCGGCACCAGCGCGCCGCTCGACGTCTACGGCACGGACGCGGGCACGGGCAATCCGCAAGCGCAGGTCTTCACGAAACGCAACCGGCCCATTCCGGGCGCGACGGCGGGCACGTTCGTGCGTCCTGTCGCGGATGCGGTGGAAGACGCCATCTGGTCCGCGCAACGCGATACGGGCACGGGCTACGGCATCGCCGTTTTCGATTGCGATCCGGGCGAGCATGGCGGCAAGACATCGATCACGATGAACTACTACCACGCGCCAGGCGCGGACCAAACGCCCACCGCGGACTACGAGTTGTTCGAAACCATCGTTCTCGAAAAAGGATGCCGTCGCTGATTGGCCCGCATTCACGCCCGCAGCGCCGCGCGTTGCGGGCGTTTTGCTTCTTACGCATTTAGTACAGGCACTGTACGCACCCTTACATTCGCCTGACCATTTCGGAAAAAGTTCCCTGGAATTGTGAAATTCTTTCCAAATATTTCGGCCTTTGTGTAATGATAGTGATTCGCATTCACCTGAATTAAGGGCTTATTTCTGATTCGTGGATGCCGAGCCAATAACAAGTCAATTGCGCATGCGTCAGCGACACGCATGCGGTCGAAAAAATTTGAGGAACGACATGTTGAGGAAAACACCGCTTGCCGCGGCGTTGGCCGCGTTTACCGTTGCGCCGATTGCGGCGCCGCTTTACGCGCAAACCGCCCCGCAAGTGACGCAGACGACCCAGGCCGATGCCCCGGTGAGCAACGCATCCGCACCGGAAACCGCCGCGCTGCCGGCGGTCAAGGTCACGGGACAGGCCGATCAGCAAGCCGACTTCCAGCCGGAAGTCTCGAGCGTCGGCGCCAAGGTTCCGACGGCGCTGCGCGACATTCCGCAGGCCGTCGTGGTCGTGCCGAAAGCAGTGCTGCAATCGCAAGCGGTGAGTTCGTTTTCCGACGCCTTGCGCAATGTGCCGGGCGTAACCCTCGGCGCGGCCGAAGGCGGCCAGATCGGCAACAACATCAACCTGCGCGGCTTCACGGCGCGCACCGACATCTATCTCGACGGCTTTCGCGACCGCGGCCAGTACTATCGCGATACCTTCAATCTCGAATCCATCGACGTGCTGTATGGCCCGTCGTCGCTGTACTTCGGGCGCGGTTCCACGGGCGGCGTCATCAATCAGGTCAGCAAGCAGCCGAACCTGAAGCCTCGCGCCGATGTTTCCGTGCAAGCGGGCACGCACGACCGCTATCGCAGCACGGTCGACATCAACCAGCCGCTCACGGATACCTCCGCGTTCCGTATCAACGCGTTCGGACAGGATCTCGGTTCGACCCGCGATCAGATGAAGAACAAGGATTACGGCGTGGCCCCGGAAGTGAAGTTCGGCATCGGTACGCCTACGCAGGTGACCTTGTCCGCGCTGATCCAGCATAACTACGATCAGCCCGACTATGGCATTCCGCCGCTGAACGGCCATCCCGCGCCGGTCGATAGGAAAACCTTCTACGGCTTCACGGACGACCGCACGATCCAGGACGTGCAGACGGTGAACGCGCGTGTGGAACATCGCTTCAACGACATGTTCACGTTGCGCAACCAGACGCAGTTCAGCCACTACAGCACCGAGGCGCGCGCGACCAACGCAGCAGCCGTGCTGACGGGTCCGCTCGGAACCTCGACCGCGCTTGCGAACGGCAACTACACGGCACTGCCGCTGTCGTCGCTATTCGTGCGGCTGCAGGGCAAGGACCGCAACATCAACGATCACTCGGTCTATAACACGACCGATCTTCAGGGCAAGTTCGCAACCGGCTTCCTGAAGCACGACATGCTCGTCGGCGTCGATCTGAGTCACGAGACCTACAGCAACCAGAGCTTCACGGCGACCACGCCCGGCCTGCCTTCGAATACGCTCGCCATCGTGCCGCTTGTCGATCCGGCATACGTGCCGCGCCCGGCGAATTATCGTGAAGTCGCGACGAATCTGGCCGAGTCGAGCGCGAACGGCATTGGTCTTTATTTGAACGATACGGTGTCCATCGGCGAGAACTGGAAGTGGATTGGCGGTGTGCGCTGGGACCGCTATGAAGCGTCGATCAACAATTCGATCAACGCGCCCGGTTACGCCACGCAGACCAACTTCTTCACGAGCGTGCGTACCGGCGTGGTGTGGCAGCCGGCCGACTGGCAATCGTATTACGTGTCGTACGGGACGTCGTTCAACCCGTCGCTCGAAGCACTGACGCTCACCAACAATCAGCAGAACACGCCGCCTGAAAAGAACCGTTCTTACGAGGTCG
Source organism: Caballeronia sp. LP006 (assembly GCF_031450995.1). Lineage (NCBI taxonomy): Bacteria > Pseudomonadati > Pseudomonadota > Betaproteobacteria > Burkholderiales > Burkholderiaceae > Caballeronia > Caballeronia sp. LP006. The sequence continues at coordinate 660,087 of NZ_JARTVW010000002.1, read as the reverse complement.
GCTCGAAGTGGGACTTGCTGAACGGCGGCCTTTCGGTGACGCAGTCGCTCTTCAACATCGAGAAGACCAACGCTCGCACGCAGGTTTCGACCGGCGAATACACGCTCGATGGCGACGTCCGCGTGCGCGGTTATCAGTTGGGCGTCGCGGGCCACATCACGAAGCAGTGGCAGATGTTCGGCGGCTACACCTACATGGACGGCACCGTGCAGAAGGCGCTCGACGGCACGACCGGCAACACGCTCGCCAACACGCCGCATCACATGCTCAACTTCTGGACGACCTACGACTTCACGCCGGCATGGCAGATCGGCGGCGGGCCTTCGTATGTGTCCTCGCGCTATGCAGCGAACAACAATCTCGTTCAGGTGGGCGGATACGTGCGCTGGGACGCGATGGCCGCCTATCATCAGAAGCGTTACGATATCCAGTTCAACGTGCTGAATCTGACGGACAAGCGTTACTACGACGCGCTGATCCCGTCGGATGGCGGACGCGCGGTGCCGGGCTACGGCCGCACCTTCCTCGCGACGTTGAATTACCGCTTCCGTTGATGTGCCTGCGCGCGCCACGCCGAACCAAGGCGCGGCGCGCGCAGTTGAAAAGCCAGAACGATGATCCTCTCCATACCCGGCGTTCTCACGCCAGAAGATGCCGCCGCCATGCGCGCACGGCTTGAAGCCGCTACAGACTCATGGGTCGACGGCCGCGCAACCGCTGGCTATCAGGGCGCGCCGGTCAAACATAACCGGCAGATCGCGGAAGGCTCGCCCATTGCGCATGAAATGGGCGACGCCATCGTCGGCGCGCTCGAACGGCATCCGCTCTTCATCAGCGCGGTGCTGCCCAATCGCGTGTATCCACCGCTCTTCAATCGCTACGAAGGCGGCATGCACTTCGGCAGTCATGTCGATGGCGCAATCCGTATCGTGCCGGGTCATGGCGCACGCGTGCGTACCGACGTCTCCGTCACGCTCTTCCTGTCCCGTCCCGAAGACTACGATGGCGGCGAACTCGTCATAGAAGACACGTATGGCGTGCAGGAAGTGAAATTGCCCGCGGGACATGCGATCGTTTATCCCGCGACGAGCCTGCATCAAGTACGGCCCGTGACGCGCGGCGCACGCGTGTCGAGCTTCTTCTGGGCGCAAAGCCTCGTGCGCGACGACGCTCAACGCGCCCTCCTCTTCGATCTCGACAACTCCATTCAACGCCTGAACGCCACGCAAGGCGATGAAGCCGCAAAGCGAACGCTCGTCGGCTGCTATCACAATCTGCTGCGCATGTGGAGCGAGACCTGAGCGGCCCTGCTTTTGTCGGAGCACGGCCACGAACAAGTTGCCTTGACAATGCCGACTGCCGAAGCGTACGTTTGATGAACACTTACTCGAGGCACCATCATGGCCACCGACGAAAACGGCTTGAGTGACGAGTTCATCGCAAAGCAGCGCGAACGTCTGGAAGCATTGCAGCGCGAATTGCTCGGCAACGAAGAAGGCACGATTGCGAGCGAGCGAAATCTACAGGAAGAACAAGGCGCCGAAGCCGAGGAATACGAAGACGACGCACAGCGACGCGAGCAATACGTATCGAATCAGGCACTGCGCAACGTGAACGACTTGCGTATCGCCGACATCCAGCGCGCGCTGCAAAAAATCGAGGAAGGCAGCTACGGTCTTTCCGACGAAAGCGGCGACCCCATTCCCAAGGCGCGCCTCGAGGTCATGCCCGAAGCCATTCTCACCGTCGCCGAGCAGAGCAAGCGCGAAACGGGCCATTGAGGCTTTGCGCGTCAGGCACTTGCCGTGAATGCTTCGACCAACGCGCGTACCCGCGCGGGCCGCACACGCGAGCCCGGCAGCACGAGATTCACGACAAGCGGCGCGGGGCGGCAACTCGCCAGCACTTCGACGAGCGCGCCCGCCGCGAGATACTGACGCGCGAAAAACTCGGGCATCTGCGCAAGACCGATACCGAGCAACGCGGCCTCCGCCAGCGCCTCGCCGTGACTGATGCGAAACGGCGCTTGCGATTCCACCGATACCTTTTCTCCGTTCTCGATGAATTCGAGCGGCCGGTCGCGCCCGTTCGTCGGCAGACGAAACGCAATCAACGTGTGATCTTCGAGGTCCCTCACCGCGCGAATTCTTGCGTGCCGCGAGAGGTACGTCGGGCTCGCGCACAACACGAGCGCCTGCTCGTCGATCTTTTGCGCAATCAGCGACGAGTCTTCGAGCTCGCCGAAGCGGATCGACGCATCGAGTCCTTCGTCGGTGAGACTCACGCGTCCATCGGAAAGACGCAGATCGAATTCGAGCAGCGGATAACGTTCGCGCAGACGCGCGAGCACCGGCAACACGACACGCACGCCATAGCCTATCGGAGCGCCAATGCGCAGCACGCCTGCGGGCTCGTCGTTGTCGCTGACAGAGTCCAGATCGAGCGCTTCGATTTCTTCGAGCAAGCGCGCGCTTTTCGCAAACAGCGCGCGTCCTTCTTCGGTGAGCGTGACAGCGCGCGTGGTCCGGTGAAAAAGCCGCGCCCCGAGATCCTTTTCTAAGCGTGCGACGCTTTTCGCCACGGATGAAGGCGCAAGCCCGAGTTCACGTGCTGCTTGCGCAAAGCTGCCGTGGCGCGCGACAGCAGAAAAATTAACGAACTGGCTGAGATTCTTCATGGCGTCATTCGCGACAGATTAGCGTGAAAGACGTGGCACGGCTGCCCCCAATGCATGGCCGATATTCGCTTAGAGTAGCGCGGTGAGAGCGATTTCGGCTCATGTCTCATTAGTACGTCATACGAACTATATGGAGAATTTTTCATGTTCATGTTGAACGATAACCCGGTCGAATACGATTTCGGCGGTTCCCGCGCTCGCCTGCTCGTGTCCGGCAATCATACGGACGATGCTTACTGCATGCTGGAAATGTTCTCGCCTGCCGGACGCGCCACGCCCATGCATCGTCACGAGAATGAGGAAGAGACGCTGCTGATGCTGGAAGGCGAACTGGATGCCATCGTCGATGGTACGCGGCATCGCTTGCTGGCTGGCTCGACCGTGGTGCTGCCGCGTGGCTCGCAGCATCAGCTCATCAATTCCGGGGCGCAGACAGCCCGTTATCTCGTGATCTGCACGCCCGCAGGCTTCGACCGCTTCGTCGATGCTTGTGCCGATGCGCAAAGCGGCCAGGTCGTCCCGCACGACCCGACCGACGCGGACAAGGCCCGCATGCGCGAGGCCGCGTCGCGCTTCGGCATCACGATTTATCCGCCAGCCGCGAAGGCTTGAAGACGCGCGGCACTTTTTGGTTTCGCTGAAGAATCATTCAAGAGGCAGACCCATTATCAAGCGACATCGAGGAACGCAGAATGGCTTTCATGCAAGGCGCATTGCAAGCAATAACCAAAGTCCGCGTTGCGCCGCTTAAACCTCATACGAACAGCCATTCACGGAGAACATCATGTCGCTCTTACGTATCGTGTCCGCTGCCCTTGGTGCAGCACTTGTTGCAAGTGCGCTGCCGGCGTCCGCTGCCGATAACCTCGTCGAGCCGCAGACGCTTATCGTCGACAAAACTCTGTCGAAGCAGCAGGCGGCGCGGCAGATTCACGCGGCCCGCACCTACGACACGTTCTGGACTACCGGCGACGAAGCTCAGGCACGCGCCGCGCTCGCCGACGACTTCACGGACCGCACGCTGCCGCCCGGCCGCCCGCAAGGCATTGCCGGGCCGCTGGCTGCATCGAAAACGTTTCATGCAGCCGTGCCGGACGTCCACGCTTCGGTCGAACAGATGATCGTCACGGGCGACCGCGTCGTCACGCATCTGCACTTCACGGGCCATTTCACCGGCACGTTCAACGGCGTGCAGGGCAACGGACAACCGGTGGATTTCATCGCGACCGATATCTACCGTATCCGCGACGGCAAGATTACCGACAATTGGCATCTCGAAGACAACCTCGCGTTCCTGCAGCAACTCGGCGTGGTGAGCAAATAAGGGCGCGGGTATGATACCCACGCGCACCTCGGCGCGATCGTCCCACCTACCAAACCTGGAGCGGCAGCGCGTGGATAACCTGGGTGACATCCGGCTCTTCGTCGAAGCAGCGGCGCTTGGCAGTCTTTCGGCGGCCGGCCGCAAGCTCGATCTATCGCCGGCTGCGGCCAGCGCGCGGCTCGTGCGACTCGAAAGCGCGCTCGGCGTGCAACTCTTCGAGCGCACCACGCGCAGTCTGAGACTGACCGACGAAGGCCGCACATACCTGTCGCACTGCCAGCACGCGCTGCAAACACTCGACGACGCCCACGCCGCGCTGCACGCCGGACGCGCCGTGGTGAGCGGCAAGTTGCGCGTCTCGGCCACGTCGGATTTCGGCCGCCATGTCCTCACGCAATGGCTCGACGCCTTCAACGAGATGCATCCCGAGGTGAGCATTGCGTTGGTGTTGTCGGACTCGCTGTCGCATTTGCTACTCGACGATATCGACCTCGCGATCCGTTTCGGCGTGCCCGCCGACAGCACGATGATCGCTAAGCGCATGGCTCCGAACCGTCGCACGCTATGCGCGTCACCGGCTTATATCGAGGCGCATGGCAGGCCAGAGAACGTCGCGGCGCTCGCTCGGCATCGCTTCATTTTGCTGAGTTCAGCTGCTGGCGTGGCGAACGAATGGCGTTTCATGCGCGACGCCCACAGCGAGAATTTCACCGCGCCGCTCACGCATGCACGCGAGACGAACGATGGCGCACTCGCGCGGCAATGGGCGCTCGAAGGACACGGTGTGGCGATGAAGTCCATATGGGACATCGGCGCGGATCTGCAGGCTGGCAGGCTCGAGGTTCTGCTGCCCGAATGGCGTTGCCCCGACACGCCCGTGCATGCGTTGTTTCAGCGGCGTCAGTACATGGCCCCGCGCGTGCGTGCGCTGCTCGATTATCTGAGCGCCAAATTCGCGGATGCGACGCGAGACCTCGCGCCTTATCTCGACAATTAACCGCACGTGCCGTCTGCCTCAATGGAAGCCGATTCGCGCCCGTAACGAAGCAAGCGTGCGCCACGTGACGGAGATATCGCGGCTGGCTTGCGCATCGCGAATGCGTGACGCAAGCATCGCGACGGCGCCATCGAGCGAGACGAGCGCATCGCTGGTGCGGGTATCGATAGGCAGCGTGTTACGTATCGGCCGTGCATAACGCGCGCGTACGCTTTCCGGCCGCGCCATCACCGAGCCGAAGCTGTGTTCGCTGCCTGCATCCTGTCGCGTATCGGAGCGCTCGCTGAGCATGGCGCGCACGTTGTGGACGCAGCACTGCAAGGCTCCGGCGATCTGCTCGTAACGCGGCTCCCAAACAAAGACGCGCTGCGGACGCAATGCAACGCGGAAGTCGTGCCATTGACGATCCAGCGCTCTGACCGCGGCGGCGGCCCGTCCCTGGTTTTCATCCGCATTGGCTGAAGCCGCGCTCACGCCTTCGATCAAGGCATCGACCACGCCGACGAAGCGCGCCTCGATATGGCTCGTGGTATCGAGCGGCTTGACGGTGAACGCGGCGATCAAGGCGGCGAGGCATCCTATGGCCACTTCTTCGATCCGCAGTTCGACGAGCGGTTGCACGGCAAGGCCGAGACCGCCATAGACCAGACCCACGAGCACGGTGATAAAGAACACGCCCGGCCCGTATGCGCTCATGATGAAGTACGCCCAACCGAAAACGCAGAGCAGCATGGCGGCTGCAATCGCGGCGGGCTGATCGTGCAGACTCGTCACCAGAAGCGCGCTGACCAGTCCGCCCGCGAGTGTTCCGGCAATGCGCTGCATGGCGCGATACAGCGTGTCGCCGCGCGAACGCGTACCGAGGAACACGACGAACACCGTGATGACGGCCCAGAACCAGCGCTCCGACGACAGCACGTGACCCGCGAGCATGGCCATCAGCGCTGCCGCGCCCGTGCGCAAGGCGGGCAGCCACGAAAGGCTCGTGCGTAGCTGGCTCATGTCGATTCTCTTGCGCGGCGGCGGCGCGTTCTTGCGCTTCGAATCCGTCGTCTCGATGCCTTCGAGCTTCGCAATCGCCGAGCGGAAGGCGCTTTCGCGTGCGGGGCGGCTCGTTGCATCGAAGACATATTGGCCTGCGGCGACTTCGAGTTCCACGAGCGCTTCGCGCAGCGCGCTGGCGTCGTCCGGGTCTAGAAGCGCGAGCCGGTCTTCGAAGGCGATGGCCGCTTCGTTTATCGAGGACAACGCCGTGTGCATGCGCCCCGCGCGGTGCGTTTCGCGGAGCACGTCTCTTGCGCGCAAGGCGACGGTGCGAATCGCCAGTTGTATTGCGGCGATACGGCGTTGCGGCACGATTCCGCGCGCGACGCACACGATCACGCACGGCGCCACCATCGACAGCGCGAGGATCAAACCAGCCTCGTTCGCCGATGGATGCAGATACACGCCAAAGTAAAAAGCCACGATGCCGATCAGCGCGCTGCCAAGCGCTCGAGGTCCGCAAGCCTGCACCAGCATGCCGGCGAAAAGCAGCGCGATGAACACCGCATCGGCGACGAACGGCACGGCATCGAGCGCGGCCGCCGTGGCAAAGCTCGATACGGCGACGAGATAGAGGGAAGAGAGGGAGACTAACCAGCCTCGCAGCGTGTGATCGCGCAAAAACAGCGGGGCGATCATGCAGAACAGCACGGCTAGTCCGGCGACCACCGGCGGTGACCCGAATCGCGCGGCCACTTCGATGCAGATGAAGGCGCTAATCAACGTGGCGAGCGTCGCACGAAGCGCCGTGACGAAGCGCGCGAGGCCGGGATCTGCTACGAGCAGGCGGTCAGCCGCTCGTCGAAAGACGATCGCAATCATGGGTCGACATCCGGTCGGAGATCGGACACGGCTTTTGGCCGGCGCCGATGCAAAGGGACAATGCCGATTCGTCGTCGGCCGGGATCGCCGGCACTCGGACAAATACGGGTTTTCCCGGATGATAGCGCGTCAAAATTCTTTTTTGCGTGACTCAGGTCACGGATACGCCGCTGCCTTGCGCTTATCGACTCGATCCGTGATCCACACAGCCGCGACCATGGCCACGATGAGAACGACCGAAGCCGTGAAGCGGCTGAAAGCGAGTCCACCCTGGTCGACGGGTTTATCGAAGAAATCGCCCAGCGTGGCGCCGAGCGGCCGCGTCAGCACGAACGCGAGCCAGAAGAGCAGCGTGTGGGAAATCTGCGTAAAGAAGTACATCAGGCACACGGCAAGCAGCAGCGTGCCGAAAATCAGCGCGCTCACTTCGTAGCCGAGGCCGAGGCCGCCGCGATCGTCGCCTGCGAGCCAGTCGCCGACGGCGGTGCCCAGCGTTTGCGAGAACAGGATCGTGATCCAGTAGAACCATTCGGCGCGCGGTGTGGTCACGCTCGACACCGCGACCGTTCCTTCCACGCGATACCAAAGAAAGATGCACAGCACCAGGCACACGACGATCAACGAGACGCCGCCCGGATAACCGAGCCCAACGGAGCGATCGGCAAAGTCGGCGAGCGTGGTTCCGAGCGTCGTGGTCGCGACGATGGTGATCCAGTAGAACGACGGATGGAAGCCCTTCGCCCGCACCTGCGCCATGACGAAGCCGACGAACAGGATCGCGAAAATCGCGGAGCCCACCAGATAGCCGAGATTCAGCGACATCGTGACCCAATCGCCGCCCGTCTCGCCGAGCGTCGTCGCCGCGATCTTGATGAGCCAGAAGCCGAGCGTGACGGCGGGTACCTTGAGGTCGTGTCGGTCCTGCGTTTCCGTATTGATTTGCATGTCGAAGTATTCCGTGAGAGCCGTGAGTCTCCGCAGAATAACAATCGATTCCTTAGCGGACGCTTAGCCCCGATGATCAGATTGCATCGAACGGACGCTCCCAGCCAAACGCTCGCACGCGTTCGAACGGTCTTTCGAGCACGACAGCGCCACGCGCTTCGCCCGGCAAGAGCAGCGGAAGCGTATGCCATGTCGTCTCCTGCGCGGCCCGCTCTTGCAGCGATCGCACCTCACCGCGTTCCGCGCGCGCTCGTGCGGCTGCGAACAAATCCTTCGTATCGCGCGGCGCGAACAGATTCGGCGCTATCTTCAGCCCTACTCTGTCAGCCGCCATCGCAATGACGATCCAGATACCGCAATAAGCGATGTCGACGCCGACCGACTGGCCATCGCGCAGATTCGCCACCACGATGCGTTCCTCGGGCCCTTCCTCCAGCTTCACTTCGTGTTGCCGGCACGCGAGCACCCCGGAAAGCAGCAGCCGAAGCGTCGCCCGTCCGACGCCGAAGCGCCGTCCCACCGCCGCGTTTGGATGAATGCGCGCGCGTTTGCGCTCGGCGACCGTGAGCCAAAGACCGACGTTCGATGCGGACACGAAGCGGAATTCGGTAGGCACGAGCCAGAGCGCGAGTTCGCCCGGCGCGGGGAGCCGTTCGAACATGACATTCGACTGCGAGAGATCGTAATGTTCCCAGGCCAACGGGCGGGCGAGAACGGCGGAAGGCGGCCGTCGCGGGGCTTTTTTCGTGGGCGCGGTGGTGGTCATGTCTGTCTTATGGGCGAACGGGCGGGCGATGATTCCGTGCAGAGCGACACCGTTGCAGCCGAGACTTAGCTCAAGCTTAGGATTGGCGGCGATGCGGGTTTTCGCGGATGGCATGACCCATCGAGCAAACGATTCGCCTGGTCTTTTATTCCTAAGCACCAGCTAAGTCTACGCTTCGAGACTTCAGACTCAGTCAAGAAGACGCATCCTCCATGCCGATGTCCCCATCCCCCTTCTCACTCGGTGTAAAGTCGCTTTTGCCGCCCCTTTCGCAGATGTTTTGCGCGCGGGGGCGAAGGTGAGCTCACGGAGAAATGGCATGAGGGTGTTGCTGGTCGAGGACGACCGCATGATCGGCGAAGCTGTGCAAGACACCCTTAAGGACGGCAGCTACGCTGTCGACTGGGTGCGTGACGGCCGGCTTGCGTTGACGAGCCTGGAAACGCACAGCTACGACGTTGCCCTGCTCGATCTGGGCTTGCCGGGCAAGGACGGCATCGACGTGTTGCGCGCGGTGCGGGCCGGCGGCAATCTGGTTCCGTTACTTATCATCACCGCGCGCGATGCGGTGGAAGAGCGTATTCGTGGCCTCGATGCAGGCGCGGACGATTACATCCTCAAGCCCTTCGAGATGTCCGAACTGCTCGCGCGGATGCGCGCCGTGGTGCGGCGGCGCAGCGGTCAGGCGGCGCCCGTCATGTCGAACGGCATCATCTCGCTCGATCCCGCCACGCGCGAAGTCACGGCCGCGGGCAACGTCACGCGTCTGTCGAGCCGCGAGTTTGCGTTGCTTCAGGCGCTCATGCTGCGCCCCGGCGCCATTCTCTCGCGCACGGAACTCGAAGACCGCATCTACGGCTGGAATGAGGAAGTCGAAAGCAACGCCGTCGAATTCCTGATTCATTCGCTGCGCAAGAAGCTCGGCGCGCAGGCGATCAAGAATGTGCGCGGCGTGGGCTGGATGGTCTCGAAGCAGACATGAACCGTTCGCTCCAGTTTCGTTTGTCGGCATGGCTGTCGGTGTTGATCGTGGCGATTGCGCTCATCGGCGGCTTCATCGCGTTCAAGACGGCTTTTCACGAGGCGAACGAGTTGCAGGACGGGCAGCTCAAGCAGATCACCGCGCTCGTGACGCCGCGCAGTCTCGCCGTCATGCGCCGCGAAACGCTTGCCGATGTGCCGGGTGTGGACTTCGCATCGAAGATCGTGATTCAGACACTCGATGAACGCGCGCCGCTCGCGCTCTCCGCCGACCTGCGGGACGGCCTTCAGTATGCGAACGTGGCTGGCCTGCGCTGGCGGATCATCGTGAAGACGCTCGAAGACGGCGTGCGTGTCGTGGTCGGACAGAAGACCATGGGGCGCGACGAGATTGCGCGCAACAGTGCGCTTGCCACCGTCATTCCGTTCGGCACGCTCGCGGTGGTTTTGCTCATCACGCTTCATTGGCTCGTGCGCCGCATGTTTCGTCCGCTCGCGCTTTTGGCGGGCGATCTCGATCAGCGTCCCGAGCACGATCTCTCGGCGCTCACGGAAGATACGGTTCCTTCCGAGATCACGCCGTTCGTCGTGGCGATCAATCGCCTGCTGATCCGCGTGGACATTTCGCTGGCGATGCAACGCCGCTTCGTCGCCGATGCCGCGCATGAACTGCGCTCGCCGCTAACGGCGCTTTCGTTGCAAGCCGAGCGCCTCGACGCCTCGGAGATGCCCGCCGCCGCGCGCGAACGATTGTTCTCGTTGCGGCGAGGTCTCGCGCGCACGCGTGCGCTGCTCAATCAGTTGCTCACGCTCGCGCGCGTGCAGGACAAGACCGTGGGCAAGCCGAGCAGGCTGCGTGTACAGGAAGTTTTTCGCAACGTGCTCGAGGATTTGATGCCGCTTGCCGAGGCGAAGCGTCTGGACATCGGCGTGTCGAGTACGGAGGATGACGTGGTGATCGACGTGCCCGAGGCCGAGCTTTCGATCTTGCTGAAGAACCTCGTCGATAACGCCATCCGCTATACGCCGGAAGATGGGCGCGTGGATTTATCGGCCGGCGTGATCGATGGCCGCGCGTTCATTCGCGTGGAGGACTCCGGCGCCGGCATTGCGGCGGAAGAAAGGGAGCGTGTGTTCGATCCGTTCTATCGCGTGCTCGGCACGGATACCGAAGGCTCGGGTCTTGGTTTGTCGATCGTCGCCACGGTGGCGGCGCGGATCGGCGCGGAGGTTGTGTTAAGGGATGCGGAACCGCATGGGCTGGTTGTGGTGGTCAGGTTCGCGGCGGAAAAGGAAGTGCGGAGAGCGGCTTGAAGCGGTCTCTCACGCGAGTACGGACAGTGTGCGACGAAGCCGTCGTCGACCGGCAGCGCCACGCCACAATTCCAGACAACACAGGTATTGCGCAAGCCGCCGGCAGACGTCGCGGGCGACGACCGTAGTGATTGACGCGCTGCGGTATCGCGAATCAAAATGGCGCCCCCTCGAACTCCATCACCGGATACACGGTCTGCTTACCCTCGACGTCCAGCACCAACCGCATCGCATGATGAAAACTTGCATAGCGGCCCACGAACCGGCTTAGCACATCACCGAACAGCGCTGCGTCACCCGGCCCGTCGAATGCCCTAGCGTCGAGGCGCACGTACACGCGAACCTCGCGTCGCATATGTCCTTTGCCCACCGACTCATGCTCGGCCAACCACACGTCTTCGATAGCATCGATGCGCCGCTGAGTACTGTCGTCAGGCGACCAGTCGTAAAGCTCCAGCGCCTCGCGAAATGCAGGTGCGCCCACCATCCCGATCATGTTCAATTCATTCGCGCCGCCCGCCGTGAAATGGCCGAGCAAGCGCCAGTCGTACTCCGGGTGATGGCGCGGCGGATACAACGGCAGCGTCGGCGCGCTCAGGTTGCGCACCGACGCGATACCGGTAAAGCCCGACACTGTCTCGGTGATCGTCGCCTCGGAAAGCGCCATGCGCGGCAAGCGTCCATTGTTCGCCAGTGCCCTCACCGTCAGATGGCGATCCGGTTGCGGACGGTTCTCATCGTGCGCAGCGTCCGCGTGGAGACGCTCCCACAACTGCCCGGATAGCGTCAGCCAAAGCTCCCGGCCCGTCACGCCTAAACGCATCGCGGTATGGAAATAGCGCTCTGGCTTCTCGTACTGCAGCGTCCAGCCGCGATGGCGAAAGCTCGTGAAGGCGCTATATGCGTGACGTGCGCTGTCCTCCGGATCTGCGGCGGTCACTGCGAGCACGTGATACGGCTCGACGTGCCCCGCCACGCCGGGTTGAACGCGATGTTCGCGATCATGCCAGTCCGTAGGTCGCAGCGGCAGCGCATCCACTTCGAACAGGTTGATCACTGGTGTGCAGAACAGACGGAAGCTCTCGCGACACACCGGATAATCGCCCGGTACGCGCCCGCTCAGTTCGATTTCAAACGTCATCTGCGATTCGCCCGCCGGCAGCATCGAGGCGTCGAAGCCGCACAGATCGACGAAGTGGAATTTTTGCGGGAACACGAAATATTCCAGCAGTGTCTGCTCGCGATCCAGCGTGCGGTCGCGCTCGGGCTCGGTGACCGGCCACAGCCGCGTAGTCGGGCCAAAGCCCGCCCCTTCGAATTGAACGCCCTCGAGCGGCTGTAACTCGCCATTGCGCACCGAAGGCAAGCGCAGGCTAATCGAGGTGACATGACGCGTCAGCGCCGCATAGAGCGCGGCCGCGGCGGCCCGCTCGCCGTGCAGATACAGACGAATGCGCGACAGGTCCGTCGCCTCGCGCTGTTCGCCCAGCCACAACCTGAATGTGACGCGGATGACCGTGCATCCACCATCGCGCACCGCAACCTCCGCGTCCTTGACTGAAAGTGGCAGTAGCTGGACGGCCTGCGTCGTGCGGTAGAGACACTTTATCCGATCGGGGCCGACAGGCGCCGAGCGCACCACGGCGCCCGCAGGAATCTGCACCGCGCTCTCGGTGCCGTGTCCAAGCGGCATGCATTCGATGATAGACAGCGAGGGAATCGCCCGCGCCGCATGCTCGTACATGTTGTCGATCAGCGCTTCGGTGAATTCCGGGCCGCCATCGTCGAGCTTCATGCGCAAACGCGCCATAAGCAGCGCAAAGCCCTCGAAGGTGGCGCGCACGCTGTCGCCGACCTCGCCGTAGCGCATACCCAAACGACGGGCAGCATCAGGATGGGCCTTGGCAAACTCGCCCGATGCGGCGCGCAAGTAGCGCATTTCCGCGTCGAAGTATTCGAGAAACGGATTCTCGTGCTCAAGCGCGGAATGCTTCCAAGGCGCGGTCATGGTCGCATCTCCGGCGGCAGAGGTGGCAAGGACAGTCCGCCGGCGGGCATCATCACACCCTTGCCGACGAGAAACACGCGCTGCGGCATCTTGAAGCCGCGCAGCTTGAGCAAATCGAGCGGCCCCGCGCCGACCTGCGCTTTGAGGTCGTACTGCAGAGGAAAACCGTTGCCTTGATTGAAGGTCAGCTCATAGGTGGTGCTGTCAAGCGGCTTGACTTGAGCAGTAGCGAGCAAGCGCAGCCATGCCCAGTCGCCGTTGGCGGCGAAAGCAATGCGTGCTCCGGCGTCGAGCGACTCCCACGTCAGTTGTACACGGCCGTTCTGGCCGCTGGAGCCGCTTTGCCCGATCGCCGGCCACACAATCGAGGTATAAGTCTCCAATTGATTGAAGTACTCGATCTTCGCGCCGTCGATGCTCAGGATATTGCGGGTGACGTCCGGATTTGGATGCGGCATGAGCTGGAACCGGTAGCTGGCATCGCCCTGCGCGTACAACTGCGCGCCGAGCGTCGACAACTGGCGCAGTGCCGAGAGGAACTCCGGATCGAACTGCAATGCTTGTGGCGCGAGTTCGTTCGGCGCCCACGCATTGCCTTCAGGCTGAAGCGTGCCTGCGAGCTGTGTCGTCACAAAGCGCGAGATCAGTCCGGTGTCGGGCTTGATGTAGCGACCTAGCTCGGCAAACGAGGCATCTGCGTCGGTGTCCGAGAATGGGTAGTGCCCGTTGAAGCTGCTCGCAAACGGCGCGGCGATCGACAAGCGCCACGCCTCGTTCAGACTGGCCGCGGCCGGTTGCAGAATGGTTTGCCACGCCACGTCGAGGGGCCGCGAGAACAGCGCGTCGCCGAAGCCCGACCATTGCGAGCCAAGGCTTGCGGCAGTAAGCGCGGCATCGTCGCGTGCCTGCGTGAGTTCCGAAAGCTTGCCCTGAAACACCGCCTGTGCCATTTGACGCGCCATGGCCTGGGCGTCGGTGCTGGTGGCGATTTGCTGCAGCTTCAGACGCATAGTTGTGGCCACCGTCAGGAAGTGCGCGAGGTTCACGCCGCTGAAGTCGGCCGCAGTCTTGCCGGATTTGCTGTTCGACTTGTTCTCTGTACCCGTTACGAGGTCTTCGCCCATTAGCGCGAGCAGCGGCCCAAAAGGCTTGTCCAGCGGATCGACTTCCTGAGCACTCGCGATGCCTGTCTTGTTGCCGATCAGGTCCTGTGCTTTGCGCACTAGCGTGTCCGAGAGCGCTTGCGAGGGACGTCCCGCCTGTGCCTGATACTGAACCGATTTCATCAGCGCAATCAGCGGCGAGGTCTGCGCATCGGTCAAGCGCGTGAGCTGCGTGATCGCGCTGCCTAGATTGGTCGCATTCTGCCATTGCAGGCTGTTCAGCATCGCCTGCCACGCGGCGGTATAGCTTGCGAAATAGCGCGCGCGCAGGCGCTGCCTCACTTCCTCGATGTCCTGATGCGCTTCGAGCGCCGCGCCCGGCACGCGCGCGGCGCGTTCGTCGGCGAGCACCCAGTCCGCCGCCACGCGCCCTTCCTTGGCGGCCTTGTCGATTGCCTCGCCGATCATGCCGTCCCATGCGGCGCGCGTGTAGATGCCCGGTACGGTTTGCGTCGTCGTGAATAAGCCGCGTGCGTCCGCTCCGTTGATCAGCGTCACGAGCGACATATCGGCGTATTTGCCCTTCGCCTGCTCCAGCACGGATTGGTAGAGCGTGTCGTCGGAGTTCTGCAGGCCGATCTGATTGACGAGCATGTTGCGCGCGGCTTGGGTCAGATCATCCGATGCATGGAGTCGCCATTCAGGATGCGCGCGCAGATGAGACGCGTAGAACGACGCGAGCCGTTGTGAGGTGTCGAGCCATTCGCCCGTGCTCATGCCGGCGATTGCGGGCCACGTGGTCGGCAACTGCTTGGCGAGGTAGGCAGCGTCTGCATGTTGAGGCTGCGCCAGCATTAGATACGTCTTGAGCGCGTCGTAGTCGCGCTGTTGCTCCTCGGTGCTGGGCAGTGCGTCGGCGCGAGACTGAGCGAGTTGCGTGAGCGTGGCTTCGAGTTGATGGGCGGACGGATCGCGCAGGTTGCGCGCCGCGATGCTTGCATAGGTCTGCCAGAGCGCAGCGAGTATCCGATCGTTGTGATTCAGGCCTGCACGCATGTACCACGGTGCGCCATGTTGCTGGCGATATTCCAGTGTGTCGATTTGTTGTTGCAGGGCGAGTTGAGCGCGTATTGCCGCGGCGGTGGCGGGGGTGGCGGCCAGGGCGGTATCGGCGGCTGTTTGGACTTCGTTGATCAGCGAGCGGTTGATGATGAACGACACGGTCATTGCCAGGCACCAGCCAACCGCCGAGACCATTACCACGATTGCAAGCGCCCTTGACCAGTCGAACCCAATTCGACGACCATCGTGCGGCTTAACACGCGTACCGATCTCGCGCCAGACGAACTGCAATGCGCGAGGTTGATCTCGCGCGACACTGCCGCGCTCGGAAAGACGCTCCGCGACGTCCTTCGCGATGTCCTCTTGCGCAGCCGGTACGGGCGTGGGCACGGCAGGCGCGGCGAATACCGGCACGTACATCACACCGGCAAGCGGAGCACACCGCCATTTCGACACACAATGCACCTGCCACGTCTTCGCCATATTCTCGCGCTGTGAACTGATGTATTGCGACACCTGGGCGAGCCAGAGGATCGGCGCGGGCCGCGCGCACAACTTGACGCCTGCATCGGCGGTCACTTTTTCGAGCAAGTTAAGTTGATGGTCCAGCGTCGCCTCCGTCGCTTGGCTGTCGGCGTTCGGCATTGCAGTTACGAAAGCGCCGACCGAACGCAAGCCGTCTCGATTGTCGCCGCTCGCCTTGACAGCGTGAAGGAATACGATTGGTGCAGCCCAACCAAGATCGCGAGCCAGTGTCGAGAGCGTGCGCGGCAGTTCGTCGTCGGAAGGTAACGACTCGCTCATCCGCGTCACTGGGATGACTACATCGACCGGATGTCTGCTGCGCAAGCGGCGAAGCTGGCGGCGCCACGTTGGAGAATCGATGCCGTTGGGTTCGGCATGCACGAGCACAATATCGCTCGTGCGCATCACGCCGGTCTGTTTGAGATCCGGAGCTACGGAGTCGATAAGCGCGTCGTCACCCGTGAGCATGAGCCACGGCATGGCGCGCCGCCAGCGCCAGCCGAATGACGTACGCAGTTCGTCGTGGAGATATTTCAGGCGGGCGTCGTACTTTTGCTTTCGCTCGGGCTGCTGGTTGTCTCCGATCCGGCCAATTCGGTATGCGAGCTTCTCGTAAATTCCAAGCCAGAGCGCGGCGACGTGCAATGCAAACACGACGCCGAGCGTGCCAAAAATCTTGAGCAAGGCAGAAATGCGCATTTCGAGATTGTTCAGACCCGTGATGCCAGGATGACCCCACCACGCGAGCGAAGCGAGCACCGTAGCAAACAGAATGGCGGCCAACGGCACACCCCAAAGCTTGAGAAAGGTCGAGGAGGCGCGTTCGGGATTTTGAGAGTCAAGCGACTTCAGGTTGCTGCTCGGGGTGGTCATGCGCTCGTTGTTGTACGTGAAGAATGGCAGCCTGTGTCCGATCTAGGATCAGATGCGGGCCGTTAGCGCCGGTTTCGATTGCAGCCGCGATGGAAAGCCACGGCGTGGCGGCTCCGGTGTCGCCGACGAAACGATCAAGACGGCCGTGCGCTTCGTGCGACGCGATATCGGTAAAGACGGCTTTCTTGAACTCGGTGAGCAGCGCGCGATCGTGTTCGGCGTCTAGCCGCGTTATCCATGCATGCGTGATGTTGTGCGGCTCGGTTTTGCCCCACAGTGCCGCATTGAGCGCGAGGTCGCGAAGCGTACCGACTTCGGCCTGATCTTCAATGGGGCGATGCAGCGTTGCGAGCGCTTGCACGGATTCCGGCAGCTGATAAAAGCCAGCGTCCAACAATACGGCGACCGCAGCCTCACTGCTTCTTTCGGGTGGATTCGTTTCACGCCATGAATAGGCGAGAATTAGCAGCGCGCGCCGTTCGCGCGCGTCCAGCCAGCCGTCGGCCATCATCAATCCGTGCGCATCCGTTACGGCAGTGCAATCGAGCGCAGGCAGACCCGCGATACGCAATGCTTCCCGCGCGTACTCCTCGGCTTTGTCGACCTCGCTAGACGGAGCCAGCACACGCACGAGCGGTGCATACTGAGGCCCGTAGTGAGATAACGCATGCATAGCAGGCGCGACCGGTTCGATCGCCTGAACCAGTTTCAGAACAACAGTCGCAACGCGCCGCGATGCTTCCATCGGCGAAGTGCCGGTTTGCACGCCAAGATCGTCCTCTGGCTTAGCTACGAGTGAAGTTGGATCATCTGACCACGACTCTTCATCAAAGCGGTTGTGAACCACATAACCAAAGCCCTGGCGTGGCCGTTGCGACGTAAAGAGCAGCTTTTTCGCCGCGACGACATCAGGAAGGCTCGACTGCACCAACGGTAAACAGTAGCCCACACCTAGCACTTGCAAGGATCTCTGCGCGATGCGCAACCGTTCGGCGAGCCTCTTTGTCCTGCATTGGTTGCGATTGTCCGCGTAGGTCCACAACGCCTCGTACCCCACGCGCGCAATGCACAGCAGCACGAGAAACACGAGGTTTGGCACGCCGATGATGGCGCACCAGAACGACGAGCCGGTGGTGGGTTCGTTCGAAGGCCAGCCGAGGAGCATCAGGGGCACGCCCAGCGCGCAGCACGAAAGCCAGATACCGAGCCACGGAAATAGCCGCGGACCGTGGTCGGGATAGGGATAAGACGCGCCAACTTCAGACAGATCAACCGGCATGCGTTACGCGAAGTTAACGTTTTGTAAAGAAGAAATCAGCCGGCAACCGCACGCGCAGCGATGGTAATGCATCGCATATGGCTGACCGTCGCGGTCGGGGAAGCGCGTGTCGGCCTCAACGATCATCGTCGCGCCGTGGAGGTCGCATTGTGCGGTGTCTCCTAAACGCGCAAGTCTGCGCCCCATGAACATGCTGAACGGCGAGCCGCTTGTGACTTCGCCGCCATGTTCGAGTTTGTCGTATTCGCGAATGGGGGATTTCATGGTCGAAGGATTACTTTGGTTTGCAACGCTGTAACCTAAACTGGAGATATATCCTGCATCGAATGATTGTGTCGTCTTTATTTTGAGATTCAAGACTTCGATGCCGAATTGATTTTCTACCACACTCCTTGCTCGATCGCCGCTAAAAGAGGCGCTATAAACACCTCTGCCTCTGGATGAAGAGGACAAGACCACAGTGATCACGAGGACGATTCTAGTACCAATTTGGTCACTTAAAATAAAGAAATTATGAAAGTCGACTCAGATCAACTTCTACTCGCGTGCGCTTTGATGTGGGTACCAGAAACTCTTCATTTGGCGGGACCAGTCGGTTAGGATGGTCCGCGTATTGAAAGCAAACACAATCAATCTTTCTACTTATCTAGGAATAACAGGATATTTTTTTGCAAGCACTTTTCGCATCGATTCCGCGTCTTTGTACAGCGCATGCGAGGACTTCCCGTTTCTAGAATCACATTCACATTGATCCATAAACGGCGCACTGGCATCGATTTTTAATCCTGCAAAAACAGCCCCTTTCAGTGCATTTCCTCTCAGCTTGTAAACATAACCATCGTAATATTCACCACCATAATCATAATGTTCAAGTGGTGTACGCACCAAAATAACTACCTCCTTATCTCCGGAATTGTGATCTGCATTCATGAAGAAGACCGTGGAAATTTCCGGTACACCGTCATCCTTTATGTAGCGATCAAACAAAAGATGATGCCAAAGATGGTTTGCGTCGGAGAAAAGTAGAAAAGCATCCAATATATAAGGCCTGTTGTTTTTCGTATAACCTGGCTCGTCGGAAGTATTCGTCACGAAATAGATATACACTCCTTCCATTGCAGGCCCCGCGTCGATGATCGGTGACTGCAATTTGTGATTTGCGTCCATGTGCGTGTCCACAGCGGTCTGAACCGCTGCAGGAATTCCAATTGCATCGGCGTGCAGCGCAAAACACATCAAAGCTAAGGCCGATAAAAAATGGCATGCAAGATTTCGTTGATTTATGACATTCATATGTTCAGCTTTAACCTCACTCAAAAAATTTCTCAGCTAACACAAGCAATATATGGCATTGCGAACTTTGTCATCGATACCCGTTCCTTCCATTACAAGCTGATATTATCCCGACTGCGCGAGTCGAAGTTTGGGTAGTATGAAAATCGGTCTCATGTAAAAACATAGCCAGACTGCTTGCTAGAAAACACGCCATATAAAAACAGTCCGAATTGCTTTATCGGTCATCAAGTCCAAAGTTTTCGACTTTTTTTCTGAAGAATTCTATTTGGCCAGGTGTTCGAAGGGACACTGAATTAGCCACCTTGCGCACGATAGCAAGTGGCTCCGTGCCATCGGTTTCTAGCGCAATACTAATATCACGACCAAAAATGGCTGCAGAATAGCAATTACCTAACGCCGAATGGAATCCTGCGCCGTCTGATACTCCGCACGATGCAGCTGCCGAGACCATCAGATGGCCTGATCGCTCCTCTATAAAAGCAGACTGAGAGTCCATGGATCCAACCCGAACAATATTATCTTCCACTCTCTGAAATCCGACTCGACGCAAAACTTCTTCTGGGCTGATACTTAACACGCATAACGAAAGAGCCATGTCCTGGCGTTTTTTCTTCGAATCTCGGAAATACTTGCAGTTTGCAGGAACCCCGTCAAATGAACTAAACCTACTACCTTCGTAAATCCGCCAAGAGTCGGGTGTCCAAACCGTATATTGCTTCGTCACAACGTTCCTTGCGAAGACGGGATTGCAAACAGCCGCTAAAAGCTTTAATACTGTGATGCAAAACAATAGTCTAATTCGTCTCATCATTTAGTATTGGCCCAATGCGTTGCGTGTGCCTAAGTCTATCTGCCAAACCATTTACACCACCATTTATCGCGAAGGTTATCTTTTTGACATCTACCTCCGATAGCGACGCCATTGAGGCAACTGAGTTGAGCGTTCTAAAGCCATTTGGCTGAGCTCCCGCCTCCCAATACCAACCACCTGCATCAATACAATTAAATGGTACCGTGCTAAGCAGTTGCGGCTCGCTAATGTCTGGTCTACGACGATGTTCATCCGTCCACCAGTGCAGATCAAATGTAGACGCTTTTATCCATCCCCGGTAGACCCAGTATTTCGCATAGTTTTCTCGTCCAGTAAGTTGTTTTAGACCACGGCCTCGAAACTTCATCCCATCGCCAAGCTCTGCGTTTCCCAACCGGCCCTCAAGATAATCATAGTAATGGTCTTTTTTCTCGTTGTAATAACCGTCGTTTTCTTCCGCTAAGCTAGCCTTAAAATGCGTTGTCGACGCTTCCATCATTCGTGCGAGCATGAATGATTCGACCGCGCCTTGACCAAAAAAATGCGTCATTCGCTGCGGCGTAGATATTAAATGTTTTCGGATTACCAGATTGATGGAAATTCGATATTGCTCCCTCTTGGCGGACGGATTTGGGGTTTCCTTTTTGGAATACATATGGTCGGGGTAGATCCTCGAAAGTTCCTGTTTGCTCATCCATCCGCATTTCCGAAAATGCCGAATGAACGCCAACGGATGAACAAACCAAAGCTTCTGATCAGTGGCAATTCCCGTTTTATCCCAAAACTGAAATGACTCTAAAAGCTTGATGAACGCGGCATAACCGGCTGGATCACCATGATAGAACTCGCCCTCGCTTAGGAGCTTGCCATACCGCTTCTCGTTTTGTGTGCTATCCCATTCGCTAGGTGCTTCACAAATAAAACCGCGCAGTTGCTCTCGAACCGCCCCGTTCGTCTTCACGTACTGAGCGAGTACGTCTTCCTTTTTGTACTCCTGCTTCAGCGCAGCATCCTGCGGCGTCTGATGGTCCGTTGCATTTCTGAGTATTCGCTTCAAAGCTTCGATGTCGCACAAACCATCTGTACTAAACGGCGTATTGCCTTCAGTTATCTTCTGCCAACCCGCGAGAGCAAAAAAATCCGCGTCCGACAGTTTCAAGATTGTGCTATCGCTTACGTCGATGTATCCCTCCTGTCCGGCCGCGAACGTTATCCGCATCCAGGTCACCTGGAGGTCGTTGGTCAGTGTGACGGGCTCCGAAAGAATTCGTCCGAAGCGCAACAGCTCATAACCATCGCTCGCGCAGGCCGAATATAAGGCCGTCGCGCGTTTGTACATGCTGTACTCGTAGTCCGTCTCTTTAACAGGGTTGGGGGTAAGCGAGATCCGCTTTCCATCTCCGGCTACCGACCAAACGTTCGTATACTTGTTACCCCTGTAAAAGAACATCTCCACGAAAAGTTGTTCAGCGGCTTGTCCCGTTTGCAATGCGTCGAAAGCTATCCCTTTGAGTTTGTTATGCGAATCCACACCAGGCGGAAGGCTGAGAAACGTTTTGCCTGCAGGAATTACGTAGTAGCTATGGCCCCAACAATCTTTGCTCGTGGCCATGCTTGCAGTCGAACGGCCAAGCTGGGTAGCTCCAAAATACGCCTCGTAATCTGCTTTAATCATGAAAATTTCAAAATGCAAATGCCGTTGTCCGTGACATCCACCCACCCAGCCGAGCACGTCTTTCCGGCGTACCTTGCGATTGTCACCGCCCGCCTGTGCGGGCGGCGGCACCAAGTCGCCGCCGGGCGAACACGTGCGCAGGAACTCGGGGAGCAGTTTTCCGTCAGCGCCGATGGACTGGTAACCGTTTAAGTCCAGCAGATGCATGTAAAGCGAATAGAACGTAATCGTGCGGCCTTCGCCTGTCTCGCTCGTGTGCTTCAGCAGGACAAAGCCTGCGTTACTGTCGGGCGTACCTTCTCCACCGTCGTATGCCTTTTGGCACACGCGGTAAGCGACAACCTCGCCGTCGGCAATGGCGCGTACCTTCTCGTTCTGAGTCGAGGACATCAGGTGCACGCCGCAATGCCAGCGCCGGTCAAATGCGACCGGATAGATGCCGTGGGCAAGTTCGAACGTATCGACCAGATCCATCATGGAATCGAGCTTCGGCGGGTTCGCGTTGCTATCGCCCGCGGCCAGGCCTGCAGCCGGGAGAAAGGGTGGGCTGATGATCATGAATTAACGGGTAAGCGGATAAGATTTAGTAGACTTGAAGTCGCTTTGGGATAGCATCGGAATTGGTGTATCGGCGTTCTGTGGCCCCTCAAACGCGAACGACCCCGCCTTGATCTTGAAGTCCCCCGGACAGATCAGTTCGATGTTGCCGTTCTCAATTTTGATCGCGGCGCCGCCGCTCGCGAGCACCGTTTTGGTTTTGCCGTTCACGATCACGTTCGCGTTTGCGCTGGACACGTGAAGTTGCTGATCGGCAAAGATATCCATGGGAGCGCTCTGAGCCTGCAGTTCGATTTTCCCTTTCGAAAAAATCTTGATGCCCAGCTTGTGCGCGCACAATGAAATCAGCTCGCCCGCCACCATGCGCAGCCGCCTCACGACGCTTACGTCCATATCCGCACCCGCCGTGACAATGGCGTTTTCGCCCGCCGAGTGCTGGACCGATTTCGGCGTCACGAACGCCATGCCGCCGGGAGCGCTCGCCAGCAATCCGGCATCGCTCAATTGGTTTAGCCCGTCCAGCAGCGCCGCTTGCGCGGCCCGGTCAGCAGGATCGCCCTTGGCCTGGGTGGTCGCCGCTGCAAGGTCCGTTACGCACTGTAGCGCGGCCTTCAGTTGCGCGACGGCAGCAGGCATCTCCAAGTGCGGCGTATCAGCGCCAGCCGCCGCATCGGCCGAAAAGAACAGTCCTTTCGCTGCGCGCACGGTCCCCCAAGCCTGGGTGGTCGCTTCAAAGCCCTCGCCTCGCGCAAGCTTTTTACTGTTGAGCAGATAGCCCTGATTGAACGCCGTCTGGCTGTAGACCGTGGCGATACGCGCGCTTTCCTTGCCTCGCAGATCATTGAAGACGACCTCGGCGCCGAGCAGTGGCGCGCGCCAGATTGCGTAACTGAACATCGCATCGGCGCCGTGCACCACGTCCGGATGCGAGTAGTCATGGAGCGCTCCCACGATATGCATGCGATCTACATCGGCATGCGCCGCACCAAGCAAAACCTCCGTGGACGGCAGCAAAGGCGAATGGAAGCCACCTTGATACGACGAAGACGGACGAAGCAGCCGCAGCTTCAGCAACTGCTTGTCAGTGTTAGCCGTTCCCTGCAGGAACTTCGGCAACACAGGATATCGGCCATGCTCGTCCATGCAGCCATAAGGCGACGAGTCAAACGTTGTGACGACGCCAACGACCGGTCCCTTCAGAAATCTCCAGTCGCGTTCATAAACGAAGTCGGGACGGTAGGCCAGATGCGCGGGCATCGCCTTGAAGCGGACATGCGCCGGTTTCGATCGGCTGCCCTTCATCGTCATCGACTCGACCACGAATCCATACGGAGCGCTCGCCAGCTTCGTATTGGTCAGCTTGACCACCACGCCAGGTGCCATGCCCTTCGCGTTGCTCTTGCCCGAAAGCTTTACCTGCTTTGCAATCTGCTCGTCGCGCCGCGTCTGTGCTCGCGACTCACCCTGCTGAGGCGTCAGATGAAATCCCGCGCTACCGCTGATTCGCCCGAAGACCGATTGGTCATTGGCCTCATCGGAAACGCTAGCGCTTGCCCGCAGCGGATCTTCCGGCGTGCGGTAATTGCGTTCCCACAACTCGATGGCGGCCGGCACCAGCGTACGCGTCTCGCTGACGGAGAGTGCAGCCTCATGCCAGTTGCTGTTCATGCCCGAGTCAGAGAGCAGGGGTAGGTCGATCGAGCGCACGTACCCGCGCGGATTGTCCGTGAACACGAGCGTGTCCAGTTGACCATCCTTGCCTCGACCCTGCTTGTAAAACCAGCATATGCCTCGACGTTTTGCATGACGTGTCACGAAGGCCCACACGGACTCCTCGTACATCACAACCTGCTCCATCTTCTCCTGCGCGCCTTCCAGATGGAACTCGATATCGAAGGCATCGATGTTCTTCCGGTCGACCAGCAGTCGCGTCACCATCTCCTGAAAGGTGATGTCTTTGAATACATCCGAGCCATGCACGCGCTTGCAAAGCGCGGCAAACCGAGGTTCGATCTGGAGTTTGTAGGTCGCCTCGTCGCGGTTCGCTTTAATGCGTTCGAAGCGCGTGACGATGCCATTGAAAGTGGCCGCCTCGTGATCGACAGGCGCGACATAATTCACCGACGGGACGGCCACTCGCTCGTCGATCTGCAAGCCCGCACGCCGACCCACGCAGAGCTTGCCATCGATATCGAGACGCGGCGAGGTAACGGTGACCTCCGCCTTGTAGTCATCGCATAATCCTGCTTTGACCTTGAACTTGAGCACGTCGAGTTCGAGCTCGAGCGTACCGATCCATATGCTCAAACGCTGGGTGAGTCGCGCGCTTGGATGCTGCAGCGCGTCCGTCAGTTTTTTCGTTACAGCATTCATTCGCTTCCCGTTCAGTTGAACGCAACGTATGGAACCGTCGCGCCTGGAGCTTTTTAGCGCAGGAATTTAGGGCTGCAACAAAAGAACGTCAATCGATCGGCTGACAAACAGGAATAGTCTCAAGTAGCCAAGGTCACGCGTCATCGTCTGAACGCGAACTTGCCCCCCACAAGCCGGTATGATTACCCCCATCGAATCATCACCGCGCAACGCCCCGGCATGACATCAGTCAACGATCCCACATCGCCCACCGCCGCCCCCGTCCGCATGGCCGATGTCGCGCGTATCGCCGGGGTGTCGAAGATGTCGGTGTCGCGCGTTTTGACAGGCCAGCACGTCAGCGAAGAGACGCGCGCGCGAGTCATGGATGCCGTGCTGAAAACCGGCTATGTCGCCGATGCCATCGCGGGTGCGTTCTCTTCCGGCCGAACGAATGTCGTCGCGGTCATCGTGCCGTCGTTATCGAGTTCGAATTTTGCGGAGACCGTGCGCGGCATCAACGATGTCGTCGAGGCGCGCAGTCTGCGCCTCTTGCTCGCCAACACGGACTATCTGCTCGAAAGGGAAGAAGCGCTCATCCGCGCGCTCCTGAGTCATCAGCCGCGTGCCGTCGTCATCACGGGAGGTCAGCACACGTCCAAGGCGCGCGCCATGCTCAAACAGGCGCGCATTCCAGTGGTCGAAATCTGGGAGATTCCCGCGAAACCCGTGGATCGCGTCGTCGGCTTCTCCAACGCGGACGCGGCCGCCGCGATGATGCGCTATCTCTATGCGCGCGGCTATCGGCGCATTGGCTTCGTGAGCAGCGCATCGCACCTGGATTTGCGCGGCGTCGCGCGGCGCAATGGCTATCTCGGCGCCGTGAAGGAAGCGGGTCTGCACGACATCCGCGAAATCGCGCACACGGACTGGACCACGGACATGGCGCACGGCGCGGCCATGGGTCACGGCGGCGCGGCGCTCGAACAGATCCTCGACCGATGGCCCGATACCGACGCCATCATGTGCACGAGCGACATCCACGCGTTCGGCGTCATCATGGCGTGTCATCGGCGCGGTATGTCGGTGCCGCGCGATATCGCGGTGGCGGGCTTCGGCGACTTCGAAGTGTCGCGCCATTGCTATCCGACCATCACCACCGTATCCGTCGATGCCTACGGGATCGGTCACGCCACCGGCGAATCGCTGCTCGCCGCGCTCGACGAGTCCGAGACACCCAACGCGTCGCGGCGCGAAATCGCGCAGGCGCGTCCCGACCGGCAGGACGTGCCCACGCTCATGCGCGTGCCTTACGAAGTCATCCCGCGAGAAAGCGCGTAAAGACCTCGTTACGGCTCAGTGGTTGTGCCGCGACTCGCCGCGCGTCTCGATGATGTCCTGATAGCCGAGCGCCGGCTCAAGACACGCGCCGCTGCCCTGCTGCCCAACCATGCTGCGATAAATCTCTTCCCACGGCGTCTTGTTCTGCAACTCGATAGGCACGTACGCTTCGCGGCGCTGCGCCATTTCATCATCGCCGATCAGCACGTTGACCTTGTAGTTCTGCAAGTCGATTCTCAAGCGGTCGCCCGTCTTCAGCAGCGCGAGGTTGCCGCCCACCGCCGCTTCCGGCGATACGTTGAGAATCGAAGGCGTCGCGCAGGTTCCGCTTTGGCGGCCATCGCCCAGTGTCGGCAACTGCGTGATGCCTTGCTTGATGAGCGCGGCGGGCGGCTGCATGTTCACCACTTCCGCGCCGCCTGGATAACCCACCGGCCCGCAATTGCGAATCACCAGCACGGAACGTTCGTCGATCTCGAGCGCGGGGTCGTCGATACGCGCGTGATAATCCTCCGGTCCCTCGAAGACGATCGCCTTGCCTTCGAACACGTTCGGATGCTCGGGATCGGAGAGAAAGCGCTTGCGGAAGGCGTCGTCGATCACGCTGATCTTCATCACCGCGCTGTCGAACAGATTGCCGGAGAGCACGACGTAGCCCGCCGCCGGCTTAAGCGGATCGTCATACGCGCGAATCACTTCGCGATCCACGTCTGCGACGGCGGCCAGGTCTTCGCCGAGCGTCTTGCCCGTGACCGTACGCACGCTCGTGTCGAGCTTGCCTGCCGCCTGCAGTTCGCGCATGACGGCCGGCACGCCGCCCGCGCGATGGAACGCCTCACCGAGAAAGCGGCCAGCGGGCTGACAGTCCACCAGCAAGGGAATCTCGGGACCGAGGCGCTGCCAGTCATCCAGCGTGTGATCCACGCCCATGTGCCGCGCAATCGCGATCATGTGAATCGGACAATTCGACGATGCCCCGAGCGCCGCCGCCGCGACCACGGCGTTTTCGAAAGCGCCCTTGGTCATGATGTCCGAAGGCCGCAGATTCTCGTGCACCATGCCGACAATGCGCTGCCCCGTGCGATACGCCACCCAGCCGCGTTCGCGATGCGGCCCGGGAATCGCGGCGCAACCGGGCAAGGACATGCCGAGCGCTTCGGCGAGCGAATTCATCGACAACGCCGTGCCCATGGTGTTGCAATGCCCGACAGAAGGCGCGGACGACGACACTTCGTCCATGAACGTCTCATAGTCGATCTCGCCGATGGCGTGACGCTTGCGCGCGTCCCAGATGATGGTGCCCGAGCCCGCGAGCTTGCCCTTCCACCAGCCGTCGAGCATGGGACCGCCCGACAGCACGATAGCCGGAATGTTGACGGTCGCTGCGGCCATCAGACACGCGGGCGTGGTCTTGTCGCAACCGGTGGTGAGCACCACGCCATCGAGCGGATAGCCGTGCAGGATTTCGACGAGCCCGAGATACGCGAGATTGCGGTCGAGCGCGGCGGTCGGGCGCTTGCCGGTTTCCTGGATCGGATGCACGGGGAATTCGAGTGGAATGCCGCCTGCATCGCGGATGCCGTCGCGCACGCGCGTCGCCAGTTCCAGATGATGCCGGTTGCAGGGCGCGAGATCGGAGCCCGTCTGCGCAATGCCGATGATCGGCTTGCCCGACTGCAATTCCTCGCGCGTGATGCCGTAGTTCATATAGCGCTCGAGATAGAGCGCGGTCATGCCGGGGTTCGAGGGATCGTCGAACCAGCGGCGGCTGCGCAGGCGCTTCTTGTTCTGCGCGTCTTCGGATTGGGGAGCTGACTTATTCGTTGGTGTCATGACAGTACTCGCGATACGTTGACGACGGGGTTACAGCCTACGCGCATCCGGGCAAATGCCCATTAGCGCTTTCTTGTAGATCGGCATCCCTCCATGTTAGATTTTGTTGACGGTTACCGATAACCGGGTTTATCCGAAGGCGGCGGTTTTCGTCCGGCTTTCAGATCGAGTGTCGTCAGAGAGACACCACGCAGGAATCAGGAGACACGAGAAGATGACGTCCCACCACGATGCGTTGGCGCATGCCGGCGCGCTTCCGCTCGATCGTCCTTCCGACGGCGCTTCCGCGCCCGTTTCCGCGAGGCAGCTTCGGCGCGCGATTCTCACGAGCGCCGTCGGCAGCGCGCTCGAATACTACGACTTCGCTATCTTCGGGCTGGCCACGGCATTGATCTTCAGCCGCGTGTTCTTTTCCACGCTAGACGCGAGCGCAGGTCTGCTCGCGAGCTTCGCGACCTACGGCGTGGGCTTTCTCGCGCGTCCGCTCGGCGGCTTGTTCTTCGGCTCGCTCGGGGATAGGAAAGGCCGAAAGTTCGTCCTGTTGCTGACCATCGCGATCATGGGCGTATCCACGACGCTCGTCGGCTTGCTGCCCGCCGGTCCTCTCGGCGCGGTCGGGCTCGTCTTGCTGCGCCTCACGCAAGGATTCGGCGCGGGCGCGGAACAGGCGGGCGCATCCACCTTGATGGCCGAAGTCGCGCCCGTGAAGACGCGTGGCTTCTTCGCGGCGCTTCCGTTCGTCGGCATCTTCGCGGGCTTCGGCATTGCGACGGCGACGTTCAGCATCATGCAGCACTCGATGGATCAGGCCACGCTCCTCGCCTGGGGCTGGCGCATTCCGTTCCTCGCGAGCGTCGTGCTGATCGGCGTCGCCATCTGGATACGCTTGCGTCTGCGCGAAAGCCCGACCTTCGCCGCGCTCGAAGGCGGACACAAGGTCGCGCGTTCGCCGATGCGGCTCGTCATCAAGGACGCGCGCCGCACCGTCGTCGCGGCCGTGCTGATGCGGCTTGCGGAACAAGGCGGCTCGACCATCTATACGACCATCGTGATCGCGTTCCTCAGCGGCACCGTGGCGGCGCGGCACGGCGTGCCGCCAGCGGAACTGGCGCGCGTGGGCACGAGCGGCGCGCTCATCGCTACTTTGTCGAGCGTGATTACCACACCGCTTTTCGGGGCGTTGTCGGATCGGCTCGGGCGCAAGACGGTGTATCGCGGCGGCGCGATCTTCATGCTGCTCTGGGCGTTCCCCGCGTGGTGGATGGTGAGCACCGGCAGCTTCTGGTGGGTCGCGCTCGCGATGTTCGGCGGGCTCGCCATCGGCGCAAACAGCATGCTCGGGGCGCAGTGCGCGCATTTCGCGGAACTCTTCGGCAATCGCTATCGGTACTCGGGCGTGGCCTTGTCGCGCGAGATCGGCGCGGTGTTGTCGGGCGGACTCGCGCCAATTCTCGGCATCTATCTGATTGGCCGCGCGGGCGGCGGCTTCTGGGTCATGGGCGCATACACCGCCGTGTTGTCGGCGCTCACGCTCGTCGGCGTCGCCATGTCCACCGAGACCCGTGGCCGCGATCTCACCGATTTGCGCGACGCCGTTCGTTGAGCGTTGGCATCGGGAGTATGATCGGCGTCTTCCTTCGAGCGGACGCCAGTCAATGGAAATTTTCGTCGATGCCGACGCCTGCCCTGCCATCGTCAAGGACATTCTGTTCCGCGCCGGGCCGCGCGTGGAAGTACGCGTGACGCTCGTCGCCAATCAATTTCTGCGCACGCCCGCGTCGCCGTGGCTGCGCGCCATTCAAGTCCCTGCGGGCTTCGACGTCGCGGATAAGCGCATCGTCGAAATGGCGCAAGCCGGCGATCTCGTCATCACCGCGGACATTCCGCTTGCGGCCGCCGCGCTCGCGAAAGGCGCGCATGTGCTCGACCCGCGCGGAGAATGGATGAACGCGGAAAATATCGAGGAGCGACTCTCCATTCGCGCGATGATGGATCAGTTGCGCAGTTCCGGCGTGCAGACCGGCGGCCCGCCGCCCTACGCTCCGCGCGATGGCAAGAAGTTCGCGGGCGAACTGGACAGATTTCTCGCGAAGCGGTCCGCCACAAAGTAATCTTGTTGCGCAAAACGCATCACATAACGTAATCGTAAAGTTCGGTTGATACGATGGCGCCTCCTCTCAATCCCCTGATAATCGACGTCATGAAGAAAGCTGTTTTCGCCGCACTGCTGGCCGCCACCACGTTCCTTTCCGTTACCACCGCTTTCGCGGCCCCCCACCATCATGCCGAGTGCCACAAGGTGCGCGTGCATCATCATTGGGAACGCCACTGCAAGTAACGGCTGCCTCGTGCGGTCTTTGAAAAGCCTCGCTTCATGCGAGGCTTTTTGTTTTTTGGGGCCGAGGCTCGCGCCCTTTTCTTCAT
Organism: Caballeronia sp. LP006; assembly: GCF_031450995.1. Lineage (NCBI taxonomy): Bacteria > Pseudomonadati > Pseudomonadota > Betaproteobacteria > Burkholderiales > Burkholderiaceae > Caballeronia > Caballeronia sp. LP006. The sequence goes on along the minus strand of NZ_JARTVW010000002.1, from coordinate 630,077 downwards.
CGAACAGGCGTCAGCGGATAATCCAGCAAATCCGCCTTGCCGCCCGCCAGCCGGCTGCGCGTTCTCTCCGCGTTCACCACGTCATGCGGAAAACCGAGCGGCGTGGCGCTTGCCGCATCCAGACGCGCGAGCTGCTCTGCACTAAGCGTGACCGCGAGCGCACCGAGGTTGTCGTCCAGCTGCTTCAAGGTACGCGGTCCGATGATCGGCAACACGCCCTTCGCGAGCACCCACGCAATCGCCACCTGCGCCGCCGATACACCCAGCTCATTGGCGATGGCGAGAACCGCGTCGACCGTGGCGGTCTTGCGCGTGTCGCTTTCGTCGTGGATCACGACACCGAGTCCTTGCTTGCGCCCCGTCTCGCCTTGCCGATACTTACCGCTCAGAAGCCCGCCTCCGAGCGACGACCAAGCCACCGTGCCAAGACCGAAAGCCGCGGCCATTGGCAGCAACTCGCGTTCGACGGTGCGCTCGACCAGGCTGTACTCGATCTGCAACGCGCTGATCGGCGCCCAACCGCGCATCTCGGCGATCGTCGCCGCCGTCGCGACGCGCCAGGCGGGAAAGTCCGATAGCCCCGCATAGAGGATCTTGCCGGCGCGCACGAGGTCGTCGAGCCCGCGCGCGATCTCCTCGCTTGGCGTCACGCCGTCGGGCATGTGCACCCAGAGAAGATCGATGCGATCGGTATCGAGCCGTTTCAGGCTTGCATCGACCGCCTGCACCATCGCCTTGCGGCTGTTGCCGGTGCGCTGCAGACCCGCGTCCGGCGACGCCCCGAGCGAGAATTTGCTCGCGAGCACGATGTCCTCGCGCTCCGCCTTGATGAACTCGGCGAGGATGGTTTCGCTATCGCCGAACTGATAGCTGTCGGCGGTATCGATGAAATTGCCGCCTGCCGCACGATACGTATCGAAGACCGTCTTCGCTTCGTCGCGCTCCGAGCCGTATCCCCAACCCGTGCCGAAGTTGCCCGTGCCCAGAGCCAGCGACGATACCTTCAGCCCCGTACTTCCGAAAATGCGATAACGCATGTCGATCTGCTCCTCTCCGTTTCCGGCGATCAGGCGCGATAGCGCGGCGCGGCGGTGCCGTTCTGCGATGCGCGGAATAGCGTTTGACGCGCTTCTTCGAAGCTGTGCAACAACTGCGCGTCGTGTACCGACGGCATGGTGATGGCTTCACCCTGATCGAAACCTTCGAGCGCGGCATCGACCATGTCTTCGGTGCGCATGACCGTGCCCGCCGCCAGCGAGTCGAGCGGCACGCCCGATTCGTCCCAGATTTCCGTGGCCGTCGCTGCGGGCAGCACCGCTTGCACCTTCACGCCGGTGTTCGCGAGTTCCAGTTGCAAGCCGCGCGTGTAGTTCAGAACGAAGCCCTTCGTGCCGCTATAGACCGCGCTGACCGGCAAGGTGTCGAGCGCCAGCACCGAAGCAATGTTGATGATCGCGCCTTCGTTGCGCGCGACGAAACCGGGCACCACGGCTTGCGTCAGACGAACGAGCGCGGTGATATTGAGCGCGATCTGCGTGGCCGTATCCGCCACCGATGACTGCGCCACCGGCCGCAACCGCGCGAGTCCCGCGTTATTGACGAGCACGTGGATGTTCGCTTCGGCCGCGATGCGCTGCTCGACGCGTTGCAGATCCGCCTCGCTGGTCAGGTCTGCGACGACCGTCTCGACGTTCACGCCATGCGCGCCGCCAATCTCGCTCGCCAGTTCGCGCAGACGGTCGGCGCGACGTGCGACCAGCCACAGATCGTAGCCGCGCGCGGCCAGACGTTGCGCATACACCGCGCCGATACCCGACGACGCGCCCGTGACAACCGCAATCTTGCGGGAAGCTTGATTCACCATGACTTCTCCCTGACGAAGGATTAAACTGGAGTTAGTTGAGGGCTCAAGTATATGTGTATTTGCCCGAAGCTTGTCAAGCACGAGGCAATCAACCATCCTATGCGTATGGAAAAGAAAGCTACATCTAAGGCACGAGCAAAGCGTGCCGAGTCCGTCCCGACTATCGAGTCCGATGCCGCGGACGTGTTTGCACCGCTCGCCTGCACGAACACGGCGCTGCGCCGGGCATCGCGTCGACTGAGCCAGCTTTATGACGAGGCGCTCGCGCCGCTCGACATGAAGGCGACGCAAATGGCGCTGCTCTCGCAGATCGATCGATACTGCAAGGAGCATGCGAGCGAAGGACCGTCCCTGCAGGAACTGGCGTCGCGGCTCGGCATTCAGGTGTCGGCGGTGACGCATGCCATGCGTCCGCTCGTGCGTGACGAACTGGTGGAACTACGCGCGGATGCCGAGGACAAGCGCTCGAAGCGCTGTGTGCTTACGGCGTTGGGCAGAAAGCAATTGAAGGCCGCGCTCGCGTATTGGGTGGCTGCGAACCGGCGCGTGGATCGCGTGCTCGGAGCGGGCGCTGCTGCGACGTTGCGGACGCTTGCGGACAAGGTCGCCTCGGATGATTTCTTCGAGGCTTATCAGGCCGACAGCGCGCGGTAGCTTCACCGCGCGCCTGGGGCTTGGCGTCAGCTCACCTTGCGGCCCACGATAGGCGCGGTGGGCGACAACGACCCCGACATCGCCGGATAGATCAGGCCCGCGAATATCGCGCCCACTATCGGCGCCACCCAGAACATCCAAAGTTGCTGGATTGCCCACATGCCCGCGAAAAGCGCGGGACCGGTCGAGCGCGCCGGGTTGACCGAGGTGTTGGTCACCGGAATGCTCACCAGATGAATGAGCGTAAGGCAGAGTCCGATGGCGATCGGCGCGAAGCCGACCGGCGCGCGCTCATGCGTGGCCGCGAGAATGACGAACACGAACATGAACGTCATCACGACTTCGGACACGAGTCCCGCGCCTAGCGTGTACTTGCCGGGTGAATGATCGCCGTATCCGTTGGCGGCGAATCCCGCGAAGCGGTCGAAGTCTGGCGCACCCGCGGCGACATATGCGAGCACGGCCGCGCCCGCTATGGCGCCAAGCACCTGAGCGACGATATAAGGACCGACATCGCGCGCGGGAAAACGGCCCGCAACCGTCAGGCCGATTGTGACAGCGGGATTAACATGGCATCCGGAGATGGGACCGACGGCGTAGGCCATCGTGAGAAGGCTCAGTCCGAACGCGAGCGACACACCAAGGAGCCCGATTCCGACAGTCGAGAATTTTGCCGCGATAATCGCGCTGCCGCATCCGCCCACCACCAGCCAGAACGTTCCGACGAACTCCGCTAACATTCGATTCTGTAGAGGCATGGCCTTTCTCCGCAGGTTAGTCGCAGTTTAGTAAGTAATACCAATCTATCCGAAGTATGTGGAGCCGCTGTTGAATAAGCAGCCGTCGAAATCGCACCTTCTGTGCTCCTTAAGAGTATGCGAAAGTACGCCGATTGCTAGCCGGATGTTTCAGAATCGGTAATGCTCGCCATTGGGTCCCTTCACCTCTGAAGAATGCGCAAGCCGCGTGGTAATTCATCGTTCAATGAATAACCAGCGTCCGATTGTTCGTTAAATCCCGCAAATCAATTCGTCATATCGGGCTTTTTCAAGATGCCGCTCACGGATACATTGCTTCTCAACGCAAGCAGGCCTGAACCTGATTCAACGCCGGCTTAACTTTCAGCGAATCATCGATAAAGGAAGACAGACATGGGCAAGCTCACCGGCAAGGTTGCAGTCGTAACGGGTGCATCGAAAGGAATTGGCGCGGCAATCGCCAAGGCGCTCGCGGCAGAAGGCGCTTCCGTCGTCGTGAATTACGCAAGCAGCAAGGCGGGCGCGGACGAAGTGGTCGCGGCCATCACCGCAGCAAACGGCAAGGCGACCGCAGTGGGCGGCGATGTGTCGAAGTCGGCGGATGCGCAAGGAATCGTCAATGCCGCCGTCGAAACCTACGGACGGCTGGATATTCTCGTGAACAACTCGGGCGTGTACGAGTTCGCACCGGTCGAGGAAATCACCGAGGAGCATTACCATAAGCAGTTCAACGTGAACGTGCTCGGTGTGCTGCTGACGACCAAGTTCGCTGCGGCGCACCTCGGCGAAGGCGGAAGCATCATCAACGTGAGTTCGGTCGTGTCGCGTATCACGCCGCCGCAAAGCGCGGTTTATAGCGGCACGAAAGGCGCGGTCGATGCCATCACCGGTTCCCTCGCCCGTGAACTCGGCCCGAAGAAGATCCGCGTGAACTCCATCAACCCCGGCATGATCGTGACAGAAGGTACGCAGAGCAACGGCATCATCGGCTCCGACTTCGAGACTCAGATCGTCGCTCAAACGCCGCTTGGCCGCGTTGGCCGCCCGGACGATATCGCGACGATCGCGGTATTCCTGGCCTCGGATGATTCGAAGTGGATCACCGGCGAGCAACTGATCGCCAGCGGCGGTATGCGCTAAGTTGAGCGGTAACGGGTCCTCGCGAGAGGACCTTCGATCACGCCGCCGTTAGCGGGTTGTCTGCCGCGGCGGCGTGGCGCTTTTCCGATCGTCCAGCCAATATTCTGTCTTCACGCCGATGTTCGCCGAGACGAACCTTCCGCCGCTTCCCTTCCGATAATCCGCCAGCGCGCGATACACGAGCCGTTGCCCGGCCAGCACGATCGGAACGTTGAGCAGCACCATGACGATATTCATCAGGTCCGACAACGCCCACAGGTTCGGCAATTCGAGGCCCGCGAGCACCGTCAACGCGCCGAACGGCACGAACACGAGCGAGCCCACGACTCTTATCCCCACGATGAACGCGCGCCCACGCGAGATGAAATTCGCGGAAATCTCCGCGAACGAGATCATGCCTAGCAACGTTGTGAACGCAAAAAGGCCGTAGCACAGACACATCACGATGCGGATCACGTGGCCCACCGACTCAGGCACCAGCGCCTGCACGGAAGCCAGATAAACCGTGATCTTCGATGCCCTTACCGATTCCCACGCCTGACCATCGACCGTGCCGGTCCACACGTGCGCCATCACGACGATGAAGCCCGTCATCGTGCAGATGACCATGGTGTCGAAGAACACGCCCAGGCTTTGCACGAAACCCTGTTCGCACGGGTGATCGTTATCGGCAATGGCGGCCGCCATCGTAATGGTGCCCTGTCCTGCTTCGTTCGACATCAGCCCGCGCTTCACGCCCTGCGCGAGCGCCGTGCCAATAGCGCCGCCGAACAATGCATGCGGCGCGAACGCCCCGACCACCACTTCGCGAAAGAAGTACGGAATGAGCGGCAGATTAATGAGGATGATAACGAGCGACATCAGGCAGAAGAGCGCGGCCTTGATCGGCACGAGTACATCGGTATAAGCCGTGACTCGCCGAATGCCGCCCATGATGATGAACGAACACGCGACGATCAATCCGCCCGCAATGAAGTAATACACCGCCGATTGCCGCGCGAGATGCGTGCTGGCGACGGTATCGGCAATCGTGCCTATCGCGGTGAACACGTTGAACGTTTGCGGAGGCACGTTGAAAAGCGCATAGACGATAAACACGAGCGACAGAAACGTGCCGACAATTCGCCGGTCGCCGAGAATGCGGCGTCCATAAAACGGCAAGCCGCCGACGAACTCGTTCTGCTTTCTCTCCTTGAAGAGTTGCGCCAGTGTGGATTCCATGAATGCGGTCGCCATGCCGAAGAACGCCGCGACCCACATCCAGAATAATGCGCCTGGTCCGCCGACGGAAATCGCGCCCGTGATGCCGACAATATTTCCCGGTCCCGCACGCATCGCAAGTCCTAGCATGAACGATGCAAGCGCGCTTACGCCCGTGCTCGATGTCTGCCGGCGCAACATGATACGCACGATCTTGCGCATGTTCATGGTCTGGACAAAGCGCGTGCGAATGGAGAAGTAAATGCCGACGCCAACCAGCAGCAGTATTGCGAAGGGGAACTGTCCGAGAACCGGAATCTGTGAATAAGCTTTGAAGTTGGTGGGAAAGTCCCAGAGAAAATCGGAAATGGGCGCGATGAATGCGAAGAACGCATTCACGGATTGGAAAAGATTTTCCACGCAGGCTTATCCTTTGTTGCTGCGACCTGTCCTTTAGGACGGTCGAATTGCAAAAATCTGGCTGATTGCGAGAGCATTGATGCGACCGGCTACGGGCGCGGGCGCTCATTATACTGTCACGCCGCGTCTCAAATAGTCCTGCATTCACGCGCGATTATTTACAAAGCTGTCCCCATCGCATAACTAATCAAGCCGCGCGCTCAATAGCGAATCACCTTTCGATGTTTGTTCGCGCACCTGCATGCCAGCAGAATGCCCTTCTCCATCGAATGCAAGGAAAGGTGACTGCAATGGCCGAAGCGGACAGCGCGACGCTCGTGGATATCGCGGAAATCGCGGAAATCGAACGATTCGAACAGACAGGACGCATCGATCTTGCGGCCGCGCATCGCGCAGCGGTCATGCACGATCTGCACGAAGGCATCGCCAATCATTTCTCGCTGTCGCTGCCCGATCCGCGCGGGCGCTTTCTCGTCGCGCCATTCGGATTGCATTGGTCCGAAGTCAAGGCCAGCGATTTCCTCACGCTCGATTACGACGCCAACCGCATTGCCGGAGAAGGCGTGGTGGAGCAATCGGCGCTATGCATTCACCTGCCGATCCATCAGGCAGATCCAGTTCGTCATGCCGCCGTGCTGCATACGCATATGCCCTATACGACCGCGCTCACGCGTCTTGCGGATCAGCGGCTGTTGCCTATCGGCCAGGCGGAATTGCTGCTGCTCAAGCACATTGCCTACGACGACGAATACACCGGGCTAGCCTACGACATCGAGGAAGGGCGGCGTCTTGCCGACCGTCTCGGCGACAAGAGCATCTTGTTCCTGGCGAATCATGGCGTGATCGTCACGGGGCGCAGCGTGTCGCAGGCGTATGACCGTCTTTATCTGCTCGAACGCGCGGCGCGCTTTCAGGTGCTCGCGTATTCAACCGGCAAACCGCTGCGGCTTTTATCGCAAGAGCAGCAGGACAAGGTGCATCGCCAATACACGGAAGCGGCAAAGGAAGGCGCGGCTTGGTCCGGCAAGCCCTACCACGTGCTGCATTTCGAAGCGCTCAAGCGTCTGCTCGATCAGCGCAATCCCGGTTACGCCCTCTGACTTCCCGCCACTCTTCTGCCGACATACCCACGTGACCGACCAATCGACCAACACCGTTCTATCCGACGACACTCCCGGCTCTTCGACTCGCCGCAAGCTGATTCTCGGCGGCCTCGCCACGGCGGCGGGCTTCATGATAGGCACGTCCGCGCGCGCGGCTCCGGTGCTGCGCGTGGGCGACATGAATTCCATCGGCTGGAAAGCCTTCCTCGAAGCCTCCGGCGAAGCGAAGAATCTGCCGTACGAAATCGAGTGGAGCAAGTTTCCCGCAGGCCAGCCGGAATTGCAGGCCTTCAACGCCGAAGCACTCGATGTCGGTCAGACCGGCGACAGCGTGTTCCTCTTTGCATATGCGGCGGGTTGCCCAGCGCGCGCGGTCAGCGCGATTACCTTCGCGCCGAGCTTCATTCCGCTGCTCGCGCAACGCGACTCGGGCATCCGCAAGGTCGCGGACCTGAAGGGCAAGAAACTCGCGGTCAATGCAGGCGGCGGGCCGCAACTGATGGCTTACGGTCTTATCGAAAAGGCGGGGTTGAAGCGGGAAGACGTGAACCTCGTGTTCCTCGATCCCGGTGCCGCGAAGCCCGCATTTGCCGCCGGCGCCGTCGATGCGTGGCTCACCTGGGCGCCATATTCGACGCTTGCGATCCAGCAGAACGGCGCGTATCCCATCGCCGATCTGCGCGACGTCGACTATCTCTATAGCGGCAACAACTTTCTGCTCGTGCATGAGAAAGCGGCGCGCGACAAGCGCGATGCGATCCGCGACTTCCTCGCTCGCAGCGAGCGCGCGCAACGTTGGGCGCTCGCCAATGTCGATGCGGCCGCCGCCGCGCTCGTGAAGGACACGCATCTCGATCCCGCGACTGCGAAGTCCTTGCTCGCCGAGTACAAGCCGACGCCCGCGCCGCTCGATTCCAACGTGCGCAACGCGCTCCAGCACGCCGCTGACGGTTTCTATCGCTACGGCATGATCAAGCAGTCGATCGGCAACGTGAGCACGGCCTTCGACGGCCAGCTCGCGACGCGGGCATGAACACTTTCCGAAGGAGTCGTCTCATGTCGCATCCAACACTTGCCGTCGAAGGCCAAGCCGCGCCCGCGCCGCGACGCGCCGCCGGATTGCGCTGGCGGCGGCTCGTCGTGCCGGTGGCGTTGTTGTCGGCATGGCAACTGGCGTCGTCAACCGGGTTCGTCAACGAACGGCGCTTCTCGTCGCCCGCGCAGATTGCCACGACGCTCTGGGAACTCGCGGCCATCGGCGAACTCGGCACGCATCTGCTCGCGTCGCTGGCGCGCGCGGGAAGCGGGCTTGCCATCGGCCTCACGCTCGGTGTCGCGCTTGCGCTCGTTAGCGGTCTCTCGCGCCGTGGCGAGGATTCCGTCGATGCCCTTTTGCAAATGACGCGCACCTTGCCGCATCTGGCGCTCGTGCCGCTGTTCATCCTGTGGTTCGGTATCGGCGAGACACCGAAGATCGCGCTCGTCGCGCTGGGCTGTCTGATACCGGTCTACCTCAATCTGTTCGCGGGTATCCGCAGCGTCGATGCCAAGATCGTCGAGATGGCGAGCACGCTCGGCCTCACACGTGCCGAGCAGATTCGCCATATCGTGCTGCCGGGCGCATTGCCTTCGTTTCTCGTCGGCTTGCGCTATTCGCTGAGCATTGCGTGGCTCTCGCTCGTGGTGGGCGAGCAGATCAACGCGTCGAGCGGGATCGGCTATCTCGCGATCACGGCGCAGAACTACATGCGCACCGACATCATCATGGCGTGTCTCCTGATCTATGCACTGCTCGGACTCGTCACCGATGCCCTCGTGCGCGGCGCCGAAAAACGTCTGCTTGCATGGCGGCCATCCACGATCAAGGACTGAGCGATGACCACACGCGATCCCATCATCCGTATCCGGCAACTGACGCGGCGCTTCGGCGCGCACACCGTACTCGACCGGCTAGATCTCGACATCGAACGCGGCTCTTTCGTGGCGTTGCTCGGCCGTTCGGGTTCGGGGAAGTCCACCTTGTTGCGCACGCTGTCGGGCCTCGATGAAGCACCCGCCGGCACGGTCGACGTGCCGGACAAGCGCGCGGTCGTGTTTCAGGAGCCGCGTCTCGTACCGTGGAAAACCGTCGAGGAAAATCTTGCGCTCGGTTTGCGCAAGCCCGACGCGCGCGCCGTGATCGCCGCGGCACTCAACGAAGTGGGCGTCGGGCATCGGCTGCATGCATGGCCGCTGACGCTGTCGGGCGGCGAAGCGCAACGCGTGGCGCTCGCGCGTGCGTTGGTCCGCGATCCGAAAGTCTGGCTACTCGACGAACCGTTCGCCGCGCTCGATGCCCTCACGCGCATCCAGATGCAGCGGCTCATTGCGCACGTGTGGAAAGCGCATGAGGCGACGGTGCTGCTCGTCACGCATGACGTCGATGAAGCGCTGCTGCTCGCCGACCGCGTGCTCGTCCTGGAGCATGGCCGCATTGGCAGCGATATCGACATCGCGTTGCCGCGCCCGCGCGTGTCCACCGATCCCGCGTTTGCGGCGCTACGCGACCGCTTGCTCGCGACGCTCGGTGTGCCCGCCGAAGCGCACGCGTAGTCCGACATCTTTCCCTCTCATCGTTCAAGGAAGATCAACGTGACCAACACCGCACCATCTGCACTCGATGTCCGCGACTTGCGCGCGCTTTTGCCCTGGGTCGCCGATCAGGAAGCGCAACCCGGCCGCGACACGGCCGCCTTCAAGGCCACGATGCAGCGCCTGAAAGACGCGCGCATCGGCGCATTGCGTTTGCCGCGAGAACGTGGCGGCGCCGCGTTGACGCTCACGCAGTTATTCGACTTCGTGATCGATCTTGCAGCAGCCGATCCGAATGTCGCGCACGCGTTCCGCAACCATCTGAATCTGGTGGAGAGCCTGCTGATCGACCATAAACGCCTCCCTGCATTCGATACCTATCTCGACCGCGTCGCGCGTGGCGAGACTTATGGCGCATCGGCGACGGAACTCGGCAAGCGCAACGTAGGCAACTTCGATTACGACACAGCGGTCACTTCCGGCCCTGACGGCCTGCGTCTGAACGGCAAGAAGTTCTACAGCACGGGCAACCTGTATGCGGACCACATCTACGTCTTTGCAGTCGATGAGGCCGGCAAGCAGATCAAGGTCGTCGTGCCCGCCACGCGCGAAGGCGTGGATATAGCGGACGATTGGGACGGCTTCGGTCAGCAGTTCACGGCAAGCGGCTCGACCAACTACACGAACGTGAAGGTGTTGCCCGACGAGATCGTCGATAACAGCCGCGTCACCGCGCTGCCGTATGTCGCGACCTTCGCGCAGTTGTATCTCTCGGCGGTGGTGGCGGGCATTTTGCAGCGCGTTGTTTCCGATGCCGCGCACTTGCTGAAGTCGCGCGAACGCAATTTCTATCACGGTGTCGATGAAGTACCCGCCAACGACCCGCTTCTGCAAGCAGTGCTCGGCCGCATCGAAAGCGTGGCGCATCTGGCGCGTGTGAGTGTGCTTGAAGCGGCGCAATGGCTCGAACGCGGCTTCGACAGCGCCGCATCGGGCGATGTCTCCTCGCATGCGTTCGAGCGCGCCGCCAACAGCACGGCGAAGTCGAAAGTGGTGATCGACGAACTCGCCTTGCGCGCAGCGGGAGAACTGTTCGAACTCGGTGGCGCTTCGAGCACGCGCGTGAGCCAGCGGCTCGACCGGCATTGGCGCGCGTTGCGTACGGTGACGGCGCACAATCCGCTCATCTTCAAGGCGCTTGCAATCGGCAGGCAGGCGGCGCATGGCACGCCGCTGCCCAATCTCTCCTACTTCTGAATCATGCTCGCGTGCCGTGCAAGTCAACCCGCCTTTACGCGTTCGCGCAACGTCGCATGTTCATACGACGCGGGCCGCAAGCCGCGTCGCCGCAATTCGGGGACCACGAGATCGACGAACTCGTCCATGCAGGCAGGCAACGCGTGCGTGATGCAGATAAAGCCATCGCCGCCGCCTTCATCGAGCAAGGTCTGCAACTGATCCGCGACTTCCGACGCCGTACCCACGACATGCGGTCCCTGTCCCGCAGCGAAATGACGCGCGATCTCGCCGAGCGGCGTATGCGGCGCGAAGTCTTCGGTGATGGTGGAAAGATGCCCGCGAATGCCGCTCGTTTCGCCGATATCGGGAAACGGCGCGTTGGCGTCGAAGCGCGAGAGGTCGGTGTTGAGAAACGCGGACAACATGGTGAGGCCCGCTTCGACCGTCACGTTGTCGCGAATGGCCTTCTGCTTCTGCAAGGCTTCTTCGCGAGTCTGCCCGACGATAGGCACGATACCCCACAGAATGCGCACATCGCCCGCGCTACGTCCGGCTTTCGAGGCTTCGCCCTGCACCTTGTCGACGAACTCGCGCATGCCGCGCGCCGAATGCCGCAAGCCGAACACGAGTTCCGCATGCCGTCCCGCGAATGCCGCGCCCGCGCTCGATGAACCCGCCTGCGCAATCAACGGCCTGCCCTGCGGCGAGCGCGGCACCGTGAAGCGCCCCTGGCTCGCGAAGAAGTCGCCGTGAAAGTCGATCTTCGCGACTTTCGATGGATCGGCGAACACGCCCGACGCGCGGTCCGCGACGATCGCGTCCGGCTCCCAGCTATCCCATAGCGTCTGGCACAGCTTGAGATACTCCTCCGCGCGCCGATACCGCGTGTCGTGTTCATCGAGCTTCTGCCCGAACTGACGTGCTTCGGGTTCGCCCGCCGTGGTCACGAGATTCCACCCCACGCGCCCTTCGGTCAAATGATCGAGCGTCGCGAACTGCCGCGCGACCCAGTACGGCGGCAGAAACGCGGTACTCAGCGTCGTGATGATGCCAACCGACTGCGTCACACGCGCCATGATCGGAATGAGCGGCAGCGGGTCATGTCGCGGACATTGCACGGCCCAGCGCAAGGTGTCGTCACTGTCGCCGCGATACGTCTCGTAGATCGAATACGAATCCGACAAGAAGATGGTGTCGATGCCGCCGCGCTCCGCCGTGCGCGCAACGTGCTCCCAATACGCCGGACGGTCGTAGCGCAAGCCCTGGAACGAGCGCGGCAGACGCCATTGCCCGACCGTGTGCGGCGAAGCCGAATGCGACAGAAAGAATGCAAGCAGCACGATACGTGTCCTTGTTTAGCGCGTGGAAACGTTCGGACGCTCGACGCCGAGCACGTGTCGCGCAACCACGCCTTTTTGCTTGTCGACCGAATCGTGCAGCGTCAGCGTGCGCGCGTTGCGCCAGTGCCTGTCCGCCGCGGCGCGCCTCGTAGCCGAACGCGCGCCGCCGATCTGAAAGAGCCGCGAACCCGCTTCAATGGAACTGCCGCTCGCATGCACCTTCGCCTGATAAACGGCGACCAGCACCTCGGCAATATCCGCTTCGCCGCGCGTGAAGGCGTCCATCGAACGGGCTGCTTCGTTGATCAGCGCGCGGCTCGCACTCAGCGCGATGCGGATATCGGCGACATGCGCCTGAATCGCGGGCTCCTCGGCGGCGCGTGCGTAACCGTTGGTCGGCTTCTGCACGTGATTCACGAAGTGCAAGGTATCGTCGAGCGCCGCTTCGCCGATGCCCGCGAGAATCGCCGCAAAGCCGAGTTGATAGAGCGGCGCGAAGATAGCCGCAGCAGGCACGCTGGCCGGATTGCCCGCAACCCAGCGGCCATCGATCACGCTTTCGTTCACGACGAGCCGACCGCTCGATGTGGCCCGCTGACCGATGCCGTCCCACGTATCGAGCACGTTCACCGCTTCGTGACTGCGTGGCAGCAGCACGAGAACGGACTCGGGCGGACGGCCTTCGTCATCGGTCACGGTCGCGCACTGGAAGAGCGCGTAAGTGCAGCCGACCGAGCCTGTCGCAAAGGCTTTTTCCGCCTTGACGCGCCAGCGGCCGTCGTCGAGACGCTCGGCATACGACTTGAGGTTCGTGCGCTTGTTGTCGTACGTGAAGCGCTCGTCGGGTTCGGCGGCGGTGAAGCAGAAGGTCGCGCCATCGTCGCGCACGGCGGCGGCGAGTTCATCCACAAGTGCGGAATCGGCCAGCAATTCCAGCGTGAAAAGCGCGCCTGTCTGCACCGTATAGAGCTGCGCGGTGTTGCTGCACGCGCGCGCGATCGATGTCACCGCATCGAAGAAATGCGTGAAGCTCGTGCCGCGTCCGAAGCCCGCTCCGCCGCGTTCCAGCGACAGACCGGCTGCGAGCAGACCCGCATCGTGCAAGGTGCGGATGTTGTCGTAGGGAAACGTCGCGGCTTCGTCGGTTTGCGCACTGCGTTGCTTGAGCACCGGCGTGGCTTCGGCAAGTCCACGATGCAGGCGTGCGATGGCATCGGAGAAAATGGTTCGATCGATCTGGTTCATGTCGGCTGGCTCAAAGGTCGCGATATTGCGCGCCCGGATGCGTCGCTCGCAGATGAGGTCCGCGCCCGGCAAAGAGCTTCTCGCGCAGCGTGCCCTCGGCATACTCGGTGCGATAACGCCCGCGATTCTGCAGTTCCGGCACGACGAGATCCACGAACGCATGCAGGCTTTCGGGCATCACGAGACGCCGCAGATTGAAGCCATCGACGCCGGTTTCATCTATCCATGCAATCAATTGATCCGCCACCTCGCGCGGATCGCCGACGATGAACGGCCCGCGTCCGCCGATCTGATCGAAGCGGCTCATGTCGCGCGGCGTGATGGGCCGGCCTGCACGCTTCGTGAGATTCTCGACGGTCGACTGCAGCGCGTTGCTCTTCACATAGCGAATCGGTTCGTCCAGATCCAGTTCCCCGAAGTCGATGCCGGTCCAGCCCGACACCAGCGCAAGTTGTCCCAACGTATCGACGTATTCGGCATACTCGGCCTGCAATTCGCGCGCTTCCTTCGACGTGCGCGCAACCACGACGGTCGCGCCAAGATAGAGCAGCACATCGTCGGCAGCGCGGCCTGCATCGACTGCATGCTGGCGGATGTCGCGCGCCGCCGCCGCGACGATGGCAGGCGTCTGTCCTTCGAGAAACACGCATTCCGCATGCTTGCCCGCGAACGCCTTGCCGCGTCCCGACGCACCGGCCTGATACAACACTGGCGTGCGCTGCGGCGAAGGCTCGGTGAGATTGAAGCCATCGACACGGTAATACGGGCCTTCATGCTTCACGCGCCGCACGCGCGACGGGTCGGTATAAGGATGTCCCGCACGCTTGTCGCGCACCGCCGCGCCTTCGGCCCAGCTTCCTTCCCACAGCTTGTAGACGGCTTCGAGGAAGTCCTCGCCGGCCGCGTATCGCTCGTCGTGCTCGCGCGCTTTCGCGAGACCCATGCCACGCGCCGCGCTTTCCAGATAGCCCGTCACGACGTTCCAGCCCGCACGGCCGCTCGTCAGATGATCGAGCGTGGAAAAGCGCCGCGCGAACTGATACGGATGCTCGTAGGTGAGGTTCGCCGTCACGCCGAAGCCGATGTGCTTCGTCGCATAAGCCATGGCGGGCACGGTCAGCAACGGATCGTGCGAGGGCGCTTGCGCAGCCGCGAAGAGCGTGGCGTCGGTGCCGCCGCCGTAGACATCGTAGATGCCGAAGACATCGGCGAGAAACACGCCGTCGAAGAGACCGCGCTCGGCCGTCTGCGCGAGTTCTACCCAGTAGCCGAGCGTGTTGTGTTCGAGCGAGCGGTCGCGCGGATGCCGCCAGAAGCCCGCCCACGAATGCGCGGGTGCGTTCATGTGGAACGCGTTGAAGTGGATGTGCTGGGTCATTTTCTGGAGACGATGGTCCGGTTCCACGAGTCCTGCGCGCGATCGAACGCGCCCCAGAACTTGTTCCAGTCCGGGTGATAGAGCGCCTGGGCTTGCTCCGGCTTGTAGATGAGCTTGGCCGCGAGTTGCGGGTCGGCTTCGATCACGGGCGCAAGCAGGCGGTTGGTCGGGCCGTAGTAGAAGTCCGTTGCGTTGCCGAGCTGATAAAGCGCGCCGTAGATCTCGTTCAGGAACTGCGCCGCGAGTTCGGGATGCGGCGTGCCCTTGACGATATCCGCCGTCGATGCGAACGCGATGGAGCCTTCCGTCGGACGCACCGCGCGCGCGGGCTTGTAGGCATCCTGAAGCGCGTAGGCACGGCCATCGGCAATGACGGTAAGCCAGATATCGCCGGACTTGATGAGTTGCTCCGCCTGTTGCGAGGTCTGCCAGAACGTGCGCGCATTGATCTTCGCAATCTCCGCAACGGCCTTGTCGAGATTGCCTTCATCGCCGCCATTCAGACGCGACGTTTCGATCAGCAGCGCGCGGCCCGCGCCATTGGCGAGATCGGGCAACGCAACGTGACCCGCGAGCTTCGGGTTCCACAAGTCCTTCCACGATGACGGCGCGGGAATGCCTGCTTGCTGAAACTTGTCCGCGTTGTAGACGAAGATCGCCGAGACGAAATCGAAGTCAGGCGCATAGCCCTGCGCGTTCTTCGCGAGATCGAGCGCGAAATTCACGTTCGGCACTTTCGCCGGATCGAGCTTTTGCAGCACGCCTGCCTTGATGGCTTGCGCGCGCACGTCGCCGTCGAGCAACACGACGTCATAGGGCACGTTGCGGCCGTTCGCGGCGACGAGCTTGGCGACGTGATCGATCGACGCGCCATCGATGAATTGCACCTTCACGCCCGTTTTATTGGTGAAGATGTCGCCCGCGTATTTGATCTGCGTCTGCGTGGATTTGCCGCCCCACGACGACACGCGCAGCACGATGTCTTTGGGGTCTGCGCTCTGCGCATGCGTGAGCCCGGCAACGAGGGATGCGGTCAGTGCGAAGAGCCCGAGCGCGAGCCTGGCGATAACTTTCAAGAATGGCCTCGTGAGGAAAGAAGGAGAAGGCTCAACGCCGCGAGAAGAGACGTTCGAGACGGAAGAAACGATTGAGCAGCAACGCGAGCGCGGCCCAGAACGCAATGATCAGCGTGGACAGCGCGGTGACCGCGTTATCGAACTCCACTTCCATCGCGTTGAAGAGCTTGACGGGCAAGGTCGGACGGCTCGGGTCGCCCACGAACCATGCGACCACCACGTCGTCGAACGAAAGCACGAAGGCGAACAGCATTCCCGCGATCACGCCGGGCAAAACGAGTGGCACGGTCACGCGCCAAAACACTTGCCAAGGCGTGGCGCCAAGGTTCTGCGCGGCTTCATCGAGCGCATTGTCGTAGTGCGCGAAGCTCGCGACCACCGAGCGCACGACGAGCGGCAAGGTGAACACGGCCTGCATCAGCACGATGGCCGCGCTCGTTCCGTTGAGTCCGATGTCGTGCCAGTCGGCGGCGAGCATGAAGAACTTGAAGCCCGCCACCGCAATGACGATAGTCGGCACGCCCAGCGGCGCAACGCATAGCGCATTCACGATGCCGCGCCCCGCATAACGTCCGCGCACGATCGACAACGAAAGCGGCACACCGACAAGCGTGGCGAGCGCGGTCGTCGCCGTGCCCAGCGCGACGCTGTAGCGCAGCGCAGCGTAGTAGTCCGGCGAGATCGAGCGATACCAGTGGAGCGTCCAGTCGCTCGGCGGAAACGCGAGCGCGCCGCTCTTCGAAAACGAAGCACTGACGATGCCGATAAACGGCAGCAGCAAAAACACGGGCACCGCGAAGGTCGCGATACGCAGCAGCCATTTCAACGCGCTCGATGCGGCATCGCGATGCCAGACGACGGCCGACGTACTCGCTTGGGTACTCATGTCCGCGCTCCGCTCATGCGCACGGCAAGCAGCATCGATGCGAGCGCGGCGATCATCGTCAGGATGGCGGCGGTCGAGCCGACCGTGTAGTTCAGCACGCCGTGCATCTGCTGATCGATGTAGAGCGCCATGAACATCACCCGATGCCCGCCGAGAATGCCCGGCGTGACGAGCGCGCTGATCGCGGCCATGAAGACCATCGACGCGCCCGCCGCCAGTCCCGGCCGGCACAGCGGCAAGACCACGCGCACGAACGCCAGAAAAGGCGTCGCGCCGAGATTGATGGCGGCTTCCTCGAGCGCGGGATCGATCTTGCGGATGGCGCTCGTCAGCATCAGCACCATGAAGGGAAACTCCACATGCACCATGCCGATGAGCGCGCCGGTGTAGTTGAAGATCCACTGCACGGGTTCCTTCACCAGACCGGAACCCAGCAAGAGCGTATTGAGCATGCCGTGTTCGGTGAGCACCGGAATCCAGCCGAGATTGCGGATCACGGCACTGATGAGCAACGGCAACACCGTCACGAACAAAAGCGGCGTGCGCCAGCGCGAACGCGTGCGCGCAAGGTAATAGCTGAACGGAAAGCCAAACACCGCGCAGATGATCGCCGTCAATGCGCCGAAGACGAGCGTGTCGAACAGGATCTGGAGGTAGTACGCATCGGAGAGAAAGCGCGCATAGTTGGAAAGCGTCCATGTGTCGTCGACACGGCCCATCGAGCCGCCGCCGTGCAGCGACAAGATCAGCAGATAGCCAATAGGCGCGACGAAGAACACGCCAAGAAACGCCAGTCCGGGCAAGGCGAGCGCGCCGTAGGCGGCGCCCCTGCGCTTCGTCGCCGAAAGCGGGGAAGGCGTCGCGGCGAGATCGCCGCCTGTCAGCAAGGCATCGTTGCTCATGTGGCGGCCTCGTCGCGCAAGAGGACGGCATCGCCGTGGTGCCAGCCGAGCGTGACGGCATCGCCAGCGGCGGGTGCCGCGCGGCCCGACGTGCGCACGATGAGCGGCTCGCTTGCCTGCGTGCGGACTTCGAGATACCAGCCGTCGCCCGCATACGTGGCGAGTTCCACGCGGCCCTGCACGCGGTTCGGCAAACCCGTGCCGATCTGAATGCGCTCCGGCCGCAACGCGAGCAACAGCGGTTCGCCGGGCGCGGGCGCTGCGCCGCCGGCGAGATCGACATCGAATGGTTCGGCCGTCTGGCGGCTTTGCACGCGCAAGCGGCCATCGGCGCCGAGCGCGCCTGCCGTCACCGTGACGAGATTGATCTTGCCGATGAAACTCGCGACGTAGCGATCCACCGGCCGGTCGTACAGTTCCTGCGGCGAGCCGATCTGACTGATACCGCCCTGCCGCATCACGACGATGCGATCCGAAAGACTCAGCGCCTCGCTCTGATCGTGCGTGACGAAGATGGTCGTGATGCCCACTTCGCGCTGAATGCGCTTGATCTCCGCCTGCAATTCCTCGCGCAGTTTCTGATCGAGCGCGCCGAGCGGTTCGTCGAGCAACAGCACGCGCGGATTGATGACGAGCGCTCGTGCCAGCGCGACACGCTGCTTCTGCCCGCCCGATAGCTGGTCCGGGTAACGATCCGCATAACCCGAAAGGCGCACGCGGTCGAGCGCTTCGGTGGCGCGCCGTTTGATCTCCTTGCCCGGCAGCTTGCGCACGCGTAGACCGAAGGCGAGATTCTGCGCGACCGTCAGATGCGGAAACAGCGCGTACTGTTGAAACACCATGCCCGTATTGCGCCGATGAGCCGGAACCTGCGTCACATCCTCGCCGCCGATATGGACCGAGCCCGCATCCGGCGTGACGAAGCCCGCGACCATGCGGAGACACGTCGTCTTGCCGCATCCGCTCGGGCCGAGCAAGGTGAGGAATTCGCCGTCGCGCACGGAAAGCGAGACCGCATCGACGACCGGTGCGCCGTCGTAGCGCTTGATGACGCTATGCAATTGAACCGTTGCCATGGACGCTCTGAGATGCAGCGCGTGGCCGCGCCGGTTGGATGGAACGAGCACTGGAGAGACGCGTCGTCGCAGAGCAAAAAGAATAAGAGCCGGCATTCCGAGGCCAAACCAATTTTCCTGGCTTAGAAAAGTGGCGGCGCGGTGATAAAGGAATGCACCGATGGGTGATTAACTAAGGAGACGATCTGATACATTGCGCATCACCCAGACGCTCGAACTCCGCTCATGCGCCTTTCAGCCCTTGTGTTTGCCGCGCTTGCCGCCGTCTCCGTCGCGCGCGCGGACGAACCCGAAAGCCTCGCCGCCGATTTGCATGAAACCGTCGTGCAGGTTCCGATGATCGAGAAACGCTTGTTCGGCGACTCGCGCCGTGAGCTGGTCGCGACGCTCTATCAGCCGGATGGCGCGGGGCCGTTTCCGCTCATCGTGCTGAGTCACGGCAGTCCGCCCGATCCGCTCAATCGCGTGAAGACCGGGCGTTATCGGCTGATTCCGCAGATTCGTACTTTCGTGGAGATGGGTTTCGCCGTGATCGTGCCGATTCGCCGAGGCTATGGCGCGACGGGCGGCACGTATGCCGAGAGCACCGGCAAGTGCGCCAATGCCGACTACGAAGCATCCGGCAATGCAGCCGCACAGGACATTCTCGCGACCATCGCGTATGCGAAGACCCAGCCGCAAGTGGACGGCAACCGGATCGTGCTGGCGGGGCAATCTGCGGGCGGGTTTTCTTCGCTGGCGGCGGCGAGCTTCGATCCGCCCGGCGTGATAGCGGTGCTCAACTTCTCGGGCGGACGCGGCGGCGATCCGGCGAGGCATCCAACCGTGCCGTGCGCCCCGGACAACATGCTAAGAGCGATCACGCACTTCGCGGGCACCGTGCGCGTGCCGGTGCTTTGGCACTATGTCGAGAACGATCAGTACTTCGGCCCGGACTACACGCGAAGCTGGTTCAACGCATTCCAGCAAGCAGGCGGCAAAGGTCAGTTCGTGATGGAGCCGCACTACGGTGAAAACGGTCACGGAATGTTCGCGTCCCGCGCGGCCATTCCGATCTGGCTGCCTTACGTGCGCAATTTTCTCGCGCCTGTCATTCAGATGCGTTGACTCTCAAGCCCGCAAGCGATGCGCGTTGCTTGCCGTCGGCGTCGAAGTTGTCGTCGGCGAGCCAGCGTTCGAATGCGGCGCGCACCGTGGGCCAGTCTTTATCGATGATCGAATACCACGCGGTATCGCGGTTACGCCCCTTGTACACGATAGCTTGCCTGAAGATGCCTTCGAACTCGAAGCCGAGTCGCAGCGCCGTCTTGCGCGATGGCGCGTTCAGGCTGTCGCATTTCCATTCGTAGCGCCGGTATTGCAGGGCTTCGAACACGTAGCGCATCAGCAGATACTGCGCTTCGGTCGAGATGCGCGTTTGCTTGAGCAGCGGCGAAAACGTCACGCTGCCCACTTCGATCACGCCATGAACCGGCTCGATGCGCATCAGCGCGAACGTCCCGACTGCCTTGCCGCTGGATTTATCGATGACGGCGTAGTGCATCGGATCGGCCGATGCCGCCGCTTGTGTCAAATACGTGCGGAACGCCGCAAACTCCTTGAACGGACCGGTGAACAGATAGGTCCAGTCGCTCGGCTCGCTGTACGCGTGGAAAAGATCCTGCGCATGTGCGTCGACATCGAGCGGCACGATCTTGCAGTGCGTGCCTTCGATGACGATTCGCGCGGGGCGCTCGCGCGTTTTCCAGTCGGTCACGGCATCGCCGATAGCTTGTTGGTACTCGTTGGTTCTTGCCATACGCCGAAAGTCTCCTCTTTCAGTTTGAATTTGCAGTGTAGTGTGGCACGAACGAAAAACGACCGATCGTTCGCAGGGCAGGCCCGTGTTTTGCGATATGGATATTCGTGGAGGCAAACCGTCCCACGCAACCATTCAAGGAGGTTCACCATGAACAAGGATCAAGTTAAGGGTACCGCCGAAAAGGTGAAGGGCAAGGCGAATGAGGCGGTCGGCAAGATGACTGGCGACACCGCCCAGCAAGTGAAGGGTCAGGTCCAGCAAGGCGCCGGCGAAGCTCGCAAGCAATACGGCGACGTCAAGGAAGAAGTGAAGAAGGACCAGCGCTAAGTCGCTAAATGCCTCCAGGAGTGAGCCTTGAGCCGCTCCCTGCAAGTCGAGGTTTGATGCCGGCACGAGAGCTTCGCGCTCACTTGCCGGCATCGTTTCATTTCGCAGTTTGCGTTTGATATATTGGCCGCTTCCGTCCCTCGACTTATTCAACAATGCGAGTCGGCCGCCCGGTCAAACCTCTGCCTCATCCCGATTGCGACTATTGCGGCGCGCCCGCGACGCTTGTTCGCTCGGACGATGAAATCTACCCGTATCGCGACGATCACGGCCCGCTCTGGGTCTGTGCGCCTTGTCAGGCGTGGATCGGTGTTTTCCCGCGCAGCACGCGCCAGGTTCCGCTCGGGCGTCTGGCCGATGCCGCTTTACGCGATCTGAAGACAAAACTACACGCTGCCCTCGAACCGCTCGCCCAGGCAAAAGTGCGCCGCGACGCGTGCAATATTTTCGAAGCCCGCGCAAAGGGCCTGAAGTGGCTCGCGCAGCAAATCGGCGCCGATACGGTAAAACCGTCCATCCACTCGCTGGACGCGGCGCAGTGCGAGCGCGCCATTGCGATCCTCGAAGAATTTGCACGCACACGCCAAAACAACCCTTCAGAAAACGCGTGGGACGAACGTTAACGAGAGAAGTCAACCACGACGGCGCTTCTTTCGCTTATACGCATGTCACGCACCCTTCCTTTTCAGCGTTCGCCGCAGGCTTCGCGCGCGCGGCTGTCCAAAGCGCAACTGCTGCCGATTCCTCGCTCGGTAGCCAACGAACTCGCGTTGCAAGTGCATCTGTCATTGCAAGCGCTGCGTGCCGGCGCCACCGACATCGCACCCGCCCAGCAGATCACCGAAGCGATGCTGCTCGCGCGCTTCCTGTCCGAAGCGGGTCACGGCGACTTCTCCCACGACGCGCTGATGGCCGCGGACCGCATCATGGCCGAAGTATTCGATGGCGGCCGCGAATCCGGCACGTGGACCCTCGCGCCGGAAGCATTCGAGCAGATCGCGGCAATCGTCTCCTTATACGATCATCAGTTGCAGCGCGCCACGCTCGCCGCCCTGACGACGGCAAGCGAGCGCCTCGACCGCTTCAAGGCTGGCGAAGCGTATCAACCGATGCAGCAACGCCGCGCCTTAAGTTAGCTTCAAGGCGTTTGCAGGCTGCCGTCCATGAGGCGCGTTTGCGTCCATACGGTAACGTCGGCCTCGCAGGGATATTTCGCGGCTTCCTTCTCGTCGATATGGACGCCCAAGCCTGGCTTGTCGTTCGCATGAACGTAGCCGTCGCGAAACTCCGGCAGGCCGGGGAACACATCGAGCAAGGCGGCACGCGGCCCTTTCAGATTCTGGATCACGAAGTTGGGCGGTTCCGTGCCCGACCATTCCTGCACGCCAAAATTACGCGACGCCAGATCGATATGAATATTCGCCGCATGCGCGAGCGGCGACATATCGCCTGGACCGTGCCATGCCGTGCGCACGCCGAACTGCTCCGCGAAAATCTGCAGCTTGCGTCCCGCCGTGATGCCGCCTATCTGACTCAGATGCACGCGCACGAAATCGATCAACCGTTCAGTGATCAGAAAACGCCATTCATAAGGGTTGTTGAACAACTCGCCTTGCGCGAGCGGCGTCGTGGTCTTCGCGCGTAGTTGGCGCATCCATTCGCCTTCTTCCAGCGCGATCGCATCTTCGAGAAAGAAAAGTTCATACGGTTCCAGCTCGCGTGCGAAGCGAATCGCTTCCACTGGCTTCAGGCGCTCGTGCACGTCGTGGCACAGCGCGACATCGAAACCGATCTTGCTGCGAATTCCATCGAAAAGCTTCAGCGTATCGCGAATATATTTGCGGCTGTCGAGATAGATGCCATCGGGCGCGCCGCGCGGTGCGCTCTGCGGTGCCTTGCCAAAACCACCACCGCCATAACCACCGCTTTGACAGCGAATATGCGTGATGCCCTGCTCGCGATATCGCTGAATGTTCTCGCAGAGTTCGTTGAGATCGCGACCATCCGCATGACGATAGATCGGCACGCCTTCGCGCACCTTGCCACCGAAAAGCTGATAGAGCGGCATGTTCGCGAGCTTGCCCTTGATGTCCCACAAGGCCATGTCGATGCCGGAGATCGCGTTGTTCTCTATCGGCCCGTTACGCCAGTAAGCGTTTTGATGCATGAGCTGCCATTGCTCTTCGATAGCTTGCGCATCGCGCCCGATGAGCAGCGGCCGCAAGTACTCTTCGATCAGACATTTGACCGCGAGATGCCGGTAGGCGAAGGTCGCGCAGCCGAGCCCATGGAGACCGTCCTGATTCGTCTCGACCTTCACGACGAGCAGATTGATGCCTTCCGGCGCGGTCAGTATGACTTTGACATCGGTGATGAGGATGGCCATGACGTTACTTCGCAAGAACGGAAGGCGTGGACTTGCCCGCGCCTCCCTTGGGCGTGGAACGTTCACCGGTGGTGGCGGGCACGAGCATCATCAGCACGACCGAAGCGAAGAGCGCCGCAGCCATGAACACATACGATGCGGACGGACTGCCCGTCGCGCCATTCAGATAGCCGACGACCCACGAACCGCAGAACGCGCCGAGTGCGCCGCATGCATTGATGAGTCCGATCGCCCCGCCAAGCACGTTGCTCGGAATGAGTTCCGGCACGAGCGCGAAGAACGGTCCGTAGGGCGCGTACATGGTGCCGCCCGCGATCACGAGCAAGCCGAACGAGAGCCAGAAGTTGGAGCTGCCGACGAGATAGGAGCCGACGAACGCGATCGTTCCGATAAGCAGCAGCGGCCACACGAAGAGCTTGCGATTACGCGTCTTGTCGGAGAGCCACGATGCCAGCAGCATCAGGATGATGGCCGCGAGATAAGGCACCGCCGCGAGCCAGCCGACCGACACGATGTCGATGGTCGAAGCCGCCTTCAGGATGGACGGCAGCCACATGATGAAGCCGTACACGCCGATACTCCACAGCGCATGGATGGCGCAGCACTTGAGCACGATGGACGACCGAAACGCCGACTTGTAATCGCGCACGGGTGCGATGTGCGCCTGTTCCGAGACGAGACGCGCTTGCAGTTCGGCCTTCTCGGCGTCGCTCATCCAGGTGACTTCGGAGGGACGGTCCTTCACCGTGAACCACCACACCACGGCCCATGCAATAGCCGGCACGCCTTCGATGATGAACATCTCGCGCCAGCCGAAGCTCTTCACGAGATAGCCCGAAACCACCGACATCCACAGCACCGTCACGGGGTTGCCGAGAATGAGGAACGTGTTTGCGCGCGAGCGTTCGGTGCGCGTGAACCAGCGGCTGATGTACATGAGCATGGAAGGCATCACCGCCGCCTCGACGATGCCGAGCACGAAGCGCAGCACCATCAGCATCGGGATATTGCTCACCATGCCCGTCAACGCGGCGCACACGCCCCAGAGCACGAGGCTGATGAAGATGAGTTTCTTGACGCTGTTCTTTTGCGCGTAGATCGCGCCGGGCACTTGAAACAAGCAGTATCCGAGAAAGAACAGCGAGCCGATGAGCGACGACGTCGCATGCGTGATGCCGAGATCGCGGTCGATGCCCGCCGCAGCCGCGAAGCCGTAATTCGCGCGATCCAGATACGCAAGACTGTATGTGATGAAGATGATGGGCATGAGATACCACCATCTTTGCGGTGCCACCGTTTTGACGCTATCCATGTTGTCTCCAAGATTCATGGTGATACTTCAAAGCACGGCGAGCCAACCGCCATCGACATAAATGATCTGGCCGTTCACATAGCTCGATGCAGGCGACGCGAGATACACCGCCGTGCCGACGAGTTCCTCGGGCTTGCCCCAGCGTTGCGACGGATTGCTTGCCTTGACCCATGCGTCGAACTGCACGTTATCGACGAGCGCCTGATTCATGTCGGTGAGGATGTAGCCAGGGCCGATGGCGTTCGCCTGAATATCGAACGCGGCCCATTCGGCGCTCATGGCGCGCGTGAGCATCTTCACGCCGCCCTTGGCCGCTGTATAAGGCGCGACGGTGGCGCGCGCGCCTTCGCTCGTCAGCGACCCGATGTTGATGACCTTGCCACCCTTGCCGCGCGCGATCATGCGCCGCGCCGCTTCCTTCGCGACGATGAACGCGCTCGTGAGATTGGTGTCGATCACGCGTTGCCAGTCCGCGAGCGCGAGTTCGACGAGCGGCTTGCGAAACTGGATGCCCGCGTTATTCACGAGGATATCGACCTCGACGCCTTCGGCGTCCCACGCCTCGAAGGCGGCGGCGACCGCGGTTTCATCGGTGACATCGAATGCACGGCCTTGCGCCGTGGCGCCCCGTTCGCGCAGACGGCGCACGGCTTCATCGACGGTGTCGGCCCGCGTGCCGTTCACGATGATGCCCGCGCCCGCTTGCGCCAGGCCTTCCGCCAGCGCAAAGCCGATGCCGCGCGCCGATCCCGTTACGAGCGCGGTGCGGCCGCTCAAGTCGAACAACTGTGTCATGCGTAAGTCCTCGGTTGAATCGTTTCGCGTTGCAGGTTCAAAGCGGCTTGTCGTTGAGCGTGCGCGTCATCGCGGCGCGATCGTCGAAGTCCTTCTCCGCCCGCTCGATGAGCGTAAGCACCGCGCGCTCGGCGGCGGCGGTATCGCCCTGTTCGATTGCGACGCAGAGCGCTTCGTGCATCGGCAACGAACGCGCGGGACCGCCCGCGATCTCCGAGCTCAGTTCGAAACTCGTGCGCAGGATGGCCGACAGCGCGTTCTGCATCTGCTGGATGAACTGGTTATGGCAAGCGGTGAGAATCGCGCCGTGAAAAGCAAGGTCGGCGGGAACGTATTCGCCCTGGCCCGCGACAGCCCGCTCCATTGCCTTGAATGCGCGTCGAATGTCCTTGCGGTCCTGCGCGGTCGCCCGTTTCGCGGCGAGCTTCGCGGCATTCGGTTCAATGATGAGCCGCAACTCCATCAGGTCCTGAATGAGCGCGTCGTCGATTGCGCCTGCGCGTGCGCGCCACGTGATGACATCGGGATCGAAAAGCTGCCACTGTGCGCGCGGCAGCACGATGGTGCCGTGGCGACGGCGCACCTGAAGCATGCCCTTCGCCGACAACGACTTCATCGTCTCGCGGATAGTGATGCGGCTCACCTGCATCTGCTCCGCGAGTTCGGTCTCGGCAGGCAGGATGTCGCCGGGCGCGAATTTGCCGGAGCAAATCTGCTCGCCCATCTCGTTGAGCACTTGACTATGCAAAGTCGGCATTTTTATGTCTCTAGATCATACGTATGATTTGGAAGGTAACAATCAAGTGGCCGTCAGAACAATGCGGGTTGTCCCTAGCATGGCGCCAGCGAAGGCCGGGGCGCCAGGATTCGGCGGTTAGTTGCGCAGCGTCGATCAGACGGCGGTATCTCGCTGGACTTGAGTGCCGCATATGCGCCGAACAGAAAGTCGAAAAGGCATCACCTTCACCGATTGAAAAGTGAGCACGCGCATTAAACTTTGTTCCGTGGTGCTGATCAACGCACCGCACGAAAGCGGACCCAGCGAGTGCTGAACACACGGCCTCACCTACCTACCTTGACCGAAGCGCAGCCAAGCAAGGTTCGCTTGAAGCAGTTGCAAACAGAAGTTGTCTGAAACCAACGCGTCATCTTTATCGCAACAAAGCGCAGCACGTTTTCCCGCTGTAGCCGTAATGCAGGCCTGAGCGCAATGGTCAGGAAGTGAGCAATGAGCAAGTGCAACGACGAAACCCCGTTCGGCCGATGGCCCAGCGGGGTTTGGTTTTTTTGGAGTTTGAAACCGGCGTGATGGACTTCGTTGTCATCGTTCCCTGAATGCCTAAAGTTCGCCACTGCCGCGCCGATAACGTACTTGTTGCAGCGATGCTTATAGGACGATCGGTCGTTCTTGCAACATCGGTTCAAGCGACTTTTCAAGCTTTTCTCAAATGCGAGCTTCGAGGCAAACGATTGTCCGACGCTCGCCGCCCAGGGCCGCGCGTCGTTGAAGACGCAGGCTGACGTGATACCGCTTTAGTGGTCCAGCACCGATCTTCGTGTCGGACGGTTTCGTTCGTCCTCGATTTGAGTTTATACGGATGACTAACTTCCGTTGCGTCTGGTCCGTGCGGATGATCACGCCTTCTTTAAGGGATTCTGTATCGTTATGACGAACGCGCCTCTTTTCTCTGCAACCCGTTTTACCGCGCCAAGCGCGATCAAGCTTGCAGCAGCGGTCGCCGCGAGCCTCGTTCTCGCGGCATGTGGTGGCGGCGGTGGCGGTGGCGATGCAAAGGAAGCGTCGAGCACCTCGGCGGCAGGCACTAACTCGTCCGGCTCCACAGCGACGACTACAACCACGACCACGACCCAAAGCGGCGCTGCATCGGCTTCGGCCGCGACCACCACGACGACGACGGCATCCACGAGCGACACGACGTCGTCCGCGCATACGGTCAGCGGCAGCAACTCGACCAGCAGCAACGACACGACCGTCATCGCGCCCACGGCGCCCGCAGCGCCCATAACGCCTATAACGCCCGTAACGCCCGTAACGCCCATTGTCCCGCCCGTTGCAAACAACCCTCCGGCGTCATCAGGCTCACCCGCTTCCGGCACGATCGTCACGCCCGTCACACCCGTGACCGTGCACTCGATCTTCTATGGCGCGAACGGCCACAACAACGAAGGCGGCGCCTACGACATATCGAGCCCCGCGCTGCAACTCTCGCAGTTGCAGGATCTAGGCGTGAAGATGTATCGCAACGAAGTGTTCAGCGCGTATGGTGCGACCAAGCTCGCCGGCATCGCAACGACGATGGCCGCAGGCGGCGTGACCGTTTACCCCGTCATGCTGATGGACCTGAACTACAGCAGCGAAGCCGATGCCTATAACGCGGCCTTCACGCTCGGTCAGCAGACGGCGGCCGCAAATCGCTATCCGTACTATGAAGTCAGCAACGAGCTCGAAGCGCTATGCCTCACCGGAAACGTGGACGGCATCTATCCGCAGCACTACGACAACGCGAAGTTTCAGATTGCACGCGGCGTGATCCGCGGCATGATCGCGGGCGTGAAGTCCGTCGATACGGCGGGCAAGATCGTCATGGGCGGCGGCGCGTGGATGCACTACGGCTTCGATCAGATGCTCGCCAACGGCACGCAACCCGACGGCACCACGAATCACCCCATCGTCAGCTGGGACATCACCGCATGGCACTGGTATTCGGATCAGGGCGACATCGTGAACGCTTGCGGCGGCACCGGATGCCACAACGTGCTCGCGGCGCTCGCGCAGTTCAACAAGCCCATCTGGATCAACGAATTCGGTGTGCGCCCGAGCTATGGCACGGACACGCAAACCGCGAACTATCTGGTCGGCAACCTGATGATGGCGGAGTTCGTGCTGCTCGCGAGGCAATACAACATCCAGTCCATCCAGACTTACGAGCTGTATGACGACCCGGTGGGCGGCGAAGGTCCCTACGGCCTGATGCAGAACGACGGCAGGACCATCAAGCCGAAGTACACGGCGTTCAAGAACTTCGTCGCCGCGAACCCAATGTAAGGGCCGCTGTGCCGCTCAAAGCTGCACGCCGCGAGTGAGCGCGCCATCGACGACGAAGTTGGCGCCGCTCACGAAACTCGCCGCCGGACTCGCGATGAACGCAACGGCGTTCGCGATCTCCTGCGGCTTTGCCATACGTCCTGTCGGGTTCAACGCGAGCGCCTTGGCGAAGAGCTCGGGATCGTTATGCTCGATCCAGTCCCACACGCCGCCTTCGAAGTACACATTGCCGGGCGACACCGTGTTCGCGCGAATGCCCTTCGCGGCAAGCTGATTCGCAAGCCCCTGCATGTAGTGAACGAGCGCCGCCTTGAAAACACCATACGGTCCCGCCGCGAAATCGATCTCGCGTCCCGACACGCTGGAAATGGCCACGATAGATGCAGCCGCGCTCTTTTCGAGGTAGGGCATGGCGGAATCGACGAGATGAACTGTGCCGAGCAAGTCGGTCTCGAACTCCTTGCGCCACGATTCGATGTCGTTGCCGATGGCGAGCGCGCTCACATTGGCGACGATGATATCGATACCGCCCCAGTCCTCTCCAACGCTTTGCACCCAGGTCTCGAGCGCCGCGCCGTCGGCGACATCGACGGCTGCGCCCAGCGAACGCGCACCGCTCAGTTCCGCGAGCGCATCCGCCGTGCTTGCCACGCTTGCCGCATCGCGCGCACAGATGGCGACATCCGCGCCCTCCTTAGCCAGCGTCTGTGCAATGGCCAGGCCAATGCCCTTGGTCCCGCCCGTGACGATCGCTTTCAATCCCTTGAGTTGCAAGTCCATGTCCGTGGCTCCTGTGCCTAACTTTCCTCTCCGGGCGCGGCGCAGCGTTTGAGCTGCAGCACTTCGCCCGCTTGAATGACCGAGTGACAGATATCGTCGATAGTCACGCGCTTTTCCATCGCCTGCGCCCTGAGCATGTCGTAAGCCTGACTCTCGCTGATCTGATGCATGAGCATGAGGATGCTCTTCGCCTCGCTCAAATGCCGACTGTCGAGCAGCTTCTGTTCGAGCTTCGCAATACGCTGCGTATGTTGACGCGCGCGTCGTGCGTGATAGAGCGCCATGACGATGGCCGACAACAAGCCGGACGCGCGTATGGGCGTGGTGATGATGCCGTCCGATCCCATCTTGATGGCCTGATCGATAAACGTCGGGTTCTCGTAGCCGATGACGCAGATGAGCGGCGGCGCGTCGGGACCGAGCCATTCGTCCTGCGGCGCGCGTTCGTCGGGCCGCAACGCGCGAAACACGAGATCCACGTGATCGGGCAGCACATCCGTGGGCGGCCATACGCGTTCGACCTCGAAGCCAATGCGTCGCAAATGGCTCGTCAACGTGAGGCCGTCGTCATCGTCCGGATGCACGACGATCACGCGCGGACTGCGCTCCAGAATGGAGCCAGTCAAACTGCGCTGTCCTCTGTCGCCTCGCGTGCTCACGTCAGTAGTCCCGCAAGCTCAGCTTGGTCACCCAATCGCCGAGCGTCTGGTGCGTCATATAAGGATCGGGCGCGACCGCGATCTTCGACTCGCGCAACACGCTGAAGTGACCGTCTTCATTCGCACGGCCAATACGCGGATACAACGCCATATGATGATTCACCGGGTCGATACGCACGCGTCCCTGCGGTGCCGCATACTCCGCGCCGAGCAGATGCGGCATGATCGTGCCGATCTCGTCCGAGCCCGCGCGCGCGCAGGCTTCGGCGAACATGTGCATCTGATAGTACGCAGCCTCCCAGTTCATGTCGGTGGGTGTATCGGCGCCAAAGCGCGTCTGATGATGACGCACGGCGGCGTGATTCTCCGGCGTATCGATGCTTTGAAAATAAGGCGCGGCCGTGTAGTGTCCTTGTGCGATTCCTCGTTCCATTGCATGAATCTCGGTCTCGGACGTGTTGAGGCTGGCAATGGGCATCACTGCGGGATCGAGGCCGGCGCGCGCATAGGCTTCGTAGAGATACGGCACCGTGGCGCCGATCAGCGTGCAAAAAATCCAGTCGGGCGATTTGCGTTTGATGTCCGCGATGACTTCGGCGAACGGCTCGCGCGATACATCGAGCGGAAGATAACGTTCACCGAGAATCGCGCCTTCCGGATGCTGCAACAGCAACTCCTGCATCGTGCGGTTGCACTCATACGGATAGACATAGCGCGAGCCGACCATATACACACGCGCACCGAACGTCTCCGTCATGAAGTCGGCCAACTGCACGCCATTTTGATTCGGCGATGCCCCGCTATAAATGATGTTGTCCGAATACTCGAAGCCTTCATACTGCTGCGAATAAATGAGCAGACGATTGTGCTTCTCGACCACCGGCAACATGGCCTTGCGGCTCGTGGACGTGTAACCGCCGAAGATCACGTTCACGCCGTCTTTCATGATGAGCCATTCCGCCCGCTCTCTGAATGCCGCTGGGTCGGACGCGGGATCGTAATGAACCGCCACGAGTTCGCGCCCGCCAATGCCACCGCACGCGTTGATCTCGGCCATTGCAAGCGCGGCCCCGCGCCATTGCGAACGTTCGAGCAGTGCAGTCGCGCCGCTCGTGGAAGAAAGCAGGCCCACTTTGATGGGATCGGACAAAGCCATAGCGTGACACGCTCACCGGAAATGTACGGACGCGCAACGCGTGAACTCGAGCGTCGCACGCCTTTATTTGAGTGTTATTTCAGGTAGCGCTTCGCGACCATGGCGCCCACCGTGTATTTCGGATCGACGAAGTTGCCGAGCCGAACCTTGCCTACCTGACTCAGCATCATATATGCATCCCACTTGTCGAAGCCATATTCGGCGGCCATCCACAACACGAGCTCACGGTACGCAATGCGCGTGGCGTCTTCCAACGGACGCGCACTACCGATACTCATCAGCGCGTCTTCGTTTTCGAGTCGCGGCCAATCGATCTTCCAGCCCTTGATGAGATCGACGCGCACCGTCGTCGTGCTTCGATACTCCACCGCCGTGCCGCACACTTCGCCATCGCCCTGGCAGGCGTGTGCATCGCCGATAAAAAGCCGTCCGCCTGGCGAGCGCACCGGCAAGTAGGTGATGCTGCCTGGCCCCATGTCGGGCACATCCATGTTGCCGCCGTGCGAATCCGGCGTGAGCGAGTTGATGGAGTCGATCTCCGGCGAAAGACTCAAGGTGCCGATATGCGGCTTGTACGGCAACGTATTGCGCTTGCTCCAATAGACGTTCTCTTCGTCGATCTTGATCTTGCGCACGATCTCGGGCAGCGGCTCGTTGAGAAGCGCCGTGTAGTCCGTGCCCGTGAGGCCGCCGAAGTTGGGGATCATGCAGCAGAAGCCGTGCGGGTCGTCACCGCGCGGCGACATCTTTTCGATGTACACGGCCACCACGTCGCCCTTCTCCGCGCCTTCTATCATGACGGGTCCGTTCTGCGGATTGAGAAACGGCACGGTCAGCAGTTCGGATGGCTTGTCGGTCTCTTCCTTGATCTTGCCTTCGAAGGCATCGCGCGTTTCAACCACGATACGGTCGCCCGGCTTCACATGCAGCACCGGTTGCGAATAAGGACCGATGGTGTAGTGGAACGTCTGCTGCAACTCTTCCGTGAGATGGTGCTCAACCGGCTCGCGGCTCGCGCCGACGCCACGTTTCATCATGATCGAATCTTCAAGCCATTTCATGTCCGATGCTCCTTCACAGTGCCAGATACTGGCGAATCAGTTGTTCGTCTCCGAGTTGCGCCGGGCTCAGGGTATCGACTATGCGGCCCTTGTCCATCACGCAGCAGCGCGACGCAATGCGCTCCACCATGCCCATGTCCTGCTCGACCAGCAATACGCCGATACGCGCCTCCCGCGCAATCCGTTGAATGGTGTCGCCGATGAGCGTGACGATCGACGGTTGAATGCCCTCGGACGGCTCATCGAGCAACAACACCTTGGGCGCGCTGATCAACGCGCGCGCAATCGCCAGTTGCTGTTGTTCGCCGCCGCTCATGGTGCCCGCCTTTTGCCGGTAACGCGCCTTGAGAATCGGAAAGTACTCGACGACTTTTGCCTTCATTTCGGCAGCCTGCGCGCGATTGGCCTGTGCACCGACCTGCAGGTTCTCGGCCACGGTCAACATGCCGAATATCTCGCGCCCTTGCGGCACATAACCGATGCCTTGCTGCGCTCGCACGTAAGGCTTCGCATGCCCGAGCTCGACGCCATCGAGCGCAATGCTTCCCGCGCTCAACGGCACGAGTCCGATCAACGCGCGCATCAACGTGGTCTTGCCCACGCCGTTGCGGCCGATCATTGCGAGCACTTCGCCGCGTTCTATGCCGAAGGACACGCTATTCAACACGCGTCCGCCGCCATAGCCGCCTTCCACGCCCGATACCTCGAAGAAGGCGCTCATTGCTTCTTCCCCAGATAAACCTCGGCAACATCGTCGCGCGCGAGAATTTCATCGAGCGGACCATCGGCGAGAAGGCGTCCGCCGTGCAGCACGCTCACGCGCGTTGCGATCTGCTTCACGAAGGTCATGTCGTGTTCGACGACCATCATCGTGAGACCATCGTCGCGTAGTTGCTTGATGAGTTCGCCGGTCGCGTGCGTCTCTTCCACCGACATGCCGGCCACGGGTTCATCGAGAAAGAGTAGCTTCGGGCGCAGCGATACGGCCATCGCTATTTCAAGCCATTGCTTCTTGCCGTGCGAAAGATTGCGCGCCGGTACATGCTCTTCCTGCGCCAGCAAGAAGCGTTGCAAGAGTTCGTCGATGCTCTCGGGCCTGTCATCTTTCGCGCGATGCAGCGACAGTTGCAGATGCTGGCGCACGGTGAGGTCCGGGAACACGCCGGGTATCTGAAACTTGATGCTCATGCCCATGCGTATGCGCTCATGCGGCAACACATGGTTCATGTCGCGGCCGAGAAAATACACGCTGCCGTCCGATGGTTTATGTTCACCGGTAATGAGCTTGAAGAACGTGCTCTTGCCCGCGCCATTGGGACCGATCACGCAACGTATCTCGCCCGCATCGATCTGAAAGTCGATACCGTTGATCACATGCGCGCCGCCGAAGTGCTTCTTGAGCGCGCGCGTTTCGAGTAAGGCCGTCAAGATTTGCTCTCCTTGTGGGCATTGATTGCGCCATGCGAATGCGTCCGGTCGCGTTCGAAGAGTCGTCGCAGCAACTTCGCCGACGATGGCAGCAAGCCCTCAGGCGCCGCGAGCACGACGATCAGCAGAATCGCACCCATCAGAATGAGCGCGTACTGGCTGCCGTACACCGCGAGGTTCTGCGAGAGCCACACGAGGAATGCAGTGCCGATGATCGCGCCGCCGATGCTCTGCCTGCCCGCGGTTGCCACCCAGATGACGGGCATCGCGGCTGCGGTGAGTCCCATCGTCGATGGCGTGATATAGGACCCCCAGATCGTATAGAGCGCACCGGACAGGCCGCCGAGCGTGGAGCCGAATACGAAGATCATCCACTGATGCCGGCGGATATCCACGCCCAGCATTTCCGCGCGCTGCGGGTTCTCGCGGATCGCGACGAGCGTGAGTCCGAAGGTTCCGTCGAGCAGGCGTTTAGCGATCGCATACACGATCAGCAGCAATACCAGCACGAGGTAATAGAAGCTCGCGTTCTCCAGCGTGAGCGTGCCGCCGGGCCACGGAATGGTGAGCTGCGGCATGCCGCCCATGCCGTTGTAGCCGTTGAGCGGCGCCTGTCCGATGGTCCATTGCGGCCCCGCCGTCTGCGCCATGAACGTTTCGAGCACGAGCGTGACCGACAAGGTCACGATGCCGATGAACACACCCTTGATGCGCCCGTAGAAGATCATGTAGCCGATCAACGCGGCCACCACGACGCTCACCAGCAAGCCGACGATCACGCCGAGCCACGACTGATACCAGTAGTCGCCGAAGTTGAGCGTAAAAACGCCATACGTATAGCCCGAAAGCCCGAAGAACGCGGTCTGTCCGAACGAGAGAATGCCGCCGTGGCCCCACATCGCCGCAAGTCCGACCGCGCTGAAAGCCCACACGAGACAGTAGGCGAGATTACCGCTTGCGGTGGCGTCGATCACCATCGGCAAGCAAAATGCGACGAGCCACGGCAGACACTTCAATGCGATTGATTTGTTCACACGAGGCTCCTATTGCAAGCGGGTGAACAGATTGCCGAGGCCTTGCGGCATCAGCCGAATGACGACGATCACCGTCACCAGCAAGCCGATCTGCCCGAACAACTGACCATACGATGCAGTGAGCGCCGTCTGTATCACCGCGAGCACGGCAGCGGCAGGCGTGGTGCCCGCAATGACGTTGGCGCCGCCGACCACCACCGAGACGAACGCTTGCACGATGAAGTTGCTGCCCATCGTGGGCACGGCGGTCATGGTCGGTGCATAGAGCGCGCCAGTCAGCCCCGCGAGCCCCGCGCCGAGCGCGAAGGTCAGCGTGTAGAGCCGGTCCGTGCGCAAGCCGAGACATTGCGCGATGTTCGCGTTCTGTATGGTGGCCCGTGCGCAGACGCCATAGTTGGTCTTGAAGAACAGGAGGTACAACGCGAACAGAATCACGAGCGCGATCACCGGCAGGACGGCGCGATACACCGAGAACGAGTATTCGCCGACATAGAACGATCCGAATGGCGTGCCGATGCCTTCTATCGACGGCCCGGCGACCAGCAGC
Organism: Caballeronia sp. LP006; assembly: GCF_031450995.1. Classification (NCBI taxonomy): domain Bacteria; kingdom Pseudomonadati; phylum Pseudomonadota; class Betaproteobacteria; order Burkholderiales; family Burkholderiaceae; genus Caballeronia; species Caballeronia sp. LP006. The sequence continues at coordinate 594,872 of NZ_JARTVW010000002.1, read as the reverse complement.
ATGGTCTGTTGCACGATAAGGCTGATGGCCCACGTCGCGACCACCGAATCGAAGAGACGGTCGTAGAGATGACGTATCACCAGACGTTCTATGACGACGCCCGCTATCGCAGCGGCGATCGCGCCGAGCAGCATCGCGAGCGGTAAGGGCACGCCGCGCTTCGCCGCGATGATCGTCACATACGCGCCGCACATGATGAATTCGCCATGCGCAAGGTTGATCACGCCCATCATGCCGAAGATCACGGCAAGACCGAGCGCTGCGAGCACGAGATAAGCGAAGCTGTCGCCGAATTGATAAACGAGCGAATAAAGTACGGACACCGTGGCCATGAATGCGTCACCCAGGTTGCCGGCGCGTTTCGCCCGTGACGAGCGGCGCGCCGTTTCCTCAACTTACGACTTCTTCGGCAGATTCGTCGGCGTGTACTGACGATGATCCGGCTTGTTCGGCAGATCGCAGCCGACCTTGCCGAGCCAGTAAGGCTGCACGTCGTCCCATACTTTCGGAATGTCGACCGAGTGATCGTCCTTCACATGCACGAGGTAGATCGTGTGGCTCACGTGATGGCTCTTCGGATCGATACACACCTTGCCCTGCGCGCCTTCCGTGCAGATGCCGCTTTCCAGCGCCTTCTGCACCGCCGCCTGATCAGTGGTCTTGGCCTTTTCAGCCGCCGCCTTGTACAGATAGATGGCGTCGTAAGCGTTGGCCGCTTCCTGGTTGATATACGGCTCGTTCGGGAACTTGGCGTGGAAGCGCTTCTTGAAGTCGTTGCTCGCGGGGGTATCGACTTCCTCGACATAATTCGCCGTCACGTACATGTCCTTGAGCGCGGGCGGTTTGAAGCGCTTGTGCTCGTAGGCCTGGCCCACGTTGACCGAACTCGCCATCGGCAAGTTCAGATGCGCGGACGCTTGCTGCTCGTAATAAGAAGCCTGATTGGCGCCCACCAGCAAGGTCACGACGAAGTCGGGCTTGGCCTTCTGAATGTTCTGAATGGTCTGGCCAAACTGCGAAACAGAAAGCGGAATGAATTCCTCGCCGACCATCGTGCCGCCATTTTCCTTGACGATATTGCGCACCCATTCCGCCGAGATCTGGCCGAAGTTATAGTCGGCCGCGATGGTGTACACCTTCTTGCCGAACTTCTGCATCATCCACGGCAGCAAGGTCGAGAACTGCTGTTCGGGCACGGCGCCCGTGACGAATGTGGTGCTGTCGCAGACGCCGCCTTCGTACTGGTTATCGTAGAAATAAAGTTGCTTGGCGCGGTCCATGATCGGACGAATGGCCTCGCGCGACGCGCTGGAGAACGCGCCGAAAATCACGTCGGGTTTGTCGGTCTGAACGAGCCGCCGGGCAAGCTCCTGGAACTTCGTATTGTCGGACTGCGTGTCATACGCGATCAACGTGATGGGGCGCCCGAGAATGCCGCCCTTTGCGTTGATTTCATCGACGGCGAGTTGCGTCGCGTGGATCTTCGGGATGGTCGCAAGCGCGAAGTTGCCCGAAGCATCTTCGAGCAAGCCGATTTTCACGGGGTCCGCCGCGCTGGCAGCAAGCGACGAGAGACTAAGTCCTGCAAGCAGGGCCAGACGCATCCAGCCAGACGGCTTTGGCAACATTGAGGTTCTCCAGGAAAACAGACAAAAAAAAGCCCCCTGACGAACGCACGGTTCGTCAGGGGGCTTCTACGCCGGGTCCTCAGGCGGACATCGTTGTCGGGCCGTAAGGAATGGAGTCGATACTAGTGCGCCGAAATTCGCGTTGTCAACGAGAAATCAAAATAGTTCGGTGCGCTTCGTGTCTAGTGCGAGTGACGCGGCACCTCCGCGCCCCGGCAGCCCACGAGAAAGTCGAAGTCACAGCCTTCGTCGGCTTGCAGCACATGATCGACATAGAGCTTGCGATAACCGCTCTGGTCCGCGGGCGTCTCGGTCTTCGCCGCCTTCCATGCTGCGAGCCGAGTGTTGATCTCCGCTTCGTCGATATCGATACGCAGCACGCCCTGCATGGCATCGAGCTCGATCCAGTCCCCGTTGCGCACGATAGCCAGCGGACCGCCCGCGCGCGCTTCCGGTGCAACGTGCAGCACGACGGTGCCATAAGCGGTGCCGCTCATGCGAGCATCGGATACGCGCACCATGTCGGTCACGCCTTGCGCGAGAATCTTGGGCGGCAAACCCATGTTGCCGACTTCAGCCATGCCCGGATAACCCTTCGGTCCACAGTTCTTCATCACGAGCACGGAGTCTTTCGTGACCTCGAGTTCGGGATCGGCAATTCTCTGCTTGTAGTCGTCGAAGTTTTCGAACACGACCGCGCGTCCGCGATGCTTGAGTAACGACGCCGTCGCCGCCGACGGCTTCAGCACCGCGCCATTGGGCGCGAGATTGCCGCGCAGCACGCACAGGCCGCCGTCTTCCACGAGCGGTTTGTCGAGCGGCCGGATGACTTCGTCGTTATAGAGCGGCGCTTCCCTGCAGTTCTCCCAGATTGTGTGGCCATTCGCGGTGAGCGCGTTTGGATGCGGCAGCAAATTCGCTTCGCCAAGGCGCCGCAGCACCGCTGGCAAGCCGCCCGCGTAATAAAACTCCTCCATGAGAAAGCGGCCCGATGGCTGAAGGTCGACGAGCGTGGGCGTGCCGCGTCCGACGCGCGTCCAGTCGTCGAGTTGTAAATCGACGCCAATGCGTCCCGCAATCGCCTTTAAGTGAATGGCCGCATTGGTCGAACCGCCAATGGCCGCGTTCGCGCGGATGGCGTTCTCGAATGCTTCACGCGTGAGGAGCTTCGACAGTCGCAAGTCTTCGAGCGCCATGGTGACGATACGCATGCCGGACAAATGCGCGAGCACATAGCGGCGTGCATCGACGGCAGGAATCGCGGCGTTGTGCGGCAAGGTCACGCCGAGCGCTTCGGCCATGCACGCCATGGTCGATGCGGTGCCCATGGTGTTGCAGGTGCCCGCCGAACGCGACATGCCCGCTTCCGCCGACATGAATTCGTGAATCGATATCTTGCCCGCCTTCACTTGCTCGCTCAGCTGCCACACGACCGTGCCCGAGCCGATGTCGCGCCCGTGATGCTTGCCGTTCAACATCGGCCCGCCCGACACGACGATGGCCGGCACGTCGCAACTCGCCGCGCCCATCAGAAGCGCGGGCGTGGTCTTGTCGCAACCGACGAGCAGCACGACCGCATCGACCGGATTGCCGCGAATGGCTTCCTCGACATCCATGCTCGCGAGATTGCGTGTGAACATGGCCGTGGGACGCAGGTTCGATTCGCCATTCGAAAACACCGGAAACTCGACGGGAAAACCGCCCGCCTCGAATACGCCGCGCTTCACGTGCTCGGCGAGCTTGCGGAAGTGCGCATTGCACGGCGTTAGTTCGGACCACGTATTACATATGCCGATGATCGGCTTGCCTTCGAACTCGTGATCGGGAATGCCCTGGTTCTTCATCCAGCTTCGATACATGAAGCCGTTTTTGTCCGCGGTGCCGAACCAGGCGGCCGATCGAAGCTTACGTTTTGGCTCATCCATGTCTTTTACCCACTCTTTGAGAGATGCTGGAAATAGCATGACTATTGCGCTTCATCTTACCGGGAAAACGCTAATCGAAACGTGCGTGAACGCTGCATATAGTTTGGCTAATTCAGCGAGAGGCGATGCTGCAGCGAAGCAAACCGAGTGCTTCGAGCTTCACCACGCCGAACCTGAGAGCGCGATGAATCGAAGAAATAGAACAACGTCGGAGCTGCACGAGCATCCCATCATTTGACGCAAACCCGCACCACTCACTATCTGAACATGATCGACGATCAGTCGACCCATCGACCAACGAGAAAGGGCTAGGAGGAAGACATGGCGCATGATTCAAAAGACGCGGAAGACAACAAGAGCACGATCAACAACGGCCGTCGCGGCCTCATGCAGGGTGCGGGTCTGGGAGCAGCGCTGTCGCTTCTCGGCGCGGCCGGCGGCGCGGGCGGATTGATCTCGTCGGCGCAGGCCGCGGAAACCGCATTTCCGCAGCACAAGAAATGGAAGATCGTGTTCGTCAATCACGTGACCACGAATCCTTTCTTCGTGCCAACGCAATACGGCATTCAGGACGCCTGTTCGCTGCTCGGCATGGATTATCAGTGGACGGGCTCCGCCACTTCGGATGCGGGCGAAATGGTGCGCGCGGTGAATTCCGCCATCGCGGCCAAGGCGGATGCCATCGCCGTTCCTATCGTCGATCCGACCGCCTTCGACAAGCCCATCCAGGCCGCGCTCGATGCGGGCATCGCCGTGTTCGCCTATAACGCCGATGCGCCGCGCGGCAAGACGAGCCCGCGCCTCGCGTACATCGGGCAGGACTTGTATCTCTCTGGCTATCAGATGGGCGAGCGTATTGCGAGTCTCGTCGACAGCGGCCTGGTGGCGCTTTTCATCGCGACACCGGGACAGTTGAACATCCAGCCGCGCCTCGATGGCGCGAGCGACGCGATCAAGAAGTCCGGCAAGAAGATCGACGTTCAGACGGTCGCCACGGGCGCCACGGTCAACGAAGAGCTTTCGAAGATCAAGGCGTTTTATCTCGGCCATCAGGATCTGAAAGGCATGTTCGCGGTGGATGCAGGCAGCACGCAAGGCGTGGCGCAAGTGATGAAGGAGTCCAACCTGCCGTCGAAGGGCGTGCACGGCGGCGGCTTCGATCTGTTGCCCCAGACCGTCCAGTTGATTCACGAAGGCTTCCTCGATTTCACCATCGACCAGCAGCCTTATGTGCAGGGCTTTTATACGGTCGTGGAAGCGTTCACGTTCCTGGCTTCCGGTGGACTCGTCGGGCCGGCCAACATCAACACGGGCCTGAAGTTCGTCACCAAGGGCACGGTCGAGCCGTATCTCAACACGTCGACGCGCTATGAAGGCAAGTCGACCAAGCCGCAGATCGTGCCGATGAACGGCGCGATCAAATCATGATGAACGCGGTCAACGAACCGCAGAAGACACAAGCTCCCGCGCGCGTTCCACGGCCGCGCGGGGCCTTATTGTCGAACTGGGCGGCGGAGTTGCGCATCCTGCTCGTGGCCGTGCTGTTGTGCGCGTACTTTCAGGTCATCAATCACGACTTCCTGTTGAGCAACGCGAGTCTCGTCAACCTCTCGCAGTTCATCGCGCCGGTGGCGATCATCGCGTTCGGCGAAGTGATGCTGATGATCGGCGGCGACATCGATCTGTCGGCGGGCATGGTGTTCGCCTTCGCGCCTTTCATGATGGTGTTCGCCAACGACGCGGGCGCGCCCATGTGGCTCGCGGTGATCGCGGGACTCGTCGCGGCGGCGATCATCGGCTTCGTGAATGGCGCGGTGACGGTATGGCTGCGCCTGCCTTCATTCGTCACCACGCTCGGCACGCTGTTTCTCATCAACGGCATCACGTTGACGCTTTCACGTGGCACGCCGGTGGCCACGCCGGGCGAACCGGGCTTCGCTGCCGTGATGGGCGGATGGGGCTATAGCGAGATCATCTGGACGGTGGCGATAGGCTTCGTCATGCACGTGCTGTTACGTCATACGCGATGGGGACTGCATACGCAGGCGGCCGGCGCGAACGCCATTGGCGCGAGCGAGGCCGGAATTCAGGTGAACCGCTTGCGGCTCGGAAACTTCGTTCTCGCCGCAGTGCTCGCGGGCTTCACGGGCATTCTCGAGGGCTACCGCATTACGTCCATCGACCCGCAAGCAGGCGGCAACCAGATCATGTTTCTGGCCGTCGCGGCGGCCGTGATCGGCGGCACGCCATTGACCGGCGGCTCGGGCACCATCGTGGGCGGGCTCATCGGCGCGGCCGTGCTGGGCATTCTGAACGATGGCTTTACGCTCATCGGCATCAACGCGTTCACGTTCAACATCATTCTGGGCGCCGCCATTCTCGCCGCGATGATCTTCAACATCCATATCGGCCGCGTTCGCCGCAAGGGAGGCCGGGTATGAGCGATGTTTTGCAAACCGCCCCGGCGAGCTATGCGCTGCGTGGCGACAACCTCGTCAAGCGCTTCGGCGCGGTGACGGCGCTCGATGGCGTGTCGTTCTCGCTCGGCTCCGGCGAAATTCTTGGCGTGCTGGGCGACAACGGCGCGGGCAAGTCCACGCTCGTCAAGATACTCACGGGCTACCATCAGCAGACCGATGGAAAGCTCGAGATACACGGTGAAGAAACCTTGCTGCGCTCGGTCGATCATGCGCGTTCGCTCGGTATCGAATGTGTGTATCAGGATCTCGCGCTCGCGAATTCGCTGAGCATCTATCACAACATGTTCCTGAATCGCGAGATCGTGAAGCCGGGCCCGTTTCGTCTGCTCGATCACAAGCAGATGCGCGAGCGCGCCGCGCAATGTCTCGACGATATCGGCGTGCATGTGCCTTCCGTCGATCTGCCTGTGGAGCGTCTTTCGGGCGGCCAACGTCAGGCTATCGCGGTGGCGCGCGCCGTCAATTCGAACGCGAAGATTCTGTTGCTCGACGAACCGCTCGCCGCCATGGGCGCACGCGAGGCTGCGCTCATCATCGATCTCGTCTTGCGTCTGAAGGAGAAAGGCGGCCTGTCGATCATCATGATCATGCACAACTACGCGCAGACGCTCGATATCGCCGATCGCATCATCCTGATGCAACGCGGACGCGTGACGTATGAGCAGCGCAGCGCGAATACGTCGGTGGCGGAGCTGATGGAAATCGTGCGGCGGGAATATCGCGCGATGCGGGCGACCACCGCGTAGCGGACGCAACGGGCGCAACGGGCGCGACTTCAGGACATCGGCCGGATCGATATGGACTACCGGAACCCGGCGAAACGCAAGAGCATGCACGGACGGATCGTGCAGGAACTCGGCATGCAGATCGTGAGCGGCGTGTTCGCGCCGGGACAACGTCTGCCTGCCGAGCCCGCGCTCTGCGAAACCTATGGCGTGAGCCGTCCCGTGCTGCGTGAGGCAACTCGCGTGCTGGTGGCGAAGGGACTCGTCGTCTCCAAGCCGCGCGTGGGCAGCGTGGTGCGTGCGCGCGACGAATGGCACATGCTCGATCCCGATGTGCTCGTCTGGACCGTCGGCAATCTCCGTGAAGGCGAGTTCTTTCGTTCGCTGATGACGGTGCGGCAGATCATCGAGCCTGCCGCTGCCGCGCTCGCCGCCATCTCTGCAACGAACGAGGATATCGAGCGTATCGGCGCGGCATATAAGAGCATGGAAGCTGCGCAGACCGCCGAAGAACTGCTCGAACCGGATCTGTATTTTCATCGCGCGATCATGTCCGCGACGCACAACGACATGCTCGCGTATATCGGCAATATGCTGTCGCTCGCGCTGTCGGAATCGATCAAGCTGACGAGCCGGCATCCGAACACGCATGCGCTGTCGCTGCCGCGGCACAAGGCCATTCTCACTGCAATAGCGCATCGCGATGCGCTCGCCGCGCGTCAGGCGAGCCTCGTGCAACTCAACCACGCGCGCGCCGATGCAACGTCCATTCTGGGCGGCGCAGCCCTGGAGCCCGAGCGGCCGCTGTCGGGTTAAGTCAGGATGTCGGTCGCTTTGTGATCCCTATCCACGCCATCGATGAAGAACACCGCGCTGCTCGCGTGCTTCGTGCGTAGCGGCAGGATGCGTTGATAAGCGTCGGATTCGTACCAGGCGCGCACTTGCGCGAGATCGGGAAAGGCGATCACGATGAGATCGCCCCTCCACTCTCCCTCGCGCATTTCCGGGCGTTCACCGTGAATGATGAAGTGACCGTCGAAAGGCGCGAGCGTCGCATCGATCGCTTCCAGGTATTGAACGATATCCGCGCACATCTCGACTTCGTGCAGTTGGCCCACGGCGTATGCGGTCATTCGAATGTCTCCCGTTTGATGAGGTGAAGACATCTTCGCGTGCGCCGTGCCGTGCGTCGATTACCTGAGAGGTAAGGCGTGGCCCGCGCTTTAAGCCGATGCAGCGACCACCGCCACCGACGCCTCGCTCGTCAGCATCAGGAAGGTTAGCGTTTCGCGCAGATAGAGTTGCACGGTCGTGTCCGTATGGCTGGTATAGCCTATGGAGAGGTCCTGCCCGAGATGCAGTTCGTAGTCGCCACCGCGCGTGGAAAGCACGCAGCCGCCCTTGATGGCAGGCGCCCAGATGAAATCGCCATCCACTATGCGCTTGATATGCTGGATCACCGGATAGCCCTGATCGCTGGCTTCGGCGAGCGCCGTGTAGGCATCCGCGCCGAGCAGCACCGTGTACGGACCGTCCACGCCCGCAAGCCGCAATTTTTCGAGCGACTCGCTAATGGCACGCGGATAGTCGCTTACGTCGGCAGGCAGTGTCGTCGCGTCGTTGGACGATCCTTCGCGGATGCCCGTGATTTCCGCCGCGCGGAAACCATCGAAAACGGCGCTGTCTTCGGCGATAGCCAGTTCGCTCGCCGCCGTCTTCGCGGGCTGCCAGTCGCCGTCGTTCGAACCGCGCTCGACACTGTCGATCGATTCGCGCTGCAACGTGAAAGGCACCGTCAGTTCGATGAGCGTCTTCACGTCGTAACGCTTCGCGCTTACGCCCTTGGCAGGCGATGCAATCGCCGTCTGATGTCCCGTTCCCACGCCCGAAAGATCGACACCACCGGGACCTTTCACATCCACCACGCGCCGGCCGGCAAGCGAGCGCTTGAAGGTGCGCGCCACTTCCGCTTCGATTTGCGACCATGCCGCGCTCGAAATGGGCGCGAGCTCGCGATGCAGGTTGTTCATGTCAGGACTGTCCTTTGAGTGAACCGATGTTCAGTGAGCCGTCCGCACGGCTCGGCGTTGCATCGGAAGATGACGACGATGACGATGCGAGCGCGGGTTGTGCGGCGGGATCGCGGTCGGCGAGTGCTTCGAGCAAGTCGGCCGACGGTACGAAGAACAAGCCGCCCGTGACGGCCTGACTGAAGTCGAGCAGCCGGTCGTAGTTGCCGGGCGGCCTGCCGACGAACATGTTCTCCATCATCTGCTCGGTGGGCGCGGGCGAACGCGCATAGCCGATGAAATACGTGCCGAACTCGCCCGCGCCGGGCCGTCCGAAGGCCATGTTGTGACGCAGGATTTTCACTTCTTGGCCGTTTTCATCGAGCGTGGTGAGCGAACTGTGCGAGCACGAGGGTTTCACCGCTGCGTCGAGTTCGATATCGGACAGCTTCTTGCGGCCGATGATCTTCTCCTGCTGCTCTACCGTCAGCGCGTTCCAAGCGGCCATCTTGTGCAGATACTTTTGCACGATCACATAGCTGCCGCCCGCAAATTCCGCATCTTCCTCACCGATGATCGCGAAGTGCTGCGCCGCGCGGCCCGATGGATTTTCGGTGCCATCCACGAAGCCGACCATATCGCGCAGATCGAAGTAACGAAAGCCGTGCACTTCATCGACGACGGTAACGGCATCGCCGAGTGCCTCGAGCATTTGCGCAGCAAGCTCGAAGCACAGGTCCATGTGGTCCGCGCGGATATGCAGCAGAATGTCGCCGGGCGTGGAAATGGCGCGCCGCTCGCCCGAACCGAACTCGCGGAACGGATGCAGCGCGGCCGGGCGTGGCGAGCCGAACAGCGAGTCCCAAATGTCGGAGCCGAAGCCGCACACGCAAGAGAGATTCGCGGTTGGAGCCCGCGTGCCGACTGCGCGGACCAGCGCGGCGATATCGCCGCACCAGGAGCGCACGGTGTCGCCGTGCTCGCGTCCGTGCGCCACCGTGGCGACGATAAAGATCGCGCTGCGCGAAATGGGGTTACAGACAGCTTGCGATTCCGGAATCTCGTTGGGCATCTGTTCTATTCGATTGCAAGGGATGATGTTGTCGTAGGCGAAGCGGCTTCAACCGACGCGCACCACGACCGCTCCGGGCCGATGCTCGAGTTCGTCGTTGAACCAGGTTTGCGCGCGCTCGCGCTCGGCTACGTCGGAGTGGGAAGGATCGTTGAGAAAGCGATGCCGGATGGTGCGACGCGCCCACTCTATGCCGTCGCGTAGCGCTTCTTCGACGGTGCGCCATTCCGGCTGCGTGGTCTGCGGCCATTCGTCGATGACGGACGCGCCATCGCGACGAACGTCGATATCCGCGACCCACGCTTCGCGCTCGTTGCGCTTGGCGCGCACGGAAATCTCGAACCCTGCATAAACGTCAACGGCTGACTCCATGGCTTCCTCCACTCGGCATACATGGACATGGTTTCGAAGTGCGTCGTGCCGCCGTCTTTTTCCTGCTGATGACAAAGCGGTGAACGAAATTCTAGATTACAACAAGTTCGTGAAAATGACGTTGAAACGTGCACTCGGTTTGTTGCCGCAGCCCTGTCGAAAATCATTGTACGGATGGACGCATGATTTATTATTTCGTCATCCGAATCAATTTGGCAGGAAGGAAGCCGCTTTCGATTCACGCTTTCATTGCGCGACCGGAATCCATCGCGCGTCACTTCGCGCTTGAAAGAGCCCTTCGTGTATCTCGACGATGAATGCGAACGTCAGTCTATTCGTCGTGTTCGTTGGCGGTGCGCGTCTCGTTGCGCAAGTGCCGCCCGAATGAAATCGGGGCGACAAAACGATGAAGCGTTTTGTCATTCCCCTCATTGTGCTCGCGGTGTTGATTGCGTTGCTTTCGGCGAACTCGCGGCGCTTGACGTCAGCGCTCATCGACTGGGCTTCGAGAGCGATTGAAGTGGTCAGCGACGAAGTCGTGTGCTAAAACGACTCCGTCTCGACTGAGGTTGCTTACTGCTCGTCGGTTGGCGTGGTGGCTTTGCGCGACCGGCTCGTGCGTGACGTCGTTTTGCGCGCTTTTTTTGCGGGCTTCGGAATGTCGGTTGCATCGCCAGGCTGCACGAAAACGCCTGTATCCGAGGACGCGGAAGCGCTTTCGGCAGCGGCCTTCTTTGCAGCGGTCTTTCGCCCGCCGCGTCGGCTCGCTGAGGGCTTCTTCTCGGTGTGAGATGCAGCGGTGGGTTCCTGGTTGATCGGCGCGGCGGGTTCGTCGGTGACTTCAGACGCATCGTTATCACTCGATGCGCGACGCTGCGCGTCTCTTCGGCCATTACGCTTGCCCCGCCCGCGTGGATAGCCCGTGGGTTCGTCGGCCAGTGCGGACGCGTCGTTGTCAGGCGACGCTTGCAAGCGCTCCGACGCGTCTTCGCGACTATCGTGATCGCCGGGTACGACTGCGTGGCCCGCAACTTCGAACGTGTCGTCGTCAGCCAAAGCGCGTGCGAATTCGGGCGCAGGACGCTGCGAGCCTCGGCGATCATTCCGCCTGCCACGTCCACGCGAATGGTGGCCCGAGGGTTCGTCGGCAATTGCGAGCGCGTCGTTGTCGGCCGACTCTTGCGCGGGATATTGCGCGTCTTCGCGGGTATGCTCCGTGAATTCATCCACGACTTCGAATGTGTCGTCATCGGCCGAAGTTTGCACGGCCTCTGCAACGGCATGCTGCTTGTCCTTACGGCCGCCACGCTTATCGCGTCGGCGCTGATTGCCCTGAGGCTCCGCCAACGATGCCGCCACCGCTTCTCCCTGCCCCGCATCCGCGCTCACCGTCTGGGCCGCACGAAAGACAAAAGAGCCGGACTTGTCATCGCGACCGACTTCCAGCAGACCGCGCGAACGCGCCTCGTCGAGCAGATTCCCAAACGCGCGAAAGCCATAGTGCGATTCGCTGAACCCCGGCTTGCGACGCTTGATCGCACTCTTGAGCACCGACGCCCAAATCTTTTCGCCCTCGCCTCGCTCGGACACCAGCGCCTCGAAAGTCTCCACGGCGATCGCGACCGCCTGCGACTTGCGCGCGTCGGGCTCTTGCTTCGGCTGCCGGTCGGCATCGGCGGGACGCTTGGTTGCGACGTTCGCCTCGCGTTTGGCGAGTGCGCGCTGCTGTTCGCGCACGAGGTCGTCGTAGAAAATGAATTCGTCGCAATTGGCGACGAGCAAGTCGGAGGTCGAGTTTTTCACCCCCACGCCGATCACCTTCTTCGCGTTCTCGCGCAACTTCGAGACGAGGGGCGAGAAGTCCGAGTCGCCGCTGATGATGACGAACGTATCGACGTGCGACTTTGTGTAGCAAAGGTCGAGCGCATCGACGACGAGCCGGATATCGGCTGAATTCTTGCCCGACTGCCGCACGTGCGGAATCTCGATCAGTTCGAAACTTGCCTCGTGCATCGCGGACTTGAAGCCCTTGTAGCGATCCCAGTCGCAATAAGCCTTTTTCACGACGATGCTGCCTTTGAGGAGCAATCGTTCGAGCACGGGCTTGATGTCGAACTTTTCGTACTTCGCGTCCCGCACGCCGAGCGCGACGTTTTCGAAGTCGCAAAAGAGCGCCATGCTGACGCTATCCTGATTCGCGGGCATACAGCTTCCTGTTGAGACGCGGGAGCGTTGTCCCGCTGGCATCGGTCACGCTGGCTTCAAGCCCGCTCTGACCTTCTTCATCTTGTTGAAAACGTGCGAGCAGAATGCATCCGCGACCACGCGATTGACGGTGAGGATATTGTCGGCGCTCAGGGTTTCACGCGAGACGCCCTGTTTCTCGATGAGACGCTGCGGAATCAGTTGACTCACGAACGACTGACACAGTTCCCGCCGCAGCGGCGCATCGGCGGCTTCGAAAAACTCGCGGCCCGCCTTCGTCTCTTCGCCCATCTTCGCGCGGGCCGTGTCGTTCTGAGCCTGGATGCTGGCTTCGAGCTGCGCTTGCGCGTCGGTGTGATCGCGGCGCGTCTTCTTGTCGTCTTCGAGTTGCTTCGCCTTGATCGACGCCATCTTGCGATCCGCCTCGCCGATCCGGTAATTGCCCTCGAGCGCCTTGAACAGATAGCCGCGCGGACTGACCGTGACCTTGCCTTCGTTCAGCTTGAAACGCGTGTATTCGATAGCTTGCTGAAGACGCTCGTCGGTCCAGAGGTCGCGGCGGCTCGCGAGGCGCTCGAAGTCGGGGGTGTCGAAGGCAAATTCGTTGTGGAGCACGAGATACATCGAGTCCTGAATGCCGGCTCGGGCTGCATCGGCGCCCTGCTTCTTCGTGAAGCGAAAGCGAATCTTCAGCTTGTCGCCCGATACGCGTTCCGCATTGGGTTCCCAGCTGACATCGAAATCAGATACTTCATTGAGCTGATCGATGGCGGGTTCGAGAAAGCGCTTCTTGAACTCCTTCACCTCTTTTCGCGATTCGCCGACCTTGCCGGGCCACTCGATCACTTCCGAGAACGGAAACCATTCGGTCACGCCGTGCCCTTCGCAGGGAATCAGACGGTCGTAGATGGCGCGCGCAAGCGACAATGAAAATGCCGTCGATGCGCGCAAGCTCAGCCAATGCGCCTTGTACGGGCTGATCAGATACTTGATGACGCGCCCCGCCAGCAGAATGCAAACGACGTTGCGCTCGATATAGCAGTCGCCGAGCAGACTGATGGTGCCCCACGAATCTTTCTCGGTGAGTTCTTCGATAGACGGCGCCGTCATGATTTCGACCCGCGCCCGTGCCGCCGAGCGCATTTGCGCGATCAGGTGGCTATGGTTGCGGCTGTCGTAGCGCATCAGCCACTTGAAGTAGTTGATGTCGGCTGTGAAGGTGTAGACCTTGTCGTCGATCAGTTCATCGGGCGCCTTGGTGGCCACGATGAAGTAGGCGGCGTCCAGCACGCGGCGTGCGGCGATGCCGAGGCCACCGACCCGCGTGAAAATGTTGTTGCGCAGAAAGCCGATGTCCCTCGTGGACTCGCAAATAGCCGAGCCTTGCGAGGACATGTCTTCGTAGATGTCCAAGGCGAGTTGCTGCGGCGTAGCGGTGAGGTCCTGAGCTTGCATGCGTTTGGTTCGGTTCGATTCCCCGGCACTCTATCAGGCAACAAAGGCGTGTCAACACAAAAACCACCCCGGTTGCGAGCGAAGCGATCCGCACAAAAAGCACCCCGGCAGTCGGACGGCTTGCCCAATTTCCGACCCCCAGGCCACAATTTCCGCCCTGTCGTTCACATTTTCCGGCCTATCGCGCACAAAAACCGCCCTGTACAGCACAAAAAGCGTCCCTATCCACAGGGGTGATCTTTGATTCGAAACGGTTTTTCGGGCTCTGTTTGTAGGTTTGCGGGTTAAAGTTTACAAAAGAACAAAACAAACCGGACTTCGAGGAAAATAGGAATCTTCGAATTTTGGCATTTAAGTCCTTGAAATCATTGATTAAGTCGTGTTGCACAAAAAGCGACCCCGGGGTGGTTTTTGTGCAGCCGTTCTAAGGGGGACGATGTGTGCGGGCTTCATTGGTCAAGATTAGGCATTGGCGACAAAGTTTGACGCGTCTTCGGCGACATTAAGTCGCTAATAAACAAGGAGTTAGGCCGTGCGTGTGTCTGTGTGCGACAGGCTCCGATTTTCGCTACAACCTTGTTTACGCGTTATCGTGTATTCTGCGCTTCGACATCAAAACTAGGAGGAAGCGCAGAATGGCCAACGTAGGCACCCTACCGATGGAAGACCGCAGGGTCACGCTTCGCGAAGTCGCGGAGTTCGCCGATAACCTCGAACCCTTCTCGGACAATCTTCGCGAACAGATCCTAGCGCCTCGTCCGCGTAAACTTGCGCCGTATTACACGATCGGCGAGCTTGCGGAGATGTGCAATCTAACGCGGCAGCAGATTCAATATCTTGTAACCAAGGGCGAAGGCGGCTTGCCGCAAGGCACGCTCAACGGCAACGGCCGCAGCCGTACGTTCACGCTGCCCGAGGTTCGTCTGTGGGTGAAGATGGCGTCCGACATCTATCAGACTCGTCTCGCGGATGGTGAAAGCGATTTCCGAGGGAAAGTGCTGACGACCGCTCAGCTCAAAGGCGGCTCTGCTAAGACGACGACGACTGTATGTCTCGCGCAGGCATTGACGCTGTTGGGACGTAAGGTACTGCTCGTTGACTTGGATCCGCAAGCATCGGCTTCCGAGCTTTGCGGACTCTACGCCGAGAAAGAAATCTCCGGAGACGACACCGTGCTCCCCTACATATATGACCAGAATGTCGAAGGCGGTCTGGGCGCGAGCGTTCAGTCGACCTATTGGGATGGACTCGACATCATTCCAGGACACACGTTCCTCTATGGCGCGGAGTTCTTGCTGCCCGCGCGTCAGAAGACGATTCAGGGATATCGCTTTTGGGCGGTCCTCCGTGAAGGTCTTGAGCCTTTGAAGGCGCAGTATGACTACATACTGATCGATACGTCGCCGTCGCTCTCGTATATGAATCTGAACGCGTTGCTCGCAGCGGATGCGCTTGTCATGCCGATGATTCCCGAGAACCTCGACTTCATCAGTTCGCTCGCATTTTGGCGTCTGTTCTCCGATGTCGCGGAAGACTTTTTGCCCTATGAAGAAGACAAGATCTATGACTTCATTTCGATCTTGTTGTCCAAGGTCGATTACGGAAAGACGTCTTCAGCCCCGGTCGTTCGTCAGTGGGCACAGAGTGCGTATGGACGGTGGCTCGATCCGTTCGAAATCCCGGCAAGTTCTGTCATGAGTGGAGGAGCTTTGTCCTTTTCGACCGCGCTCGATGTAGTGAGTACGCACTCGATCGCCAAGTCGCTTCAGCGTGTTCGTCAGCCGATGATGCAGTATGCCAAGTGGCTAGATGACATGTTCGTCAAATCCTGGAAGGAGTCGGCATGAGCAATAACATCAGAGAACAACTCATGGCCAAGACGGCCAACTTGCCGAAGCCGGCAGACTTCAAAGGCGAGACGAAGAAGGACAAGTCGGCGCGCGGTCCGCAAACCATGCCGGGAATTACGAGTGCCTTGGCCGCGGCCCAACTTCGGATTCAGGAGTTGGAGGGGAAGGGCGTCGAGACTGAGATTCCGGTGAGTGAGATCGTACCGAATCCCTGGCAGCCTCGACGGCAGTTCAACGAAGCCAAGCTCTCGGAGCTAGCACGTTCGATTGATGAGGTCGGCTTGCTGCAAGCCGTTACCGTCCGCCGTTTGGGTGATGGGTTTCAGTTGGTTGCGGGCGAGCGGCGGCTTCGCGCTCATAAGCTGATCAATCGCGAGAACATCAGGGCGGTCGTGATCGAGTGTTCGGATCAAGACATGGCGGCGCTTGCGCTGATGGAAAATGTCACGCGAGATGATCTTTCCGATTATGAGATCGCAATTTCGATTCGACGGGCCGAAGCTGAGTTTCCTAATCGAACCCGACTCGCGCAAGCGATGGGTATCTCGCGTAGCGACCTATATCGTTTTTTGGCCTATGACGATCTGCCGGATTTTGTGAAGCGTGACCTTGATTTGAATCCGGCGGTGTTGGGTGCTTCATCGGCACAAGATACGGTTAATGCGCTCAAGAAGACCGGTGAATCTGGAGTGCGGGCCCTCGAAGAGTTGTGGCCGCAGGTCGTGTCGGGTGATCTAGTTCAAACAAAGCTCGCGGCTAGTTTGAGCGCGCAGGCGGGACAGCGTGGTTCTTCTACGGATGCCGGCGGAAGAAGCATTTTAAAGATTTTCGCGGGGAAGGTTCAGGCTGGGAGCATTACTAAAGACGTGAAGGGACTTACGTTCAAGTTCAAGTCTGGTGTGATGACCGAGGAACAGGAAAGTCAGCTTAGGGAACATATTGGGAAAATGTTTTCGATTCGGTCGGAGTGATGTTTGAAGACTCTTAACCCGCCGCTGGCGGGTTTTTTTTGCGCGAAGCTTATGTACTGTAGCTACAGCCATCCCAAAGTCGCATCGAAGTGTCCGAACTTGGACAGTTTTCCGAATACGCGTGCGCACTTCAGCGCATAAAGTCATTTTTTGCAAGTGAGTCCACACTCGGTCGGGTGCGGCGACTATCGCTTCGCAATCTCATGTGCTTCTTGTGCATTGTCGACGCGTTAAAGTCCAGAGGTTCTAACAATTTCTCGCGATGAGTGCGGAAAGGGTACTCGCCGTTGTGAGATGAATGTACAAGCGAGATAGATCTGTCTGTTTCCGCGCGGCAGAATATTTCGACTGACGCTGCCGTTTAGCGAGCATTAGCGTGGCGCCTGCCGGTGGTTCCCCTCCGCTACCCTGCCGGCGTCGATGTGGACGCTCGCAAACACTCTGCTGTTCAACATTACTTTAAGCAAATTCGAGTTGAAGAGACCTTCGCACCACCGGCGCAGAGCGCCGTTTCGCTGGTACGTAGCAATAACTAATGAGCAACTCTAGCGAGCGCTTTAGTTAACGTACAGCGCACGCCTCCCGCCTTGCTCGCGCTTCTCAGGACTGTCCGAATTCGGACAGTTTCGTCCGTGAACGAAGTTTGCAGATCGAGACACACGTGCCAGTCCACGATCGCGCGCCGTCGCTAAGACACAATTTACGGTGCAAGACGGATGACGCCACGCTCGCAAAATCTTGAAGCATTGACATTGCGTGTATGCATAACTTAGGCGATAGCGCTTCGACCGTTATGGGGTGCAGTTGCACGCCGATGATTCAGCACCATAGGCGAGGATCGAGTGTAGCGGTCTTGAGGCGCCGGACCCTGGGTGTCCGAATTCGGACAGGCAGTCGGAGAAGTTGATAGCTTGGCTTTGAGGCATCCGCAACGCATGAACAGACGCAGCAAAATGGAGCGATATGCCGACCTATTCGAGGGGAATGAGTGTCCGAATTCGGACACGCGAACATGGGCTTGTAAGGTTCTTTCGACCAAAAGGCATGCATGGTCATCCTCTTGCGCGACTTTGACGATGGCTTTCCTGATGCTCGCAGATTCCTGTCCCAAGTTTCGACGGCTATTAATCACCGGTTCACGCACGCCAAACAACAGGTGACTCACGCAATCCAGTACATGTCACGGCATGTGAAATCACGTCGCTGCTCAGGGTTCGTTCAGTGAGGCTGATGGGCATGCGTCGGCCTGGCTTTCATCTCGCGCTGGCGTCGCGGCTATCGCCGGGCGATAAACAGTAAGGCAGCAAAACTTTCTATGGTCGGATTGTTGCTCATTCGCGCGGCGGTAATTCCCCATCCGCGTTTAAGATCGCGTTCCTTGAGCGCCGCTGCTTTTTTCGAGTACATGAGGCAGTGCGGTCGGATATATGTCGCTGACAAATGCTGCCTAAGTGCTTTGGACCCCCAGTGCCGTCTGAGTGCTCCCATCTCCCGAAAGCAATTGGTCGTCCTGGCCGCAGAAACCTAACCATCGATCAAAACCGTGCCGTTATTGCCGTGGCCCAGTGATCTGCCGAGACGAGATGCAGTGCTCCAACTCAATAAACAACGATTCGGCCCTTGAGGGGCAGGCGTCCGCGATGACGTTTGCGAGTTCCGCCTGGTCAATACGTGATACAGGGAGAGCGCATCTAAAGTCGATGATGTATGCGTCGCAACGCGTGGGATGACTGCACCTTCAAATACGAGTATGGATATTCAAGCGAGTGGAGTGCTCGGATTTACTTCGGCGCTGTGCATGTGACTGGACACTTAACTCAAGCGCTGCGTTGGAGACCACTATCTTGGGCGCTAAATTCGTCGAAGCGTGTTCGAGCGCAAGCTCCAGGCGTATTCTCTGTCTACTCCAGCTGGCCAAAAGTGAAAGAAGTCCGGGCGTGCAATCGCAACTATGTGCATAACCGCAATATCGACGTTATCTGCGTAAATCTAAGTCAACGACGCGATTCGCCGCCCGATTTGAGTTGCGCTCGAGAAGAGGGGAGGGGCGGCAAAGAGCAGGCGCATCTGGTTGGCTGGGTTTGAGTGTCTTTAACCTCCACGCCCCTCGCCGAATAAGGCAGGTAAGAAACACTAGGAATGGACTCACCTGCATGCGCACCAGCATTGACATGCACGCCTACTTCCATGGCGCTAGCCTAGACGGCACCTCAGGTATGCCGCAACATGGCCGCGGGGGCCATGAATGCTTCAGCGCATCAGAGAGACGAAATACCGCTGCACCTTCGTGGAACAGCAAGGCGGAAAGCGACTGGCGGATTTAGCATTCGATGACAGATGGCAGTCGGCGGCTTTGCGCCGAGTCGCCGGCTACGTTTGCACAGCTTCGCATATCGTTGTAACGCTGCTGGGGAAGCGCGCGACGCATGCCACATTTGCTGAGTCTGTAATGGCCAATCCATGGTGGGAAAAAACGGAGCCAGACGTTGTTTAGTTGGCGACCAAGGCACGGTCCTGCAAAGGAAGAAAGACCTTTAATTAAGGCCTGGTTCAATTGATCGACCGAGCGATGCCAGATGGTGGCTCATATCGCGGAGTGCCGTTGAAAGCGTAGTCGCGTTATACAACGATAATTAAAACGCAGGCGTTACGAACTCCACGTAGCGGAGACTGCCGAAGAGCGTCGAGGCCGATTCAGCTCTCGACGATTGAACAGCATTGCAACCCAAGAATCGCATGAAGAAATGTTGCGTTATCGTGCATCTCCAAGAGCGAATCGATCGCCGGCGTGAAACAATCTCCTTGCATCATAAATCCAATTTATCTCTTTTAAATCAAATAGTTAGGTGTATAAATGCAAGTTGTTTCACGCAACTAAGCAGCCTTTGGCCGGTCAGAACTAGCCGACTTGGCAAAACCTGAACGGAAAACAACATGCAAGCGCTTGATTTCAGTTCGACGTATCAAACAATACGCTTTTCGTATTTAAGTTTGAGAATGCGCAAGACGCCTCATATAAGCTCCGACGCAATTTAGCAACCGCTGATCGGCGAACCAACACATCTGCGGTTCAGCAAAAACAATTAAAACTCTCGCCGACTCGCGCCTCGGTCCTTCGGAAAGTTGGACACCAACAGCGACACACGCATCGGGTTTATTCAAAAAGTTCGTCGCAATACAAAGCCCTCGCGCGACGCTGATAAACCGTCGCTCATACCCAAGCACCCGCCGAACCCAATTTGACCCACGAAGAATCAAAGTCCCTAACCGAAGCGTCAACCATATCCACGAACAGCAACAACGCACTCACCCCGTCGCTAGATCGCCACCCGCGCATACGCCATCAACCAACACGACATCAAACACGACAAACAACGAACCCATCAAAACCGATACCCCACCGAAAGAAACGTCACGATTGGATCGAGCTTGATCTTCGATTCACTCCGCACCGTCCCCACCGCTGAATTCGTCGTCAACGTCGCTCGTGCCGACAGCCACATATAAGACACCGAAAACGCCGCCGACCAATGCTGCGTGAAGTTATAGGCGAAGCCCGCATTCACCACCGGCGCAAACGAACTGCTGATATGCGCCGTCGTCGGTCCAGTCAGCGCGGTTCCAAATTGCGGCGAGTAAAGAAACGCGCCATTTGACATCGCCGAACTGAGCTTTACATCCGAGAACCACACATAAGACGCGCCCGCGCCGACATAAGGCCGGAATTTGCTCTGCGCGCTCATGAAGTAGTACTTCAGCAAGAGGGTAGGACTCCACTCGCGCGCCGTGCCGAGTTCGCCCAGGCGTCCGAGGGTGCCCTTGCCATCGAGATGAAATTTCGGCGCCACGCCGGCGACTCCCTCGACCGCAATGTGATCGGTGAAGAAGTAAGCCGCCGTGAGTCCGAGCGTGTCCGAGTTACTGACGGAAGCGCCCGCGCCCGGCGATGTCATCGATTGTCCGAGCGCCGAGATGTTGAACGGATCGCTCGAATCCTGCGGCGCAAAGTGCATCCAGCCGGCGTTGAGCTGAATATCCCCGGCGGCCTGTGCGTGTGCACCCGTCGCGCAAAGCGCCGCCATTGCCGCACATGCCATCAATTTGATCTTCATTCTGCTGTTCCAGATTCGGTTCGGATTACGGCCGAGCGCATCCGAACCGCTCAGGCAGCGCCTGCGGAACCGGAGCACCACAAAGGAAAGCAAGCCTCAAAAACAGCAGTCGAGGCTCACCTTGAAATACTCGTAACTCATCTCGATGCTGCGCTTGACCGCATGCACTTCATCGACGCCTGGCGCATTGCCGAGCAACGTCGCCACGATCTCCAGCGCTTCCCACGGATGCGCATCGTCGTAATGGGCGTGCAGGCTGAGCCAGCGCATCGCCTTGCGACGCATCGACGGCGCAAAGCTCATCGCGTAGGTATCGGTGCTGCAAACCAGCGTGGACCATTCGCCCGTAACGCCTTCGATAGCGAAATTCGTCGCGGCGATGCTCGCAGCCAGCGCATCCGTGCTGCTGCTTTTCCAGCACCAGTGGCTGAGCGCATAAGCGAGCGACGGGCCATTGCCCTTCATCAACGCGCGCTTGCTGACATCGTGAGCCGCGGCCCAATCGACCCAATAATCCGCATGGTTTTGCTCGACGCGAATGTTGCGCGTCAGATAGCGACGCGCCAGATCTTCGCCGCGCGAATGTCCATAGCGCACCTTCTGCAGATTCATCGCCATGTATTGCGGAAACTGCTCGACGACCGGCCAGCCGTTCACGAGGAACGCTTCGGCCTGACGCGGTTCAAGACGCGCTTCACGCATCGCCGCGAAAATGGGATGGTCGACGACCCGTTGCTTGGCCGCATGTGTTTCAGCCAGGACATGCGCGAGCCATGCCGGATAGCTGGCAATGTCCTTGAGGTCACCAACCCGCTGAAAAGTGGGATCCAAAACTCCTCCTAGTTGATCGCAAGGAACTCGACGTTCTGCGCCCAGAGAGCCGGGCGGCCGACGTGAAAGCCCTGAACGAAATCGACGCCCATCGCGGCGAGTGCGCGCAAGATCGCTTCGCTCTCGACGTATTCCGCAATGGTCAAGCGTCCCATCGAATGGCCGATATCGTTGATTGCCGCCACCATGTCTCGGTTAACGGCATCCTTCAACATGTCCTTAATGAATCCTCCGTCGATCTTGATGTAGTCGACCGGAAGATGCTTCAAATAGCCGAACGAGGACATGCCCGCGCCGAAGTCGTCGAGCGAGAACTTGCAGCCGCGGCTCTTGAGTTCGCGGATAAAACGCGCGGCCGTCGCGAGGTTGGCCACGGCCGTCGTTTCCGTCACTTCGAAGCAGATCGACGAAGGCGCGATATGGCTGACCGCGAACTGATCGTTCAAGAACTGCAGGAAGCGCTCGTCGCCAATGGAGGCGCCCGAAAGATTGATCGCGTACTGCACGCCCTCGTGATTTCCGGTCTTCGCGAGCACCGCGAACACGGCGCGCACGACCCATCGATCGATGGCGGACATGAGGCCATAGCGCTCGGCCGCTGGCATGAAGAAGTTCGGCGGAATGATCTTGCCGCCTTCGCCCACCATGCGCAGCAGCACTTCCACATGCCGTGGATGCGACTCGCAGTGCTCGGGCGCAATCGCCCGAATCTCTTGCGCGTAGAGGCAAAAGCGATTGTTGGCGAGCGCGTCCTTGATGCGCCCGCACCACGACATCGCGCTTGCATGGCGCGTGAGTTCCGCGTCGCCGCGCAGCGCGAGATGAACGCGATCGCGTCCGCGTTCCTTCGCGAGATAGCAGGCAATATCGCCGAATCGCATGGCGGTTTCGACATCGAGTCCCTTGAGATCGACGAGGCCGATGCTCACGCTCGTCGATAACGTGTGCGTCTCGCACGACCACTCGAAAGCGGCTATTTCGCTGCGCAGACGTTCGGCGATCTGCAAGGCGTGGTTTTCGTGGCAGTCGAACATGAGCGCGGCGAATTCGTCGCCGCCCAGACGCGCGAGCGAATCTTCGTCGCGCAGACATTTTTTGATGAGCGCGGCCACTTCGCGCAGCATGGTGTCGCCGGCTGCGTGACCGTAGGTGTCGTTGACGACTTTGAACTGATCGAGATCGAGCATCATCAGCATGCAGGCGCGTTCGGTTGCGCTGTCCGCTTGCGGATCGAGCGATGCCGCGAGACGCCGTTCGAATTCCGTGCGGTTGAGCAGCCCCGTCAAGCCATCGTGCGATGCCTGCCACGAAAGGCTCGACACGTACTCGCGCTCGCGCGTCATGTTGCGCAAGAGCAGCACGACGCCGGTGATCGTTTCGGACGTATCGTGCACGAGCGACGTAATGGCCTGCACGACGGTTTCGACGCCATGCACGTTAGTCAGAATGAGATCGCCGCCCGGTTCTTCGCGATCCGCGCCGCGCAGCGCCTTCTCGATGAGATCGACAGGCCGTCTGTCCCATTCCCTGACGATGGTTACGAGATCCGTGAGCGGGCGCTTCACGCAAGCGGCGGCCTCGCGGCAAAGCAGGCGTTCGGCGGCGGGATTGATGAACTCGACCAGTCCCATCGGGCCGACTGAAATGACCGCTTCGCCAATCGACCCGAGTGTCGCTTTTGCGCGTGCCTCGCTTCGACGCAAGGCGTTTTCGGTGGCGATGCGTCCGGTGATGAAGCGCCGCGCGTACCACACCGACAGCGACACCAGAATGACGGCGACCAGCAGATTCAAGACGAACAAAAGCAGCGCGGTTTGCCGGAACGCGGCACCGAGAACATCGGCGAAAGCGCGCGAGATTGGCGCGATGGACGCGTTGATGTTCCACACTTCGCCCGTCAAATAGTCCACTTCATTGCGCGCCGAAACGCCCGCCGCCTTTGCGGTGCGCAACTCGCGCGCGGCGACGGTCAACCGTTCGACGTAAAGATCGCCGCTCGTCCAGTAGCCGACGGCCTGCTCGAAGTAACTCGCGCGGCGAAACGTGCGAAAGACCCAGATCACCGAACCGACATCCGCGGGATAGACGCCGCTTTCAAGCAGCGCGGCGCGCGCCGTTTCGACATCGGGATGAGCACGGTCGAGCGCGAGCCGCGCGCGCTTCAAATTGAGCGGGATTGCAATCGAGCTTTCATATTGCCGATATGCCTCTTCGTCGCCCGTTTGCGCGTAGCGGATGAGATAGAACACGGCGTCTTTCTGGCCTTTCGACCAAGTGCTTTCGCCACCGATATACGCGCGCACCGACGACATGATCGAAAGGCTCGTCGCCACGAGCGTGAGCAACGAGACCACCACGGCCACGAAGGGCCATGTCGTTCTGAACAGCTGTCGATTGGTTCGGGAGGCCGCAGGCATATCGAGCCTTTCTTTTCCGTTTTATTCCGGGGTGGGGCGATGCAGGTTTTGCCGCATGGCAGCCTTCTTGACCTCCGGCTAAGACTTTCTGCGCAGGAAAGGTCCTGTCGCTTCGAGTACTAACGGCACTTTCGGCGCAGAGTTGAGGCTCTATTTCGCAAGAAGCATGAATGGGAATAATAGCCGCGAAGCTAGCGGTTTTTTTAATTCGTAAGAAGAAATAGTGGCAACCGTTTTATCAGGCGGTAAGCCTTGCGAGGCGCGTCGTCCACGAGTGCGCGCTAAAAATGCTTCGTCCTCTTTAGCGAAAACACGCTTTGGTTCGCGCAACATTCACGTAAGCGAATCTTTATATGCGTGACGGGCAAGCTTAAAGTCCGGCGCCGCGTCTTGGACTTTATGAAGCGAGCTTTTATGCGTCCCGATTTGATGGCATAGTTCAGCACAAACATTCCAAAGGAACTGCGCCATGACGACCATCAAGCAGATTCAATCGAGAATACAAAAGCTGCAAAAGCAGGCCGATGCCATCATCGCAAAGCAGGCGCAGAAGGTGGTCGACCAGATTCGCAATCTCATGCTCGAGCATGGGCTCACAACATCCGACATTGGAAACGCCGCGCGCAAACGCAGACAGGGCACGGCGCTCGCATCGAAGGACACGGGCGATCAAACCGGGTCGGCTGGCAATAGCAAAGTCGCGGTCAAATATCGCAATCCGAAAACCGGTGAAACATGGAGCGGCCGCGCAAGACCGCCGAAATGGATTGCGAGCGTGAAGAATCGCAGCAAATTTCTGATCGATAAAAGCGAGGCTTTAGCAAGCAGTGTCGTCAAGACGGGCGCCAAAAAGCGCGCTTCCAGCAAAAACGCAGGCGTCGCGCAATATAGAGATCCCGAGAGCGGCGCGACTTGGACCGGACATGGCCGCGCACCTGGCTGGATCGCAAGCGCAAGCGATCGTTCTGTTTATCTAATCGGCAAAGCGGCTAAGACTGCTAAAAAAGCCGTGGAAAAGAAAGCGGCCGTCAAGAAAACCGCAGCAAAGAAAGCGGCTGTTAAAAAAACCGCCGTAAAGAAAACAGCGGCAAAGAAAACAGCGGCAAAGAAAACCAAAGCCAACGCGGCAAGCAAGACGGCACGCAAGGCGCCGACCGCGACAAAGCGCGTCGCGGTACCGCGAAAGAAATCGGCCGCGAGCAAACCGACTGGCGCGCTCGATCCGCAAAACGGCGCCGCATCGTCCACGCCCGAGAGCAACCAGGCGTCCGCGGCCTGAAGTCAACGAGCATCGCTGTCGCGCAATAGCGGCGCGCAGTCACTAAAGAACTGAAATTGTTTGCCGATAAGCAGTGCTGGTGCTGCATCGGCAAATTGCGTCGCGACACCGCTGCCGATCCGGTCCAACAACAACACAAACACAACGAGCGAAGCGCAAGTGCGACGAATCGGGCTTGCTTCCCTGCTGGCGGGTTTCTTGAGCCTGATACTGCTGTCCTTCGCGGGCTGCCGTCAGGACGACCGCGCCACGTCCGCTGATCCCGCGAATGACGCGGCGGCCGCGCACGAGGTCACGACGATCTCCGCGCTCGTCTGGGCGCCCGACTGGACGGAAGAAATGCTCCAGATCGCGGCGCAATTCAACAAGTTGAATCCCGATATCCGCGTGAACGTGCAGTTCATGATCGGCAATTCGGTCGAAGAAAATATCAAGCCGCGCGTGGCATCGGGCAATCTGCCGGATTTCGTGAGCGTCAATCCAAACGCTTACGCCGCCGAATTGGCCGATCAAGGCATTCTCGCGGATGTCGGGAATACGGCGGCTTGGAAAGCCATGCTCACGCCGCTCAAGAGCGATTGGACGAGCCGTCAAGGCCGGCACTTCGGCATATCCGGCGGCGTGGCGACGACGCTCATCTATTACAACGAGGCGATGTTCGCACTCGCCGGCATAAAACAGCCGCCGACCAATTTCCGCGAGTTTCTCGCCGCCTGCGCACAACTCAAACGCGCGGGATTCACACCGATCATGTGGAACGGCGGTTTTCCGAACATGCTCGGTAATGGTCCTTTCGGCTCCGGCTTCGCGGATAACGTCGTAGCCCGCGATCCGGCATGGAAAGCGAGAATCGCGGACGGTACGCTCGATCTGAATACGCCCGAAGTCGCCGATATCTTCTCGAAGATTCTTTTATTGCCCGCGCGTCACTACGTGCAGGACGGTTATATGGCAACCGATTACGACGAAGGCATCCGTCTATTCAAGGACGGCGAAGTCGCGATGGCGTTTCATGGAAGCTGGGCCGCCGGTCTTTTGCTGCACGGCAATCCCTTCGAAGTCGGCGTATTCGTGCCGCCGTGGAATGCGCCGGGCAAGGAAGCGGTGCCGGTCGTCGGCAGCGAGACGGGCTTCGCGGTTTGCGAAACGGCGAATAAAGCGGCTGCCACGCGTTTCCTGGATTTCATCGCGGGCAGGGGCTTTTCGGTGATGCAGAGAAAACGCCGCAATATCGCGCCATTCACGCAGGCGTCGGACGCCAGTCTGAGCGATCCGAAAATTGCCGAATACACCGTCATGGTCAGTCATTACCCCGTGACATCCAGCCCGTATTATTCGGTGCTGCCGTCCAATTCGATCGAGCGGCTGCATCGTCTGATGCAGGATGTGCTGCTCGGAAAGATCACGCCCCGGCAGGCCGCGCGCCTCCTGGATGAGTCCGTCAAGAACGAAGCAAAGATGCATTACAAATGAGCTCAATCCTTGGTTCGCTACGACGCGCGTTCGAATTGCTGTCTCTAGATCTTCTGAGACGCGTCGAGATTCGCTATCGCCTTATCGCGGCATTCATTCTGGTTGCGCTGCTGCCCATTCTGATTTCGGGCTATATCTCCTACGTGGAATCGACGGCCGCGATCAAACAGAATGCGGAGATGTTTTCGAAGGAAGTGGTGAAGCAGGTATCGCGCAATATCGCGCTGCGCATGGAGCAACTGGAAACGGAAAGTGCATTGCTCGTGTTGTCGGATCGCGTGCAGGGTGCATTGACCAAGGCTGCGAATGGCAGCGCAAAGGAACGCAGCGAAGCGCGGCAGGACATGACGCGCCTCTTGCTGGATCACTATGGTTCGCTCGGTTATATCAACCAGAAGTATTTGCTGGATCAGCATAACCGCATCATGGATACACAGGCGTTCGCGCAATTGTCGCGCGGCGTCACGCGTCTAGTCGCTCAGGTGCCCGATCGTAACGGACGCCCTTATTGGGGCAGTTATGACGACGGCGTCGGCCAGCAAAATCTCGGCATGGTGCGCGCGATCTTTGGCAAGAACAACAATCGGCAAATCGGGAATCTCGTGCTGGTGATTCGCCCCGAGCATTTCTCGACGATCTTCTCCGACGTCGCGCTCGGCAACAAGACCGAAATCTATGTACTCGATGCCGGCAACAACAAGGTGATCGTGCGCGCGGAAGGCGGCGCAAGCACCGATGCATCCGCCGCGAAAGACCTCGTCGAGAAGATCGCGCACACGCGGGATGGCGCGCAGCCGAACGGTTTCGTGCCCTTTGAAGGCACGCGGCAGGACCGCTATTTCGCGGCTTACACGCGCATTCCCGGCACCAACTGGTTCGTGGTCAGCACCATTCCCGAGGAGAAACTGACCGCGCAAGTGCAGTCCGTGCGCAACCAGATCATGCTGGTCGGTATCTCGGGCTTTCTGCTTTCGATCATCCTCGCGTACTTCATCTCTTACAGCATCTCGGCGCCGCTCAAGGACCTCGTGCGCAAGATGAACGATGCCGGCACCGACGCAGGCGCGCCTTCGCAAGACCATACGGACGACGCGAAAGACGAACTCGGCCGGCTCGCGCAACGCTTCGAGAAAATGCGCGAAGCGATCAAGCAGAAGATCCAGAAGATCAACGAGATCAACACGACGCTCGAACAGGCTGTCATCGAACGCACGGCGGAACTGGTGACGCGCGAACAGGAATCGCGCACGCTCATCACGAACTCGCCGGACACGATCACGCGATACGACCGCAATCTGAGGCGTATCTATGCCAATCCGGCGTTCTGTGCGTGGACCGGGCGCAATCCTGGCGAACTGCTCGGCAGGCGGCCTTCCGAAATTCCGGGCGGTCCGAACGCGCAACTCTACGAGGAACGCGTACGCGAAGTGATTGCGAGCGCACGAAGCGCGCAATTCGAACTGCGCGCGGTGACGAGCGACGGCGAGGAGCAGTGCACGCACTTTCGCCTGACGCCGGAAATCGACTGGTCGGGCAAGGTAATCTCCGTGCTCGTGGTGGGCCGCGATATCTCCGAACGCGTGGCTTTCGAAGCGACCATCTGGAAGCAGGCCAACTTCGATGCGCTCACGCATCTTCCAAACCGGCAGATGTTCCTGAGCCGGCTGGAATACGAAGCGCGCATGTCGCGTCTGTCGGGGCGGCGCATGGCGCTGATGTTGATCGACCTCGACCGCTTCAAGGAAGTGAACGACTCGCTTGGTCACGACACGGGCGATGTCCTGCTGATCGAAGCCGCGCGCCGCATCACGTCCTGCGTGCGCGGCACCGATACGGTCGCCCGTCTGGGCGGCGACGAATTCACGGTAATCGTGCCGAACGTGGATGACGACAGCGAAAGCATCGAAGAGATGGCGCGCACGATCATCGACACCTTGGCGGAGCCGTTCACGCTCGGTCCCGACGAGGCGTTCATTTCCGCAAGCGTGGGTGTGACGTTTTATCCGGACGACGCGGGCGAACTCGACGTGCTCTTCAAGAATGCCGATCAAGCGATGTACGCGGCCAAGAACGCCGGGCGCAATCGCTTCAGCTACTTCACGCCCGACCTGCAAGTGGCAGCGGAAAAGCGCCTGCGGCTTACGAGCGATCTGCGCACCGCCTTGGCCGAAGAGCAATTCCGCGTCTATTACCAACCGATCGTCGATCTCGCGACCGGGGAAATTCATAAGGCCGAGGCGCTGATTCGCTGGCTGCATCCGGAACGCGGCACCATCAGCCCGCTGGAGTTCATTCCGCTTGCCGAGGATACGGGGCTGATCGTGCCCATCGGCGACTGGGTGTTCAGGCAGGCGGCGCATCAGGCGAGCGACTGGCGCGAGCGCTTTCATCAAGACTTCCAGATCAGTATCAACATGTCGCCGGTGCAGATTCGGCACGACAGCCAGATTTGCACGGAGTGGTCCGACTATCTCGCCCGCCACGGCATGTCTGCGCAAAGCGTCGCGGTGGAGATCACCGAAGGTCTGTTGCTGCATGCCGAAGCAAACATCGACGAAAAGCTGCTGGCTTTCCGCGATGCGGGCATCCGCATTTCCATCGACGACTTCGGCACCGGCTATTCATCGCTGGCTTACCTGACGCGCTTCGACATCGATTATCTG
This sequence comes from Caballeronia sp. LP006, assembly GCF_031450995.1. NCBI lineage: Bacteria > Pseudomonadati > Pseudomonadota > Betaproteobacteria > Burkholderiales > Burkholderiaceae > Caballeronia > Caballeronia sp. LP006. The sequence goes on along the minus strand of NZ_JARTVW010000002.1, from coordinate 565,405 downwards.
AAGATCGACCGCTCGTTCGTGCACAACCTCGATTCCGACCGGGACAACCAGGCGCTTTGCGAAGCGATGGTCGGACTCGCGCACAAGCTCGGCCTGAAGGTGATTGCCGAAGGCGTGGAGACGATCGAGCAACGCGATTTCCTCGCGGCCGTGGGCTGCGATTTCGCGCAAGGTTTCCTATATTCGGAGCCCGTGCCGCCCGCGCAGTTCGAGCTGCTGATGTGGCCCGACGCGGTGATCGTCGACGTTTGAACTTCACGAAGCGCCGGATAAACGGCGTGAAAAAGCCCCTAATCGGCGAATTGGTTTTCATTCGAGAACGTTAGAGTGCGATGCAAGAAACCCCCGTTGCGTCGCCAGACAGCGCAACGGTTCATCGCAACCGTAACGAGCATTCGACCGATCGTGAATACATGGCATGTAGCGCCGCTGCCCGCGAACGAAAAAAAAGAGGCTGCGATTATTGCGGAGTATCGACGTGCTCGATACGCCGCCAGAAGAAGTATTCGACCGCATTACGCGCGTCGTCGCGGAGCTGTTGCAGGTGCCTATCGTGCTGGTGTCGCTCGTCGATGAACACCGGCAGTGGTTCAAGTCGCGAGTAGGGCTCGACGTGTGCGAAACCGCGCGCGACGTATCGTTCTGTTCGCATGCGGTGCATTCCGAGGCGCTTCTCGTCGTCGATGATGCCCTCGCGGATGAACGCTTCGCGAGCAATCCGCTCGTCACGGGCGAGCCCTTCGTGCGCTTTTATGCGGGCGTGCCGCTGCGTTCGGCCGAAGGTCTCGTGCTCGGCACACTCTGCGCCATCGATACGAAGCCGCGCACGTTGTCCGCCAATCTGCGTGCCGCGCTGTGCGATCTGGCGGCGACAGTCGAGCGCGAACTCGTGCAACGCGAAGCGGCCCGCGATACGCGCGAAGTCCAGGAGAACGACCGCCGCCGTTTGAGGCTTTCGGAAACGCGCTTCCATACGATCTTCCAGCAGACGCCGACGGGCAAGGCTATCGTCGATCTCGACGGGCGCTTCATCGAAGTGAATCCGAAGCTGTGCGAGATCACCGGCTACAGCGCGAGCGAACTCGTGCACATGACCTTCCAGGAGATCACGGAAGAAGCGGACCTTGCCGCCGACTTGCAACTCGTCGCGGAACTGCTGAGTGGTGCGCGTCAAACGTATTCGCTTGAAAAACGCTATCGCAAACGAGATGGCGGCACCGTGTGGATTCACCTGAGCGTCGCGCTATTGCGTGATCACGACGGCACGCCGAGCCACTTCGTGAGTGTCATGCAGGACATCACGAGCCGCAAACATAGTGAGCAGCTTTTGCGCGACTATCAGCAGGAACTCGAACGCCGCGTACTCGAACGCACCTGCGAACTGACGAGCAGCCGCATGGCGTTGCAGACGATCACGGACAACCTGCCGATTCTGATCGCTCACGTCGATGCGAATCTCTGCTACCGCTTCAACAACGAGGTGTATCGCGATGTATTCGGCTTCGATCCCATGGCGCTGCGCGGCAAGTCTGTTCGCGAGACCGTGGGCGATGAAGTTTTCGAGCGCAGTTATCCGCTGTTCCAGCGCGTGCTGGCAGGCGAGCGCGTGACGCATGAGGATATCGTCTACAACGTGGAATCCGGACGTGTGTGGAGCGCGACTTATATTCCCGACATGGAGCGCGGCAAGGTGGTCGGCTTCTATGTGATGTCGCAGGACATCACGGAGCGCAAGCAGCGCGAGAATCAAATGCATTCGGAAATCATGCTCGATGCATTGACCGGCCTGCCGAACCGCCGCGCGTTACAAGAGCAGCTGTCGCTGGCGGTGCACTCCGCGCGCGATGAGGAAATTCCGTTTGCGCTCTTCTTCATGGACCTCGACGGTTTTAAAGCCATCAACGACCAGTACGGTCACGACGCGGGCGATGCCTTGCTGAGACAAGTCGCGCACCGCCTGAAGAAAGCGACGCGCGCGACCGATCTGGTCTGCCGCCTCGCGGGCGACGAGTTTGTCTTGCTGGCGCGCGACATTGCATCGGCGAGTGCTTGCAGCCGTATCGCGCAGGATATTTGCCGCGCTATCGGCAAGACGTTCGATCTGGGTCAGCGCGAGGCGCAGCTCGGCACGAGCGTGGGTATCGCGATGTGCGCGGCGGGTTATGCGACATCCACGGAAACGATGCTCGCGGAAGCCGACCGCGCCATGTACGAAGCCAAGCGCAAGGGCCGCAACGGCTTTCGCTTCGCGCCCATATCGGCCGAAGCCGAACTCGCGGCGCGGCGCGTGGCGGCCGTCAGCGCCGCGGCGTAGTTCCTCACAGCGCTGCGCTGGCCATGCTTGCCGGGCGATGCGAGCGCGCCGCATCCGCGACGCGTTTTGCATCGTCGGCAATAGCCTGCTGCGCGTTCGGCGAAAATTTCTGCTGCGTCATCAGGCTCTGCGCATTCGCGGCCTGACCGCTCGCGAGCAGATACAACGCCACATTGCTCATGGTCTTCGTGCTGTTCGGCGCGAGTTCGGACGCCTTCATCAGCGGCACGCGCGCGCCCTCCACATCGCCTGCACGCAGCAGTGCATAACCGAGATCGGAAAGAATCGGCGCATCGGTCGGGGCGAGATCGGAGGCGTGCGCGAATTGCGCGGCGGCCGCGTCGAAATCGCCTGACTGACCCGACAGCAAGCCCAGTCCGCGATAGCCACGCGCGGCGAGCGGCGTCGACAAAAGCGCTTCGTACGCGGTGCGGCTCGCGGCCGCTTGTCCCGTCTGCCGCAATGCATCGGCGCGGCGCAAGGTGGAATCGGCGGAGCGGTTGAAGCGCTTCTCGTAAGCGTCGATATGCGCGAGCGATGCATAGAACATCCCTTCGCTCTGCATCTTGTCGATCAACGCCAGATACATGCCGGGCGTGTCGGGCAACGCGCTCTCACGGTTCGTGCGTTCGAGCGTTGCTTCGTGCTCGGCCTGCGCGCCGAGACCATAGCCGCGATCCTGCTTCGAGGCGCATGCGCCAAGCAAGGCACAGAGAAGAATGGCGCCGATGCGCGCGTGGGTCGTGAAGTTCATGTCTGATCTCGTTGAAAAGGTTGGCCGCGTTACCTGTGCAAGCCGGCCAGCGAATGGAATACGGCGATGAAGCCCGGCCCCGCCGTCATGATGAGAAGCGCGGGCAAGAGCGTCAGCACCATCACGCCCGTCATCTTCACGGTCAATTTGCCGATGCGTTCGCGCAGGCCCGTGCGGCGCATTTCGCGCAGCCGGTCGCCGAATTGCCGCAGCGGTTCCTGCACCGCGCCGCCATGCTGTTCGATTTGAATCATGAGGCGCAGCACGGCGGCGAGATCGTCGCTTTCGTAGCTCGTGGCAAGGCGTTTCATGGCCTGCTCACGCGTGCGGCCCGTCGCGTATTGCCGTTGCGCGAGCGCGAGTTCCTGCGTGAGAATCGGCATCACCTTGGCAAAGTCGCTGACGATGACCGAGATGCTCTGATCGAGCGAAAGTCCCACGCCCTGAAGGATGCGCAACAGGTCGACGAACATTGGCAATTCACCGATGATCGACCGTTGCCGCTTCGTTGCCTTGCGCTTCACATACCACTTCGGCGCCATGAAGCCTACGAGGAGCGCGGCGAAGCACGTCAGCATGAAGCGCGAGCCGTGCACATTGCCGTGCGATGCGAACACGACGAAGGCCGGTAGCACGATCGATGCAACGAGCCGCGCGGCGAGAAAGCGGGCGCGGGAGCTTGCATCGGTATGGCCGCAGCGGTCGAGCAGGCGGCGGTCTTCGTCGGCGACGATCATCCGTCCGAGCCGCGATTCGAGCCACTTCGAGCCGACGACATGAGCCATTCCCGTGAGCGAGAAAAAGCGCGGAAATGGTCGCCGATTTGCGTCGTCTTTTTGCACGGGCGCACTCTGACGGTCGAGCGCGCGTTCGAGCACGCCGGACGCGCGGCGCGAGCGTAAGGTCCGCGAGAACGCGTTCACGCCGATAAGCACGCAACCGAGTGCGGCGGCGACGGCGGCAAGCGCGATAACGAATTGAGCGGGCACGATGCTGTTGTCCATGTGTTGTTTCAATCGCGCAGACGCGCGAGGCGATACAGCAGGAACGCGCCGAGCGTCTGCAGAGCGAACGCGCCGTAGACGAGCTTCTTGCCGAGCACGTCCGTCCACATTGCATCGAAATAGGCGGGGTTCAGCAGGATGATCGCGGCGCCGAGTCCGACCGGCAGCGAGCCGAGTACCCACGACGAAAGCCGCGTCTCGGTGGATAGCGCGACGAGTTCACGATCCGCCTGTTCGAGATCGCGCATGAACGCGGCCATGCGTTCGAGCATTACGTCCGAACGGCCACCGAATTTGACCGAGATGCGCAACACCGAGCCGATCAGTTCGAACTGCTCCACGCGATACATGCGCGCGACGGCCGTCAACGCCTGATCGATATCCGCGCCGCCCTTCAGACGCGGCATGACCTGTTCGAGGCACTCGCGCAATGGATCGTCGGCGGATGCGGCCGCGCCTTGAAAAGCCGCCGGAACGCTATTGCCGATGGTCACGAGCCGCACGATGCCTTCGAGAAACGAAGGCAACTGGCGCACGATGCGCTGATTGCGTTTCTGCGCGCGCCACGTGAGGATCGCGTAGAAGCCGACCGCCGACATCGCGATGGCAACGAGCGCCATCACCATGCCGATACGCGTCCAGCATACGAGCGCCGCCACGCCAGTGAACGCCGCCCACATGGTGAGCGCCGCGCGCGGCTTGCGCACGCTTGCGCGATGAAAGAGCGCGCCGAGTTCGCCCATGACGCGCTCTATCGCGCGATGAACGTCGCTGCGCGGCGCGACGGCTTCACCCGCTTGCCGATGCTGCGCTTGCGCCACGCGCGCGGAAAGCGGCGGCAACGGTGTCTGCGTACCTGCCGTTTGCATCTGACGCGTGAAGAAATGCTGCGCGAGGCGTGCGTCGCGTTTTTGCAAGCCGCGCATCCACAGCAGCATGCCGCTTGCGGCGCACAGCACGGCGATCATGCAGACGAGTGCGATTCCGCTAGACACCGAAGCCTCCGCTGAAATTGAAGCGGCCTTCCTGCGGTGGGAAGTCTTCGGCGCGCGTCAAGGCGGCAAGCGACTGACGGAACTTCGCGAGCTTCGGTGAATGCGGTTGCAGTCCGAGCGAGGCCCAGTTGTCCGTATCGACGCCATCCGCCGACGTGACCGCTTCATAGTGATAAAGCTCTTGCGTCGCGATGATGTCGTCTGACAGGCCGGTCACTTCCGTCACCGAGAGAATGCGCCGCTTGCCGTTCGAGAGCCGCCCGATTTGCACGATGAAGTCGATGGCATTGGCGATCTGCCGGCGCAAGCTGGCTTCGGTGCCCTGAAAGCCGGCAAAACCCGCAAGCATCTCCAGTCGATAAAGACACTCGCGCGGCGAACTCGCGTGCACGGTTCCCATCGAGCCATCGTGGCCGGTGTTCATCGCCTGAAGCATTTCGAGCACTTCGCCGCCGCGCACTTCGCCCACGATGATGCGGTCCGGCCGCATCCGCAACGTATTGCGCAAGAGATCGCGGATAGCGACGACGCCCGCGCCATCGAAGCCGCCCGGACGGCTTTCGAGCCGCACCACATGCGGATGATTGAGCGACAACTCGGCCGTGTCCTCGATAGTCACGACGCGTTCGTGCTTCGGAATGAAGAACGCGAGCGCGTTGAGCAGCGATGTCTTGCCCGAACTCGTGCCGCCCGAGACCAAAATATTGCAGCGCGCTTCGACGGCAGCCTTCAGCACCGCCGAGATGTTTTCATCGAACGTGCCGTTGGCTAGCAGATCGTCGGGACGCAAAGGGTCGCGGCGAAACTTGCGGATGGAGATTACTGGTCCGTCTATCGACAACGGTTCGATGATCACGTTCAGGCGGCCGCCATCGGGCAGACGCGCGTCGACCATCGGGTTCGACTCGTCGAGCCGTCTGCCGATAGGCGCGAGAATGCGCCGCACGATACGCAGCAAATGCGCATTGTCCGCGAAACGCACGGGCACTTTTTCGAGCATGCCGTGACGCGAAACGTACACGTCGCTATAGCCGTTGATGAGGATGTCTTCCACGGCGGCATCGGCGAGCAAGTCTTCTATCGGACCGAAACCTGCGAGCTCTTTAGTCAACGCGGCGGCGACCAGGCGCACTTCGCTTTCGTTGAGCGGTATGCGCCGTTGCCGCACGAAGCTGTCCATTTCCGTATCGACGAACTGTTGAATCGCCTGACGCGACCAGCGGCCGAACTCGGCGCCCAATTCCTCGATGCGCGTAAGCAGATGCTCGTGCGCGGCGCTCGCCACATCCTGGAACTGTTGCGAGTGAGCGAAGGCCACGGTTTCGGGGCCTGCTTCGCTCGCGAAGGCAACATCCTGATCGAAGGAAGAGATCATCGCTTAGGCTCGCTTGAAAAGTCTGGCCGACAAACGGGCGAGGCTTGCGGGCGCGACATCGTTCGACGCGCGCACGGGCTCTCCCGCGAGTTGCGCGGCGAGGGCATCGACGGCGCGGACGTAGGGATCGGCGGGCGCGGTATCGCCGAGCAATTGACCTTGATTCACCGCGCGCACGAGTGCTTGCGCACGCGCGGGCAACGTCGCCACGAGCGGCAGCCCAAGACGCGCGGCGAGCGCCTCGGGTCCGAGATTGCAGGCCGGATCGTGCTTGTTGACGATGAGTTCCGGCTTGCGATGACTCGTGCTTTCGGCATCGCGCGCGCTTTCGAGCGCCGTGCAAAGACTCGCCGCCGATACCGCCGACGCGATGTTGGCATCGCAGACGAGCCAGAGCGTGTCGGCGGCTTCGATCAGATGGCTCACGAATTCGAGATTCGAGAAGCCACCGAGATCGACGACCTGATGATCGAAGAACGCGCGCAAGCGTTCGAGCGTTTTGACCGCGGCCGCGTAAGAGACGGTGCGCATCTCGGCGAGATCGGCGGGCAGCGTCATCAACGCAAGGCCGCTCGCGTGACGCGCGAATGCGGTATGCACGAAGGTTTCATCGAAGCGGCGCAGGTTGTGCACTGCGTCGTGAAAATGCAGTTCGCTGCGCGTGTCGAGCAGCAGCGTGCTGTCGGCGGCGGGCAGGCCGAGGTCGAGCAGCGCCGCGCCCTGGTTGCGTTTGCCAAGGCGTTTTTGCAGCAGCACCGAAAGGTTTGCCGCGAGCGTGCTGACGCCCGCGCCCGTGCGTGCGCCGAGCAGTACCGTGAGCTTGCCGCGCCTTGCAGGCGCGCTCATTGCCGATGCTTGCGCCATGATGCGGCTCACCATGTCGAGCGCGCGCAAGGCGGCGATCTGCATGGCTTCGGGCGTCGCGTGGCGGGGTTCGATGTCGAGCAGATCGCGTGCGCCCGCGCGCATTGCGGCAAGCGCGATTTCACCGACGGCTTCCGAACCGAGCGCGATCACGGGCAGCAATGGAAACGCGCGATGAACCTCGGCGACGAGCATCGTGGCTTCCGCGGGCGTATCGAAGTCGATGAACACGAGCGCGGGCGCGGCCGATGCAATCTCTTGCACGAGTTGCGCGGCATCGGTCGAGGCGAGCATGACTTCGCCTACCGTGGCGAGCGCGGCGGCGAGACGCGCGATGCGTCCGGGTTGCGCGCTTGCACACAAAAGTCGAGGGCGTGCGCGCTCATCCGCCGATACGGCTTCAGGCGCGAAGCTTTGCGTGGCTGCGGTCATTTGGAGAATCCCGGTGCTTCGTCATCGGATGCCGCGCCTGCCGCGAAGCTGCGCCACACGTTGCCGTCGCGTTGCTCGGACGCGCCCGGCAACGGCGGCACGACTGCGCCCTTGGCGATAGGCGTGACGAGATGCGGCGTGACGAGAATCACGAGTTCGCGATCCGTCTGCGAGTACTGCAAAGTCTTGAAAAACGTGCCGATGATCGGCAGATCGCCGAGCAGCGGCACCTTGCTCACGTTCGATGCGGTCTCGCGATCCACGAGTCCGCCGATCACGAAGCTCTCGCCATCGCCGAGTTCGACGGTGGTTTCGGCGCGGCGCGTGGTGAGCGCCGGCACCGAGACGCCATCCAGCGTGATGGCGTGTGCGAAGTCGAGCTGGCTTGCTTCGGGCGCGACCTTGAGCGCAATGCGATGCGGTCCGAGCACGGTCGGTGTCAACGTGAGACCCACGCCATACGGCTTGTACGTGATGGTCGTGGTGCCGAGCGACTGCGGCACCGGCACGGGAATTTCACCGCCTGCGAGGAAGTTGGCGCTTTGTCCGGAGAGCGCGACGAGCGTCGGTTGCGCGAGCACGCGCGCGAGATTATTGCTTTCCAGAAGGCTCAAATTGGCGAACAGACCACGCGAACTCGAATTGAGCAGCAGGTTGAACGCGGCGCCGATGGGCGAGGCGGACGTGACATCGAGTGTGCCGCCCGCATTGCGCGACGCGCTGCCGAGTGAACTCGGCGCGAACGTACCGAACGCAAAGCCCGCGTTGTTCTGCGAGAACAGGTTGAAGCCCGCTTCCTTTAACACCGACTTGCTGAACTCGACCACTTTGACATCGACCTGAACGACGCTCTTGGTGGCAACGATGGAGGTATCGACGACCGCGCCGTCCTTGCCCACCGATGCCTTCGCCGCCGCGACCGCGCGTTCATGCGTTTCCATCGTCGCGGCCGAGCCTTGCACGAGCGCCGTGTTGCCGAGCACGTTGACGGTGGGCGTCGCGCCATCGACGAGTGCCGCGCTTGCTTGAGACTCGACTTGCACATGCCAGGTGAGCGGCGTCTTGCGGCCTGGTTCCCACAGCATGACGTCGGTGTTGCCGGGCGCTTTGCCGACCAGCATCACGCCGTCGTTGCCCTTCAGCACGAGCACGTCCGCGACGGCTGGATCGCCCACGGCGACGCGTTGCAACGCGCGTCCCAGCATGAGCGGCTTCTGTGCGCCGCTGGTCAGTTTGATGGCTTCGGCTTGCGCGGGCGACTGGTTTGGCGTCGTCTGCGGCTTCTGTGCGTTCGGCTTCTTCGAGGACGCGTGCGAATGACGCGCTTCTGCGGGCGTGGCCGCAAGCATCGAGAGTGCGCAGGCGAATGCGATACGACGCGCGGCGCGGGAAAGAGGAAGTTGATACATGATCTCGATGGCCAATCAGGGGTTCGACACGGTTTCGCTATGCGAGCCGCGAATGACTTCGATGCCGCTCGCCGACGCGACCTTGCGCGACGCAACTGCACCGCCGGTTGCGAGCGCGGCGGGAAGCGGCGGGAGCATCGGCGCGGCGGCGAGCATCGCGGAAGCTGGTGGCGCAGGGCGCGATGTGCCGCCCGAAAGTGTCGCGAGCGAGACGCCCGCCGCGGCGCGCGCTATCGGCGACTGAGCGGATGCATTGCGTGCCTGCGAGTCCGTGCTGGCCGTATCGGCGGGGTTACGCAGCGCGAGCAAGAGACGGCCGCTGTTTTCTGCAAGCGTGAGCGTGTCGATGTCATCCACGCGCACGCCGAGCACGGCGGTACGCGCGGCCGTTGCATGGTTCGTTGCGTTGGTGGCATTAGCGGCATTAGTGGCCGCATCGCCCGCGATGACGCTGTCGCCAAAGCCGAGCACGCGCACTTTCGAAAGCAGCAAGCGTGCGTGGCTCGCGGGGATTTCTCCGTCCGTCACGGAATCGCGCTTGAACACGACGAAGACATCGACGGCATCGCCCGGCTTCACGAGATCGTTCACCGCGTTCGATTCGTCGACGCGAATCGCGATTGCGCGCTCGCCCGGTTCTATAGCCGCCGTGAGTCCGCCCGCGAGCACACCATCGGTCAACGCGCTGCCAGCCGGGACGCGTACAACCGGCACACGGCCAAGCAATATGGATGCCGAACTAAATGCATCCGTGGGCAGAACGGCTTGCGCCTGCATGGTGAGATCGTCGGCGGTGAGCGCCTTGCCGGGCAAGAGATCGTGCGCCGCGACGATCACCGTCACCGCGGGCGAAGCAGCCGGCATGACGAGTGGCGCGCGTGGCGCGGGCGCGGCGCGCGTCAACGTGACGGCATAGAGGCCGAGCAGTGCAGCCAGCGCGAACAGTGCGATTGCAATGATGCGGGAAACGTTGGCCATGACATCGGTTCTTCAAAAAAAGTCAGCGTTCAAAGCACGCTGTCGGGATTGAGTTGCACGCTCGCGTTCGCCGTGAGTTTCGCCGGCAACGCTAGCGATAAAAGCGGCAGCGTCGGTACGAGCGGATTCGATGCGTAGTCGTAAGACAGCGCGACGGCGACGCATTGCATCGTCGTGTCGTAGGTGCACGGCGCGCGGCTCGCCGTACACGTCGATGCAGAGCCGAGCCAGTTCTTCAGGCCGTTAGCCGTGGTGCAGGTTGCAGCGGTGCGTAGATCGAGCGCTTGCGCCGCGGTGGTCGCGCCACGCTGATAACGCAACGCGGCGCGCGCACCTTCTTCCGCCGAGAGCGTGAGCGACTGCTGCGCGACGAAGATGAGGCTATACGTGACGATCGCGTAGAAGATGAGAAAGAAGAGCGGAAACACGATCGCGAATTCGAGGGCCGTGGCGCCTGCTTCATCACGCGCGAAACGCGGCACGAAGCGACTTGCGGTCGATTCGTCGTGCGTGTTTCGGATCGTGGTGTCGTTCATGGTTCTCTGCTCGCCAATGCTCTGTTATGTGCGACTGCTCATAAGTACTTAACGGTACTGAGTACCTGTCCTTGAGCGCGATAAACGCCGTAAAAACAGGCCTTCTCGCTCAATTCAACTGGTACGAGAATGTTGCGTTGACACGCGGACTACGCGATGAACTTTCGATGGGCGCATCGCCTATGGCACGCGCCACCGAGAGGTCGATGTTGTAGTGCTTCGCATCCGAAATGCGGAAGCCGATGCCCACTGAAGACAAGCGACGCGGCGTCGGCGTACCGCCATGCAGGAAGATGCGCGCCATGTCGACGGATGCATACGGCGTGAGCGATTTCAAATACGCCCATTCGAGCGGCAGCGGCCGGTTCACTTCGAAGGACGCGCCCCAGCCCGAATCGCCCGACACTTCGCCCGGTTGATAACCCAGCGCGAAGCGCTGTGCACCGAACGAAATCTGTTCGGAGGTCGGCAAGGTATCTGGCGAGAACTGCCCCGTCATGGCGACCACCGTGCCGATCTTGAACGGCCAGTCGTTGGTCTGCGTGTAGGTGGCGCCCGTGCGCAGGAAGGTCAGCGAAACCGGGTTCTGCAGTTGCAGGCCGGCGATGTTGCTTTCCGCCGTCTTAGATGCGCCGAGCACATCGAATGCCTTCGCTATCTGAACATTCACGCGACGCGTGACGCCTGTCTGAATGCCGGTGTAGTCGAGCGACAACTGCGCGACGCGAATTTGCGAACGTTGCGTAAGTTGCGGATTGCCCGCGACAATCATGTTCTTCAAGCGGTCTTCGTCATGCGTGGCATACACGGTCGCCGTGCCGAGCAGACTCTTCGAGTTGCTCAAAATGAACGGATAGATCGCTGACAGCGCGAGCTTGTCGTTCACCACGGTGCGCTCGATATACGAAGGCAGGCCGGGGTTATCGACTGGATGGCCGTAGTAATGCGAGGCATCGACTTTCATTGCGAAGCCATCGGAACCGACGGGCGCCATCGCATTGATGCCGTAGTAAGTCGAATCGTTGCGGCCCTTCGGTGCGAGCGCGGATGCCGTGATCGATTCGCCGAGTCCCAGCAGCCCGTTCTCCGTCGCACTGAAAATGCCCTGCAGCCCCGGATGATTCACGTCGATACCCGTGCTCACGTTGAAGCGTTTGCGCGTGACGTTGAGCTCCATCGTCGTGGCGCCGTTGGTGTTCTGCGGCGGCGCGACGGTGGCATCGATCTTCGCGCCGGGAATCATGCCGAGCACGTTGATATAGCGCTCGAAAGTGGCTTGACGCAAGGGACGGTCGGCGGCAATGCGCTCTGCGATCGCACGAATGCGCTTCTCGAGATTGCCGGGCTCGCCCTTGATCTTGATGTCCGATACGTAGCCCTCGACGATCGTCACGCGCACGACGCCTTTCTCGAAGGTCTGCGCCGGCACGAACGCGAACGAGAGTGCGTAGCCGCGTTCCTTGTAGAGCGCGGTCACGCCGTTCGCGGTTTCCACCAGTTGCCCGATGGTGATGTCGGTGCCCACGAACGACGTGAAACGTTTGGCGACTTCATCGAAGGGAATCGACTTCACACCTTCGATCTGAATCGACGATGGCGTGATGTGCCGCGCGAGCAGCTCCTGAAGCTGTTGTTGCGGCGCCTTGACTTCGACTTCGACCGAGGGCGGTCGCGCCGGAGCGTTCACTTGCGGTAAAGCGTCGAGCGGGTTGCTGCCGACGCTCGAGCGCGGCGCGGCGGCCGGTGTCTGGGCGTGCGCAATCTGCGTCATTGCGAGTGCGGCCACGAGTGCGGTCGTTTTCCAGGTACCCATTTCAGTTCCGATTCTCTTCGTATGTCGTCTGACTGTTGATCGCGCGACGCACGCCTCGCGAAGTTGCGGTGATTTGCAGGATCGCGAGGCTGCGTGTCTTGCTTCGTGCTTCGTTGCTTCGACTTAGCGACGCAGGCCGCCGAGCGCGCCGCCGAGCGTCGTGGTGACGCCCGTCAGCAGGCCGCCCACGACGCCGCCGTTGGTCGAACCCGTGCTCGCCGTTGCGCCCACGCCAGCAGTGACAGTTGCCGTCGTGGTCGTGGCGGCGGCTGCGGGCGCGGTCGTCGTCGCGGGCGCGGTTCTTACGCCGCTCGTGACCGGCGCGAGCACCGTGCTGACCACGGTCGTGACCGGAGCCAGCAGCGAGGTCGTCGCAGGCGATGACGTCACGGTGTTGACGGTGCCCGCCACGGTGGATACGACACCGCTCACGACGCCCGCGACCGGTGTGGTGCCGGTTGCAGTCGTCACGCCGGTGACGGTGTTGCCAAGCGAAGTGCCGAGCGTCGTTGCCGGTTTGCCGCCGACGAGCGTGCCCGTGGTCGCGACCGTCGTACCGACAGCCGAAACCAGCGTGCCCGTGCCGGACGTGACCGGATTCGAGCTCGCGGTCAGCTTCTGGCCGCCCGCGGCGAGGTTCGAACCGAGCGCAGTCAAAAGACCAGCGGCAGGTGCGCCGACACCGGTTGCCGTGCCGACGGTCTGCGTCGCGGTGCCGATCATCGAGGTGATCGGAGCGATGGCGGTCGTCGCTTGCGTCGTCAGTTGCTGGACAGGTGCGCTGGACAACGCGGCCGTCAGATTGCCGCCGGTTTGCGAGACCACGCCGCCGACACCGCTCGTGAGCGCGCCAACGGGCGTCGTGATGGCGGCGAGCGGAGCAAGCGGGCCGCTGCCGAGGCTCGTGACGGCGTTACCGCCGCTCGTGACGGCATCGCCGAGTTTTTGCACCACGCCGCCGACGCTTGTCACGGTCGTGCCGACTGCGTTCGGGTTGGAGCCGAGCGAGCCGATGCCATTGCCCACGCCGTCGCCGAGCGTCGAGACCGCCGCGCCCACGTTTTGCACGACGCCGCCGAGGTTCTTGGTGGTGCCGTCGGAGAGGCCGGGCACTTTTGCACCGCCAACAGCCGTGCCGAGACCGGTGACGGTTTCGCCTGCGGCGGTCACGATGTTGCTAGCCTTGTCGACCACTTGCGCGACCGGCTGCGGCGTGACGGTGGGCGTGCCGCCGTTGCCACCATTGCCGCCGCCACCGCCTCCGCCGCCGTTACCACCACCGCCATTACCGTTACCGCCACCGCCGTTACCGCCGCCCGTACCGGTCTTGACCGTCGCGCCGACAGTACCGCCTGCGCTGGCTTCGATTGTCGTGGCGTTTGCGTCGGTGTTCGACGCGGTGCTGGTATCGCGTGCGCCCGTCGTGGGATGCTCCTGCTGCGTGCCGTCGGTCGAAGCGGTGGCAGCCGGATGGCTGGCTGCTCCGCCCGTCGATTTGTTGACCGAGCCCGAGCCCCCGCAGGCGCTCAACGCCAGAAGCAGGGCCACGGCCGCGGCTGCCCCGGTCATGCGAATGGTTTCGCCTTTGAGACTGGATGTCTTCATTTTTCTCTCAGATATATATTTTTGATTCGACGGCGATCCGTGGTAATTGCATCGAGCAATTACCGGTTTGAATGCCGCTTTTTAAAAGCACGTCATTTGCGCGCGGATGAAATCGGAGATTCGATTGCGCGTAAATAAACGCGCGCCGGCCTGCGGAATGGCTACAGGCGTGCACGGACCACCGCGACTTGTGATCGCGGTTCATCGACGGCAAGGCGCTTCCCGACGGAAATGGCGGGAGTACGACGTCCGGACTTAATGGACGGTCGCTAGCTTGGCCGTGATGCTGTTGAAAGTGGTCTCGAGTTGACCGGCAAGGCCGCCGACAGCGGTCATGATGCCAAGCGCAAGTACGCCGGCGATCAAGCCGTATTCGATGGCGGTAATGCCGCGCGTATCCTTGAGATAGCGCTTGAAGAAGTGCGTCATGATGATCCTCGGGTTCTACGTTTTGCTGTCTTCTGCCCGGTGCACGGGAGTCTTCGTCTGCATCGGTAGCCGCCTCTCTCAGTTGACGGATCCGAAGTTTGTGTGTGCGCAGACGCTTCGTCTAATGCCCAGGCCTCTCTAAGGCTCTGGTATTACTCTCGCCCGTTATGTCGGACGACTAGAAGTAACGGTTATCGAGTTCGGCATGCTGCTGGCGGAACCGCAACCTGACTTCATATTTTTGATTACGGCCGTCAACTTGAGGACATTAGGTTTTTTGTGGAAATTTTTGGACCGCACGGTTAACGCTTACTTCGTTTTTACCGATTAGCCGTTTTTAAAGACTTGTCTCGTTGTAAATCCTGTCTTTTGGCTTGAATCAGCCGATAAAACATATGTCGGCGCGCGTTGATTTGGCACGTGCGTCCGGATTCATGTTTAACGCGGATATTCAAAAAATGAAACGGCTTATATTCAGCTTGATGGGCGCTGCGCTGGTAACGAACGCGGGCGCTGTCTTTTCGGAAGAGCAAGAAGCGAGAATAGGCGATGCCGCCAGCGCGTGGTTTGCCATGCAGGCGCAGGGAAGCGCGTCGGCACCATATGAACCGATGCTCGGTGTCGAGGCGAGCGCCGCCCGTGCGCGCTACCTCAAAACCTTCGAAAAAGAGATTCCAGATCGGTTCGGATCGACGGTGAAAGACAGCGGCGCGTCGAACGGCGGAGGTTGAGCCTTATGGTTCGCGGCGGGGAGAACCGGGCGGCGTCTCGTTGAGCACGGCCCAGAACATCCCCAGATCGCTGATCGCGCGGAAGAACTCGGCAAGCTCGACCGGCTTCACGACGTAGGCGTTCACGCCGAGTTCATAGCTGCGGATGAGATCGCGTTCTTCGCGCGACGAAGTCAGCATGACGACGGGAATGGTTTTCAGCGACGCGTTCGCGCGGATCATCTGCAGCAATTCGAGTCCGTCGATTTTCGGCAGCTTCAGATCGAGCAGGATGACGGCGGGATTGCCCGGCACGCGTTCGCGCCACTCGCCATCGCCAAGAAGATAGTCGAGGCCTTCCTGGCCGTCACGCGCCACCACGATGTCGTTGGCGAGATGGGTCTTTGCAAGCGCAAGCAGCGTGAGTTCGAGATCATTCGGGTTGTCCTCGACGAGCAGGATCGGCTTGAACATCATGGTCTCTGCGGTGGCGGCTCGTGAGGGTGCGCGCATTATGGCGCAAGTGGCGTGTGCTTCAAACCGTTGTGCAACGTTCCGCCCGCCGTGTTTGCATAACAAGCCGCAAGACCCGGCAAATACGCCTCATATCAAGTTACTTTCGGTCAATATGACGGCCATAGCGGCGTCACGGGTTGCATCGCATGCACGTTCTGCGTTAAAAGAAACGATGCCCGCCGAATCTGGAATCATTCTCAGACGAGCGCGGCCAAAGCAAGCATGCAAATCACGACTGGGAGACGGGGACAATGAGGGTTCGCGCAACTGTGCTGGTGGTTCGCCATGACGCGGTGTTGCTCGTCAGACAACGCGGTGGCCCGTGGTATCTGCCGGGCGGTGAAGTAAGGCATAACGAGTTGGTGATGGCCGCGGCGATCCGCGAACTGCACGAGGGAACCGGCGCCGAGGCGAGCGCGGCGGCCTTTATGTGGCAGCACGTATCCGCGCAGCATCTGCATCATGTTTTTCGCGTCGCCATTCCAGCGGATGCTCGGCTGTTCACGAATCCGGGGCAGGGCGTCGACGAGGTGCGCTGGGTCAACATCCCCCTGCTGCACACCATGCCGGTTACGCCCGGCACCAAGGCGATCCTTGCACGCGCCGCCGGTATCAACGGCAGCGTGGGCCGTGCACCGCCGTGGGCGAACAAGGGTTTCGGCGCGGGCAGACCGGCCGACTTCTGAAGCCGGCGCGGTCCGCCCGCTCTCTGCATCACCTCGGGTTGCTCTGCACGAAGCTCCGGTAGGCCCAGTACGCGTCCTTCTGCGTCTTGCCGTCCGCTTGCAGCATGCCGTAGTTGCCTTCGCTGTCGTCGTATAGCTCGTACGCCTGGATCGACTGGATGTTGTATTTCGACGCCACGCTTACGAACTGCGCCATCATGTCATTGCCCGTCAGATACGACGCGATCTGCTGATCCGAGCCATAGTTCGGACGCACGCCAAACTCGTTGATCCAGATCGGTTTGCCCATGTTGTGAAGCACGGCGAGCACATCGTGACAGCCCGTGCCGCCGCATGCGTTCGTGATGTCGCCTTCGTTCGAATACCAGTGCCATGCGGTGATGTCCCAGCTGACTGTCGGATGGCCCCATGTGCCGTCAGGCTGCGAGCCGTCCGCAAGCATCTGGTAGAACGAGTAGTGCAGCCACGTTCCGCCAAGCACGATCTGTCCGCCGCTATCCACCGAGCGCACGCCCGCAATCAGGCCGCGAATGACACCGCGTGCAACCTGATACTGGTGGTTGTTGTACTGCTGCCAGAAAACGCCGTCGACGTTGCCATTCAGCGTATTGGCTTCGAGTTCGTTGGAGATCTCGTAGTACGGGTAGTGATACGCGTTGGCCGTTTGCTGGCCGAGCGTGAACGCGGCGTTGTAGGCGTCGTCTTCGCTGTTGAAGTCGATACCCATCATCATCACGGGATACACCGTCACGCCGCCGTCGGCCATCGTCTTTGCAATGCCGGCGAGCTTAGTCGCGGATGCCTGGTTGTACACCTCGTTGCGATAAATCTTCGCGCCCAAATCCTGCAATTGCGACAACTGTTGCTGCGGGCTGGATGCGTCGTAGGCGCCGCCGCCGTTGTTGTGGCCGTTCATGCCGTAGAAAATCGAACCATTGTTCGCGGCTTTCGACGTGGCTTTGAGCTCGGACGCGCTCTTGCCCGTGGCGGCATCCACTGCGCTGTCGCTGCTGCCGCCGCATGCCGCGAGCAACAAGCTCGTTGCGACGGCGGCAGCGATAACCGTGGCCTTAGGCGTGGCGAAGTAAGGAAAAACCGGAAGCGATGTAAGTTTCTTCATAAGATTTCGGCGTACTAATGAAAGTATGGGCGTCCATACGCGAAAAGGCGCTTGTCGATGCTGCATGCGGCAGGATGGATGCCTCGACGACCGCCAACTACATGTCCCATTACTACGGGATGCGAACGGTCGTTAGCAGAACGAACCATTCGTTTCTGCAGTTGAAAAGGGGCTGACCTGCGCCAGACGGATAAACGTTGGCGGGCAACCGCGGCGGCAATACGTATGTGCTGATGCGGCTCATGCCTGCCGCTGCCCGACGGATGACAGCCTGTGAAGCGCATGTCTTCAAAGGCTCGTCGAAGGTCGTGCAAGACGGTCGAGGAGATACGCGCGGAGTCCGCCAGTCATGGCAGCCCGCCCGTGTACCGCACTGCAAAACAGCAATCTTGCTGTTGAAGATTTACCGATTTTTCCGCTGCTTCGGCAAGGCTTGCCGAAACTCCTGCAGCGGTCGAAAGAGTACTGCCTCCGGAACTCGATGTAAACCGATGTCACATTTTTTACGCATTATTCCGTCACCGACCAGCCATTTTTGCTTGGTCATATCATCAGTTGGAATCTGTTAAATCCGGTAATTAATAAATCGGAAAACTAATCAATTTACCAAATGGCCGAGATGTATCGACATCGTTACATTTGAGAATTGAATGATGCGGGAAAGAATCGTCATATTGCTTACATAAGCGACCGATAAGCTTCCCGGCGCTGTGAGACCTTCACGCGCTTTGCGGGAGCCAGATCATGTCGACTTCATCACGTCGCTACTTCAGCGTGGCGCGCTTCGCTATTTGCGCCTGCGCAATCGTTGGCCTGAGTGCCTGCGGCGATTCGAACTCGACCGACATCAAGCCGCCGGCATCCGTCTCAGCAGCCAGCAGCGAAGCGCCCACGACAAACGCAACGAGCGATCTCGAGGACTGGGCGAAACAAGCCACGTCCGGTGCTCCGGTGCAAGCCGAGCAAAGAGGTATTGCGCGGGCTTCATCGGAAGTGCTCGCAACCCCGGTGATCCATACGGTCGACTAGCATCCCTTCTACTTCCCCACTACTCAAATGACGAAGAACCGACGTGAATTTCTGCGCACGGCGATGGAGGCCGCAGGCGCAGCGGCAGCGCTCAACGTAATGCCGCTCGGCATTCGCCAGGCGCTTGCCATTCCAGCGAATCAGCGACATGGCTCGATCGAGGATATCGAGCATATCGTCGTGTTGATGCAGGAGAACCGCTCGTTCGATCATTACTTCGGAACCTTGCGCGGCGTGCGCGGATTCGGCGATAAAGCCGCCGTCACGCTGCCGAACGGCAAGCCGGTTTATCACCAGCCTATCGCGGCGGGTGCGGGCGAAGTACTGCCGTTTCATCCGGGCGCATCGAATCTCGGCTTGCAGTTTCTGCAGGACTTGCCGCATGACTGGGTAAGCGGACAGGGCGCGTTCCATAACGGTCTTTACGATCAGTGGGTGCCGTACAAGGGCACGACGACAATGGCGCATCTGCGTCGCGACGACATTCCGTTCCACTATCAACTCGCCGACGCCTTCACGATCTGCGACGCGTATCACTGCTCGACGAATACATCCACCGATCCGAATCGCTATTACATGTGGACCGGTTATGTGGGCAACGACGGCACGGGCGGCGGGCCGGTGGTCGATAACGCAGAAGCGGGCTACGGCTGGTCCACGTTTCCCGAAGTGTTGGAACGTGCGGGCATCTCGTGGAAGGTCTATCAGGATCAGGGCACGGGACTGGATTCGAAAGGTTCGTGGGGCTGGACCGACGACGCCTATATCGGCAACTACGGCGACAACTCGCTTCTCTACTTCACGCAATATCAGAACGCGCAGCCCGGCAATCCGCTCTATGAAAAGGCGCGGCGCGGCACGAATGCCGCCGCGGGCGACGACTATTTCTCCATTCTGAAAAACGACGTGCAGAGCGGCTCGCTGCCGCAAGTCTCGTGGATCGTCGCGCCCGAAGCCTTCTCCGAGCATCCGAACTGGCCCGCAAACTATGGTGCGTGGTACATCGATCAAGTGCTGCAAGTGCTGACGGCGAATCCGGAGGTGTGGAGCAAGACGGCGCTGCTCATCAACTACGACGAGAACGATGGTTTCTTCGACCATATCGTCCCGCCGTTCCCGCCTTCATCGAACGCGAACGGTCTTTCCACTGTCGATACGAGTCTCGAGATTTTCCCCGGCAGCGCGAAGTATGCGAGCGGCCCGTATGGCCTCGGCGCACGCGTGCCGATGCTCGTCGTCTCGCCGTGGTCCAGAGGCGGCTGGGTGTGTTCGGAGACGTTCGACCACACGTCGGTGATCCGCTTCATTCAGAAGCGCTTCGGCCGCGCGCATGGACTGGCCGAGCCGAATATCTCGCCGTGGCGTCGCGCGATTTGCGGCGATCTGACCTCCGCGTTCGACTTCCGCAATCCCAACAGCAAGCTGCCGACGCTGCCTGCCACGACCTCTTACGTTCCGCCCGACAAGGCGCGTCATCCGGATTACGTGCCGCTGCCGCCCGTCGATCAGAAATTGCCCGTGCAAGAGCCCGGCGTGCGTCCGTCGCGTGCATTGCCTTACGAATTGTTCGTGCGCTCGAAGCCGGATGCATCGAAGGGCGCGGTGTCGTTCGACTTCATCAACACGGGCGATGCAGGCGCGGTCTTTTTGCTGTATCGCAATGCCAGTACTGCTGTTCCGCACACTTACACGGTCGAAGCGCACAAGCGCCTGTCGGATCGTATCGATGCAAACGCGGATGGCAGCTTCGACTTCGTCGTGCATGGGCCGAACGGTTTCTTGCGCCGTGTCGCGGGCAAGGCGAAGGCGCAACATGGCGGCTGGTGGTCGCACGATGACGCCGCGCCGGAAGTCGCGGAAGGCTACGACGTCGCTAACGGCAACCTGCAATTGAGGCTGGAAAACAAGGGCTCGGGCGCGTGCACCTTCAGTATCGTGAATGCCTACGATGCCGCGAAGACCATCACCAAGCGTGTGCGAGGCGGCGACACCGCGCAGCTGTATCTCGACTTGCGCAGCGCGCACGGCTGGTACGACATCGAGGTCAAGGCGGACACGGACAGCGCCTTTCTGCGCCGCTTTGCGGGCCACGTCGAAACGGGCAAGGACAGCCTGAGCGATCCGGCACTGGGCGGCTGATCGCGCCGCCGCGCCGCGCGAACAGTCTCGCGCGGCGTTTTTCACATTCGGGCATATCATTGCGTATCGTCTCTGCGATACCGCAACCATGAACCGACGCGCCGCTCCACAGAATTCCGACTGGGTCCGCCATGCCGAATCATCGGCGGGCATCGAACGGATCGAAGCCTTTTTCGGCGGCAAGGCATACGGCTGGCATCGGCACGACACCTATGCCATCGGCCGCACCATGACGGGCGTGCAGAGCTTCAATTACCGGCGCAAATTGCGTCACAGCTTGCCCGGCCAGACGATGGTGCTTCATCCCGACGAAGCACATGACGGCCACGCGGGCACCGGCGATGGCTTTCGGTATCGCATGCTCTATGTGGAACCCGCGATGATCCAGGCCGCGCTCGGCGGTCGCGCGTTGCCGTTCATCTCCGGTGGAACGACGATGGATGCGCGCGTCAGCGCCGCCACCGAAGCGCTGCTCGCACAGACGCTGCGCGAACCGCTCGCACAAAACGATGCACTTGCCGAACTCGCATTCGCGCTGGCGCAAGCAGCGGGCGTGACCACCTCGCGCGACACGGGCGACTACGCAAGCGCCGTGCTGGCGAAAGACTTTCTGCACGCCAATTGCGATCGTATCGTCACGATGGAGGAACTCGAACGCGCGACGGGACGCGACCGCTACAGCTTGTCGCGCGACTTCAGGCTCTTTTTTGGCACGAGCCCTTACCGCTATCTGACGATGCGCCGTCTCGATGTCGCGCGCCGTCTCGTGCTCACGGGCGCATCGTTGGCAGATGTCGCCGCGAGCGCCGGTTTCGCCGATCAGAGCCATATGACGCGGCAATTCACACGCACCTTCGGCATGCCGCCCGCGCGTTGGCGGGCCTGCGTTAGTACGCGTTAGAGCTTGCACGATCGTTCAAGACCCTTTACGTGTGACAGCGGTAGCCTTGAACGAATTCATCGTCAGGGAGCCGCATCATGCAAACACACGCAGCGACAGCCGAAGCTACACGTGGCCAGCGCGCCGCCATCGATCCATTAAAAAAAGCGCGTTTGATCGACGGCTTCTGGCAGCAACGCGTGATCGCTGAGATGAACGACTATCAGTTCAAGGTCGCGCGTCTGGAAGGCGAGTTTCTGTGGCACGCGCACGCCGATACCGACGAGACGTTCATCGTGCTGGAAGGCGAATTGCGCATCGACTTTCGCGATGGCGAGATGGTGCTGAGAGCAGGGGAGATGGGAATCGTGCCGAAGGGCGTCGAGCACAAACCCCATGCCGCGCGCGAAGTGAAGATCATGCTGATCGAGCCGCGCGGCGTCGTCAACACCGGCGACTCGCGAAACGAGCGCACGGTGCCGAACGACTTGTGGATCTGAAGCGAAAGCCGCTTAGAAGCGATACGTCACGCCGACCTTGACGATCGGATAAAAGCGCAACTTGTCGGCCTTGTCCTGCAAGTCCTGCTTTTCCTGATCGACGAAAGCCTGACCAGTGATCGCGACGACTTCGGCGGGCACGTCGTAATCGACATGCGGACGGCCAAAAGCCACACCTGCATCGAAGAACGCGGAGAAGCCTTTCTGCGCCACCGGCGTGTGACCGAAGCCGATGCCGACATACGGGCGCACGGTCGGGAATCGCGCCTTCGCGTGGATCTGCTCGCCGGCCACGTTGTAGGTCGTGCCGTGATACGTGTAGGTGTCGGTCGGGCTCGTCGCGACGGCGTCCACGTTGTCGCCGCCGATCAGCGCGCCAGCGGTCAGGCGGAAGGCCACCGTGTTCGGTGCGGGAAAGAAGTCGAGATAAAGACCGCCGTGATAGATGTGCGCGGTGCCGTCGTAATGCAGCCCGCCCGCATTGAAGTTGTGCGAGAAGGCGATGCCGTTGAATTCGGCGCGCACGTTATCGCGCGTGCCAAGCGGTTCCGAATAGCCGATACCCACGCCTTCGGTGCCGACTTGTCCATAGATTTCGCGTGCGTGCGCGAGAGGGGCGGAAAGCGCGGCGATACCCGCCGCAAGCGCGACCAACGTTTTCATCATTGCAAGAATTCCTTGAGGATAAGACCCGAGCGCGTCTGTGCGATATGGCAAGAATTGCCGCCGGAGAGGCGGACGCCATGATTCACGCGGTCATGTCAGGAGACATCCGAGTTAACGGAGCGGTACAAGGAAACTTTAGAAAACGTTTGCTAACCTTATTCCTGACGTGTCGACGAGGCCGGTTCCGCAGGCGCGGGAAGTATCGGCGGCAATGTGTCGAAGACGGGCGGCTGCGCTTTTTCTTCCGTGACTTCAGCAGCGGGCGCGGTACGCGTGGCGGGTGAACGACGCGCGCGCGGTGCGTGCTGAGGCGTCTGCGCGGGTTTCGGCGCTTTCGAAAACGTCTCGGCAAACCACGTCTTCACACGCGTCGCCATGATGTCCCACATGCCCGGCACTTCCTGCGTATCGAAGCGCGCACGGGCATCGATCAGATGCGAACGCATCGCCCGTTGCGTGAAGTCGCCGATCATCGGCAATGCGCTGTGTGCGCCTTGTCCCCAGTAATCGCTACGCAAGGTCACGCGGCTGTCGTTGAAGCCGACCCAAGCGCCCGCCACGAGTTGCGGTTGCATCAGGATGAACCAGCCGTCCGCGTTGTCTTGCGTCGTGCCGGTCTTTCCCGCGACGTCGCCGCGAATGCCGAAGCGCGTGCGGATCAGCGTGCCCGTGCCGCGATTGATGACATCCCGCATGACGTCGACGAGCTTGCGCGTGGCATCGACCGACAGCGCGCGTTCCGGCTTGCTTTCGAATTGCGCGAGCACCTCGCCATCCTTGTTCTCGATGCGCGTCACGAGCAGCGGCTCCATGTAGTTGCCGTCGTTGGCGATGGTGCCGTAAGCCGCCACCATCTCCTTGAGCGTCACCGGACTCGTGCCGAGCGCAAGCGAAGGCACCACGTCGAGATGACTTTCGCGCACGCCCATGTCGCGCGCGAGTCGCGCCACGCGCGCCGGACCCACTTGCTGCATCAGTTGCGCGGTGATGCGGTTCTTCGAATACGCGATGCCGTCGCGCAGACTCACCGGCCGGCCGCTTGGCGGCGAATCGTCGGTGGGACGCCAGGTCTCCTCGCCCTTGATGGGAATCTCCACCGCCTGATCGATGATCGTATCCGTGGGCTTCGAGCCGCGCGCGAAGGCCGCGCCGTACACGAACGGCTTGAATGTCGAGCCCGGCTGACGGCGCGCCTGTTGCACATGATCGAACGGGTCTTGCGTGAAGTCGCGGCTGCCGACCCACGCCTTGATCTGCCCGTTGCGCGGATCTAGCGCTAAAAAGCCGGCCTGCACGCGCGTCTTGTTCTCGCATAACGCCTGCATGAACGTGCGATTCGCGCTAAGGCTCTTGATGACGTCGGCGTCGTTCGCGCCGCCATCGCGCGCCACGCGATACTCGCTCGTCTCGCGGATGAACGCATGTGCAAGGTCCGCGTTCGCATTCGCGCAGCCACCGCGCCCGCCCCAAGCCGCATTGGCGATGGACTGCAACTGATTGCCTTGCCACGTAAGCGATTGTGTGGCCATCGTCTGCAAACGCGAGTCGAGCGTCGTGCGCACGACGAGACCATCGGAATAGATGTTGAAGTCGTTGTCGTCGGCCCACGCGATCAGCCACTTGCGTAACTGTTGCGCGAAATGCGGCGCGCGTCCCGGCTCCTCGGTCTGACGTTCGAAGTCGATGCGCAACGGCTTCTTCTGCAACGCTTCGAGCTTCGCAGGCGCGAGATGGCCGAAGCGCACCATCTGCCCGAGCACGATATTGCGTCTGTCGAGCGCGCGTTCAGGGTTGATCACAGGGTTGTAGTAGCTGTTGCCCTTCAGCATGCCGATAAGCGTCGCGCTTTCGAGCACGTCGAGTTCGCTCGCGGATTTATCGAAGTAAGTGCGTGCGGCCATCTCGATGCCATACGCGTTATACAAGAACGGCACCGTGTTCAGATACGTTTCGAGAATCTCTTCCTTCGAATAGACCGCTTCGATCTTGAACGCGGTGATGGCCTCCTTCACTTTGCGCGTGAGCGTCTGCGAGCGGCCGATGTCATCGGGATAAAGATTGCGCGCGAGCTGCTGCGTAAGCGTGGAACCGCCCTGTTTCTGGCCTTTGAACGTATGCAGCGCGGCCGATGCCGTGCGTCGCCAGTCAATACCATGATGCTCATGAAATCGCCTGTCTTCAGTTGCGATGAGCGCGTCGATCACTTGCGGCGAGACGTCTTTGAGGCTCACCCATTCGCGATGCGTTGGCTTGAATTCGGCGAGCAGCTTGCCATCGGCGGAATAGATTTGCGCGGGTTGATCCACCTTCGCGCGGCGCAGGTCGCGAATGCCGGGCGTAAAGGGAATCAGCACCAGCACATAGAGCACGAAAAGCGCGGGCAATAGCAGCAGCGTGCGCACACGCGCATGCGGGCGAAGCTTGACGGCAAGGCGAACGAGGAATGCGCGCGCCAGGGCTTTGAATTCAGAAGCGGTCACGAAGATACGGCGGGCTTGCGAAGAAAACGTGCATCGTAGCGTATTCTTTCTACACCCTTGCACAAGCGCTTTTTCCGCGACTTTCCAGAACGAGCCGCATCATGCCGAAAATCGATCTTGCCAATGTGCCCGAGCACCAAGGCTCCGGCTATCCACCGCCTTACGATCAACCATGCGCCGCGCGCATCCGTCGGCGTCTTGGCGATGCTGGCGGCTTGACGGACTTCGGCGTGAATCTGATGCACTTGCCGCCGGGAAGCTGGTCGAGTCAGCGTCACTGGCATTCGCACGAGGACGAGTTCGTATATGTGCTGCAGGGCGAACTCGTGCTGATCGAAGACGAAGGCGAAACCATGTTGCGTGCGGGCGATTGCGCCGCGTTCGCTAAAGGCACGGGCAACGGGCATCACATGATCAACCGGTCGCGGGAAATGGCGGTGTATCTCGAAGTCGGCTCGCGCGCGTGGCCCGATCTCACCACGTGTTCCGACATCGACATGATGAGTGCCAACGCCGATGGCCGGTTCGTGCGCAAGGACGGCTCGCCGATCGAAGCGTAGTCGTATCTGCTCAAACGGTCGTAGAATGAATCACCGTCCGCGATGACGTGATCACTCGAATATAACGATCCGGAGACAGCATCATGCGACGTTGCACTGCAGCAGGCTTGACTCTTTCCCTTTGTGTCGTCGCGGTGCTTGCCGCTTGCGGCGGCTCATCCGACGACCACAACGCATACACGAACGCGCCGAAGATCGTGATCGACTCCGACTTCAACACCATGGGCGACGACGGCCAGCTCTTCGCCATGACCACGCAGTTGATGGGACAGGGCAAGGTGAATCTGCTCGGCCTGTGCGTGGTGACGGGCAACGACTGGTTGCTGCAAGAAGAAGCCGATGCGTTGAAGGCCGTCGAACGCATGGGCGTGCAGAACGAGGTCGGCGTGTACGGCGGCGCGGATTATCCGCTGCAATACGATGTGACGAGCATCCGCGCGCAGCAGGCCGCGAATCCGAACGGATACTTCGGCGCGTGGTCGCGTCCCGAGCCGACTTCGCAAGCGCAGCTCACCGCGCCGCCGGACGGCTTCGCAACTTCGACCAAGATACAGACGCAAGCCGCCGCCGACTTTCTCATCGACACGATCAAACGTTATCCGCATGAAGTGACGATTCTCGAAGTCGGGCCGCCCACCAATCTCGCGACGGCGGTGCAGAAGGCGCCGGAGATCGTGCCGCTCATCAAGCAGATCGTCTACATGGGCGGCGCGATGAACGTGCCGGGCAACGCCAATGCAGTCGGCGAGCTCAACTGGTGGTTCGATCCGCTCGCGGTGCGCACGCTCTTGCAGACGTCGATTCCGCAAACCGTCATTCCGCTCGATGTGACCAACACCGTGCCGTTGACCGAGAGCATCTACAACCAGATCGTCAACCCGCCGACCGGGCAGACGGCCGTGACGAAGGCGTATGCAACCGTGAATGCGGGTGCGTTCGCATCGAGCACGGATCTCTACGACACGCTGACCATCGCTTACTTCAGCGATCCAACTTACGCGACGCAGACTCAGAGCGCGTACCTGGATATCGACACGACGCCCGGCGAGGACCAGGGCCATGTGCGGGTGTATCCGGACACGCCTGCTGCGGGGGCATCGCCGCAAAAGATCACGTATGTCACGAAGTTCGATAATGATCGATTCTTCAAGCTGTACGTGGACTTGCTGACGAGGCCGGTGCCCGTGGTGTTTCAGTGAGCGGTCTGGCTTCGAAGCTCGCCTGAACACGGCGACAAGCAAGCGCAAATTTTTGTAAGGCTCGCGCGTCCTGACTTTTCAAGTGCGGGTCGCGCGTGTATTGTCTGCTGCCCGAATTAAACGCGTTCTAAACGTCGTTCGCATTCGGTAATTCGAGTCCGCTTCCATGCGGACAGATGCAACAGCAACTAAAGCAAGACATGGAATTCGATAACAACGAAGGCATCAAGGGAACGGTTACGACTGCGGCAGCGGCTGGCTTGGATAAGGATATGGCCGCTTTTGTCGGAAAGAACGTGGAGTATTACGCGGGGAAGTGGTCAGCCAAGGACAAGAATGGAAACATTAAGCCGACGTGGAATGTCGCGGCGTTCTTTGGCGGTCCCGTATGGTTTGCGTATCGCAAGATGTACTGGCAGGCGGTCGCGGTCTTCGTTGGCGGCACGTTGCTGAACCTGCTGCTCGGCTTGATGAGCGATTCGCTTGGCGAGGTGTCGAGTTATGCATTGATGTTCGCGTGGGCTTTTTCAGGCAACTTGATTTATCGCGCGCATGTCGAGAAAGCAGTCGAACGGATCAAGGCTGAGGTGTTGCTGCCGGGCGAGCGCGCAGAGCAACTGAAGCTGCGCGGCGGAACGAGCGCGATGGCCGGCTGGATAGCGTCGGCAGTCTCTCTCGCGATTCTCATCTTCAGCGTCTGGTCGATGATCGGTGCTGTCTGACCGCAGCCGCCGAAAAAGAACGGCCAATCACGCCGGATCAGCCGCTTCGCCCCTAGCCTCTAAACCAGGTCAAAGATAACTGCAAACATAATCCAGCGTCTCGACCACTTCTATATCGAAGCGGCTCTTCCCCGGCACCGAGAAAGACTCGCCGGCGCCGTAGGTCTTCCATTCATCGCTACCTTGAAGACGGATACGGCATTGGCCCGCCTGCACTTCCATCAGTTCCGGCGCATCGGTGCCGAAGTCGAGCGTGCCGGGCAGAATCACGCCAAGCGTCTTCTTCGAGCCGTCGGCGAAAAGCACCGTATGCGAGACGCACTTGCCATCGAAATAAACGTTCGCGCGCTTGATGACGGAAACCTGATCGAATTGCGATGCTGCGCTCATGGCGATGAATCCTCGAATGATGGTGGTCCGCCATCATACAGAAGCGCCGCCTGTGTACGCGTCAGCGATCGCTCCACGGCGCCATTGCCTGAAACACGCCGTCGCGCCGGACGAGCGCATGAAACAGCGCCGCCGCGAGATGCACGACGATCAGCGCGAAGAAGCAAAGCGCCAGGTATTTGTGCGCGTCCCAAAGCAGCGAATGCAGCGAGTTGCTATGCGGAAGAATGGAGGGCAATCGCACGCCGAACACCACGACCGGATAATCCGCCGCCGACAACATGCCATAGCCGATGAGCGGCAAGCCGATCATCAGCGCATAAAACGCGAGATGCGAGAGGTGGGCGGCGAGCTTCATCGGCTCCGGCATATTGGCGGGCAACGGTGGCGCGCCGCGCACGAGCCGCACGACCAGCCGGATCAGTGCGAGCACGAGAATCGTCACGCCGAGCGGCTTGTGGATCGACACCAGCGTGAGATAGTCGGGCCGCACGGTGGACACCATGCCGACGCCGATGAACAGCATTGCCAGAATGCAAATCGCCATGAGCCAGTGCAGCGCGCGTTGCAGGGGCGAGAAGCGTGTGTGGATCGTGCTCATTGATTCGCTCCTTGCGCCGGTTGATGCGGATAGTCCTTGTCCTCGGCGGTTCTCCGGTTGAACGACACCGAGTAGGCAGCCGAACGCGCGGCAGGGAACGGATCGTCGGAAACGTGCATGCCGGGCGGAAGCACCACCGGATCGAAATTCAGATCGCGGCATGGGCCATCCGGTTCGGCCTCGATCGCGGTAACGACCAGCGTGCCCGCTTCGACCTTCTGGCGATCGTCCGGCCACGCCTTGCTCGGGTCCGCCGTGGGGTCGCCGGGATTGGCCACCGTCACGACCATGGTCCAGCGTTGCGGCCCGCTCTGCACGCGCTGCGTGATGTCGGCATCGAGAAAGTTCGCGCCTTTCTGCTTCAGCTGATCGCCCGTCAAGGTCTCGGGCTTGGCCACCGGCACGAACGACCAGCGCACGACGCGGTCTTGCCCGGAGGCGTCCGTGAAGACGAAGCTATTGAGGCTGTTGTACTGATCGTCCGCGAAGGAGCCGGTGAACGGCGCGCTCGACGCCCATTTGCCGAATGCGCCGATCTCCGGATGCGCGGCGGCGAACTGCTTCATCGCGTCAGGATCGTCCTTGCGGGCGGATGCGCGCTGCAGTTCATAGAACGCTTCCGGCGTGGCGACGGGGAAGAAGGGCGCGTCGATCATCGCGGAGCGCCACTCGCTGTGGTCCGGCATGACGATTCGCAAGCTCAGTCCGCGCACGCGCGCCGATGAATCGGCGGTCTTCGGGTCGGGCGTCGCAAGGTTGAATCGGCCGGTCACGGGGTAATTGCCAGGCGCGAAAAGCTGCGCCTTGGATAGCGAAGCCGCGCCGCCATTCGACTCGAAGTTGCCCGTGAAGCAGACGCCCTTCGCATGGTTGCGTCTGAAGCCGAGCGCGGGTCCGCCCGGTGGCGCGAGGCTATTGACGATCTTCGCAGGCGTGAGTCGCGTAGGCGACAGCCAGCCGGCGGTGTACGCGAACGCGGCGACCACGACGGCCACGACGATAGCGATAAGAATGAGCGGGCGTATTGGGGATGCGGGTTGTTCAGCCATCGGATTCTCTCGATCGGTGGTTTGGCTGGCCCCTAATTTAACAGCAGAAGAAAAACCGCGCCTGAATCCTGCACAGTCGCGGCTCGAGCGCCATGCAAAAGACATCGGCACCTTTGAAGTGTCGATGTCTCGTCTATCCAAGGTCGCGTTATTGTGCGTTATTGCGCTTGCTTCGCGGCGTCCTCGATCACGGCGGCCACCTTAACCGGCTGCGATTCGTACACCGAGTGGCTCGCGCCCGGAATCACGGTCATGTGGCTATGCGCGCGCTCGTAGTACCAGCGCTCCAGATCCGGATTGATAATCTTGTCCGCGCCCGCGACGATGCCCCAGCTCGGCTTCGTGGTCCACGCAGCGGACGTGAGCGGCTCCGAGAAGACTTTCGCTGCGGTCAGCATTTGCGAATGCGCTTCGAAGGTCGCTTCCTTTGGAGAAAGATCGGCGGCAAAGTCCTTGGGAAACGCAGAAGGATTCAGGAACGTATAACCGTCGCTCGTCTTCTCGATCGCGCCGGCCTGCTTCGAGGTGAAGCTCGGCTTGCCCTTGCCGAGCGTGCTTTCGTCCTCGCCGACATTCGGCGCATGCGCGGCCACGTACACGAGTCCGACCACATCCGGATGCTCGCCTGCCTCGGTGATCACCGAACCGCCATAACTGTGTCCGACGAGGATCGTCGGTCCGTGCTGCAAGTCGAGCACGCGCTTGGTGGCGGCGACGTCGTCATCGAGCGAAGTCAGCGGCTCCTGCACGATGCTGACGTGGTAGCCGTCCTTCTTGAGAATGTCGTAGACCGGCTGCCAGCCGGAACCGTCGACCCAGGCGCCGTGCACGAGCACGATGTTCTTCACGGGCTTTTCGCCTTGCGCCATGACGGGCGCCGAGGTGAGAAAAGCGGCGGATACCGCGAACATCGCGGCAGAGAGCAACAGGTTTTTCATGTGGAACTCCGAGTGGCATTCAGTACGCGTGTGCGGTCCGGCATGCCGCAGTGACCGGCGCCGGACCGCTTGGCTTTAGCTGCCGAAATACGGCACGCAGTAGTCCGCGGGGCCGACGCAGTTTCTGGAAGCGGCGGACACCTTCGAGCCGCTGGCGGACGCACCGGTCAATGCCACGCCGCCTACATCGCTCGTGCCGTGCGTGGCCGCGTAGCTCGCCGCGACCTTGGCTTCGGCTGCCTGGATGTCTGCGGGGTAAGTTGCGTCGTCGTTCACTGCGGGCTTGTACCCGGCCTTCTCCAGGCGCACGAGATCGGCGCGCACTTCGGCGCGCGTCACCGGCTGATTCGACTGCGCATACGACATGGCGGGAGCGGCAACGGCGCTGACTGCGAAAGCGAGACTGACGAGAAACTTGTTCATTGTGATACTCCTTTAAAGGCTCGGCGTTTCCGTGTGGAGCCGAATGACGTAATGGACAGATGGCATTACTTAGGAAACCGATTCACTGGCTTCGCATACGATGAGGTCGTCTGCTTGAGCGGTGGAGCTTTCGTTGCTGCGACCTTGGAGTAACTTTATGTCCGGATGCGCGGTGAGCCTATCCCTACGTGCGTTCGCTCATGCGGCCGTTAGAGATGACGCGCCTAAACCTTTGCATGAGTAGTCGGCACGGCGTCGTTGCCTGCGCCGAATGGTTAGGCCGCGCGTATGAAGCGGTATGAGACGCAAGGTTAAACGGCTCATACGAAGGTATTAGACCGGCTTCGTCTCATACATAAATATGATTTTCACGTCCGATGCTTTTACTTAACATGGCATCACGGTCGACGGCCCGCCGCCTGGTTTATCGCCGCCACCGCACACTAGGCCCGAGGACTTTGTTGCGTGTTCAATAACCCAGTCGTTTCGATCATCGACGATGACGAATCCGTCCGCATCGCGACCTCAAGCCTGGTTCGCTCGCTTGGCTGGGAGGTTCGGCTCTACGACTCCGGCGAAGCGTTCCTGAATTCGGGTTCGATCGCGGATGTCGCGTGTATCATTTCGGATGTCCAGATGCCAGGCATCTCGGGCGTGGAGATGTACCGCAGACTCGTCGATCGCGGCGTCGCGCCACCTATCATCTTCATCTCCGCGTTCGCTTCGGACGCCATGCGCAAACAGGCGCTGGACGTCGGCGCGCTGTGCGTGCTCGGCAAGCCTGTCGACGGCGCACAGGTAATGCACTGTCTCGACGACATCCGGGCCAGCGGCGCTGGCGCTCATCCTTGAAGTGGCCCGCTTTCCGGGCTCAGGCTCTCTCGTCCTATGAAAGATCCGCGCAATGTGAATCTGGGCAGTCCGTTACTCGGGCCAGCGGGCATGAATGAGCGGCCGCTTTCCGCAATGAGGCCGCGATGAAGCTCGACCAAGCAGCCGAGCAGTCTTTCCTCGGCAATCCCACCACCCTCAAGGCGATGGCCACGGTAGTCGGCCTCGCGGTGTTTCTCATCGACGCATTCACGCCGCTCGATATCGCCATTGCCGTGCTGTATGTCGTAGTGGTGCTGCTCGTGGCTTCGGTCGCATCGCGGCCTGTCACGATTGCAGTCGCGTGGGCCTGCGTCGCGGCGACGGTGCTCGGCTTCATGCTCTCGCACAACGCGCAGGACCCTGGCAGTTCCATCGCGCGTTGCGGTGTGAGTCTCATCGCCATTCTGACCGTGTCGTTTCTCGCGCTGCGCAATCAGACGAGCACCGCCACCTTGCGCAAGCAGGTCGAACTGCTCAATCTCACGCACGACGCGGTGGTCGTGTACGACATGGACGACCGCATCACGTTCTGGAATCAGGGCGCGGAACGGCTGTACGGATGGACTTCCGAGCAGGCTATCGGCCAGCCCATTCACGGACTCACGCAGACGGATGCGGCCATGCCCGTGGACGACATTCGCCGCGAAACGCTTACGCGTGGGAGCTGGCAAGGTGAACTCAAGCGCGTGAAGAAGAGCGGCGAGACGGTGGTCGTGTCGAGCCGCTGGACGCTTTCGCGCGACAAATGGGGCAAGCCGCTCGCCATTCTCGCGACGAACAACGACATCACCGACGCCAAGCGCATGGAAGGCGAGCTGTTGCGCCAGAAGAACGAACTGCGCGCGACCATCGACGCCATTCCCGGCATGGTGTGGAGTTCATCGAACGATGGCCGCCTCATTTATCTCAACCGCCGCTGGAACGAGTACGGCGTGAAGCTCGCGGACGACGGCCACGACATCTGGCAGGAGATCGTGCATGCGGAAGACTTCGCCGCGTTGCAGGCCGCGTGGCGCGAAGCGCTCGCCACCAGCAGCGGCTTCGAAGTGACGGCGCGCATCCGGCGCGGCGACGGCGTGTTTCGCTGGATGCACATCGGTGCCGCGCCGCTGCGCGATTCCGAAGGCAATCTCGTGCGCTGGTATGGCGTGAACACCGACATCGAGGAACGCAAGCGCGCGGAACAGGCGCTCGACCGCTCGCGCTCGGAACTCGCGCATGTCACGCGCGTGACGACGCTCGGTGAGATGGCCGCGTCGATTGCGCACGAAGTCACGCAGCCGCTCGCCGCCATCGTAACCGCGGGCGACGCCGCGTTGCGCTGGCTCAACCGTCAGCCGCCGAATGTACACGAGGCGGTGCAGTCGATCAGTCAGATGACGAGCGACGCCAAGCGCGCGACGGACATCATTCGCCAGATTCGTTCCATGGCGCAAAAGCGCGATCCGCAACCCGCGCTGGTCGATCTGAATATGATCGTGAGAGAATCGGTCGAACTCGTGCGGCGCGAATTGCAAAGCCAGCGCGTCGAGCTTTCCGCTGCGTTTGCCGAGCCCGCGCCAGTGGTTTGCGGCGACCGCGTGCAGCTTCAGCAAGTCGTCATCAATCTGCTGATGAACGGCGTGCAGGCCATGTCCGGCGTGAGCGGACGCAAGCGCCTCATGCGCGTCGCCACCCGGCTCGCGGACGAGCGTCACGCGCAGCTTTCGGTCGAAGATTCGGGCATTGGCATCAGCGAGAAAGATGCGGGCTCGCTCTTCAACCCGTTTTTCACCACCAAGAAAGATGGCATGGGCATGGGGCTGTCGATCTGCCGATCCATCGTCGAGGCACACGGCGGCCGCATCTGGGCCGAATCGCAGGAAGGTCAGGGCGCGTCGATGCAGTTCGTCTTGCCGCTCGAAGAGGAGACATGCAGTGAGCCACGAAACTGAGGAAGGCGCGAGCCAGTCGATCGCCTACGTGGTCGACGACGACGACTCCATGCGCACCGCGCTCACCATGCTGCTGCGCTCGGTCGGCCTGCAGGTGCAGGCGTTCGCGTCCGCGCAGGAGTTCATGGCCTTCGACATGCCGGACGTTCCGAGCTGCCTCATTCTCGACGTGCGCCTCAAAGGGCAGAGCGGGCTTGCCGTGCAGGAGCAGATTGCGGCGGGCGACCTGTCCGTGCCGATCATCTTCATCACGGCGCACGGCGATATCGCCATGTCGGTGAAGGCGATGAAAGGCGGCGCCATCGACTTTCTCGCCAAGCCGTTCCGCGATCAGGACATGCTCGACGCCGTGGCGAACGCGCTCTCGAAAGACGAAGTGCGGCGCAACGAAGACCGCTCCGTGGCGGACTTGCGCCGCTGCTACGCTCGCCTTACGCCGCGTGAACGCGAGGTGATGGCATTCGTCGCGAGTGGTCTGATGAACAAGCAGATCGCCGCCGAGATGAACCTGAGCGAGATCACGGTGAAGATTCATCGCGGCGCGGCGATGAAGAAGATGGAGTCGCGCTCGCTCGCCGACTTCGTGCTCAAGGCCGAAGCGCTCGGCGTGAAGCCATCCGCGTCCGCGACCACGCCGTCGCGCGTGCAGCGCACCTGAGCATCAACCACACTAAACCTTGATATAGGTTGTCCAAACCTTTCAGCGACGCCGGCAACCCAAGGTACGGCTAGTCGCAGCGGGTTCGTTTGATTAACTTTGATGCATGGGTTCCGGTCTTCCGACCGAGCCGGCAAGCCTCAAGGAAACGAACGGATTCGCCATGATTCTCTTCCAGGAAACTTCAGGCAGCGGCGATTTGCGTCACCGCATCGCGAAGCGCGCACGTCATTCGGTGCGGTGCATCGAACAGGCGCGAGAACTGCTCTTCTTATCGCAGCACATCATCGATATCGCGCTTTCGTGCGGTATTCGTTTTCAGCCTCGTCACACCTCGGCATTCAAGCGAACGAACGGTCAGCGCCACATCAGCGGGCGCGTGAAGACGCGCGCTCTGGTCTGACGTTTCATACGCCATTTGCAAATTCTTAATCGAGCAGGTTCATCCATTTTTGAGGAGTCAGACCATGCAGGCAAGCGCGAAGATCATGGACCCGTGGGCACGGACCATTTTCATGCTGGGCGTGAAGACAGAAGATGCGAGTTTGAGCGGCATCTTGAAGAAGCCGCCCGAGCGTCTGACCAAAAGCGATCTGCTGGAAAAGCGCGGGTTGTCGATCAGCCTGATCGAACGTCCTTCGTCGACGACGGCGATCATCGCGTGGCGCGATTCCACGCACTGCTGTTATGGCGATCAAATGTGGCGCGTCTCGCATGCACGCACCACCGGCGTCTGCGCAATGAGCGGCCAGCCGGTATTGATCGGCGACGCGGTGTATCGGCCGAGTCGGCGCACCGCGCCACGCAACGCCCACGCGATGATTCTGGCATCGGTTCTCGAAGGCGAACTGGTGGAGTAAGCAACATGGACGCGCGATGCCGATTGGACCTTCGCGCTTCGACAAAACCTTGCTCTCTCAAAAGTGGTTCAGTCTTGAACACTTTCTGCCGATATCGCGGAAGAGCCGCAGCGCTCTTGTGCGCGATGCAACACTTTCAGCAATTTCGCTTGCGGGCCGCCTGGCATCGTTCACAACCCGCCAGGCAAACGGTCGAAGTCGCGCCGAGCGCGCCTCACCGGGCTACTGGCCACATTCTTGCTCGTGCTCCGCGACTCGCGCCTTCGCGGAATGAACAGGTTTGCAACATTTTTGGCCGTTCCCGCTGACGCGTGCTTCCAGGCACGTTTGCATCGCGCGCAATCTACGTTTGATAAGGTGAAACGCGCCGGAAACCTAAGCCCGGCAAGGCATCCCACAGACAAAAGCCATTTCGGCCGGTCGTGCCCCGCCATTTGCGCCCCTTCAGCAAATGTTCAGAATTGAATCAAAAATGCATCGCGCGCTTGGCCGCCGGCCGCGCATCTTCCGTGCATCGCCGTCTATGCCTTATCGGACATAGATCGGACACTTCCTGGCACGTCTCTCGCTTATGTACGACAAAGCACGAACATCACTGTAGCCGATGACGGCACGAAGCGGCGATGCAAGGCTCACGGGGCTGGCCCCACATGTTTCGATGTACGCCACCAGATGCGCTCACGAAACCTGCGAGCGGACCAGATAAAAGTACGGCGCGAAAGCGCTCTTATAAAGCGAATAAAAAATGTTGACCCTTCAATCCGATCTGCATGGCAACCATCTGCTGGCCGCACTTCCGACTCAGGAATGGCAGGCTCTCGCTCCCCATCTGGAACTCGTCCAGTTGCGCACGGAGCAGTTGCTTTGCGATTCCGGACAACGCATTCACCACGTGTACTTCCCGACCACGGCTATCGTCTCGCTTCTGCATACGATGGAAGACGGCGGCTCGGTGGAAGTCGCGGCAGTGGGCCGTGAAGGCATGACGGGTGTTCCGGTGCTCACGGGCGGCGACACCATGCCGACGCGCGTTCAAGTGCAGTGCGCGGGTTTTGCGTATCGCATGAGCGCGGGCGCATTGCGTGAACACTTCGGCAAGTCGGACTTTCTGCGTCGTGTGATGCTGCTGTATATGCAAGCCCTGCTGACGCAAGTCGCGCAAACGGCCGCTTGCAATCGTCACCATTCGCTCTCGAAGCAACTGTGCCGCTGGCTCCTGATTCAAACGGACCGCACCCCGTCGGATCAACTGCGCGTGACGCAGCAAATGATCGCGGACATGCTCGGCGTGCGTCGCGAAGGCGTGACGGAAGCCGCAGGCAAGCTGCACGACGCGGGTCTGATCCATCACAGCCGTGGCTGTATCAAGGTGCTCGACCGCGCCGGTCTGGAAGAGCGTGCGTGCGAATGCTACGGCATCGTCAAGCGTGAGTTCGACCGGATGCTGCCGCGCGCCGCTCGCCAGAACGAAGCGACGTTTGCCTGAACGACGCGTCTCACGCGGTCAGTCGCGCGCCACGATCTTCACGTTGGCTTCGGCGGCGACCGCGTCCAGCCCGGCGATGGTATCGGCGGGCAGCCACAATCCTTCTTCGAGTTGAGTCTGCTGGGCGCGCGTTTCCTTCTCGCCCGGATAGAACACTTCGTCGACACCCTCGGCGAGCGGCGCGGCCTTGAGCGCTTCCACATAGCGCTCCATACGCGCGTTGAACTCGGCGAGCGGCTGAAATGCGGCGACATTCAGCGCGATCATCAGATGCCCCGCGCGGCTGCGATTCACCGGATCGTACGGACCGTGCACGTCCGTCAGACACCCGCTGCCCGAGAGGACGCCGGAAAGCACGTCGACCATCGTTCCGATCGCATACCCTTTGTGCTCTGCCATCGGCAGGATGAAACCCTTGAGGCCTTCCACAGGGTCGGTCGTCGGGCGGCCGCGTGAATCCACGGCCCAGCCGAGTGGAATCGGTTCGTGACGCATCTGCGCGAGAAAGATTTTGCCGCGCGCGACGCCCGAGTTCGCCACGTCCATCACCATCGGTTCATAACGTCCGGCGGGCGCGGCCACGGACCACGGATTGGTGCCGATCATCTTCTTGAGCCCGCCCCACGGCGCCATGTTCGGGCCGCCGTTGGTCATGCACAGCATGATGCAGCCGTCGTTCGCCGCCATCCGCGTGAAATACATGCACGTGCCGAAATGATTCGAGTTGCGCACCGATACCGCGCCGATGCCATGCGCCTTCGCGCGGCGGATTGCGTCGAGCGTCGCCGCGCGTCCCACCACCGGACCTATGCTGTCGCCGCCGTCCATGACCGCGACGGCGCCTGCATCGACGGGAAAACTCAGGCTGGTCGACGCCTTCATGGCGCCCGAACGCAACCGCGCGTAGTACCAGCCGAGCCGCAACACCCCATGCGACTGATGACCCCAGAGGTCGGCCTGCACCATTGCATCGGCGGCGATGTGCGCGTCCTCGGCGTTCGCGCCCACGCTTCTATAAACCTCGGCGACGAACGCGCGCAAGGCGTCCGGATTCACGCGATAACGCGTGGCGTCGTTCATGTGGTGTCTCCTTGAGTGAGCAAGCGTGCTGGTCTTATCTCTACCAGCTTCAGCTTTCGCGCGCCCTGATGCCTTCGTCGGCGAAATGAAGGGTTGCCGTAGTCCGTTCGCTCGACATCATGTCAAAAAATAGTAACGCTACGTTTGCAACGGACACTTTATTTGCGCTGAAAATTCGCCGAAAGGCTTGCTGCATATAGTATTGCAGCGCGTCAGCTAGTAAACCCTATCTTGTCGCCCGCCCACAGCGTTTTGTATATTTTGTTCGTATTACTACGGTCAAAAAGAAATTTACTACCTGACCCAAGGCGCAAGTCCCGTGGCGAATGTCGCTGCCATATCGGTGTTGAGGAGACAACAACTATGGAAGAAGCACTGGAAGTCGCATCGCGTAGAAAGTTCCTGGCGGGACTTGCCGCCACGGCCGGTTCGGTCGCGCTTTCGTCGGTCTCGGGCAAGGCTTTCGCCCAGCAGAAAGTGTTCGTTCCTTATAGCAACAAGAGTCTGGATTACTACTTCTTCGCCACGCAGCAGGAAGCGGTGAAGCGCGCCGTCGAAGCGAAGGGCTGGACGTTTCAGGCCGTCAACGCCAACTTCAGCAACACGACGCAGCTCGAACAGTGGAACAGCCTGATGTTGAAGAACCCGTCGGCGATCATCGCGGACCCGATCGACAGCCAGGCTATCGTCAGCGTCATCAAGAAGTACAACATGAAGAAGATCCCCGTCGGCATTATCGATACCCCCGCGCTCGGCGGCGATGTCGCGGTGACGGTGGACTTCGACAATCATCAGGGCGGCATCATGGCGGCGGAAGCCATTGTCGGTCTGCTCAAGAAGAAGCACGGGTCGGCAAAGGGCTCGGTGCTCAACTGCTACGGCGCCCTGCAATCGGTGGCGTGGCGGCTGCGCAAGGAAGGCTTCGAGGAGACGATGAAGAAGTATCCGGACGTCAAGCTCATCAGCCGTCCGACCGAAGGGCTTCTGAAGAACATGTTGTCCGTCACGCTCTCGACACTCTCCGAGTATCCCGATCTCGACGCCGTCCACGCGCCGAGCGATTCGCCCGCGCGCGGCATCGTCACGGCCTTGCAGCAAAAGGGCAAGTGGAAGAAGGTCGGCGAGCAGGGACACGTGATCTTCGTGAATATCGACGGCGAGCCGGCCGCGCTGCAGTGGATCGCGGACGGCTACATGGATGCGGTGGTTTCGCAAGACCCGATCGCCTACGCGCAGATCACCGTCGACATGCTCGACAAGTATTCGCTGAAGGGCCAGCCGGTGCCGCTCGGGCCGTATCAGAACAGCCAGTACTTTTGGGAGAAAGCGCAGATCACCAAATCGGAGACCGGCCCGAGTCTCGTGATCCAGCCGTTTATCGTCGATGCCTCCTCGGTGAAGGACAAACGCCAGTGGGGCAACATCGCCTATAACGAATGGGGACTGCGTTACTCCTGATGCACCGGTGATTCACGTTGAGCAGGGTGGCGCGCGAGCTTCGCGCGCCATCGCCAAACGGAGGTTCGCTTCATGGCGGATATGAGCAGCAACGAGTACATCCTGAGAACGCACGATGTCGTCAAGCGCTACAAGGCGGTAGTCGCGCTGGATCGCGTGTCGGTCAACATCCGGCGCGGCACCATTCACGGTCTGCTCGGCGAAAACGGCGCGGGCAAATCGACGCTCGTGCGGCTCATTTCCGGCCAGACGGCGCCGACCGAAGGCAGCATCACCTTCGACGGCGAGGACATGCAAGGCTCGGACGTCAAGCAGATGGAAGCGCGCGGCGTGTTCCTCGTGACGCAGGAACCGATGATCGTCGACTCCATGTCGGTCGCTGACAATCTCATGCTGGGCCGCTGGCCGGTCAAGCGCGGCCTCTTGAAACAGGTGGACCAGCGCGCGCAGATGCAAAGCGTCGAGATCGCGCTCGAAGGAACGGGTTTCGATCCACGCATGCCCGCGCGTTTGCTGTCGGCGGTCGCCAAGCGCAAGCTCAACATCCTGCGTGCGCTGCATAGCGGCGGCAAGCTGCTGATTCTCGACGAACCCACGACCGCGCTGACGCTCGCCGACCGCGAACATCTGTTCGACTTCATGCGCAGCCTGAAGGCGCGCGGCGTGACCTTCGTCTTCATCTCGCACTACAACGAAGAGATTCTCGATATCTGCGACGGCGTCTCCGTGCTGCGCAACGGCAAACTCGCGGGCGAGCACGACGACCTCTCGCAGATCGACTCCGACGGCCTGTCCGAACTCGTGATCGGCCGCGACGTGCCGCTTTTCTATCGCGACCGCGAAGCCACCCGTGCACGCGGCGCAGGCGACGCGGCGGGCGCCGCGTGGCTCGTCGAAGACCTGGTCGCACCGGGCGTGGACGTGGAGCGCTTCTCGATTGCGCCGGGGGAGATCGTCGGCTTCGCGGGCTTGCCGGGATCGGGCGCGAAGGAGTTCGCGCTGGCGCTCTTCGGCTTGAATCGCGCAAAAAGCGGTCGCGTCTCGCACGACGGCCGCACAAGCGTCATGCCGAATCATCCGGGTCCGGCGTTCGAGCGCGGCATCGCGTATTTGTCGGACGACCGGCATCGCGATGGCCTCGTCGGTCTGCAGAGCATCGCGCACAACATCACGCTGTCGAGTCTCGCGGATGTCTCGCACGGCGGCGTGATCGACGCGGGCGCGGAACGTCACGTCGTCAAACGCTATTTCGAACACTTTCGCGTGAAGGCGGCCACGCCCGAAGTGCTGCTCGGCACGCTCTCGGGCGGCAATCAGCAAAAGGTGTGTCTCGGCCGCGTGCTCGCCACGTCGCCGCGCCTTCTGATTCTCGATGAACCCACGCGCGGCATCGACGTCGGCGTGAAGGAAGAAGTCCACCGAATCATCGATACGCTGACGCGCGAAGGCCTCTCGGTGATCGTCATCACGAGCGATCTCGACGAGATGGTGCGCATGGTGGACCGCGTCTGCGTGTTCGTGGGCGGGCGCATCGAGCGTGAATACACGGGCGCGCAGATCGAGAAGGACGCGATCCTGCAATCGGCGTTCAACGTCGAAAGCGCGTCGGTACAAACCGAGCCGGAACCGCTCGCGAGCCAAACATGAGGAGAGAGTCCATGCAATCAGGTAGCGATATCACGCCGGCGCCGGCCACGTTGTCGAAGGCGGGCGCGGCGCCGGGCACGAAGCGCAGCAGAGCGGGCGTGCAGTGGGTCTTTCAGAACGTCGTGTGGCTCTGGCTCGCGGCGCTCGTGATCGTGTTCGGCGTACTCAATCCGTTCTTCTTCACGCTCTCGAATCTGCAGAACGTGCTCGTGCAGGCAACCGTGCTCGGCTTGCTCGCGCTCGCGGTTTCGTTGCCGCTGATGGTCGCGGAGATCGACCTCTCGATCGCCAGCAACATGGGCTTTTCGGCGGCCATCGGCGCGATCGTTTCGACGCGGCTCGGCTTGTCGCCCGCTGTCGGCGTGCCGGTGGGCATCGCGGCGGCGACGGCTATCGGTTTTTTCAACGGCATGTGCGTGACGCGCCTCAAGATGGTCTCGCTGATCCAGACGCTCGCCGTGATGATCGTGCTGCAAGGCTCGCTGCTTGCGGTCACGCAGGGCAACACCATCTCCGATATGTCCGCCGGCTATATTTGGATCGGGCAGTACACCATCAACAACTGGCCGGTCATGCCTATCGTGTTTCTCGTCGTGCTGCTGGGCATGGGCTTTTTGCTGCGCAAGACCGTGCTCGGACGTTATCTGTATGCGACCGGCGGCAAC
This sequence comes from Caballeronia sp. LP006, assembly GCF_031450995.1. Lineage (NCBI taxonomy): Bacteria > Pseudomonadati > Pseudomonadota > Betaproteobacteria > Burkholderiales > Burkholderiaceae > Caballeronia > Caballeronia sp. LP006. Next base: position 523,628 of record NZ_JARTVW010000002.1, on the reverse strand, counting down.
GCGCTCGCGGCCAACTCGGCGGGCATTCGCGTGAATCGCGTGAAGGTGATCGCCTTTACGTTGTCGGGCTTTCTTTCGGGCGTCGCGGGTTATCTGCTTGCCGCGTGGCAAATGGCCATTACCTCGGATCAGGGCGAAGGCTTCCTGCTGTATGCGATTGCCGCGCCGATCATTGGTGGCGTGAGCGTGTTCGGCGGACGCGGCGGCGCGCTCGGCATTCTCGGCGGCGTGCTGCTGCTCACGGTGATCCACGTTGGTCTCGCGATCACCGAAGTGCCGTCGTTCTACGTGCAGATGATCGGCGGCATTCTGATTTTCGTCGCGGTGGCCGTCGACGCGATCCGCGTCAACTTCGTCTCGCAATAAACGCATTCACCACTTTTTCGCCATGACAGAACCACGACACTGCGAGATGTATATCGATGGACGCTTCACGCAAGAAGGCGTGAGCGAATGGATCGACGTAACGAATCCGAGCACGGAGCAAGTCGTTTCCCGCGCGCCGGATGCGAGCCAGGACGTGATCGATTCCGCAATCGAAGCCGCCTCGCGCGCGTTCAAAACATGGCGGCGCGTGAATCCGTTCGAACGCTCGCGCCTGCTGCACGCTATCGCCGATGAAATCGCGAAGGACGAACGCGCGATCGCTATGTCGATCACGGTGGAAATGGGCAAGCCATTGGCCGAAGCACAAGGCGAAGCGCGCAAACTCGCGAAGGCGTTTCACTATTACGCGGAAGAGGCGGTGCGTATCTATGGCGAAACCATTCCGAACGAAGAGGATGGCTTCGTCAGTTTCGTGGAGAAGGAACCGGTCGGCGTGGTCGCGGCTATCGCGCCGTGGAATTATCCGGTCGAACTGATCGGCTGGAAGCTCGCGGCTTCGCTGGCGGCGGGTTGCACGATCGTCGTGAAGCCTTCCGAGCACACGCCTTCGAGCGCGGAAGCCGTGTTTCGCTGCGTGGATCGCGCGGGCCTGCCAGCAGGCGTCGCCAACCTGGTGATGGGCGCGCGCGAGGCGGGCAAGCGGCTCGTCGGGCATCCGCGTATCGATAAGGTGGCGTTCACGGGTTCGGGCGCGGCGGGGGAGGACATCTATCGCACGGTGCGCGGCATCACAGGTCTGTCGCTGGAACTCGGCGGCAGTTGTCCGCTCATCGTGACCGCGCATGCCGATATCGATCTCGCCGTCGCGGGCACGTTGCGGCGCGCGTTTCGCAATGCCGGGCAAATCTGCATCTCGATCAATCGCGCGTATGTGCAAGAGTCGGTCTACGACGCGTTTCTCGCGCGGCTAACCGAAGGCGCGAACAAACTCGTCGTCGCCGATGGCGTGGCCAACGAACGCGCGGATATCGGACCAATGGCCACGCGCGCGGGCGTCGTCAAGGTAGAGCGGCATCTGGACGATGCACGCGAGCGCGGCGCGCGCATTCTCTGCGGCGGCGGGCGTCCTTCCGCGCTCGGTTCCGGCGCGGGCCTGTTTCTCGCGCCGACCGTCATCGCCGATGGCACGCCCGAGATGCTCGTCATGCACGAGGAAACCTTCGGCCCGGTGATCGGCGTTGCGCCTTACAAGACGCTCGACGAAGCCATCGATGCAGCCAACGGCACGCCCGCCGGACTCGCGGCCTATGCGTACACGGAGCACGTGAAGGAGAGCTTCACGCTTTCGCGCGAACTCGACTTCGGCAACGTCGCCATCAATCACGTCGATGCGGGCATCATGAACGCGCCCTACGGCGGCCGCAAACAGAGCGGCACGGGCTACGAGCACGGCCGCGAAGGCATGGAAGGGTATCTGCATCTGAAGCACGTGCGTTTGCGACACGGCGCCTGAGCGGAGAGCGACGATGGAACGCTATCTTCTCGGCATCGACGTGGGGACGTCCGCGTGCAAGGTCATCGCGGTGGATGGCAATGGGCGCGTGGCGGCGAAGGCGCTCGCGTCTTATCCGCTCGTCTCGCCGCGTCCGGGCTGGGCGGAACAAGACCCGGAGCACTGGTGGCAGGCCACGCAAAGCGCGCTGGCCGAAGTGCTCGCCGCGCTGCCGGATCGCCGTGCGGTGGCTGGCATCGGCCTGTCGGGTCAGATGCATGGTCTTGCCGCGCTCGACGAAGCCGACAACGTGCTGCGCCCCGCTATTCTCTGGTGCGACCAACGCGCGGCGCCCCATTGCGATGAGATCACCGCGCGCGCGGGCGGTCGCGACGGCTTGCTTGCGATGGTTCAGAACCGCATGCTGCCGGGTTTCACTGCGGGCAAGCTCTTGTGGATGCGCGAGCACGAGCCCGAACTCTTCGCGCGCATGAGGCGCATGCTGAACCCGAAGGATTATCTGCGCCTGCGTCTGACGGGCGAACATATCACCGATGTATCCGATGCATCCGGTACCGGCCTCTTCGATGTAAAGCGCCGCGCCTGGTCGCAAGCGCTGCTCTCGCTGCTCGACCTGCCCGCGAGCCTCGTGCCGGAGGTCGTGGAATCGACCGAACGCGCGGGCGTCTTGCGGCTTGAGCTTGCGCAAGCGTGGGGCCTGTCCGCCGATACACCCGTCTTCGGCGGCGGCGGCGATTCGGTGATCCAGACCACGTCGATGGGCGCGATCGATACCGGACCGCTCGGCGTGACCATCGGCACGGCGGGTATCGTCGCGGGCGGCATGCGGGAGTGTCCGGTGGCGACAGGCCAGTTGCAGATTTCGTGCGGCAACGCGCCGGGCCGCTGGCATGTGATGGGCGTGACGCTGTCGGCGGGCGGCGCGTTCGAATGGCTGCGCGGTGCGCTAAGACGCATGACGTCCGCGCTGTCGTTCTCGGAGATGACCGATCTCGCCAAAGCCGCCGCGCCCGGATCGGACGGCTTGCTGTTTTTGCCTTATCTGCTCGGCGAACGCTGTCCGCACGTTGCCGCCGACGGCCGTGCCGCGTGGATCGGCCTCACCTCGATGCACGACGCCTCGCACCTCGTGCGCAGCGTCATGGAAGGCGTTTTGTTGAACATTCGCGCCATCGCGGCGCTGGGGTCAAGCGCAGGCCTCGCCTGCGACGAAGTGCGGGTGTCCGGTGGCGCGACCGCCGAGCCCTTCTGGCTGCGCCTGCTTGCCGACGTGCTGCAACGCGAAGTCACCACCGTCACGGGCGCGTCGGAAGGCGGCGCATACGGCGCGGTGCTCGCGGCCGGCGTGGGCGCGGGCTGGTGGATTACGCTCGACGAAGCCGTCAGCACCTTGCGCGTGACGGAGCGCATCAGTCCCGACGCGCGGCTCGGGCCGCTCTACGACGCACGTTTCGAAACCTTCCGCACGCTGTACGACACGTTGCGCCCGGTCTATGAGCGTATCGCAGCCGAACCCGCCTACCCGGAGAGCACCAACCGATGACCGTCAATCTCGCGGAAGTTCCTGTCGATGCCATCGTGTTCGACCTCGATGGCACGCTCGTCGACACGGCGCCCGATATCGCCAACGCGGTGAATCGGCTGCTCGCGACGCATGGCCTGCCGCCGCAGACGGTGAGCTTCGTGGCGCAGTACATCGGCGAAGGCTCGTTCGGGCTGATCGACAAGTTGTATAAGGGCTTGGGTCTCACGCTCGATCATGATCGCGTGAGCGCCGACGTCGAAGCGTATTTGTCCATTTACAAGCAGCACCCGGTTGGCGAAGCGACCGTGTACGCCGACGCGCTCACCGCAGTTCCCGCGCTGCATGCGGCGGGCATCAAGCTCGGCGTATGCACGAACAAGGCACAGCATCTGGCGCAGGCAGTGCTCGCGCATTTCGGCATCGAGCAGTACTTCAGCTCGGTGATCGGAGGCGATATGCTTGCACAGAGAAAGCCGCATCCCCGGCATCTGCTCGCGACGCTCGAAGCGCTCGACGTCGCGCCCGAGCATGCGCTCTATATCGGCGATACGCGCATCGACGCCGAATGCGCCGAACGTGCGCAGGTGCGTTGCCTGATCGTCAACTGGGGCACGGGACCCGACGTTCCCGTCGCCGAGGATGCCCGGCTCGACTCGTTCGCCGATCTAGTAACAAGGTGCGCCGCGCTCAATGCGTCGCGCCTGCCGGGAGCCTGATGAGAAACGACCTGTTGCGGCGCATTGCGCTCGAACACCCTGCGCTGACGGGCGCGACCTTGCGTATCGCCGATGTCTTGTTGGGCGCGCCCGAAGCCGCGCTCAAGATGAGCATGGCCGAGTTGTCCGAAGCGGCGCAGACGAGCGACCCGACCGTGGTGCGTTTTTTCCGGCGCTTCGAGTGCGCGGACTATCAGGACTTCAAGGTGCGTCTGGGCCAGGGTCTGATTCCGCAAGCGCCCTTCGATTACGAAGCGATCACCAACGCCGACGCGCCCGAGAACGTCTGCAACAAGATCATCAACAACTCGTTGCACGCCATTCAGCGCTTCGCCAAGGATGTCGATGCGAGCGCCATCGAGCGCGCGGCCAAGTATCTGATCGAAGCGAAGGGCATCTTTCTGTTCGGCCTCGGCATCTCCGAAACCATTGCCTTCGATGCCGAACACAAGTTCTTTCGCTTGGGGCTGCATTGCCGCGTAGTGCTCGAAAGCCAGCGTCAGTTGCTGCTCGCGCCAACCTTGCGCAACGACGAAGTGGCCGTGTTCTTCTCGCATTCCGGCTCGACCAAGTCGCTCGTGATGGCCGCCGCCATGGCCAAGGGCAAGGGTGCAATCACCATCGCCATTTGCGCGCCCGGCTCGCGGCTCGCGCAGACGTGCGATCTGACCATTGCCGTGCCCGCCTATGAGAACACCGAGCTGTACACGCCGCTCACGGCGCGGATCAACCATCTGCTCGTGGTGAACATGCTCGTGGCGATGCTCGGCCTCGCTCAAGGCCGCGAGTTGCCCGACAATCTCGCCGCGCTCGACCCGTGGTTCACCGACAAATTCATGGACTAAGCAAGTCAACGGAGACGCAATTGGCTACGTATATCGAACCGGGCTATGCCCAGCTCAAACCCGCATCGAAACAGGACGAAGCAAAACTCGTTTCTGGCAACAAGGCGGTCGATCACTATCTGAAGCCGGGCATGAAGGTGGGTCTCGGTTCGGGCACGACCTCGCACTGGTTCGTGCGTGCGCTCGCGCCGCGCGTGAAGGACGGGCTGGATGTCGTCGGCGTGCCGACGTCGAACGCCACGCGTGAGCTTGCGCTCGAACTCGGTGTGCCGTTGACCGATCTAGGGCAGATCGACCGGCTCGACGTGACTATCGACGGCGCGGACGAGATCGATCATCAGGGCAGCATGATCAAGGGCGGCGGCGCGTGTCTTCTATGGGAAAAGATCGTGGCGGCGGCATCGCGCAAGATGGTCGCTGTCGTCGACGATAAGAAAGTCTTCGATACGCTGGGACGCTTTCCCTTGCCTATCGAGATCATCCAGTTCGGCTGGCAGAGCACGGAGCGTTTGCTGCGCGATCTGTTCGTCTCGGCGGGCTTCGACGAAAGCGTCCGTATCGAGCGGCGCGTGAAGAACGGCGAACTCGTCGTCACCGACAGCGGCAACTGGATTCTCGACTGTCATCTCGAAGCCATTCCCGAGCCGCTCGCGCTGTCGCCGCGCTTCAACGCCATTCCGGGCGTGGTCGAACACGGCCTCTTCACTGGCATTGCAAGCGAGATGATCGTCGGTCACGCGGATGGCACGGCGGATATCGTCGTCTTCGAAGGAGCGCGCACATGAGTTCGACACTGGATGCCTTCCGTCTGGATGGCGATGTCTGCGTGGTGACGGGCGCGGCGCAAGGCATCGGCTTTGCGATTGCGACAGGCTTGAAGAGCGCGGGCGCGACGGTCGTCGTCGCGGATCGCGATGAAACGCTCGGACAAAAGGCCGCGCAGGAAATCGGCGGCACGTTCGTCGCACTGGACGTGACGGATTCATCGTCTGTCGATCAAGCCTTCGATACCGTCGTCGCGCGTCACGGCAAGCTCGACGTGCTCGTGAACAACGCGGGCATCGTAAAGAATGCCTCCGCGCTCGAAACCGACGATGCCGCCTGGCGCGCGGTGCTCGCGGTCAACCTCGACGGCGTGTTCTATTGCTGCCGAAGCGCCGCGCGGCACATGACGCGGCAGAAGTCCGGGCGCATTGTGAACATCGCGAGCATGAGCGGGTCGATCGCCAACAAGCCGCAGCCGCAGGCGTCGTACAACGCATCGAAGGCGGGCGTGATTCATTTGACGCGCTCGCTCGCGGCGGAATGGGCCGCGGATGGCGTGCGCGTCAATTCGATATCGCCGGGATATGTCGGCACCGAACTCACGAAACGCGGTTTCGAAAACGAAACGTGGCGCAAGGTGTGGATCGACGGCACGCCGCTCGCCCGCATGGCGACGCCCGATGAAATCGCGCCCGGCGTGGTGTTCCTCGCTTCGCGCGCGAGCGCCTTCGTGACCGGTTCGGACCTCGTCATGGACGGTGGCTACACTGTCTGGTGATCCGCAAAAACAGCATGGAGACGAGCATCAAATGACCGCACGCGAAGCAGTGAGCGCCTTGCGCGAAACCCTTGGCGCGGAAGTCGTCGCGTTGCCCGAAGAGTTCGGCGACCGGCGCGTCGTGGACTGGAGCGGGTTGCCGGGCGCGACGCCTTCGGCCATCGTCCGGCCGCGCAACACGGAGGAAGCCGCCAAGGCGCTCGCTCTCTGCACGAAATACAAGCAGGCGGTCGTCACGCAAGGCGGGCTCACCGGGCTCGTGGGCGGCGCGAACGTGCTGACGGACGAAGTCGTGCTCAGTCTCGACCGCATGAACCGCATCCTCGAGATCGATGAAGTCTCCGCGACCATGACGGTGGAAGCGGGCACGCCGTTGCAAGTGGTGCAGGAAGCGGCGAGCGCGGCGGGCTTTTACTTTCCGCTGGATCTCGGCGCGCGCGGCAGTTGTTCCATTGGCGGCAATCTTGCCACCAACGCGGGCGGCAACCGCGTCATCAAGTACGGGATGATGCGAGATCAGGTACTCGGCGTCGAAGCGGTGCTGGCGAGCGGGAAGGTCATCGGCGACTTGAACAAGATGATCAAGAACAACAGCGGCTATGACTTGCGGCATTTGTTGATCGGCAGCGAAGGCACGCTCGCGATCATCACACGTGTCGTGCTGCGATTGCGGCCGAAGCCAACGGCGACCGCCACCGCGTGGTGCGGCTTGCCGGACTTTCGCGCGGTGACCACGCTGCTGACGCGTGCGCAGGCGGGGCTGGCCGCAGGGGTATCCGCGTTCGAAGTGATGTGGGCGGGTTATCACGATGCCGTTATCGGCAACCTCAGGAACCTGCGCGCGCCGCTCGCGGATGCGCATCCGTTCTACGTGCTGTTGGAGAGCGTCGGCACCGATCCGGTCCGTCACGGCGATGCCTTCGAAGAGTTTCTCGGCGCGATGCTGGAAGACGGCGTGGTGACGGACGCCGCGATTGCGTCGTCGGAAGCGCACGCGCGCGACTTCTGGTCCATTCGCGATGCGCCCGGCGAGTATCAGCGCTTCATTCCGAATCACGCGGCGTACGACGTGAGCTTTTCGATCGCGCAAGTGGGCGATGCCGCGCAAAAGTGCGAGGCGCGTCTTCGCGAACGCTGGCCGCAAGCGCTCGTCCTGACGTATGGGCATCTTGGCGATGGCAACATTCATATCGTCGTGGACGTGCCGGGCATGGGCAAGCACGATCACGACGAGATCGACAGTGTGATCTACGACGTGACGCGCGAGTTCGCGGGATCGATTTCGGCCGAGCATGGAATCGGCGTGAAGAAGCGGCACTTCTTGCCGCAGAGCCGTCGCGAGACCGATCTCGAAGCCATGCGCGCGATCAAGGCGGCGCTCGATCCGGATGGGATTCTCAATCCGGGGAAGGTGATTTAGGGCTTTGTTTGGCAGTTCAGGCGGTGGTTTGGGCAGATCCGGCGAATCGGTTATCTTGCCCCGATCGCAATTAATACGTTCGACGTGATTCCGCCGTTTAGCATGAGCGTGAAGAATGGCTACTCGGTGCCATGAAGTCGCTCGGGTCTCTCGGTCGTGGATGCAGACTTATCGGCTTCCAGCAGTTTTGGCAGTCGTGAGTCGTAGTGGCAATCTTCTGGGGCCTGCTTGCCGACCTTGCGAGCACTGAGCGTTCCTTTGGGTCGCGCTCGTAGCGTGTCTCGACACCAGCTTCCGTCGATGCCGCCAGCCGACATCGTCCCACGGAAATAGTTGATGTTGGGCACGTCGAACCCGGTCTGCTCGTACCTGCCCGAGCGCGTGATCTCACGCTCAGAGCTAGTCAATCAATCGAGCCATGATCGCCCAAGGCAATTATTTGACTACCGCACGCTGTCAGATGGCCATCCAGCGCAACGTGTTCGCCGTTGGTGTCGGTTAGCAAGTCCGAGCCTTGAATGATGGGATTGACGCCGTGTTCGGGACATGACACGAGATCGCCCACGCGCGCGCCTTTGCGTCCGTCGATGTCCATCGTGTCTGATCCAGTGATGATGCGGCCGCCGTGGGTGGTGCTGTCGCCTACGCATGCGATTGATGTCATTTTGTCTCTAACTTAAGTCAAGAAAATTGTTATGGTCGGCATAGTGATTGAGGCATCGAATCACTTCCTCCGTGGTCGCATTTGGCTTTTGCTCATGGGCTAAATCAACAACCGCCTGAAAGTTCTCGTCAGGGTAAAGAAAGGCGAGGCTGCGGTCGTTCACTTGGTCTGGCAACGTCCCGAGCAGCCGCTTTTATCCGTAGCTCAAGCTCGCCGGGCGGCCGATCGAGCAGGCAGGCTTTGAAGCAGGGCAGCGCGTGAGAATCACTGTCGAACACGGTCGCCTCACCATCACCTCCGAATAAATGAACGAAGGGCCGCGCAAGCGGCTTTTCGTTCTAGATGCGAAGCATCTTTCGAAGTCGCGCTAAAAAGGCAGTGCAGGCAAGTACCTCTGCACCGAACAATTGCTCTTCTGTTCGATGTCCACGTTCACTGTAAAACACACTCCAGCGCCCATAATTTTCAACAAGACATAATGCCTCGTCTTTTTCGCGTCCTATGCAAAAGCTGTCTGGTGGTGCATTTAGTGAAGCAAGCGTGTTCTGTAGCTCTTGGCTATTCACCGCACCCCTTTTCAAATGACCAGATTCCACTAAATCACCGACGGATTTAGGAAGCTTGTACTGCGTCCCAAGACCTAGCTCGCCAAACCACGGTGCAATTCGTCCCTCTGCCACGTTCTCGATTGGCTTTGTCACCTCGTACACGTTATATGGCTTCTCGTTTGATCCAGGCGGAAGTGCTCTCGCTCCATATGGGGTCCCAGCCGGTGGAACATATGAGCCGCCTTCGTAACCATATCGGTCAACCTTCGATCCTGGCTGCAAGGTAACGCTTTTCTCTACCCAGCGATCCGTCATTGGGTGGCCAATACGTCGCTAGAGCTGTACACGGACAACATTTCTCCGTCAGCCCGAGCGGATCAACCCACTGCACCGGATTAGGCGAGTACTGGAACGGATTCAGTCCACCGGCCAACCCAATCGGGTCCTTGCTGATGAATCTTGCACTGCTCGGATTGTAGTAACGGTTTCGTTTGTAGTGCAGCCCCGTCTCTTCATCAACATATTGCCCCTGGCTGTTCATTTACCATGAAATTAGGCTCCAGAGAAAGTTAGTAAATATTTAAATTAATTACTCTTGCCACTAATTTTCCAGTGGAAAGAGGAATACAAAAATATTTATTCAGGCATTTTCCATCCCTACTCTTTCAACCATTTCAGTCGCGCAGGGGCACGAATATACCCGATTCATGCAGGTAAATCGAAACCTCTTGCCGCTGAGAAACATCGTTCAATAAAGGCTGGCTTAGCCAATGCGACCGCCCCGCCTTCCATGTCATCGAACTCTCCCAGCGGAGCTAGAAAGAACATTGACTCCTGTTCTACGGAACGAAGTATTGATGTAGGAAATTTTCTTATATCGTACGACCATCCGTCTTTTAACAATTTCAGCACTGAGTTTTCGTTTTCAGACATCACTATGTGAACCGAGGAGCGCAAAGCCATTACCTTCAAAATTTCCCCGAAACAGGGGGTATTCAAGCAAATTGCCCCAAAATATTGGATTCCTTGATTGCCTTCGACAATGTATTCTTGCGTCCGATTTCCTTCCGGCAACTGGACTCCATTTTTTTCTAATGCTTTCCATAACCCGTAATGTCGTACGATTCTGCTTTCCGGGACTTTCCCACCATTGCTGATGACGAGCCATATAGGATGTGTCGAAAAATATCTGTTTATCCGACGGTACAGCCCTGTTAGAGCATTTTCATGGAGACTAGCGAGGGGACGTCCAGTGTATAGCTTCACAGCTGCCGAAAGCTGAAAGTCTTCTTCGAGGCTTTTTTGCGGAACATTGAAGACTTCGTTTTCAACGAATACATTCGCGGCTATTTCGAATTTACTATCAGTAGTCATAGTGTCCTTCGTTCTGGTCGTTAAAATGCGATCCCCGATTCTGCAAATTGTTAGCGCCGAAATCGTGACCACCGGCATCATCGCGTATGGTGGTTGTAATTGTTTCTCCAGCTGAGTTTTTCTGGTCGAAGTCATACGTCCGGCCCGGTTGTACTTTGCCTCGACGATCCAGATTAGGGCCAACCCGTGTTGGGCACATACATACGGGCACACCGCTGTTGCGTTTAGCCTGCCGGAATGCCCCATGTCTTCCTGCCCCGAGCGGGCTTAAATTGGGTGGTGGTTCACCCGACAGCCCCAGCGGATCAACCCAGCTTATGGGATTTTTGCCATAAGCATAGACATTAATCCCACCGGCCAAACCAATCGGGTCCTGCGAGATGTAGCGCCCCGTCGCCGGATCGTAGTAACGGTTTCGATTGTAGTGCAGCCCCGTCTCTTCATCGACATATTGCCCCTGAAACCGGATCGCGTTATCCGTCTCAGCCGGGTCTTCCTTACCATAGGGCGCACCCTTTCGCCCGCCCCACGCCTTATAGCGCGCAAGCCAAACCACCTTGCCAGACTCATCGAGCAACTCCTGCGGCGTGCCCAGATGATCGTTCTGATAGAACACCGTCGCATGCTTCGACTTCGCGGGCACCTGCACAAAACGCCCGTCCGTGCCGGTGGCGAGGAACGCCGGTTCGACCAGTTTCTCATCGAGCCGCGCCAGCGGCACGAACGTCCCCGGCTCATGCAGATAGAGCGAGGCGCGCATCCACTGGTACTCCGCGTCGAGCGTGTGCATGCGCTGCGCGACCGGTAGCGAGTACGCGTCCTGCGCATCCTCCCGCACCATCGCGTACCGCGCATTCTCCGATCTGCGCTCGAAGCCGCGTTCACGCGGCAACGCCTCGAAGCGCTCTTCCATCAAGAGCACGTCGCCATCCCACGTGAAGACCGTCAGTTCGGCGGGGCCGCTTGCGTGCTGGAGTTCCTTGGCAATGCGCCGGCCAAACGCGTCGTAGGAGAACCGAACCACGAGTTCGGGCTTGGGCGGGCTGTCGTCCCGTGGCGCATGGTGGCTGCGTTCCCACGGCGCGGGCGGTCGCGCATAGCGGCTGGCCTCTATTAGCCGGTTCTGTTCGTCATATCGGTATCGCCACGGCGCGTGAGCGCCGCCCGATTTCGTGATCAGATTGCCGCGCTCGTCGTAGTCGTAGCTCGTCGAGTCCAATTCCCTCAGTACGTTGCCGATGCACTTGGGCAGCGACCTCCACCACGCCCCGAAGTTGCTCGTGTCCTCCGAGCCGCGCCAGCGCATTGGCGCGCTTCGGCCGGCGCGCTTCAATGCCGCGTCTTCTTCATCCTCCCGGGCATGGCGCGCGGCACGCGCCTCGGCCGTCTCGATCGCCGGGCGCGGTGGAACCTTGTCGGCATCGACCGGATTGCCCGCCGGATCGAACGCAAAGATTTCGGTCAGGTCGGGCGTCGCCGACTTGAGCAGCCGGCCTACCGGATCGTAGGTGTAATCGGTCACCCCGCGCACACGGTCCTCGATGCGCGTCAGGTTGCCCGCCGTGCTGTACCCATAGGTGCGCTCGGCCAGCACATCGAGCAAATTCACCGAACTCACATGGCGCACCGACATCTGTGCGAGCCGTCCGACCGGATCGTACTGGCGCGCCTGCGTGAAGCTGCGGTGCGTGCGCTTGATTTCCCGATGCAGCTTGTCGCGCTCGAAGTCCATCAGCGGCTTGCCGTCGAGCATGACGCCGTGGACGTGGCCCGAGCCATAACGCAGCCAGTCGATGGAGCGTGTATTCGGCAGGATGGTCTTCGTGCGATTGCCGAGCACATCGTATTGGTGGCGCGTGACGGTCGAATACTGGCCCCGGTAATACGGGCGAACGTGCTGCTCTTCGGCGATCAGGTTGTCCGCATCGTCGTAGTGCAGGCGGGTCGTGCTGCCAGCGGCCGTGGCGGTCGCGAGCCGTCCGCGCGCGTCGTAGTAAAAACTCTCGGTCGCTTGCTTGCCGATCGTGCGCGCGGTGAGCCGTCCCATCGGGTCGCGCTCGTAGCGCGTCTCGACGCCGGCTTCAGTCGATGCCGCCAGCCGCCCGGCATCGTCCCATGCATAGGCGACGCTGCGCCCGTCGAACCCCGTCTGCTCGATGACCTGACCGAGCGCGTCATAACGAAACTCGGTAGATTCGTGGTTCTCGTTGTTCAGCGTGGTTAGCCGCCCCTGCTTGTCGTAGCGGTACGCGACGCGGCCCCAATCGTCGCCTTTCACGTCGGTTTGGCGCACGCTCAACTGATTTAGCGCGTCGTACCAATACAGCGTTTCAACGCCCGCGCCATCGCGGTAAGCAACGAGGTTGCCGTTGCCGTCCCAGCGAAACTGTTCCTCGACGCCATCGGCGCGTGTGATGGTCTTGATCTGCCCGCGCGCGTCACGCCGGTAGCGGGTTTCATGGCCTTCGGCGTCGGTTATGTGTGAGAGATAGCCGCGTTCGTCGTAGCCGTAATGCGTCGCGTTGTTCGAACAGTCCGTCGCTTGGGTCAGCCGTCCCGCAGGGTCATAGCTGAACTGCTTCACGCCGCCCTTGGGGTCGGTCAGCGCGGTCAGGCGCCCCTTGCTGTTCCAAGCGTATTGCGTGGTGCGGCCGGCCGGATCGGTGACGGACATGGGCCGCCCGAGCGCGTCATAATCGGTCGTCGTCACGTCGCCGATGGCGTCGGTTACTTTGACCGGCAGACCAGCGGCGCTGTACTCGGTGCGCGTGGTCATCGAGAGCGCGTCGGTCACGGCCGTGACGCGCCCCTGACCGTCATACTCGAAGCGCTGAATTTGCCCCAGCGCGTTCTTCATGCTGACGAGCTGGTTGTTCTCGCTCCAGTTAAACGATTCACTCGTGCCATCGGGATGCTCGACCAGCACGATACGGTTATGTTGGTCGTAGCGGTGAATCGTGCTGTTGCCCTCGCCGTCCGTGACCTTGGTGTACCAGTGCTCGCGGTGGTACTCGAAACGCGTGTCTTGCTTCGGCGCGAGCTCATGGATATTTATCTCCCGGTCGATCACCTCGTCCTTGGCAATCCATGTGCGCACGCAGCGCGCTTGCGCGGACGTGTGCGCGTCTGCGCCACGGGCGTCCCATTCGAGGTTGGCCGGGTTGCCGTTGAAGTCGGTATAGCGCGTGAGCAGGTGATGCTGATAGACGTACTTGCGCGCGTAGCCGAGCACGTCGCGGTGCTCGGTCAGGTCGCCCTCGGGACTATAGGCATAGCGGGCGATTGCTTCGTCCGCGCTCCCAAGCAACCCGATCCGGTAGATAACCGCGACGCGCCCGTTCTCGTAGTCGATGCGGATCGTGTTCTCCGCGCCGTCCGTCATGCCCGTCAGTTCGTCCTTAGAGTTGTAGGACAAGGTCAGACCGAGGCCATCGCGGCCTATGCGAGAGATAAGCCGATAACGTGAACCGGCAAGGGTGCGGCTCTGTTCGTAACGTTCGCGCGATCCGTCCGCATAGGCAAGCTCCACGCTGCGCGCATCTGGACGGCTCACCGTCAACTGTTCCGTCGGCACCTCGACCGAATCGCCGATCGCAACTTTCGGCAAGGGCACGGCGCGCGCGTCCGGGTCGAAGAACGTAAGCACGCCGTCGCGCTGTTCGAGCGAGAGGTGATACGGACTCGTCCAGCGTGCGCCGAGCGCGCTGTCATCGTAAGCGGCAAGGCTTGACCGATAGCGCCGCGTCCACACGATCGGCGCGACGCCGTCGAGCGCAAAGTCGGTTTGTTCGAGGTTCTCGTCACCCATTACGAGGTCGACGGGTTTGCCGGTCTTGGTAACGGGGCAGCCGCAGCCGTCCTTAGCGGGCACGTCGCTCGCCTTCGCTCCTTTCTGCGTGTGCTCGGTATGCGTGCCGGGCTTGACGTGCGGTTCGTGCATCGTGCCGGGGGCGGCGTGCGCAACATGCGATGGCGTGCTGCGTGCCTTGCGGAACTTGATCTCCTCGCCAATCTGCGCGGCCATGAAGATCAACGAACCTGCCGTCGCCGCATCGCCGAACGCGCGCCTGAGCATGGCGTCGCGATTGCGGTCGAATTCATCGAGCCACTTAAGAATGGTCGTGCGCTGGCCGGATACCTTCAGCAACTGATCGATGCCGTGCAGCGCGATCGTCTCCCCGGACGGGACCCACGACAAAAAGCCCTCGTTGTGCTTGATGCGGCCCATTTGTTCAGCCGCCGAGACCGGATTCTCGACAAAGCGGCGCACCATGCGCGATGCGTCGGAGATGCCGCGCGAGATTTCTTCGCGCCACTGCGTGAGCTTCTGATCGAGTTTCTCCATGAACGCAACCGCGTCGCCGCCCGCCGTCGCCCAGAACAGGTCAACCAGCACGGAGGCCGCCGCGCCCTTGGCAAAGGCAAGGAGGACTTCCTTGACGACCGCGCGCATCGGCCGGCTGGCATTGCCCGCCGCCGGAATCACGCCGATAGCGTCAATGGCGAGGATGCCCCAGCTCGTCAGGCTACTGGCCTTCTCGGCGCTGCTGCAAATGCCATAGATGTCGGTCCCGACGTCGTACAGCGACATCGCGTTGCCGACCACCGGCAACATGTAGAGGCACTGAACGAATATCTCGTGGCTGTGATTCTCGACCGATTCGATGCCCAACTGCGTCAGGTTCGGCGTCGTCTTCGGCGCGGGATTCGCGGGCGTGATGTCGTAACTGATGCGCCGCCGTTCTTCAGCGTTCTGTTTAATGCCTTGCGGTATTTGACGCGGGGCGGGTGCTGCGGGTGTGTCCGTTGCTGCCATGTTTCTGTTCGTTGTTGTTGTGTTGACTATGAGGTTGGGCGGCGGGTCAGGTCGAAGTCAGCGACTTGGCAAGACTCGGCATCGGCGCGTGCTCTGCCGAACTCGCCGCGGTGCGAACGGCCGTCTGCGCCGCCGCGCTTGCGCCGCCCGAGACGGCGGCACGCGCCAAGGCGGGCACCTGCGAGGCGAGCGCTTGAAGCGCTGGCGGAGCTGCTGCCTGAGTCAGCGCCTGCGCGGCGCTCGCCATGGCCGCGCCCGTCAAGCTTGGCGGTGCGGCTTCGGTCTCACCAGGCGTGCTCGGGTCCGTTGGTGTTTGCGGCGCGTTCTTCGGCTGCGCCCACTTGCGCTTGTCGCTTTGCAAGCCGTAACCATCCTCGAAGTACTGGATATGACCGCCCCCGCGCGGGACGTCAGTCAGCATCCCGCGCCCGTTTTCATCGAGCTTTCCTGTGCGCGACGAGCCGTCCGGGAAGCCAACCCGATACCATGCGTTCTTCACTGGCTGGCCGTTGGGGTAGGCGTGCCATAACTGCATGCCGACCGGCTCCTGCTTGGGCATCAACGGCAACGCGTTCTGTTTGGTTGCCGACTTGCCGATACGCATCGGCCCCTTCAGCAGGATGTCGTGGGGGCTGCCTATCTCCACGCCCGTATTGGTCAGCTTGACGTATGAGCCACCGCAGTAGAGCGTCAGTGCGGTCTTGGCGGTGAGCGTGATGGCGTCCTCGGTGCTTGCGATCGTCACGCCCTTGAGTGCGGCGAGATTGAGTGCATCGCCTTGCGCCTGTACGTCCACCTTGCCTTCCGCGGCGGTGACTTTGACGCCCTGCGTGTTCGCGAAGAGCGACACCGCATTGCCCGCCGCGACCGTGTAATTGCCGCCGATCGCCGCGTCGGCATTGCCGCCCGTGGTGGTGAACAAATGCCCGGCCGCCGAGAACTGCATGTGCTCGCCGCTCGTGAGCGCCACACCATGCGGAGCCGACGCCAGCAGGACCGCCTGCTGCAAGTCCTTGAGTTGCGTTTCAAGAAGCGTCTTCTGTGCCTCGCAGTCGGCGACCACGGCTTGTGCCTTCTTGACCGCTTCGGAAAGACTTTGCATACGCGCTTGTGCTGACTGCAATTGCGCGAGCGCGGCCGACATATCGAGCGCCTGAGCGCCTGCACGCGGCTGTTTGTCAGCGCTCAGGAACAGACCCTTGCCGCCGCGCAACGAACCCCAATCGTCCGAGCGCAGTTCGAATCCCTCGCCGCGCTTCTTTCTCTCGGAATCGACCAGATAGCCCATGTTCAACTGGGTCTTGCCGCCGTACTCGGTCGAGAGCTTGATGCCTTCCTTGCCGCGTTCGTCTTCCAGCCTGAGCTTGTTATTGCTGCTTGTGCGCATGACGTTGCGCGTGTCCCAGCCGTCGCGCCCGATCACGAGGTCGGTTGCCTGACTGTGATGATGGACATGGGCGATGTAGGGGAACCGGGGGTCGCCTCCGATAAAGGCGACGCCGGCCTCCGTCTCGCGCAACAGCGGAAAGTGAAAGCCCGTCTGGTTCGCCCCGGCGAACGGCTTGGCCAAGCGTAGCGGTACGCTTTCGCCACCTTGCGGCCAGTCATCGAAGTCGAAGTCAAAGCGCACCGTGTAATGGCCTTGCGCATTGGGCTGGGCGTACTCGATTTCACTGCGCGTGGTAATGCGCGCCGAGAGCGTGCCCGCGATCTTGGGCCAGTTCGCTTCGTCAAGCGGTAGACGATAAGGCCGGTCGCACGGAATCGCCTTGAACGAGTTGAAGTAATCCCGCTCGCGGCTTGCTTCGTGAATGACCTCGGTCATCAGCAAGCCATGCGGCGCGTCCGGCAACGTCTCGTCAACCCGCACCACGAGCCCGGCATGCAGGTCGTGGTTGGTGCTTTTGCCGTCGAACCTGATTTGCTGCGAGAGCGCCGCCTCATGGCGCAAACGCGCTTCCCACTGTGCGCTTGCCGCATCGAGGTGGTGAGTGCCGTAGGTATAGGTTTCGCCGTAAGTGGTCTGATCGCCGAGCGCGAGGTTGATATCGGCGGCGAGCCGTTCCCACGCGAGCGCGGGGTTGTAATTCGCGACCCGTACCGATGCCGGTATCTGCTGGCTATGCGCCTCGAGCTGATAGATCGCCTCTTGAGCCGACAGAAGCCCCGAGATCTCACGGTAAGGGACAGTGACGTCTGGGCGATAAACGTAGCCATCCACGTCATCGGCAAACTGCACCACCTCGCCAAACTTGCTGGTGCGCGTGTAGCAGAACAGTCCGGCCTGCTGCATGACCAGATGCAGGAATGCCCAGTCGGACATCTGATACTGCATGTGAAACGCGAGCTTGGGGAACGACTTGCGCAGCTTGAGCGAGTATTGGTGCGGCAGAAACTGGTGACGCTCGAGTATTGCAATGACGATCTCGGGCGCGGACATGTCCTGATAGATGCGCGTCGCCTGAGTGAGATTCAGACGCGCCAGCGTCGATTCGACAATGAGGCGGTACGCAGTGAAATCGCGAGTCTTGCGGGTCCGCGTAAAGCGCGTCACGCAGCCGTCGAAGATGCGTGGCTCGCCACTATCGGCGGGCGGCTCGATCGTGAACTTGGCGCGCTTGCCGAGATAGTCCGCGCGCGCGAGTTCGGTCTTGGCGGTGAGTTCGAGCGTAATGCGGTAGGGCTCGCCGAGCCGCTCGACGGCATGGACTGAGAAAATGGATAAGTTATCCGTCTCGGGCGCGCCGCCGACTTTGAGAAAGTACGATTGACGCCCGGTGATCCAGCGCGCGAGTGCGCTGGTGGGCTTGGCTTGTGCTTCCATTCAAGTCTTCCGTGCGACGCAGGACGATGACTGGCCGTAACGCCTGACGATCTCCTACGCCATGAGGGTTGAAGAGGAGAACAGGCTACGACACGCGCAGTTGTTCCGAAAGCACGACAACAGAATGTGACAATCGATTAGATGAGTCGATCATCAGGAATTTAGAAGCGTCGATTGCTCACACATAACTGGTGCGAGTACGTATCTTCTTGGGGCTTCGTGAATGCGTCGTCGCCAGCAGCTTGTGCAAGAGATACCGTTCAAAACCCTCGCCCAGGCGTTCGCCCATTGACGAACGCCCTTTGCACCGCTTTCACTTAACCGCTTCAATCTTCGGAAATGGACGTGGTTTGTAAGGCTTATCGGCCATTTGCCGTTGACGGCCTTCACCTACGCTAGTGACATGCCGTAAAGGCATCAGTCACGCGCCAGTCTTCGTGGTGCCCAGTTCCCTTTCTGCAAGGTTATCGTGAAGCCCGTTCTTCTTACTGTCGCGGCAAGCACCGCGCTCTCGCTCGCTCTCGCCGCATGCGGCGGCGGCAGCTCGTCGCCGTCCACTTCAGGTGGCGTGTACATGGGTCCCGTTGCGAACGCAGCGGTGGCGGTGTATCAACTCGCCGCCGACGGCACCGTTTCCGACAAGCCGCTCGCCACTGCCACGACCAACAACGACGGCACCTTCGCGCTCAAGGGCAGCCTGCACTATCCGCTCTTCGTGCGCGTAACGGGCGGCAGCTATCAGGAAGAAGCGACCGGCACCAACACAAGCCTTTCCACTGAAATCGACGCCGTGTATCTCAACGCGCCTTCGCAGATGGTCGTCTCGGCGTATTCGAACGCAATCGTCGCCGATGCACGCGCGGCCGGCGGCCTCAGCGCCGACAACATCAACGCCGCAGTCGCGCGCGTGAACGCGTTCGCGGGCGACATCGACGTCCAGCAGACCACGCCGACGCTCGTCACCGCAGGCACGACCGGAACGGTCACGGATGGCGCCAAGATGAGTCTCGCGCTCGGCGCCGAATCGCAAAGCCGCACGACGGATGGCTCTTCCATCGATACCAGCACGCAGAACATCGTCGCACAGGCAGCCAATGGCGATACGCTCGCGTCCTGTCACGCAGGCTCGGGCGATATCGCCGATGACGGCACCGTCGCGGCACCCTCGGGCGGCAACTGCACGATCACGCAAGGCGCCGCGACTTATGCGGGCAGCGCGGGCAACCGCTCGGGCATTACGTCGATGGCGCAGTTCGCGCCGGTCGTGCCAGGCGCGGCGCAAACGGCTATTGGCAGCGCGGCCACTTGCGGCGACCGCATCGCCTTGCTCAGGGACAACGCCGCGATCTTCGCGGGCCGTCAGAACGACGTGCAGGCAAAGCTCACCGGCGGTCTTACCAAGACCAATTGGGCGACCTATCTGACCGCCAGTAGCTGGGGGCCGCTCGCCGCTCAGTACGGCGCGATCAAGGCGCCTGCAGGATGCACCGATACCGACACGTTTTATCGCGAACTCGTGATGGCGGTGGAAAACTTCTGGGTCGATCAGGACATCAACTATTGCCATCATCATGTGCCGGGCTGGCTGCCGCCGGACGATTCGGGCGGGACCGATCCGAAGTACCGCAATTCGTCGGCGGGCAGCACGTCGGGTGCGGCCGCGAGCGCGAGCGGCGCCAAGACGCCAAAGTACGGCATGACCTGCACCGGTCAACGCAGCGCTACCGGTTCGCAGCAGATCCAGGCGAGCGGTGTCACCGCCACGAACACGCCGGCTTACAAGCCTGCCGAGGTCATGTGGCATGGCGTGGATTGCTCGGACTTCACGTCTTGGGTCTACAACTTCGCGGGGCTCACGGGCAGTACGGAAGTCGAAACCGGCGTGACCACGCAGGCGTGCATGACGCCCGCGGGCGCAACCAGCACGCCTGATTGGGCGGGACCGAAGCAAGCGGGCGTTCTGCTCGATATCAACAGCGGCAACTTCGACACCACGTCGCAGTATCTGCTGCCGGGCGACTTGCTCTATATCACCGCGTCGCCGATCGTCAAAGGCAAGATGGTTCCCTTTACGCCGACGAGCACCATTGGCCTCACGCACGTCGTGACCTGGACCGGCAAGAAGTGGTCCGATTTGCGCAATGGACCGGATGCCTGGCGCTATGATCCGGCGCATATCGGCGAGCCAGGTTCGCGTCTTGGCGGCGATCTTGCGTCCATCCTCCAGAACGACAACGTGCTGGAGGCGCTCGACAAACTCGATCCGTGGATGATCATCGACAGCCACTATGCGGGGCCTTCGTATCGCCCGTTCATTGGCTGGTATCGGTCGAGCGTGTCGGATGTCCGGCGGATCATCGGTCAGGACGCGGCGCGCGCGAATCCCGATCTCAAGAATCTGATCATCGAACAGCAGCCGACTAAGGCCACGCTGGCCTCGAAGACTCAGTTGGGACAGATCGTGCTCGCCTCGAAGCAAGGGCTCGCGAACGGCTACATCATGCACTACACCCAGGTGCCGAAAAACGGCTTGCCGGCGTGCGAGCGCGTGGGTATTCCGAAGTAAAAGCGCCGAAATAAAACGCATGATGCGATGCGCCACTCCGGCGCTTCGCATCAAGGCAGATGCCGTCCGATGGCAATCGCCACTGGCGCGGGCGGCGTCTCGCCCTGATTGACCGCGATAAAAATCGCCGCGTCTTTGTGCGGATTCACGAGAATTACCGAGCTGAATCCCGCCGTTCCACCGTTCTTCAAAATCTCCGGATGCAAGCCGGGCGAGCCGTTGCCGTTGTTCGTGACCCACGCCATGCCTTGCTGCGCGATGCCGTTCGGCAACGTGTAGCGCGGCGCTTGAGCCGCGTGCATCGCCGAGATCAGTTCGGCGGGCACCGGACGTCCGTCTATTTCACCGTGTCCGAGATTGGCCTCGCCGAAGCGCAACATGTCGGCGGCGGTGGAGCGCATGGCACCTGCCGCGTACCACGCGTAGAGCGGCCATTGCGGCGCGCGCTGCCCGTCTCGAAGATGCCCTTCGGCCGTGCGCCCTGGCACGTCGACTGGTCCCGAGAACGAACTCGTCATGCCGAGCGGTTGCAGGATATCCGTCGATAGCTGATCGGCCCACGCGCGCCCCGTTGCCTGCACGAGCGTCACGCCGAGCACGCCGACGCCTGCGTTCGAATACATGTAGGGACGTGGCAGGGGACCGTCCGGCGACCACGACGATACCCAGCGAAAGAAGTCCGCCGATGTGTAGTGGTCGATACCGCGATAACGCAGATTGCGCGGTGCGTCGGGCGGATTGTCGGGCATGCCGGAAGTGAAGTCGGCGAGCTGCATCGGCGTGACGTTCTGGGCGGCGCTTTGCAGCGTGACGCCGTTGGGCATGTAGCGCTGTATCGACGAATCCGGAGCGATCTGATGCCGGCCGATGGCGAGCGCGAAGAGCGTGGTTGTGAAGACTTTCGTGCACGAGCCGATCTCGACGATGCTATCGGCCGTGAAGGGCGCGCCGTTGTCGTTGGCCGAGCCGTATGCGTAGTAGTAACGCTTGCCGTGCAGCGACACGCCGACGATCGCCCCCGCCGCCTGATGCGACGAGAGCAGCGGCTGCAGGTAGGTATCGACGACTTGCCGGATGGCGGCGCTGTCGTCGGCGGGTTGCTGGGCCGCGGCGGGAAGCGTGGCGCAGGCGGTGAGGAGAAGGGCGAGGGCGGTGTGGCGCATGGTCGTTGTTGTGGCTGCTTGAGGCGGTTTGGCTCGTGGGGTCAGCTCATGATCATCACGGTAGGCTGGCTCGGCACCAGTACGACGCCGATGGCGTTACTTTGATTTTGCGTCGTCGGCGAAGTAAGCCGAACGGCGGGATTGCCGGCCACCATTACCTTCATGCTGCCCTCGGTGAAGCGCGCCGGGCCCATGATCGTGCCCGAGGCCACGCCGCCTGCCACGCCGGCCTGATCGCCATTGGTCAACGGAATCTCTGAGCCGAGATTGAGTGCGGGCGCTCCGCAGATCAGCACGGTCTCGGCCGTCGGCGTGCCCATCATGGGCATGGCGATATTCGGAAACGGCGTCGGTACCGGTCCAGCGGGCGTCGGCACTTGGCAGACATCGGGTTCGGCGATCATCTCGCCAGCAGCTATGGTCACTGCAAACACGGCATACCTCCGTTTGTGCGATTGTCTCGTCGCGTCTTGTCGACTGGGGCCGGGCCTCAGCCCAGTTCTATCTTCGAGCCGTCGATGCGCGTCATCTCGTCGGAGACGAGGGTCGTGTGGCGAGTGTGCAAGTGCGCGTCGCCGCTTACGCGCCAGCGAGCCGTGCCCGCACGCAATTCGTCGTTACCCTCAATCCATCGCGAACTGTCGTTTGCACGGAAGATGGCACGTCCGACGGTCGAGAGAAAATGGCGCGCGACTAGCGTAAGACGTTCGATACCCGCGTCGAGCGACGCTATGCGCGCGCTGGCCTGGTGGCTCGTGACCGCTGTCGAAACCGCGTCGAGCGAGAACGCGCGCGTGCTGGCATCGACGGCCTCCTCGCCGTTCAGCGCGATACGCGTGGCACAAAGCCGCAAGTCGCCGTCGGCGGATTCGATCCTTGCGCCGCCCGGCAGCATCATGGTGCCGGCGTCGGGTTGGGCACGGGTCAGCACCGCGAGGAGATACGGCACCGTGGTCGTTGCTGTCACGCCGTCGGCTGCAGCCTGTGCGGGCAACGCGCCGCAGACGAGGACGAGATCGCCCGCTTGCGGTTCGAGCAGACAGCTTTGAGCCTGCAAGGCACGCTCGGCGTGACTGTCGAGCAAAAACCATGGTCCTGCGCGGCCGGTCACCGTGGCGGCACGCAGGGTCGTGCTGACTGCTGGCGCGCAGCCGGCGGGAACGTCGTTAGGGGTAAGTGGCAGCGTATCCATGTCGTGCTCCAAGACAGTAGAAGTCAAACACCCCAGGTTTCGGCGCGCAGCCGAACCGGATCGGTGGGACGTGTGTGGTTGCGCGACGCGCCCGCCCAATGCGTACGCGAGTCGATCAGCGCATGGAAGTCGGCATTGCCGAAATCCGCGCGTGCGCAATCGGATTCCGTCAGATCGACGTGTGACAGATCGCAGTCCGTGAAGCGTGCCGCCGTCAACGTCGAACGTTGCCAGATGGCGCGCGTGAAGACCGCCTGCGTCCAACTCGCGCCGTCGCAGCGCGACCCGGTCAGCGTCGCGCCGCTGAAATCGGCCACGACGAATTCGGCATCGGTCAGATCGGCACCGGACAAGTCGGCTTGCGCAAAGCGCGCGTATCGGCCGGATGCGCCCGCAAAGCGCGCCGCGTTGAGCTTCGCGCGATCAAAACGCGTCTGCACGAGCTCTGCACCGGTGAAATCGGAGCCGGAAAGGTTCGCATTCGTGAACTGGCACTGATGGAGGTTGCATTGGTCGAAGCGCTGGCCGGCAAGATCGCCGTTCAGAAAGAAAGCTTGTACGAGTTCAGTGCGCAAGAACGTTACCCGCGCGAGCGCGGCGTCGCGGGCCGTAAAGCGCGTGAGATCGGCGTCGGTGAAGTCGGCGCCGTCGAACTTGCAGGCAAGCGCATCGCTGCGATAGACGCGAGCGCCGGCGAAGGTCGCGGCGCTCAAATCGCAGCCGTCGAACATCGCGCGCTCGATCTGCGCGCTCGTAAAGTCGGTGCGTCCGAAGCCGACACGCGTAAAGAACACCCGTGTGGCTTGCGTCTCACGCAGACTCGCACCGGCAACTTGCGTGTTGTGCCATTGGGAACCATCGAGAACGCTGGCATTCAGATTCGCACCCGAAAGATCGCATTGGCGGATGCGCGCCCCATTCAGCTTCGTGCGCGAAAGGTCGGCGCCGCGCAAATCGACGCCCTCCAGCAGACAGCCGCTTAGGTCGCGCCCGGCGAGGTCCGCGCCTGCCAGGCTGGTTCTGGACAGCGCCGCGCCCGGCACGAGTTCGGGAAGCGCGCTCATAAGCGCACCTCACCTTCCACGCGGCCGGGAATCTGCAGCAGCGTGCGATCCACGTTGGCGCCGTCGAGCACGCTGTTGCCGATCGTTGATCCGTAGCATTGCGCACCGTAAAGATTGCTCGAGACGAAGCGCACGCCGTCGAGGCGGGCGCGTCGCAAGTTGGCGTTCATCAGGTTGGCGCGGCTGAAATCGGCACCGCTCAAATCGGCCTTGGACAGACGGATAGACACCGCACGCGCGTTGACGAAGCGCGCGCCACGGGCTATGACGCCGCTGAAATTCACGTGATCGAGCGCACTTTGGTCGAAGTTTGCCTGAGATATGTCAATGTCAAGCCATACGGCCGCGTTCAGCCGCGCGCCCACGAAACTCGCGCCGCTGAGGTTTGCGGCGAGGCCCGCGCGCGATTGCGATAGGTTGGCGTTGTCGAAACGCGCGCCCGCGCCCTGGGTGCCGAACAGACGGAGAACGGAGCAGTCCGCATCGACGAAACTGGCGCCCGCGATTGACGCATGATCGAATACCGCGTTCGCGAGATTTGCCCCGGTGAAGTCGGCGCCCGCAAGGACCGCGCGCGAAAAACTAGCTTTCGCCGCGCCGCATCTGGACGCCTTCACGCCCATCATCTTCGCGTTGCTGAAGATGGCGCGGGCGAGTTGCGCGCCCTCCAGATTCGCCGCCGAAAAGTCCGCGTCCGCGAAGTCACTCGCACTTAGAGACGCGCGTTGCAACTGCGCACCGCCGAAGTTGGCGTTGCGGGCGCTGACGTTGTCGAGCTTCGCGTCGTGCAGTTGCGCCCCGACGAGATCGGCGCCAGCGAGCATCGCGCCCGACAGATCGGTGCCGGAGAGCCGCGCGCCAGTGAGACGGACGTCGTTGAGCACGGCGAGGCGCAAGTCGGCGCGCTCGAGCATCGCGCCTGACAAATCGAGGCCGCTCAGATTCAGGCTGGCAAGCGAATGACCAGCCGCGGCGCGCGCTATCACATCGTCGCGATTCAGCCGTAGCGGTAGAGACGGCTGCGGCGCTCCGAGCACGGCGCTCGCAGGCGGTTGCGTCGCGGGCGCAGCAGCGGTCGGAGATGCGCCAAGGGTCGAAAGCGCGCCCACGATGCTCTCGAAGTCGATGCTCGCCGCTTCGTTCAGTGCGGCGACCGTCTCAGGGTCGGTGACCTGTGCGGCAAGACCGGTGATCGAACTGCCGCGCGCCGCGAGCGCCTGTTGAGTCTGCGCGAACGCTGCGCGCAACTGCCCGGCGAGCGTCGCCGCGTCGGCGGGCGCGCTGGCGCCGTTCGCGCCGAGCACGGGTGCGGTTAGTTTCTCGACATCGGCTGGCGTGAGTTCGTAGCGCTTCATCAGATCAGCGGCGCTGCTTTCTAGCGTTTGCGTCAGCGATTGAAGGTCACGCTGCATGGATGCCGCATCGCCACCCGACTTGATGTCGAACGGCGGCATGCCCGCTTGCGGTAAGTGTGCTTCGAGCTCGCTTGCTTGCATGCCGTGCTTCGACAACAGATTCTGAGTCGTCGATTCGATCTGCGCAGTGAGCGATTCGAGTTCGGCGAACGCAGCCGGATCGCTCGGTCCCGCTACGGCGGGTGCATCAGGTGCATCGGGTGCTTTCAGGGCAGGCGGGGTGGCGACGGCCGCCGCAGGGGCGGGCGACGCACTTGCGGCGGCTGGCACGGGAGGCGTCAGACTGAGCCGCGCTTGCAGGCGATCTCGATAGTATTCGGCGGGTAACGGCGCGCTTGTCATGCTCTCGAAGTCGACCATCAACTGCGCGATGTCGTCCGCGTCTTCATCGCCGAGCGCTGCAACCGCGCGATATAACACGATGCCCTGTCCGATCTCCGGCAGGATCCAGACGGTTTCCGGGCGCGCGGCGCACTCCTCGAAGCGCATATCGCCAGCAATACGACGGGTCACGAAGCAGCGCGCCCTGAGTGCCGGAAGGCGCGCCGCCAGATGCGGCTGATCGGGATGCATGTAATCGACAACAATGCGCTCGTCGCCTTGCCAGAATCCCGCGATACGCTGGTCGTGCGGCGCCGTGCAAAAGTAATCGGTCCGGGTGTCAGCCGGAAGATGCGGCCATTGCTTTGCGAGCCAGTCGTCATCGAAGGCGCCGAGCAACGCGGTCCGTTGCGGAGACGTGGCGGGCAATGCCCAATATCCGGCGGGTTCGCGGACATCGCTGGGCGAAGCGATCAGCGCGTCCGGCGTCTCGACGTTAGGTAACATGCGGTCCGAGTCGCCGGCGAACACCGCGCCGCGCCCGGCGGGATTGGCGGCGTGTTCAGGACCGCCGAACGCGCGCGTGGCATCGAGCGGCATGCGGTGGAAAGGCTCGGGGGCCGAGATCGTTCCGAGCGGGCCGAAGCGGCGATCGCCATACACAAAGAGCGATTTTCGCGAAGCGCCTACTTGCACGGTCGTTTCGACGAGTGTCGCGGTCGTGCCTGCCGGCGCGTGGGCTGCGCCATAAGCGAGCCATTCGCCGCATGGCTTCGGGAAGCCGGCGTCGAGCGGGCCGTCTCCCGTCGCGCTGGCGCCTGCCTTCCACAAGTCCGGTTCGGAGGCGAGACGTGGCGGTCCATCGTGCGGCGCATCGAGAGCGAACATCACGAGCACGCCCATGGAAAGTAGATCGCGCTCGTTGAAACGCAACGTGCGATAGACGAGTCCGGCGGTATCCGGTTTGAGGATTTTCATGATCGTTCGTCGCCTAGCCGAGCTTGATGAATGCGGAATCGGCCTCGATCGCCTCGGGGCTGATTAGCATCATGGCGCCGGGCGCGGACGCGACGAACACTTCCTGAGCCATGTTGAGTGTGCAACCCGACGACTCGACGAGAAAATCTTCGGGTGTCATGTTCAGAGCGCTCGCGCCGACCTGCGCCGTCAACGTAGCGGGCGTAACGAGCACGCTGCTGTCGCCGCCGCGCAGGGTTGCCTGGTCCGGGCCCATCAGCAACGAAGATGCGCCTGCTGGCCCGGTGAAGTCGAGCGACGAAGCGCCGTCGCTGAAATTCAGCGAGCCTGTGTCGATGCCTACGCGCTTGAACCCCGCAGTGGCATTCGTCAATGAGATGGAACTCTGGCCGGCCGGCGTGGTTCGTGTCAGCGTGGTTTCTGCAAGCGACATTCCGAGCGTGCTCTGGGAAGCTGGCAGAAAGTCCGTTCCGAGCGACACGCCGGTCTGTCCCAAGGTCAGGGTCGATGTCTGGCGCAGCGCCTCGCACAGTGTCGAGAGTCGCTTGACGACGACGACCAGGAGCGCGGTGAGCAGCGCATTGCTCACGCCTATGGACGCGGCCTCGGCCGCTTGCTGTTTCACCTTGTCCTTGCTGACGTCGGTGGCGTCGAGCACACCGAGCGCGGTGCCGTACACGAGATTAATCGCGACAGTCACGCCGATCAGCGCCTTGGTCGCCGTCATCGCGGCCTTGAGGATGGCGAGTGCGGACATGCCGAGAGGATGAATGCCGCCCTTGAGGGCTACGGTTCCTTGTGCCTGCGTGGAGGTGGAGTCGCTAAAATCGACCGTTGCACCGTCCTGCATGCCCAGCGTGGTCCCATAAGTCCATGTGACGTTGTTGCCGAGCACTGCAGCCAGATATGTGCCGAGCGTCACCGAATTGTTGGTCGTTGCTGTGAGTGCGGTTTGGCCGGTACAAAACGCGGAGTTGACTTCCCCGACCGCGAGGTTGTTGGTGGTTCCGACCGTCATCGTGTTGACGTCTTCCAGTGTGAACTGAGTGAAGCTCATGACTGTTATCTCCTGAAAGCGCAGATGCGTGGCTGTCGATGCAATGAAAGGAACATGGAAACGCGTGCCTATCGCGCCTTAGTCGCGCGCGCCGATAAAAATATGTGTCGCGCCGTTCGGCGAGAAAAGATGGATCGTCTGGCCACCATCCTTATCTGACATCTCCAAGATGTTTCCACCCTTCGTCACCATTCGATTCATCGCCGGATTCCCCTGATTCACCACACTCGAATTCACCGAATTCGGCACCGTCCCGACAATCACCGGCTGATCCGGATCGCCGTCGCTGAATGCAAGCAACACCTCCGCGCCCTTCAGCAGCGGAAAATGCATGCCGTGTCCATCGCCGGAATAAGGCGTCGCCATGCGAACGCGCGCCGAGCCTTTCGCCGCCGCCTTGTCCGTGCGGTCGAACGGCAACTGCACCGTGTACTGTCCGTATTCGTCGAGCTCGGCATATTCGCCGCTGCCCTCCGCATCGACGGTCGCGTTCAGCGTGCCCGCGATAGTCGGCCGCGCCGTGTCGCGCGGCGCGCGATACTGAACGTCCGCCTTGATCGCCGAAAACGAGTTGCGGTAGATGATCTCTTCACGCGCCGCGCCGTTTTCGCTAAACGGCGTCTTGATGCCCGCGAGCAGCGCGCCCGCCTGCGATCCTTCATGCGTGATCTCGGTCACGAGATAGCGGCCGTTGAAGTCGTCGCGATAGTGATGCGACATCTGCATGAAATAGCCGCTGCGCAAGCCCACCGCCGTGGCCTGACCATGAAATCGGACGCCGCCGCAAAGAATCCCCTCTGCGCGCAGCTTCGCGTAACGCGTGCCTTCGTCGGCGTCGCGGAAGTTGTCGCCGTAGAACATCGCTTCGCCGAAACCTTGCGCGGATACATCCGCCTGCGCGACGAGCGGCAACGACGCCTTGCGATAGTTGTAGTCCTGCAGCACCACCTTCGCGGGCAGCGGCTTCGTGCGGCACACGAAGCTCTGCACCGAGTCCGGCGCGACGCCCGTATCCAGCTCGTCGGCGGGGCGGTAGTTGACCGGCAGCGCGTCGGCGGCGTGCATGGCGCGGTCATCGACGATGGTCAACGTGTCCGCCTCGCCGCTCTGCGCGAAGTAGTAGTACATGCCTTCCTTTTCCATCCAGCGCGACACGAAGTCGAAGTGGCTTTCCTGGAACTGGCACACATAGCTGCGCGGACGATACTCGCCCGTCAGCTTCAGATCGACGGCGTTGCCCGTGAGCTGCGCGTCGCGCAACACGCCGCCCAGAATCTGCGGGATGGTCTGCTCGTTCAGATAGACCTCGCAGGTGCGCGTAAGCGTAAGCCGCCACGCACGCGGCACGAGCACCGCGCGATAAAACGTGTAGCCGCCCGCATGATGCAACTGGTCGAATTCGGCGAGCATGCCGGAATATGGCGTGGTGCGCGAACTGTCATCGGGTGCGCCGATACTGAAGGTCGCGTTGTTCTGCAACATCTTCGTCAGATCGATGGCGGCGTCGTCGGCGACGAGCGTCACTTCGAATCGAAAGAGTTGCGAGATCGCCTCGCGCCCGTGCATGCGCACCACCGAGAACGTGTCGGCCGCGTAAGCATCGGAGACGAAGCTGAAGCGCTGATTGTTGGCGAGTCGTGCGGAGAGCGAAGTCATGGCGTTTTATCTGCCGTTCAAGCGAGGAGCGCGCCGCGGTCAGGCCGCGGCGCGACGCGTTACATCAAGCCTTGGGAGCAAGCCAAGAATCTTCGGCTTCGATGCCGTCCGGCTCGTACGTCCACGTGATTTTTTCGTAGGTGAACGCGAGGTCTTCCATGTGGCCCATCTGACGGTTGTTCGGGTCCAGGCAATTGGGCGTCCACGACTGCATGTGCGTGAGGATCGCGTTTTCGAGCTTGGCCGTGTAGTACTTTTCTTCCGTGCCCTTGGGCGAAATGCGGTAGAACTCGAGCGTCACCGACTTCAACTGTTCGCCCGACGTCAGCGCTTGATACAGCTTCGGGCTCGACTTGTCGATTTCCTTCGTCACCGTCATTGCGCCATGCACGCGCTTGCCGGTCGGCAGACCAGTTTGCGGGCTCTTCGGAATTTCGATGGTGTGATCCACGGCTTGCACGAGGATCTTGCCTTCGTGGCCTTGAACCTTGGTGGAGCCTTCGATCTTTCCTTGGTTCTGGCCTTCGAGGGTGAGGTAGCAGGGCATCGGCATGATGATTAATCTCCAGTTAGTTTGGGTTGGCGGCGCGCTGTGTGTTTGCCTGGCCGCTTGCGCCTTCGATCTCGTTCAGCGCATGAGTACAGATTAAGGTCGCCGCGTTGCGGCTTCGTTTCGAGTGGGGCGCGGGTTTGTTACATCCGAAACATGGCGGTGTTATCCGAGCCGAACGATCGTCGCTTCGACGTCGTCGCCTTCGGGATAAGGCATGAGCAGCAGCGTGGCCGGGCAGCCGCGCACGCGCACGAAGTACGAATCGTCCGGGCCGATCGCATTCCTCACCGCCCAGCTCACGTAATCCGTGCCGCCAATCTGCATGCGCAAACCCTCCTGTGCGTATTCGAGCGTGGTCTTTGCCGGCAGCGCGCCGCGTGCGCCGACCGCCTGAAAGTCGATCGATACTTCGTCGCTGCGCGGCACGCCGAACGCGAAGCCCGCAAGCGGCCCTTCGAGCGAGCCGATCTCGAACCACTGACCGATGTTCTCGTCGCCCCACAGCGTCAGGCGATAGCCGCCGAGCGCCGCCAACGGCGCCTGCTTCGGCGCACGTGCGAGCGCGGCGACGAGCTTCGCGGGCCACGCGGCGTTCCGATCGGCGAAGGTGAGCGCACCGGCGAACAACGGTGGCGGCACGGTATCGCCCGAAGCGGTGAGGAACAGCACCGGCGGCGCCGCGCCGCGCGATGCCTGCAGGCTCGCGTACAAAAGCGACAAGCCATAGCGCACGGATGGTTTGGCGAGCGCCGCTTCATCGACGAGGACGATCCACGCGTCGGCCGCCTGCATCGCGTCGAGCACGACACGCGCGACGGCCTTGTCCGGTTCGTCGAGCCATACGTGGCCTTGCGCCGCGATCCCGTAGCGCTTGAGCGTCGCCGCCACTTGCGCGATGCGCGCTTCGTCTTTGGCGAGCGCCGTGACCCATACTTGCTTCATTGCGCTTCTTCCTCGATGACAGCGGCTTTCGCCTCGGCAGGCTCGAAACCGAACGACACGACGAACACGCCTTCGTCGTTCACGTCGAGCTCGGCGTGCGTCGGCTGCTCGGCTTCGCTCATGCGGATAAGGATCTCGTGCGAGAGCATCGGCATGACGGTGCCGCGCAGAATGAAGTCGATGTTGCGCGCGCCCGTTTCCACTTCCGTGCAGCGCGCGGCGATGGTGTCCACGACCTTGTCCGTGTACGCGAGACGAATCTTGTTGGCGCCCAGGAGACGCTTCACGATCTTGTCGAGCTTCAGGCGCACGATGCCCGCGAGCGCATCCGTCGGCAGCGTGTAGTACGGAATCACGGTCATGCGCGCGAGCAGCGCGGGCTTGAAGTGCGCGGAGAGGATCGGCCGCACGGCGGCGAGAATGGTCTCGTCGTCGGGACGCTCGCCGTTCGCCGTGAGTTCGGTGATGACATCGGTGGCGAGGTTCGAAGTCAGGAACACGACCGTGTTGGAGAAGTCGATTTCCTTGCCTTCGCCGTCCGAGAGCATGCCCTTGTCGAACACCTGGTAAAACAGGTTCATCACGTCGAGATGCGCCTTCTCGGTTTCGTCGAGCAACACGACCGAGTAAGGACGCTGACGCACGGCTTCGGTCAGAAGACCGCCTTCGCCATAGCCGACATAACCCGGCGGCGAGCCGATCAGACGGCTCACGTTATGGCGCTCCTGGAACTCGCTCATGTTGACGGTGACGGTGGACTTCTCGTCGCCGAAGAGAATGTCGGCGACAGTCAGCGCCGTTTCCGTCTTGCCGACGCCCGACGGTCCCGCGAGCAGGAACACGCCCATCGGTTGCTCGGGGTCCTTCAACCCCGCCGCCGACGACTTCAGCACTTCGGCGATCTGATGCATCGCGTGATCCTGACCGCGCACGCGTCTGGCGAGCGTCGTTTCCATGTTCAGGATGGTCTGCGCCTGATCGCGCTGCACCTTGCCGAGCGGAATGCCGGTCCAGTCGCTGACGACCTTCGCGACCACGTCGGGATCGACGTCCACGCGCACCATCGGCTGATCGCCCTGGGCCTCGCGCAAATCGGCTTCGGCGCGCTTGGCGGCGTCGCGCAGGGCGTCGATCTGCGCTTCGGGTTGCGCGGCGGCGCGTGCGGCGGCCACGGCTCCCCGTGCCGCGACGAGCGCCTCGCCCGCTTCCTTCTGCGCGAGCCAGCGCACGCGCAAATCCGCCGCGCGGGCTTCGAGCGAAGGCAGGGCATCGGCGATGGCGGCGAGGCGTTCGTCGTCCACCGGCTGCATGTTGTCGCGATCGCGTTCGAGTCCGCGCCGTTCGCGCTCCAACGCCTGAATGCGGCGCTCGGTGTCTTCGAGCACATCGGGTTTCGCGCTTTGCAGCACCTTGACGCGGGCGCACGCGGTATCGAGCAGATCGACGGCCTTGTCCGGCAACTGGCGCCCGGTGATATAGCGGCTCGACAATTCGGCGGCGGCCACGATGGCGTCGTCGCGCATCACGACTTTGTGCACGTCTTCGTAACGTTCCTTCAGGCCGCGCAGGATCAGCACCGCGGTCGGCAAGTCGGGTTCGTCGAGCTTCACGAGCTGGAAGCGCCGCGCGAGCGCCGCGTCTTTTTCGAAGTACTTCTTGTACTCGGCCCAGGTGGTCGCCGCGATGGTGCGCAACTCGCCGCGCGCGAGCGCCGGCTTGAAGAGGTTCGCGGCGTCCGACGTGCCCGCCTGACCGCCCGCGCCGATCAGCGTATGCGCCTCGTCGATGAACAGGATCACCGGCTTCACCGATGCCTTGATCTCGTTGATGATGCCCTTCAGCCGGTTTTCGAATTCGCCCTTGACGCTCGCGCCCGCCTGCAACATGCCCATGTCCAGACCGAGGATGGTCACGTCGCGCAACGACTCGGGCACGTCGCCATCGACGATACGCAGCGCCAGTCCTTCGACCACCGCCGTCTTGCCGACGCCCGGATCGCCCACGCAGATCGGGTTGTTCTTGCGCCGCCGCGCGAGGATATCGACCATTTGGCGGATTTCGGCGTCGCGTCCGAAAACAGGATCGATCTTGCCCTCGCGCGCCTTCTCGGTGAAGTTCTCGCAGTACTTGGCGATTGCGCTGCCGTCCGAACCGGCCGCCGCGTTCGCGCCGCCTTCCGATGCCGACGAAGTGCCCGCCGCCGTCTGCTCTATCGACGCCGCCGACGCCGCGCCGAAGCGCGCGAGCAAGCTCTCGCGGTTGATCGGCCGCAGCATGTCGGCATAGCCGCCGGTTGCATAGAAAGTGGCGCGTGCGAGGAACGCGAGCAGGATCGCACCGGAACGCACGCGCGTTTCGAGCAAGTCCACCGAGGCGATCAGCCACGCATCCTGAAGCAGTTCGAGCAGCACCGGCGAGAACACCGGCCGGCCCGTATTGCCGCCGCGCAAATCTTCTATCGACTGATCGAGCGCGCGGCGAAAGAGCGCGGCATCGATGTTCTGTTCGCGCAGCAAAAGCGGGATATCGCTTTGCGGATCGTCGAGCAGCTTGACGAGCATGTGCTCGACGGAAATCTCGTATTGGCCGCGCGAGATGCACAGACCGGCGCTGTTTTCGAGCGCTTGCCGGCAGTAGCCGTTGAGCCGGCTCACCAGCGGTTTCAGATCGACCAGCAACATGGCTTGGGCTCCTCTCGTGTCTCTTGATATCGGTGGTTCAGATCGCGAAGCTGACCGGACGCTGCACGGCATTCGCGCGCGGCGCGAGCCACGTGTCGCGGCCCAGCGCGTTCCATTGCATGCCGCCCGTGCGGGCGTTCTCGGCGAGACCCGCGCGCAGTTCGAGAAGCACCGTCACGTCGAACGGTTCGGTCAGGTAATAGCGCGTGAAAAAACGCAGACGCTCGTACTCGCGCCGGCCTGGCTGCAACGCTTCGAACAGAGCCAGCGGCAGGCCGCGCAACTCGATTCGCACATGATTGTTGGCATCGCGGCTCTCTTGTCCGAGATAGCATTCGACGCCGAGCGCATGACGGCCATCGCCGAGCGTGAGACGCTGATCGTCGGGAATCGGCAGCCAGCTTTCCACGCAATTGACGATATGCACGTCGGCGGGCGCGAAGGCATCGGCGAGCAGCGTTTTCAGGCCAAGCGCCGAATGCGGGCGCTGCGAGAAGAGGCCCGCGTAGCGCAGCATGTCGGAGACGCCGGGCGTGTCGTCGCGGCGCATGGAGCGCTCGTGCAGGCCGACGAACGCATACAGGCGTTCGAGCATCGCCGTGTCGCCTTCCTCGACCACGCGCACGTGCGGCCGGTACTTGACCCAGCTTTCGAACAACAGCGGATACAGCGTGTAATGCAGGATGTCGAGAAACTCGCGCATCCCGCTGCGGCCTTCGCGTTCTTCCTCGATCAGGTCTTCGGTATAGAAGCTCGGCAGCGGCGAGGACACGCCGTATAGCCCGAAGAAGTTCGCGGTAATTCGCGGCGTCGGCGCGGGCTCGGGCGCGTCGTCGTCGAGATCGGCATGACGGCGCGGCAGATCGCGCTCGATCTGGTCGATATCGCTTTCGGGAAAGCCGAGCGCAAGACGCGGACGCACGCGCAGGCGTTCCGGATCGTCGCCCGCAAGACGCGCGCGGCGGCGCAGCAGGCGCACCGCCTGAAAATACGCAAAGCGTTCGCCTTGCTCAAATAGCGCGTCGTCTAGAGCAGAGCTTGTTGACCGAGCCGCGGCGTCCATCTGAATACCTCTCCGGAGAAAATGTCTTCCAGCTCGAATCGCGTGTACGTGTTCATGCTTGCGTAGGCGCCGAGAAAACGGTCCAGCACGCTGCCGAACACGTAGAGATCGCCCGCGCCCGCGAAGTGATCCATCTCGCAGCGCACGCGGATCAGCTGACCGCGAAGCATGTTGCGCCCGAAGAGCCGCACTTCGGGCGTGACGCTCATCTCCTTCAGGCCCGCGATGCGTCTGCGGTTCGCCGCCTCGTGGCCTTGCTCCTGGCGCTCAGAGAACACGTAGAGCGAGAGGAGGGCGCGCAGGTTGGCGGCATCCGCGAGCGAGAGGAAGTTGAGCGCGGCGTGACCGAGCAGCCGCCAACGCAACGCCTCGCCGACGGGCGGATTGACCACCGGTGTCATCGGCCGGATATTGCGGAACTTGAGGCGCTCGGGCGAACTGCTGGTTGGCTCGCTGAGATCGCCGTAACGCAGGCTCTCGGGCAGATAGCGGTTGGTGCAGGTCAGCTCGATGGAAAGCGTTTCGGTCTGCGGCGTGGCCTCGGGCGGATACGCCACCGAGAGATACAGCTCAGTCTCGTTGCCGACGGCGGCGGGGCGCAACGACGTGTGATAGACGAGATCGCCCGGCGCGCGCTGGTCTTCGCTCGCCGTCGCGGCGGATGCCGCGTGCCCGAGCACGCCGAATGGCCGGTACACGCGCTGCTGCGCCACGCCTTGCCGATACGACGTGACCTTGTCGACTGAATGAATCTGGTAATGCTGACGGTTCGCGCCTTCCGGGCTCACGCGATAGTCCATTTGCCGATGATCCAGCGTGATCGGATTGGCGTGATGCTCGAACAGATTGATGACGGGCGTCACGTTGAGCATGAAGGCGTCGGCGCTCAATTCGGTGAGCCATACGGGCAAACGTTTGAGGCACAGCGTGACCGAGAACGTCGTGCCGGTGGCGCCGCGCAGCTTGTCGATCCCGTTCAGGTCGAGGAACAGGAATTTCTCCGGCTGCACGAAGAACTCTTGCAGACTGCGATACCCCGGAAACGCGTGACTCGGATACGGCACGAGCTCGCTGTCGAAGCCCGACGGGACGAGCGAACGCGCGCCCAGTTCCGTCGATACCCCGCTAGCCGTCAGCCGCACCGACGTCACTTCGGTCATGAGCAGCATCAGGAGTTTGGAGGCATCGCTGTAGCCGCCCGCCAGAAAGAGCCGCAGCGACTTCGTCTGCCAGCGCGCGAGATCGAGCCCGCGCAAGCTGAAGTCGAGATCGATGGAAGGCGTGCGTCCTTCGCCCGCTGAAAGCCGCGCGGCGAGCGTGAGCGGATGCACGTCCACGGCCTGGGTCGTGCGGAAACGGCAGGGCGTGCCGTCCACCGGCGCCGATGCCAGCTCCACGCCCGCCGCCACGCTCGCGGTTTCCGTGAGCGCGCCGCGCGGCTCGAACAGCACCATCGTCGTCGCGGGAACCGGACGCAGATAGTGCGGAAACAGCAGCGTGGAGAGTTCCTGGATGAACTCCGGGAACTCGTCGTCGAGCTTCTGGCGCGCAAGACCCGTGAGGAAGGCCACGCCTTCGAGCAGGCGTTCGACGTCCGGGTCGGTCGAGCGGCCTGCGAGCATCGGCGCGAGCGCCGGATTGGCCTCGGCAAACTCGACGGCAAGCGTCTTCAGCTTGGTGAGTTCGTTTTCGTAATAGCGATTGAGCATCGTCGGGATCGGTCGCGGGCCGTCAAGGCGTCAAAGCACGGTGACGCGGCCATCGGAATTCACGGTGGTGGACAGGCGCAGTGGAATCTCGCGATCGTTCACGGCGAGCGTGCCATCGAGACTGAAGCGGATCGACATCACGTCGCTGCGGTCGCTCAAAAGATGCACTTTCGGGTTGAGCACGCGCGGTTCGTAACGCGACACCATGCGTTGAATCTCTTCCTCGATTTCGCCCGTCGATCCGCCTTCCAGCCCGCCCGCGATATTCGTGAAATCGGGCACGCCGAATTGCGGATCGAGCTGCACGCTGCCCTGTCTCGTATTGAGGATGCGCGACAGATGCTCCATCACGGATCTCACGAGCACCTCGGTGCTGGTCTCGTTGGTGCGCACCGCGCCCTGTTCCCAGCCGGATATGCGTTCCAGCAGCCTGCGCTCTCTCATCGACGGTCCCGATCGACGCAGCGGCGTAAGTCCGCCGCCGCGTCATGCGTGATTTGGAATGCGTCAGGCCTTCGGCGCGAGCCACGAGTCTTCGGCTTCGATGCCGTCCGGCTCGTAGGTCCACGTGATCTTTTCGTAGGTGAACGCGAGATCTTCCATGTGACCCATCTGTTTGTTGTTCGGGTCGAGGCAGTTCGGCGTCCAGGACTGCATGTGCGTGAGGATCGCGTTCTCGAGTTTGGCGGTGTAGTACTTCTCTTCCGTGCCCTTCGGCGAAATGCGATAGAACTCCAGCGTCACGGTCTTCATTTGCTCGCCGGAGGTGAGCGCCTGATAGAGCTTCGGGCTGGACTTGTCGATTTCCTTGGTCACCGACATCGCGCCATGCACGCGCTTGCCCGTGGGCAGACCCGTTTGCGGGCTCTTCGGGATCTCGATGGTGTGATCCACGGCCTGCACGAGGATCTTGCCTTCGTGGCCCTGAACCTTCGTGGAACCTTCGATCTTTCCTTGATTCTGACCTTCGAGGGTCAGGTAGCATGGCATCGGCATGGTGGCCTCCAGTTGCCGTTATGGTTTGTCCGCGTGTCGCTTCTTGACTTGATGCATCGACTCGATGCGCCCATTTACGTGTAGGTGTCGGAGCGCATGAACACAGTGTGAGCGCGGGCGGTTACCGCCTCGTTGCAGGTGACCGCCCGCGTGTTACGGATGAAACCTGGCCGAAGCGCCGCTTATGTTCGCGGCTGCCTCGAACCCGATGCGCGCATCAGGCAGTTTCCAGCTTGCCGACGAGCGACAGCGTGAACGACGCGCCCATGTACTTGAAGTGCGGACGCACCTTCATGTCGACCTTGTACCAGCCCGGTTCGCCTTCCACGTCGAGCACGTTGATTTCGGCCTGACGCAACGGGCGGCGGCTGCGCACGCCCGGACTCGGGTTGTCCATGTCGGCGACGTACTGGCGAATCCAGTTGTTGAGTTCCTTCTCCAGATCGCCGCGCTCCTTCCACGTGCCGATGTTCTCGCGCTGCATTACCTTGATGTAGTGCGCCATGCGGCTCATGACGAACATGTACGGCAATTGCGTGCTGAGCTTGTAATTGAGCTCGGCTTCCTTGCCTTCTTTCGACTGGCCGAAGAACTTCGGTTTCTGCGCCGAGTTGGCGGAGAAGAACGCGGCGTTGTCGCTGTCCTTGCGCATGGTGAGCGCCATGAAACCTTGCTCGGCCAGCTCGAACTCGCGTCGTTCGGAAATCAGGATTTCGGTCGGGATCTTGTTCTGGATCTCGCCCATGGATTCGAACGAATACACCGGCAAGTCCTGCACCGTGCCGCCGCCTTGCGGGCCGATCACGTTGGCGCACCAGCGGTAGTCCGCGAAGCTTTCGGTGAGACGCGTGGCAAACGCGAAGGCCGCGTTGCCCCACAGGAACTGGTCGTTACCGCTCGAGACGTCTTCCTTGTAGTTGAATTTCTTCGAAGGCGCCGTTTCCGGGCCGTACGGCACGCGCAGGAGGAAATGCGGTGCGGTCAGGCCGACGTAGCGCGCATCTTCGCTTTCGCGGAAGGCGTTCCACTTGACGTACTTCGGACCTTCGAAGATGGACGACAGATCTTTCAGGTTCGGCAACTGATCGAACGAGTCGATGCCGAAGAAATCCGCGCCGGCGGCGGCGACGAAAGGCGTGTGACCCATCGCGGCGACGCTTGCCGAATATTGCAGCAGTTTGACATCGGGCGCGCTTGCATTGAACTCGTAGTTAGCGATAATCGCGCCGAACGGCTGGCCGCCGAACTGGCCGTATTCGGCCGTATAGACGTTCTTGTACAGCCCTGACTTGGTGATCTCGGGCGCGTCCTGGAAGTCGTCGAGCAGCTTCTGCTTGCTCACGCTCATCAACTGAATCTTGATGTTCTCGCGGAAGTTGGTGCGGTCCACCAGAAACTTGAGCGAGCGCCACGACGACTCCAGCTTCTGGAAGTCATCGTGATGCAGGATGGCATCGACCTGCGCGCACAGCTTGCGGTCGAGGCTCGCGATCATGTCGTCCACGGTCGCGGCCGTGACGCGTTCGACCGAACGCTGCGGTTCGAGCAATTGCGCGACGAACGCCTGAATACCCTGGCGCGTGATCGAGTACGCTTCGTCGCCCGGCTTGATGCGGGCCGACTCCACCAGTTGATCGAGCAGCGAGACTTCGCCCGCCGCGGCCTCTGCCGGCGCCGCTGCGCCGGATTGCTGTTGTTCGTCGCTCAATTCAATCTCCTTCATCTACGAAGTGCTGGTTCCGCGTTACTTGTCTTGTGCGCCGAGTTCGCCGAGCAGCCGCGCGCGCACGCCTTCGTCCTGGATCAGCTCTTGCAGACGCTTGCGGAAGTCGGGCAGATTGCCGATCGGGCTTTTCAGCGCCTTCAGGGCGTCGCGCAGTTCGAGCATCTGACGCAGTTCGGGAATGCGTTCCGCGAGCGCATCGGGCGTGAAGTCGTTGATCGAGTCGAACTTCAGGTCGAGCGAGAGCACGTCGTCGGGACCGGCTTTCTCGTCGAGCTTGTTCGGCACCGAGAGTTGCAGGCCGAGCTTTTGGCCTTTCAGCACTTCGTTGAAGTTGTCCTTGTCGACGTTGATCGGCTTCATGTCTTCGATCGGTACGTCGTCCTGACGCAACGTGAAGTCGCCGAGCACGAGCAACTTGAGCGGCAGTTCCACTTCTGCCTGCGCGTCTCCCGTGGCCGGGCGATAGACGATATTGACGCGTTCCTTCGGAGCAACCGAACCATCATTTGCCATTTCCATCTCCAGATTCACGGCGCCGCGCTGGCAGTGCGGACATCGATGAAAACGCGTCTCGCGCACCGTGCGACTGACGCGGGCCGCCGCCACTGCATACGCTCGGGCGGGCAGCCATCGCCTGAGCACGGGATAACTAACGAAATTGCGTGATACGGAATGCGGGGTGCGGCGCGGGGCGGATGTGAGCCGCTTCAGACTGTCGGATGCTCTGCCCGCGATTGAGCGAAAGGATCGGCGAGTCCGGATGGGAAACGGTCCTTGAGGCGTGAGTGCCTGTCCCGGAATTGAGTGCGAGCCATTATAAACAGACGTATCTCAAAAACCCAACGCATTTTTATCAGTTCATATGCTCTAAAGATCGTCCTCGACAAGCCGTATACGGCGGCCTCCGAAGACGCGGCTTCAGCGCTCGAAAACCCTTGTGCGACAAGGCTTTCGAGCGTATGTCCAGCAGCTGTCCATGTGGCTCAGGCCTTCGGCGCGAGCCATGAATCCTCGGCTTCGATACCGTCCGGCTCGTAGGTCCAGGTAATCTTTTCGTAGGTGAACGCGAGGTCCTCCATGTGTCCGATCTGCCGGTTGTTCGGGTCGAGGCAGTTCGGTGTCCATGACTTCATGTTGGTCAGGATCGCGTTCTCGAGCTTGGCGGTGTAGTACTTTTCCTCCGTGCCTTTCGGCGAGATGCGATAGAACTCGAGCGTGACGGTCTTCAACTGTTCGCCGGACGTCAACGCCTGATAAAGCTTCGGGCTCGACTTGTCGATCTCCTTGCTCACCTTCATCGCGCCATGCACGCGCTTGCCGGTGGGCAGTCCGGTCTGCGGGCTTTTCGGAATTTCGATGGTGTGATCCACGGCTTGCACGAGGATCTTGCCTTCGTGACCTTGCACCTTCGTGGCGCCTTCGATTTTTCCCTGGTTTTGACCTTCGACGGTCAGATAGCACGGCATCGGCATGATTCACCTCTTCTAGGTTGTTCGGGTTGGAGCGCCGTTCTCTTCAGGTCCGGCGCATGTTTGTAGTGTCGGCGGGCGCCGTTGCAGCCGTGTTGCGCCAAGGGCGCCGCATGTTTCATCCGTAACGAACGCGCAACTGCCTGGGTTCGCGAACGTTCGGTCGCCTGTTGCGCGATTTGTGCGCTGCGTTGTGCGTTGCTTTAGCCCGCATTACACTTGCGACCATTTCTAAGATAAATCTCAGGTCGTATCGGAATGCTTATCGCCGATGCGCTCGCTCAACCGGGGGCCACTGTGACCAATGACGTTCGTGCGGCCGCCGCCGCGCCGCACGGTCTGCCCGCTACCGGCGCGCGTCACTATGTGGCGGGCTTGCGGCGCGCCCTGTTTTTGGGCGTGGTTTACGGCGTCCTTTCGACACCGCTCGACACGCTCGGCACCGGTTCGGCGTTGGCGGCGGTGGTGTGGCCCGCCCCGGCGATGGCGGTGGCCTATCTCTGGCGTCGGCCGCTCGGCGAATGGCCGGCCGCGCTCGTCGCGATCTTCATCGCGATGGTCATCGTCGGTCAGTTCGACGTGTTCCCGCTTTGGGTCGATGCGTCCTTCGCGCTCGTCAACGTGCTCGGCGTGGGCGTGGGCGTCGGGCTTGCTTGGCGCTTTGTGAGCCGCCGCGCGCGTCTCGATACCACCGCGCGCTTCACACGCTTCCTGCTATTGCTGCCGTTTGGCACCGTTTTCGCGATGGCGCTCGCGGGTAGCGCGCTATCGCATGCGATTGGCGGTCGCGATCTCATCGATGTCTGGCGCACCATCATGGGCAGCAACGGTCTGGCGATGCTCGTCCTCGTGCCCGGTCTGCTCGCGTGGACTACGCCGCCCGATCCGGATGCGCGGCCGGTGCGCGCGTGGGTCGTCGTCGTGCCGGCGCTGTGCGGCGCGGCGCTGATGATCGAGGCGTTCCGCATCCAGCTTCCTGACGAGACCGAGCATTTGCTGCTGATTCTGCTGCTCGTCTGGGCGGCGGTCGCCGGGTCGATCCGCGCGGCGACGCTCGCGGCTTTCGTCATCGTGACGACAGGCGTGGCGCTCACGGTGACGGGCAATGGTTCGTACCATCAAAACGGCATCGTCGGCGTGCGGCAGTTGCAGATCGACCTCGCCGTGCTGTGCACGCTGGTGTTTTACGTGGCGGTCGCGCTGCTCGAACGGCGTGGTTACGAGGCGCGTCTGCAACGCGTGCAGAAGCTCGAATCGCTCGGCCTTTTGGTGAGCGGCATTGCACACGATTTCAACAATGTGCTGGGCGCCGTGCGCGGCCACGCCGAATACGCCGATGAACTTCTTCCCGCCGATGCCGATGCGCGCCGTCCGCTGCAACACGTGCTGGCGGCAGTCAGAAGCGGCACCGCGATGACCGAGCAGATGCTGCTCGCGGTCGGGCGCGGCAGTCCGCGACGTAGCGAACCGGTGTCGATGCGCGTGGTCATCGACGAGGCGGTGGGTTTGGCGACGGCGGATCATCGCGGGCCGGTGACGATTGCCGTGGAATACGACGACGTTCGCCTGGGCGCCAGCGGCATCGATGCGTGGCCTGTCGCGGGCGATCATGCGCAGCTCGTGCGGGTGCTTTTGAACCTGCTGCGCAACGCGGCGCAGGCGGCGCGCAGCTGGGTGATCCTGCGCGTGTCGGCGGGCGTGCCGCGCGAGGAAATCGCGGATGTCGGGCGCGTGCCGGAGC
The DNA here is from genome assembly GCF_031450995.1 of Caballeronia sp. LP006. NCBI lineage: Bacteria > Pseudomonadati > Pseudomonadota > Betaproteobacteria > Burkholderiales > Burkholderiaceae > Caballeronia > Caballeronia sp. LP006. The sequence goes on along the minus strand of NZ_JARTVW010000002.1, from coordinate 481,221 downwards.
GCACCGCGGTGATTCTGGAAGTGCACGACGATGGGCCCGGGATTGCGCCGGATATCGCATCGCGGATTTTCGACCCGTTCTTTTCGACCAAGCGCAAGCAGAGCGGGCATGGGTTGGGGTTGTCGATCGCGGCGGGAATCGTCGCGGATCACGACGGCGGGATTACGGTCGGAAACGGGCCGCTGGGTGGGGCGATGTTTCGGGTGTTGTTGCCGGCGAAGCGCGTGAAGGGTGTGGCGACGGGGCCGCGCGGTGGCCTGGGCGACGGGGGAATGCGTGAGGCTAGTGATGCGGATGCGGTTTATGTGACGCCGCCGCGGTCGACTATCGGAACCGATGCGTCGCCGTCGGATGGAGAAAAGGCTAACGCGGATTATTTGGCGACAGCGCCGAGCATTGCGTCCATGTCGCGAGCGATCGATGCGGCTCACGCGCCGGGCACGCCCTGCACCGAGCCCAACGCTCCCATCGGCCAAGGCGAGCCCGTCCTCCTTGTCGAAGACGACGACACCCTCCGCGCGCTCCTCGAAGACTGGCTCGCCGAATCCGGCTTCGAGCCTGCGAGCTACGCGTCGCCCGCCACCGCGCTCGACGCATTGCAAGCCGATCCGCACGGCTTCGCGTTCCTCGTCAGCGACATCGAAATGGATGACCTGCGCGGCGACGAACTCATCGTCGCCGCGCGCGAACGCAGTCCCGCGCTGCCCGCGCTCTTGATCAGCGGGGCGCGGCAGGGCGCGCATATCGCCGCGGGCGTGAGCGTGCCGTTTCTCGCCAAACCGTTTGGCCGCGCCGATTTTTCGCGCGCGGTGCAGGCGCTTTATCACTCACACGAAGCCACGCGCTAACGCCATGCCGAGTTCACCCCGCATATTGATCGTCGACGATGACCATTCCTTGCGTGTTCTGCTCGTTGAATATCTAGCCGGACACGGCATGACGACCGAAGGCGCGGCATCCGCCGCCGAAGCGCGCGAATGCCTCGCCGCCGATACCTTCGATCTCGTGTTGCTCGACCTCGGCCTGCCCGACGGCGACGGCCTCGAACTCGCGCGCGAATGGCGCGCGGGCGGCGAGGGCGGTGCCATGCCGATCATCTGCCTCACGGGCCGCACCGAGGAAGCCGACCGCGTGATGGGCCTCGAACTCGGCGCGGACGATTACGTCACCAAGCCGTTTTCGCCGCGCGAAGTGCTCGCCCGCGTGCGCGCCGTGCTGCGGCGTACGGGCGCGGGCGCGGCGCAGGGCGCGCCGATCACGCGCGGAAAGCTGCCGCGCGCGTATCGCTTCGGCGGCTGGACGCTGAATCTGAACACGCGCCGCCTCAAGTCGCAGGACGACGAGACCGTTACCCTCACCAACGCCGAGTTCAATTTGCTGGTCGTGCTGCTCGGCGCGCCTAATCGCGTGGTGTCGCGCGAACACATGATCGAGCGCACCCGCGCGTTCGACGATGTCTATGACCGCGCCATCGACGTCCAGATCTTGCGGCTGCGTCGCAAGATCGAGGAAGATGCGCGCGCGCCCAAGCTGCTGTGCACGGAACGCGGCGCGGGCTACTACCTGAATGCGGAAATCGAGGAAGTGTGGTGATCGACCTTTGCGTGTTTCCCGATTTATCCTCGACGAATAAGCCATGAGTCCTCCTTTCGATACGCTCGGTTCCGCGCCCATTACGCCGGACAACCCCGCTGGCGGCGATGTCCGCGACGATCCCGACTTCGATCGCTTGCAGACCGAGATCGACAAACTCAACAGCCCGAGCGCGGCGGCCGGCACGGACTGGGACGTGGTGCAGCGCGCTGCCACCGTGCTGCTCGCCGAACGCGGCAAGGACTTGCTCGTCGCGTGTTATCTCGCGGGCGCACTCATGCGCCGTTCCGGCCTCGAAGGCCTTGCGAGCGGCTTGACGGTCATCGACGATCTGCTCGCGAATTACTGGGAAACGCTGCATCCGGGCCTCTCGCGCTTGCGGGCGCGGCGCAACGCGTTGTCGTGGATTTTCGAGCGGGCGGTTCAGTTCGTCGTGGACAAGGTGGACCGCGATACGCAGCAGGAGCGCGCATTGATCGATGCGTTGCAGATGCGCCTCGAAGCCATCGATACGCGTCTTGCCGAGAAAGACCCGGACGCGCCGAGCGTGCGGCCGTTGCTCAATCAGATTCGCACGTTGCCGGTTCGGGAAGCTGTGCCCGAGCCCGTGCCTGCTGTAGACGCGCCTGTCGCGTCGGCGGAGACACGACCAGCACAAATCTCGCGTCCTTCTGCGCCGGCCGCTGCCGCATCGCTTGCCGTCGCGCCGCTTTCGAGCGCGGCCATTGTGTCCGATGCCGATGCCGACCGCGCCTTCGAGCAGATCGCCGAGCGGCTGGTGACGCTGGCGGGCTTCCGGCGTGGCAATCGGGCGAGCGATGCGCAGGCGTATCGGCTGAATCGGCTTGCGGCGTGGGGCGCGATCGAAACCGCGCCGCTTGCCGAGCGTGGCCAGACGCGCATTCCGGGGCCGATCGCGGAACTGGCGATTGCCTTGGACCGCCTGCAATCCGGCGATGCGCCCGAGGACACGCTCACGTTCGCAGAGGCGAACTTGCCGGCGTTTCCGTTCTGGATGGATTTGAATCGCGCGAGCGCGCAGGCGCTTGTGAATCTTGGCGAGCCGTTCGCGGACGCGCTCGCCGAAGTGAACGCGGCGACGCTGCAACTGTTGCGCCGCGCCCCGGAGTTGCCGAATCTGACTTTCGCGGATGGCAAGCCTTTCGCGGATGGCGCGACGCTCGAATGGATCACGAGCCTGCAACGCAATGCGGCGACGGGTTCGGGCGGCGGCGCGGCGCCGGATGCGCTCGCGGTGGCGCTCGGCACGGCGCGCTCGCTCGCCGCGGCGGGCGACCTCGAAGCGGCGGCAGTGGCGCTCCAGGGCGCGACGTTGGGCACGAATCCGGAACAACGCCTGCGCGCGACCATCCACTTGAGCGAATTGATGCTGGCGCATCGGCCGAACGCGCCGCTGCGGCCGTTCGCGCAGATGATCGTCGGCGAAGTGGATCGGCATGAGCTCGACCGCTGGACGCCGCAACTCGCGCTGGAGGCGTTGAGCGCGGCGCACGCGCTGTATCAGCAAAACGATGCGCATGCCGAAGCGACTGCACTGGTCGCGCGCATTGCGAAGATCGATGCGGCTGCGGCGGTGAAGTTGGCGTTGGGGGGCGTGTAGGGGAAGGCGGTCGCGCGCGACGCGTGACGACGGCCGCCTGACAACGCCTCGTTCGCTTGCTCAACGCGCGCCACCCACGGTTCCAGTAGCCCGCCTATTCAAGCCATCGTCCAGTGAGGCAAATCCAGAGAACATAGGTTGGAAACTTGGGCGCAGGCCGCCGTTCGAAGCTGCTGTGATACTGCTTATGCCAGTTGGTTGTGCTCGCAGGAGAGCTGCTGCACTGTCAGCACCCGTTCCGCGACAGGCGAACGTGCTTTAGGATCGGCGTTAGTCATATTCAGGCCGTCAAGTGAACTGGTCAGCGGGCCGCGAGTGTTAACTCCCAGCCGCGCTCCATTTACCGCTGTGGTCCCTACCCCTTCTTACTGTCTTTACGCGCGAGCTGCTTCTCACTCTCGGTCACGCGCGTCATTGCGCGCGCCTGATTCTTGAAGATCAACGCATCGAGCACGCCGCGCACGAGTTGCTGATCCTGCTCGGGCATGCGCGCAATGGTTTCGAACTGACAACGCGACATCATCGGGGCCGCGCTCGCCTTCATCAGAAATTAGCGCATCTAAATTAACGCCGAGCCCGATAGCGAAGCATGGCACTTCCTGGCGATACCGCCGCTTCGCTCTTAGCAACGAAGAATGCCGAAGCAGACAAGGACGCGCATTCAAAATATTCAGAAAATACTGGCATTGAAAAAATTAGCGGACAGCCTGATGTCTATGCGGCAGTAAGAACTTAGTTTCCATTAATTTAGTCGAGGAATTTATTGTGAAGAAGCACGCTTATGTTGCGCATAGGCCGTTATCAAATGAAAAGGGTAAGGGCACGACGCATCACGTGGTAATCGTTGACCGAAAAGAGGTAAAGGAAACTAAAACGCAGAAAGAGGCAGCGGATTGGGCACTGTCAATGAACTACTCGGTACACGTTGCACGAGAGCGGCATTTGCAGGATCAGGATAAGCCCGCGCATTGGCGGCAGTATCCTTGAGAAGATGTAGCAGAGCGGAAATATCTAGATAAGGCGGCACGGAAGTTTACTCCGTGCCGCTTGAATGGCGAGAGCGCGAGATGATGCGCGACTAAGAAAGGGAAGAACGAAGAACCAGCGTCGTTGCCGGTGTCATAGTGTATTCAGCAATAAAGAAGAGCCGGCCCGTTGCCGCGTCCCAAGCCCCGCCCAGATACCAAACACCGAACTCAAGACCCCGCCCCCGACAACCCCGGCACTGTCGGCAAAACCGGCAAGATCGGCAACGGCGGCACGTCCGGCGCCGTCATCGGTCCTGACTGAATCGGTGCAAACGAAGGCGCCGCCGCCGTCACCAACGGGCCGCGCGCTTCCAGCAGACTATCGAAACGCGCTTGCAGCGTCTGCGTTCCAGCCGGAGAAGCCGGCGCATTCCAGCACATCCCGATCTGCTGCGGCAACGACACGCGTAGCGGCTGCGGCGTCGTCCCGCCACCATTACCCGCCAGCTTGATCAGCAACAACTGCTGCGTCTGCGCCGCAAGCGTATCGATCGCTTGCTGGCGCAGCTGCGTCTCTTTCTGCTGCGCGTCCTGCAATTGCGCCAGCTGCGTCGCGCCATCGATGATCGCGTCCTCGCCACGGAACTCGTAACGCACCGTTATCTGGTCGATGCCGCGCTGCGCGAGCGCCGCCGCCGACGACGGAAAATCCTGCGGCGTGAACAATCGGTGCCCATCGCGGAAGTCGCGCAGGAAACTGACCACGCCCGCATCGCCGCGATAACGCTTGGAGAGCGTCAGGCCATCGAAACGAATCAGCAAACTCACCTCGCCACACTGGCCGAGTGTCCAGTTGAAAGTGTCGCTCACCGGGAAGTTGAAGTTGGTCAACGTGCGCGCGCCCGCCGCACACTGCACCGTCAGCACGGTCGCGAATGGCCGCATGCGCGCTGAAGGATTCACGTCGATAGGCTGCGCCGTAATCGTCAACGGATACGCCTTCGCCTGCGCCGCCGCAATCTGCTGCTTCACACTCGCAATGGCCTGCTCCGCATTGGCCTGCTGCTGCTTCGCCTGCTCTTGCGCCGCCTGCGCCTGCGCTGCGTCGGCTTCGGCGCGGGACTTGGCGCGCTGTGCTTCCATCAGCTGCGCGGTGCGCTTGCCGACCGCCGAATTGAGCGTCGGCAGGAACGCGGCGGTGAAGGGCACGCTGTAATCGGCCGTCTGCACTTCAGAAATCGCGCTCGCCGAATGCGTCAGGAACGGCTTGGCCGGCCCATCGACAAAACTCCACACCGAACCCTGCGGACCGTACAACTGATCGACGACCTGCGTCATGCTGGTCGCCGCCTGCAACGGCCAATACACCTTGCTGTCCCAATCCGATTGCAACGCGCACGAAGTCTCTTCTTCCGTATAAGCCAGCACGAAATGCAGCGGCCCGCCGATCAGATGCCAGATGGCCTGATCAGCCGCGCCGTTGGAATCGACTTCGTCACGCAGGCGCAGGAGGGCGCGCGCGGCATCGTGTACAGGCGATGTCTTCACCGCCGGATCGACGCCAAAGCCATGAAACGCAGCCGATACGCCATATGCCTTCGCGGTGCCATCGGTGACGGTGGCCGCGATCTGATCGATGTCCTGAAAATAGTCGCGCATGGCGGATGCCGCCCGCGCATTGACGCGCACCGCCGCCGCGCCCGCCAGCGGACTGCTCGCGATGCTGTCGCGGATCGCCTGGCCGCCGAACGAGTTGATGCTTTGCACGATGCCACCCGCACGGCTCGCGATCAGCGCGCCGGTGGCATCGCGCCGCAGGCGGCCCATGCGTCGAGCGGTCTGCAGCCAGTCGGGCAACTGGGCGTCGGCCACGCCTTCGAACTCGTCGTTGACGCGATCGAGCGCGCGCAGATAAGGGCTCGCGTTCTGCGTGATGGTCGCGAGCCGTCCGCGCCAGGCGTCGCGGCCCGGTAGCATGCGTTCGCCCTGCGGCACGGTTTGCACGAAGCTCTGCCACGCCTGAAAGCGCTCGATCTGATAGTCGTGGTCGAAGAACGCCTGTTGCTGCGCGAGTTGCGCATCGTCGACGACCGCCTGGTGAATCTCCTTCAGATAGCCGTCGATATCCACCCGTCCCGCGCGCGTGTACGCGGCCGGCACCTTGATCTCCGCGAGCCGGTTCGCTTCGGCGAGTTGCGCGTCGGTGCGCGCGGCTTCCACGGCCTTCGAATCGGGCGCCGTTGCACGGCTCGACGCCGCCGTGATGCGCCCGCCCGCGACATTGCCCGCAACCGGAGCATCCACGTTTGCCAGACGCAGGGATTGCGCGCGCGCCGAGTTCGCGTCGAGCCAGAAGTCGGCGAGCGAGACATCGTGCAGATGCGGGTCGATCGGCGCAAGCTGCGTGAGCCAGTGCATGCGGTTCTGGTACAGCGCCTGGGCAAGCGTCGCCTGCTGTTGCGCCACGCGCGTCACGATGTCGCGCGCATTCGTCGCCGACCACGCGATATAGGAAATGCGCAAGTCGTTGATCTGGTCGAAGAGTTGCGACGACCACGGCGCCATGTCGCTATAAAGCGGCTGAGGCATCGCGGCAAGTTCCGGACGATCCGCGCCCGCCACTTTCGCGCGCAGCAGATTCGTCACGCGCACTTCGTTGAGGATGCTAAGCGGCAGCGTGCCGTCGGTATCGTTGACGAGATCGCGCCGCAAATCCAGATCGAAATCGCGTTCGACGGCTGGTCGGATGTACTGCAGATATTGCTGCGTGTATTGCTGGCGCAGCCGTTCCTGCAAGCGGTCGATATGGCCGGAGATCATCCAGCGCGAACGCCAGTTGCGGTTGCGGCGATCGATCTCGCGCAGCGCGGTGTTGCTGCGCGTGAGGGTAGCGGCGTCATCGACGAGCAAGCCGTCGAAGCGCTGATGAAATGGATAGCTGCGCTCGATCTGCGTCAGCGTGTTGACGTTGCGGATGAACGACATCGTGATCAGCAAGCCGAACGCAACGGCCAACATCACCCACGCGAGCATGCCTAGATGCTGGGTCGCGGCGAACCAGCGATTGACGAGCGCGGCAGGTTTGCCGACGTTGCGGTCTTGCGGCAGGATGCGGCCGAAGAGATCGTGCAGGAACACGCCGGTCGTCGAGGGTTCGTGCGGCGGCATCGGGCGCAGCGTCTCCGGCAGCACCGCAGAGCGCGCGCCGCCGGCCTGCAGGCCGCTCGAAAAGAACAGTCCGCGCAAGAACGGCGATTCCAGATACGGGCTGTTACCAAGGCACGCCTTCACGAAGAGTTCGGTGCCCGCGCGCAGGCGGTCGAGTTCGTTCGGAAACAGCAGCAGTTCCACCGCCGATTGCGGATGCCGCGCAACCAGCGCAACCCGCATCGCGCGTAGTCGTTCGACGATGGCATCGAAGGCCAGTGAGAGGAAGCGCTCGGTCGGCGGATCGTCGGCGGTGGCGGGCGCGAGATGACCCATCGCCTGATTCAACGCGGTCTCGGGCAAGAGCGTGCTCCAGCTTTCGAAGCCATAGAGCTGATCGCACTTGGTGACGAGCACGTACACCGGAAAGCGCCGCCCGAAAAGGCGGATCAACTGTTCTATGCGCGCACGGATCACGCGCGCTTCCTGATCGATCGCCTCGCGGTCCGGCGTGACGAGCCGGTCGGCGGAGATGGCGAGCACGAGTCCGTTGATGCCTTCGCGTCCGCGATAGCGCGACAGCAGGTCCAGCACCAGATTCCACTCGCGGCGGTCGGCGTCTTCGTTGTCGGCATCGACATAACGGCCCGCGCAGTCGAGCACGATGGAGCGGTCGAAGTACCACCAGTCGCAATTTTCGGTTTGCGGGACCGGCGCGCCTTGTTGCGTGTGATCCTGCAGCGAAGTGGACAGCCGCGAGCGCGCAAGCGCCGTGGTCTTGCCCGCGCCCGGTCTGCCGATCACCATGTACCAGGGCAGCACGTAGAGCGGATTGCCGAGACGCTTCAGGCTCGAACCGCGCAGGAGCGCCGCGGCATCGCGGAACTTGCGGCGCAAGGCGCCCGTGCGCGACCCGCGCTGCGCGGCTTCCTGTTCGGCACGCCGCTGCCGCGCGATGATGCTGCGGGAACGATACGCAAGCGTCAGGCGCCGCAGGAAGATCAACATGAAGAACATGCCGAGCGCGCCGAAGAAAATCGCGGCGGACGCCCACAACGGCCATTCGAGATACAGCGTCAGCCCCCAGCTGACGAGCGCCAGCACGACGAGCGCAAGGAGCCACAGCAGAACGGTGCGCAGGACTTTCATTGGATGAGCGGAAGAAGAGCGTTCACCATCTGCACGATGATCAGGTGATAGGTGCCGTAGAGCACGGCGAGCACGACCACGGGCAAGCCGAAGCCGATGAGCGTCTGCCGGCGAAGCCGCCAGCGCACCCGGCGCGCCGCCGGTTCGACGCCGGTTTGCGCCGCGCGCGCCGATTCCTCGCTGACATACGCTTGCGGAAAGAGCACCGCGCCGGTGGCGGCCGGAACGCCGCCTTCGTCGAGCACTTTCTGAAGCGTGACGCGGCGGCGTTCGTCGAGCTGACGCGAGCTGCGCTCCTGCGCATAGCGACCCTTGAAGCCGAGCGCGAGACACAGCGCAAAGACTTCGCGCACATCGGCCTGATCGTCGCGCAGATCGTCGAGACGCGCGTAGAACGAGACGCCGGCGGTCGTAGTGTTGAAGTGGCGGCGCTGCATCAGATGACGCTGCCAGTGCGGCGCGCCAGCCCATTCGGATGAGATCAGCACTTCGTCGGCCCAGGCGAGCACGGCGAAAAGCGCGTTGTCGAAATCCGATGGCACGAAATTGTGAATGCGCGCGTCGTGCCGCGCCTGGTCGATAGCTTCGTCGATCGCTTCGGCGAGTGCGCGTGCGCGCGCGGCGTCCTCGGCGGGCGTGCCGCTCGATGCGTTCGATACACTCGCCCGTGGCGCGAGCGAAGGAAGCGGCGCGGGCGCCGGCGGGGCATCGGCGATGGCGACGGCGTTGGCGTAAGCGTTAGCGCTTGCATTGCCATTGGCGGCCATCTCGCCGATAGGCTGCGGCGCAAACGGCGAACCGCCAGCGGAAGCAGGCTGCGATGCAACCGGACGCGGCGCGGCGGGCAAGGGCCTTGGAACGGCAGGCGCCGCCGTCGACGGCCGCAAGAAGGCCGGGGCGGCGGCCGTATCGATCGTCTGCCGCACCAGCGCGATGACGGGGATCAAAGTGTCGGTCAGATGCACGTCATCTCCGCAGGATCACGATCTCGGCGCGCAGATCGGCGGGGGCGTCGAGCCAGTGAAGAGCGATATCGCCTTCGCGCTCGACGAGTTCCCACTGCTCGCTCACCTGTTCGATACGGAAGTAGAACGAATGCGCGCGACGCGGCAAACCCTGCGGCGCGTGCGGCATATGAATCAGTTCGAGGCCGGGCAGGGCATGGCGCACGAGCGTCGGAATCTCGCCGAGCGCGGACAAACGCGCGCCGTTGACGATGCCATCCACCACCCATTGCGGATCTTCCTGCGTCCGCACGACGAGATAAAAGCGGTTGCGGTTGCCGAACACGCTGCGCGGCACTTGTCCGTGATAGACGCCGTCGCGTGGCTCCAGCACGACCAGAAACTCCGGCCCGACCGTGATCTCGTTGAGCAGATGCCCGATGGTCACGCGCGCGCGCCCGAAGCAGCCGTCGAGGTCGAGGTGATCGTAAGCGGGCAGACCGGCGCCGCCGTCCATCTCGCCGAGCATGGTGAAGCGCTCGGAGAACGAGCTCAGTTCGCCGACGAGTTGCCGCAACACGCCGTATGCGAGCCACGGATGCACCTGTTCGCTCTCGATCAGATGGAACAGGCTCGGCGAAAAGCGATTGAGCGATCGCAACGCGAGCAGGAACAGCATGTACGACGCGTCGAACTCGGCCTTCTGCATCTCGCGCGGATTCTTGTACTCCTGCAACTGGCGGGCGCGTCCTGCAAGCTCGTCGCGGATCTCGCGCAGCATCGTGCGCAGCGCATCGGAACCGGCGAGCGCGTAACTCGGCGGGATGAAGCGGTCGGCGAGCACGACGGTGTCGCCATCGCGCACCAGCCGCGCGATGGGAATCAGCTCGTACTGATCCAGATGATCCAGCTCCGATTCGAAGAACACCTTCAGCACATAGCGCAGCGTTTGCAGCGGCGCGTCGGGGCCTTCGGAATAGAGATCGGGCGTCTCGGGAACGGACATCACCGTGGCGAAGCGTGTGGCGACGTTCGCGGCGTCGGCGAGCGTGCCGACTTCGGTGACGTTCTTTTCCTGCTCGCTCGCGCGGCGCACGCCGAGATAGACGTTGAGCGGACGGTCGCCCTGCACCCAGCTTGCCTCGAAGGTGCGCGGCGCGATCACCGCGTTCTCGGGATACTCGGCATAGTGATGATCGCGGAACAGAAGACGCGCGCGCTGCACGTCGATGGTGCGATTCGCGATGGCGCTTCTCGACAGTTCGAGCGCGCCGACGCCCCAGAAATGCGGCACGCCGGCTTCGTAAAGCGGCGTCTGCGTGAAACGGCTGTGCTGATCCGCGAGCTGAAAATGCTGCGGCTGCAGAAACATTCCCTGATGCCAGTAGACGGCTTGCTTGTCTTCCACGTCGGGCTCGTCAGTTGGGGAGTTTGATGGTGGCGGTATCGGCTGCGCCGTTCGATGGCGTGAGCGGCACTTCCTTGCCGCCGCCGTCGAGCGGCACGATCTGCTGCTTCGCCTGTGCGCGTTTTTGCGCGGCGACGATCTGCGGCGGTTCCGGATTCAGACGCGCGGCGTCGCTGATCGCATCACGTCCGAGCGACAGGCGCAACGCAAGCGTTTGCGGTTGCGCCGCATAATCGTGGCCGACGAACGCCTGATTCGATATGGCGAGCGGAATCTCGAAGAGACGCGCGCTGGACGCCGGGTCCATCGTGTAGAAGCCCGCGATCAGCCCGACCATCTTCGCTTTCGCGGCGCGATCGATCGAGAGGATCGTGTGACCGCCCGGCTGCACGACGTAGCGCGTGAGCTGAAGGATCGCGGGATTCGGCGCCGCTTCGCCGAGCGTCGAGGCGAGCGTGCCGGCATCGGCCGACAGTTTGCGAAACGAATCGGCGTCGGCGGTCTGCACCACGCCGAGCAGGAGCGTATGCGGCTCGTTGTTGTATTCGTTGAGTAGATCGTCGGCGTCGAGCTGCACGAGGATGGCGTCGCCCGCCGCGCTCCAGTCGACGGCCGCGACGGCCTGCTTCGCGCTCGTGCCGCTGAACATGGAGCAGCCCGCGAGTACCAAGCCGAAGGCGAGCGCGCAGACGGTGAGTACGCGTTGCGCCGCGCGTCGCAACGTGGGGGCGACGCGAATCGTCTGCTCTGCTACGCTTGCGGCAAATTCGGCTTGCCTGAGAGTCGGTCTACTCATGTCCCTCGATCTTTCCCGTCGTAATCGTAGTCGTAGTCATGGTCTGGCCAAGCGATCCTTGCCGCCGAAGCCGGCCTTGCGCCGTCTTGCCGTCGCGACCGCATGCTTGATGACTTTCGCGATGCTTTCGGCCACCGCACCCGGATGCAGGGCCGCCGATATGGCTAACACGGTTAACGGCAGCGACACCGCTCAACCTGAGGTGCAATCGACCGAAGTTGCGCACACGGGCCTGCCCGTCACCGTGCCGGTCGTTTCCGTCAGCACGCTCACCACGACCACGCTCGCCAGTCAGCACGAGTGCCGCCCGACGCTCACCACCGTGCGCGAGTTCGAGGTGGCGCAGGCGAATGCGCGCCCGTGGTTCGTGCGGCATATCGAAGGTCTGACTGGCGCTCCGCTCGGGGCGGCGGGCGCGGCGTGGCTCGCGGCGCATTTTCTGGCGGAGCGCATTTGGATTTTGCCGGCCGCGCTCGCGGGCGGCGCCGTGGGCTGGGTGGTCGGACCGTTCGGCATCCTGCTGGGTGCGGGCGGCGGCGTGCTTGGGCACGCGCTGACGCACAAGATATCGGTGACGGTCGCCGGCGGCGTGGCGGGCGGCCTTATCGGCATGGCGCTCTGGCATTTCCTGATTCCCCCGCCGAAGCCGGCCACGCCCGATTCACCCGTCGACGTGCCGGTGGAGCACTTCGTGACGAACGACCAATGCGGCGATGTCCAGCACGCCCGCTTTCGCGGCGGCGATCTCTACAAGGTTGATTTCATGCTCGACGGCAAGCCGATGTCCGCCGATCTGCCATACGACCCGGGCAACACGCTCGCGGTGTATCCCGATGGCCAGCCGGTCGTGCGCAACTTGCCGATTCCTTGATTCCCTGATTCCGTGACCGGATGCCAGTACTCCCTAAAGACGATTTGGCGGATCGGGCAAGAGGAATTGTCTTAAAAAAGCGAACCGAGTGTAACACGCGTTTCGCTTGATTTTTGGCGGAAATCGGCGTGACGTTGCGGCGTTGCAGCCTTGATGGGCGTGTAACGGAGCTATGTTTCAGATGAAACCCCCGTGCTTCCTTTTGCTAACGCTCGTGTAACTCTGCTGGCGCAAAGTGCGCTTCATGGAGTCATTCGAGAAGCATGAGCGGGGAACATCATGAAAAAGCGTCTGGGATGGGTGGCGGGTGTGGTGCTGGCGGCGTTGCTAATAGCGGGCTTCGCGACGGTCGGCAATGACGATTTACAGTCGGCGGGGCTCTGCGTGGTGTCGTCGGATGGAGAGGTGTTGCAGGCGCTGGATTCCATGCGCGCGGTGAAACCAGGGGATTCGGCAAGTTGAGTGGATCGCGGCGTAACGCAAAGTCCGCCGTGTTGCGGGTTCCGGCCGTGATTGCGTGCGCTGAGCTCAACGCCGTAGTGAAATCCGCTCATCCCGATGCCGCGCGGATCGTGGTTCCGGAACCGATATCGTGGTGTGGGATCGGCGGCTGTTCGCGGTCGGCGATTGAAGAACGTCGCTTTGCGATTAAAGCGGGCCTTCGTCAAAAAGCCCGCTCATCTGCTTCGAATGCTCAACCCGCCACCGGCAACGCACTCAACTTGGCGATCGTATCCGCGCAAGCATGCGCCGCTTCCGCACCCTTCACGAGAAAGTGCTCCTTGAAGAAGCCGATATGCTCTTCGCCATGATGAAAATGATGCGGCGTAAGCACGGCCGAAAAAACCGGCGTGCCGGTTTCGAGTTGCACCTGCATCAAGCCGTTGATGACAGCCGTCGCGACGAACTCGTGCCGATAAATTCCGCCATCGACCACCAGTCCCGCCGCGACAATGCCCACGTATTGGCCGCTTAGTGCAAGACGTTTGGCGTGCAGCGGAATCTCGAATGCGCCAGCGACTTCGTAGAGATCGATATCGTCCGCTGTGTAACCGCGCTTCTGCATGGCTTCGATGAACGAGGTCTTGCATTGATCGACGATATCGCGATGCCAGCAAGCTTGCACGAAAGCGACGCGCGCACGAGTGGAGCCTGCAGCCGATACTGCTTGGGTTTCGTTCGAATTGGAAAAGTTCATGGACATCAGCCTGTTTGGTGTGAACAGGGCGAAGGACGGCCAATGGCCTTCGCACGCGACAAAATAAGCGCGAACGAAGCGTGACGAAGCACACTGACTGTCCTGTTCTCTTTCATCCGGACTATACCGTCGGCCCCGGAATCAAACCGGGTCTGCTGACCTCTCCGACCGTGAAAACCGGAGAGCGCTCGCGGGCTACGTCTCTTCCGTGGAAACATCGGGAAACGATTACCGCCGGTGGGGAATCTCACCCCGCCCCGAGAACTCGCTCATCGCAACCGTGCGATGAACAGGCTGGAAGTTACCATGAAACGTGGCTTTTTGTGCGGTGCGTTTCGCACATTCAAATCACGAAAAGCGATAAGCGGTAGCAGCCCGTTCACGCCAACGCCACCACCGCGATCTCCACCAGCAACTCGGGCGTTGCCAATTGCGCTTGCACCGTCGCGCGGGTCGGCGCATGCCCTTGCGGCACCCACGCATCCCACACTTCGTTCATGCCGCTGAAATCGCGGGAAATATCCGCAAGCCACACTTGTGCCGACACGAGACGCGTCTTGTCGATGCCCGCTTTCTCCAGAAAGCCGTCGATCTTTTCGAGCACCTTGGCGGTTTGCAGTTTGATATCCGGCGAATGATCGGCGGAAGTCTGGCCGCCGATAAACACGAGACCCGCTGCCTTGACGACGCGGCTCATCCGCTGATTGGTGTCGATGCGAACGATATCGCCCATGATTTTTTTCCTTGAACGTTGAGATTGAAACGAAGTCGCCGCGCGAAAACGCGCGGCATTCAATGCGCGACGAGACGCGCGGTATTCGCATCCGAAGAAGAAGCGGCCGCGCGCCCGAAGCGATCGATGGCGAATGCATCGAGTGAAATGGACGGCGCGCCATCGAGCATGAGTTCGGAGACGAGCTTGCCGCAGCCCGGCCCGAGCTGAAAACCGCTGCCGCAATAGCCAAACGAGTAATAGAGATTCGATGCCTTGCGGCTTGCAGAGATCACTGGAAGCTCATCCTCGGTGAATGCCTCAACACCGGCCCACGCGCGATTGACGCCCAGATGGCGCAGATGCGGGAACAGATCGGTGACGGTTTTCGCGCTGCGCACGAGGCGCACGAAATCCACTTCGCCATGACGCGCAAGCAGGTCCGCAATGCCGATCAGCTTGCCGCCGATCACCACCGTGCCGTTATCGAACTGCTTGAAGGACAGCGGCCGTCCCGTTGCGCCGAGTGTCGCGCGACAGAAGGGCGCGACGCGATGCGTGACCATCAGCATCAGACCTTCGGGATGCACCGGCACCGGCTCGCCCACCTGTTTCGCGAGTTCGCCGGACCACGCGCCCGCCGTGACGAGCAGCTTTTCCGCACTGAACGTGCCGTGCGGCGTGTAGGCGAACCAGCGCGCGCCGCGTTGCTCGATACGACGCACCGGCGTGCCTTCCAGAAAGCGCGCGCCGAGTTTTTGCGCGGCGAGCCGGAAGGCCGTGGTCGTGCGATACGGCAGCGCGAAGCCATCGCGCTCGACCCAGATGCCGCCCGTGACATGCCGAGCCAGCGCGGGTTCGAGTTCGAGCACGGCCTCTCGGTCTATCACTTTCTCGTGCGTGAAGCCATGCGATTCGAGCAGGGCGACGCGCTCGCGGCATGCTTCGAGTTCATCGTCCGTCTCGGCTATCTTGAGCTGGCCCGATGGCACGAAGCCGCCATCCTCGCCAATCAGATCGCGCATGCCATGCCAGATTTCACGCGACATCAGCGCGAGCGGAATCTCGGGCAGCGCGCGTCCGAGCGTGCGTACGCCGCCCGCATTCACGCCGGACGAATGACGCGCGACGTAATCGGCTTCGAGCACGATCACCTTCGCGCCGCGCCGCGCCATGTGGAACGCGCTGCTCGTGCCGTGCAGTCCGCCGCCAACCACGAGCACATCGGCTTCCTGAACGTCGGTTGCGTCATTCACCGGCGAGTTCTCCGAGCGTGAGCGGCTTGATCGGCGGACGAATGCGGTAGTAGCCGACTTCGGCGGGCGTGACGCGCCGCGCATCCGCGATGACTTCGGTCACCGTGAGACCGCACATGCGGCCCTGACACGGACCCATGCCGCAACGTCCAAACGACTTCGCCTGATTCGGTCCGACGCAACCCATCTCGACGAATTTGCGCAATTCGCCCGCCGTGACTTCCTCGCAGCGGCACACGATAGTCTCGTTGCGCGGAATGCGGTTGATATCGCGCGGACGATAAAGGCTGTCGAGAAATGGCCGGATGCGCAGCACGCCCGCCAGCGCGCGGCGCTGCCCGGCCGCTTCGGCGTCGCGCGTGGCGGCGTTCAGCGCGCCGAGTTGCGCCGCGACCGCGAGGCCCGCGAGCGAGCCCTGCAAGGCCGCCGCCTGCGCGCCGCCGATACCCGCGCCGTCGCCCGCGACGAAGATGCCGGGCACATCCAGCTCGCCCCACGCATCGACTTTGGGCGTGAAGCAAAGCTGCGCGTCGTCCCAGCGATGCGACGCCCGCAAAGCCTGCGTGAACTGCGTATTCGGCACGACGCCCTGATGCAGCAGGATCACGTCCGCTTCAAGGCGGTGCGCCGCGCCTTGCGTCGTGAAGTGAAGCGCGGCCGCATGCTCGACGTTATCCGCGCCGATGCGCCCTTCCACGCGCAGATCGTCGGCCGCTTCGAAGATCGGCACGCCGGCGTCGCGCAAGGTGCGGATCAGTTGCAGGCCCTTGCTCAGGAAGGGCCACGCGCGCAACGCGGACAGCATGTGACGCTTCGCGCGCCAGCGGTCTTCGTGACGCGTGGTATCGACGAGCGCGCGAATCGGCACGCCGGCGCGCACATATTGCCAGCCAAGCAGATACAGCAACGGCCCGCAGCCCGCGAGAACCGGTGGCGCGGCAGGCACTTCGCCCGCGCTCTTCAGGAGAATCTGCGCGGCACCCGCCGTCAGCACGCCGGGCAGCGTCCAGCCGGGAATCGGGAAGGGCCGCTCCAGCGCGCCGCTTGCGAGAACCACGCGTTGCGCGTCGAAGCTGCCGATCTTGCCGTCCTTCAGATAGTTGATGCCGCGCTCGCGCGTGACTTGCCAGACGCTCGCATTGGTCACGTGACGCGCGCCCGATGCCGCGAACGCACGGGCGATCTCCGCGCCCGCCGCGTAGTCGGGGCCAAGTATTTCCTTGCGACGCGCATCGGCGTGAGCGATGCCACGATAAATCTGGCCGCCCACGGCGTCCTGTTCATCGATCAACACGGTTTTGAGGCCCGCGCGGGCGGTGCGCGTGGCCGCGCTCATGCCGGCCGGTCCAGCGCCGATCACGACCACATCGACGGCTTCGGAGGCGAAATCAGCGGCCATGCGCGTTCTCCAGCGGGGTATCGGCGAGTGTCATGGGCGGCAGATCGCGCGCGCCTTCCTGCGAGCGGATACGCATGCCCGCCTGCACTTCGACCATGCAACTCTGACGGCTCGGAATGCCGTCGATTTCGACGAGGCATTCGAAGCACGCGCCCATCATGCAATACGGCGCGCGCGGCGCACCCGACACCGGCGTCGCACGAAAGCGCGAGACGCCCGCCGCGAGCAGCGCGGCCGCGACGGAACGGCCGCCTGGCACGGACAAAGGCTGATCGTTGAAGAAGATCTCGATGGCCGCGGCGGATTCCCCCGGCAGCGGCTTGAACAGCGTGTGAGTCGATTGGGAAGTCATGTCGAATTCAGTGTGCGGGAATCGGTTCTTGAGCGTTCTCGAAGCGGCGTGCGGAGAAGGTCGGCAATTCCTCGGGCACGGGTGCACCGGTGATCCACGGCGCCACGCGCATGGCATGCGCGGCGGCGAGCGTCACGCCGCTATGGCAAGTGACGACGAACGCGCCAGGATGCGCTTCCGACCGGTCGTAGATCGGAAAGCCGTCCGCGCTGTAGACGCGCAGCGCGGCCCACATCCGCACGAGCCGCACGTGCTGCAACATCGGGAACGCGCGCACGCCGCGCCGCGCGATATCGGCGAGCACATGCGTGGTCGTGAAATCGTTGAAGCCGACTTCTTCCATCGAATCGCCGAACTGCACGCTGCCTTCGTCGGTCTGGCGCACGTTGAGCGTCGGATAGTCGAGAAACGGCGCGACGCGTTCGCTCACCAGCACCTGCCCGCGATTCGGCGCGACCGGCGCGTTCAATCCGACGAACGGCGCGAGCATGCGGTTTCCGAGGCCAGCCGCAAGCACGACACGCCCCGCGCGATACGTTCCGCGCTTGCCATGCACGACGAAGCCTTGGCCGTTCGCGTCCGGTTCGATGCGTTCCGCGCGTTCGCCCGAGACGAGCTTCACGCCGCGCGCCTGCATCGCCGAATGAAGCGCGCGCAAGAGCTTGAGCGGGTTCACATGGCCGTCCATCGGCGTGTAGCTCGCGCCGATCACTTGCGGGCCGATCTGCGGAATGCGCTCGCGAATCTCGGCGGCATCGAGCATCTGATACGGGTAGTCGCCGATCTCGGCCTTGAGCGTCGAGAGACGCTTCTCGCGGTCGGCGAGTTCGTCGTCGTTGAAGCAAAA
Source organism: Caballeronia sp. LP006 (assembly GCF_031450995.1). Lineage (NCBI taxonomy): Bacteria > Pseudomonadati > Pseudomonadota > Betaproteobacteria > Burkholderiales > Burkholderiaceae > Caballeronia > Caballeronia sp. LP006. The sequence continues at coordinate 462,960 of NZ_JARTVW010000002.1, read as the reverse complement.
GTGGAAGCCGCCCGGCTGGCGCAAGGCCACGTCGATGCCCGTTTCGTTCAAGAGGCTCTCGGCGAGTCCGGGCCAGCGCGTGGCCGAACTGCGCGACCAGCGTGCGTAAGGCGAGAGGCCGTAGCCCTTGCCTTGAATCCATACGAGGCCGAAGTTGCCGCGCGAGGCGCGAAAGCCGCCGTCGTCTTCGTCGAGCACGGTCACGCGCGCGCCTTCGCGGGCAAGACCGTAAGCCACGGCGGAACCGACCAGGCCGCCGCCGAGCACGAGCACGTCGGGGCTGGCGGAGGTTGAAAGTGTCATCGCGCTTCTCCGATCAGAATGCGGTCCAGTCCGACCATGCGGTCGAGCAGGATCATCAGCAACACCGTGCCGACGATCAGCACCGCCGAGACCGAGGCGACCAGCGGATCGATCGTCTGCGCGATCTGGTTGTACATGGCGACGGGCAGCGTGGTCGTGCCGGGCGTCGCGACGAAAATGGTCATCGTGAGTTCGTCGAAACTCTGGATGAACGAGAGCACCCAGCCGCCTGCCACGCCGGTGCGGATCATCGGCAGGACCACGCGGCGGAATGCGGTGAAGCGGCTCGCGCCACATGAAAGCGCGGCGCGTTCGGCATCGCGATCCAGGCCGACGGCGGACGAAAGCGCAAGCCGCAACGCATACGGCAAGACGATGATGACGTGCGCGCATACCAGCGACCAGAACGATCCCGACAGATGCAGCAGCGACAGAAAGCGCAGGAACGCGATGCCGAGCACGACGGCGGGGATCATCATCGGCGAGAGGAAAAAGCTCGTGAGCGCGGCGCGGCCGGGAAAGCGATAACGCGCGATGGCCAGCGCCGCGGGCACCGCGAGCAGCACGCCGATGGTCGCCGCCGCGAACGCGAGGCGGATCGACAGCCAGAACGCCGAAACGATGTCGCCGTTCTCGACGATCGCGCGGAACCAGCGCAGCGACGCGCCATCGAAAGGCATCGAGATGAAGCCTTTGTCGGTGAAGGCGACGAGCATCACGACCACGAGCGGCGCCATGATGAAGGTCAGGAAGAACGCGTTGTAGACGAGCCCGAGAATGCCGTTCTGTTTCATGATCGTCGTCCGCGTTAGTCGAAGATATGCCGGAACCGGCGTTCGGCGAGGCGGCTGCAACCCATGACGATTGCCACGTTCGCGATCAGCAACAACACGGCGATACTCGCGCCGAGCGGCCAGTTGAGCGTGCCGAGAAACTCGTCGTAGGCAGCGGTGGCGACGACCTTCAGACGCCGTCCGCCGATCAGCGCTGGCGTGGCGAACGCCGATGCCGACAGCGCGAACACGATGATCGATCCCGACAGCACGCCCGGCATGATCTGCGGCAGCACCACGCGGCGGAACACCGCGAACGACGAGCCGCCGAGCGAGCGTCCGGCCCATTCCACTTGCGGGTCGAGCTTTTGCATGGTGGCCCACACGGACATCACCATGAAGGGCACCAGAACGTGCGTGAGCGCGATGATCATGCCGGTCATCGTGAAGACGAGGCGGATGGGTTCATCGGTGATTTTCAGCGCTTGCAGCACGTTGTTGAGCACGCCGTTGTTGCCGAGCAGGATCTGCCAGCCGAGCGTGCGCACCACGACCGAGATCAGGAGCGGGCCGAGCACGACGAGAAGACACAGCGACTGCCACGGCTTCTTCATGCGCGCGAGCACGATAGTTTCCGGCACGCCAAGCACGATGGAGAGCAGCGTGACCGCGAAGGCGAGGCCGGCAGTGCGCAGAAAGATGGTGTGGTAGTACGGGTCGCTCACTACTTCCCAATAGTTCGTGAGCGTGTAGGCGGCGGTGACGCCGGCCGTGTCGCTGAAAACGCGAAACGACAGCACGAGCGTGAGCGCGAGCGGCGCCAGCAGCAAGCCGACAAAAAGCAGCAGCGCGGGGCCGGACAGGAGCCACGGCGCGGCGCCGGGACGGTCGTCGTCAAGCGTGGCCATGAGCGCCCTCCGGAGCATCTTGCGTGAGCACGCGCAGATCGTCGTCGGTCCAGGCAAGGCCGACTTCGTGACCTTCCTCGGGCGGCGGAGCACCGTGATTCGGCTGCGCGACACGCAGCTTGCCGAGTTCCGTTTCCACTTCGAGCAGCCACTGATTGCCGACGAACACGCGCGTTGCAATACGTCCGCGCACGCGCGCTGCGCCATTGGCGATATGCACCTTCTCCGGGCGGATATAAACGTTGACCGCGCCGTTCACATGACGGCCTTCGTGCGGCACGTGCAGCGTGGTGCCGAGTACATCGACTTCGGCGCAACGCGGATTGCGCCGCAGGACTTCGCCGGAAAACGTATTGGTGCGCCCGAGAAAGGTCGATGCGAACGGCGTGGCGGGACGCTCGTAGGCGTCGTATGGCGTGCTCAATTGAGCGATGGTTCCGCGATGCATCACCGCAATGCGATCGCTCATGGTCATGGCTTCGACCTGATCGTGCGTGACGAGGATCGTCGTGATGCCGAGGCGCTTTTGAATCGCCCGCAGTTCGATATGCATTTCCTCGCGCAGCTTGGCATCGAGATTGGACATCGGTTCGTCGAGCAAGAGCAGTTCGGGCTGCATGGCGATGGCGCGTGCAATGGCCACGCGCTGCCGCTGGCCGCCCGACAACTCCTTCGGATAGCGATGCCCGAGTCCCTTTAGACGCACGAGCGCGAGTGCTTCTTCCACGCGCTCTTCGCGTTCGCGGCGCTTGACCTTGCGCATTTCCAGACCGAAGCCGACGTTGCCCGCCACCGTCATGTGCGGAAAGAGCGCATAGCTTTGAAACACCACGCCGATGCCGCGTTTCTCCGGACGTTCGTGCGTGATGTCGCGGCCATCGAGCAGAATGCGGCCCGTGGTCGGCGTGACGAACCCCGCCACCATTTGCAGCGTGGTCGTCTTGCCGCAACCCGAAGGTCCGAGCAGCGCGAGAAGTTCGCCGCGTTCGACATCGAGATCGAGTTGTTCGATCGCCGTGAAATCGCTGTAGCGTTTCGAGATACCTTGCAGAGTCAGGAAGGCCATGCGCCTCGCTCCTTCATGCCGGTGTGGGGTTCAACGCTCGACCGAACGGTTCCAGCGCTCCGTCCACTCGGTGCGATGCTGGTTGATCGTGGTCCAGTCCATCGCGGTCAGTTTCGCGATCTGGTCGGGACCGTAAGGCACGCGCGCGGCGATTTCCGGCGTCAGCTTGACCGTCTTGTTGACCGGACCGAGACCGATGCCTTGCGCCTGCAACGCCTGCACTTCCGGGCTCAGAAGATACTGGACGAACTGCTGCGACAACTGCGGCTGTGCGTTCTCGGCGATGGCACATGCCGCCACCTGCAACGCGACCGCGCCTTCCTTCGGGTAGACGAACTTGAGCGGAAAGCCCGTGTTCTGCAGCGCAACCGCGCGACCGCTGCCGTAGGGCGCGAGCACCACGTCGCCGGATTGCATCTGACCGTCCATTTCGCCGGGCGTGGGCGCCCAGGACAGCACGTTCGGCGCGACATCCTTGGTCATCGCCGCGAAGCCCGGCTCGATATTCTTCTCGCCGCCGCCGTTCAGACGCGCGAGCATGACGAGCGTATGCAGACCATACGTGTTGGTGATCGGCGGCACGCCGAGCTTGCCCTTGATGCGCTTGTCGGTGAGCACTTTCCACGAATCGGGCGGCGGCAGACCGGCCTTCTTGAACGCTTCCTCGTTGTAGCCGATGCCCGTCGCCACCATGCCGACGCCGATCGACGTCGCGCCGAGACGCGCGAGCGGATAGACGTCCTTCATCACGGGCGCTTCGTCGAGCTTGGCGCAGAGATTGAGCTGCATCGCCTGATACATGGGCCCGTCGTCCATCACGGCGACGTTGATCTGCTGATGGCCCTTTTGCGCTTGCAACTTGGCGAGGGTATCGCTGGAGTTGCCCGCGACGTAGACGATCTTGACGTCATGCGCCTTTTCGAACGGCGGGATGATTTTCTGGCGATACAACTGCTCGTTCGAGCCGCCCACATTGGCGACATAGAGCGTGGTTTCGGCGTGAGCGAGAAGCGGAGCGGCGAAAGAAAGAGCCGCGAAGGCGGTACAAGCGGGGACGGACAGACGGCGATGCAACGCTCTTTTCATGACGACGATCTCCAGATCCGGGGTGTGGGGGCGGGCTTCATGACCCGTCGTTGAAATGCAGTTTCGCGCCGCCGGACCATATCGTCCAATACGAATAAAATACCTACCTATGCATGGATGATATGGATCGGGGTTCACCCGGAGAGGGAGATCACGCATGAATCTGAAGCACATCGAGGCGTTTCGGGCGGTCATGGTCTCGGGGTCGATGACCGCGGCGGCCAAGGCGCTCTTTACCTCGCAGCCGAACGTGAGCCGGCTGATTTCGCAGCTCGAACGCGAAACCGGCTTGCAGCTTTTTCAGCGCAGCGGCGTGCGGTTGATACCCACGAGCGAGGGCACCGCGTTCTTCCGCGAGGTCGAACGTGCGTTCGTCGGCTTGCAGGGACTGGCGAACGCGGCGGCGCAGATACGCAATCTCGGCAGCGGACGTTTGCGCATAGCGGCGATGCCATCGGCGGGCATGACTCTCGTGCCGCATGCGATCAAGCGCTTCGTCGAGTTATATCCGACGGTGACCGTGTCGTTGCACGTGAACACATCGGGTACGGTCAATCACTGGACGGCGTCGCAGTTCTGCGATCTCGGCGTGGCCGTGTATGTGAGCGAGGCGTCGGATTGCGAGGTCGAGCAGTTGTCGAACGTGGCGGCGGTGTGCGTTATGCCGGAGGGGCATCGGCTGGCGTCGAAACGCAGTATCAAGCCGCAGGATCTCGAAGGCGAGTCGTTCATCTCGCTGTGTCACGGCGACGGCACGCGCACGCTGATGGACGAGGTGTTTCAGCGTGCGGGCGTGGAGCGCGTGCTTGCGATCGAGGCGCAGTACACGGCAATGTGCTGCGAGATGGTGCGTCATGGGATGGGCGTGACGCTCGCGCATCCGATCGTCGCGCGGGATTTCGCGGGTCCGGGAATTGTCATCAAGCCGTTTTTGCCGGCTACGTTGTTTCCGACTTATTTGCTGTTTCCGCCGCATCGGCCGAGGGAGAGATTGGCATCGGAGTTCGTGAAGGTGCTGAAGGGGCTGCATGCGGAGTTGCTGGGGGAGGTGGTGAAGGGGGCGAAGGTGGCTTGAGTCTTTCAAGCAACGATCAACCGATTCACTCATGCCGCCGTGCCGTGCTCGTGACCGCTCGAAACGGCTGCGTCGTTCAAGACGCATCGACGAATGCGCGCTCATCGGCTCATAACGAATTGCCAGAGCGCGGCGCACTGTGCGTCAGCAATCTTGTAACGCGGCATCGCCCGACGAAGCACGATGTCCGCTGGATCGACGCCATCCTTGATCGCGCGGCAAAAAGCGATGGGATCGTAATGGCTCATCGGCCCTCCGCGACGACGCGTTTCGCCAAGCAAGGACTCGCGAGTCAGCGGCGGCGCAAAGGCCGCCGCTTTCGATGTGCCCACATGGCAATTGACGCAACGAGTCGTCCACGCAGGCAACGTGCGATCGTCATCACGCAAATGCGCCGACAGCGGATGCTCTCCGTCGAAAATCGCGCAGCCCAGGTCGCGCGGTTCACATGCGGCATGGGCGACCGTTACCATCGCAACGAGCGCGAGGCCGACCAAGCGCTGCGCCATCAATGCACGCGCATGGTACGCGAGAGGCTCGGCACGCCCTTCGCGTTCAGCGCAAAAAGCATGTAATAGCCGGGCACGACGATGCCCGGATCGGACGGAATCTTCAACTTGTACTCGCCAGCGGTGCCCACCGTAAACGTCAGCGGCACGCGTCGCTGTTCGTTGTTCACCGAATGCGTGGCCGACGATGAGCGCATCAGCGCAAATGCTGTCATGCCCTTGGTCGCCGATACGACGATGGTCGTGCCGAGCAACGCATCGGTCGGCGCGGAACTCATGGTCGGTCTGGTTGCGGCGGACCCGTCCGCGTTGAGAAGATAAGGCGGCGTCAATATCTCGACATTCGTGTGATTCGTGGCGCACGAGCCGCACAATCCGCCGCCGCCGCTGAGCACGCGTCCATCGTTCAGCAGCAGCGCCATGCTGTGATAAGTGCGCGGTACGGCTTGTGGCGCGAGCCGCGAAAACGCATTCGTGGTCGGGTCCCACAACTCGGGCGTGAGGATCGCGTTGTCGTCCGAAAACGGCACGGCAAAGGTCTGACCGCCGATCACGACGACCTGCCCATTCGGCAACACGACGCTGTTGTTGAACGCGCGCTGATAGCTCATCGGTGCGATGGTGCGCGTGATCGCCGTTCCGCTGCTGATGTCGATCAGCGTCGCATTGGAGGTGGCCGTCGATTGGTCGTAGCTCGGCGCGCCGCCCACAGCAAGTATCTTGCCGACGTCGTACATGACCGCGTTGCCGTTCATCGCGTCATTGTCGCTGCCCCGGTTGCCGGCTGCGGTGACGCTGCCGTTGCCCGCCGTGTCGAACCAGTGCATGGCGCGGCTCGGGCCCGCATGAAACACGCGTCCGTTGGCGACCGCGAAGAGCCACGCGTGGTTGTCGGCGCGGAACACGCCCGCAGCGTCGTTCGTCAGGATGTAGTCGTCGAGAATGGCGCCGTTGACTTGCCAGCCCGAGCCCGAGGTCCACGTCTCGCCCGTCTTTCCACCGAGCCCGCCATTCCACGAGCCGCCCACGAGAAACACGTTACCGTTGCTCAAGGTCACGCTGCCCTGATAGCCGCGCGAAATGTTCATCTGATTGCTCGACGTCCATGTGCCGGTCGTAGGCGAATAGATGCTGGTCTTTTTCGTGCTCGATCCGCCTGTCACGAAGATGCGGCCATCGGGAAGATTGGCGATACCCGGACAGAACATGTCGTGCCCGGTGTTGGTCACGATCATTTGTTTGCTCGTGCCCGTCGATGGATTGAAGATCGCCGTGTACGTCTTGCCGGGCGTGACTTCGCCAGAGGTGAAGTTGAGGGCGCTATCGGCCGACCAGACCAGCACGGTTCCATCGGGAAGATTCGCGGCTTGGAGCGGCACGAGCGGCAACGTGATGGGCGCCGTCCATTTCGAAGGCAATGCAGCTTGCGGCGCGGGCAAGCCGCTGACTTTCCATGTCTGCGTGGCGCTTGCGTTACACACCTGCTGCGTCAGTTGCACGCCTTGTGAGGTCGTACTCGACGCGGTCACGCACAAGCCGCTGTGTCCCGCGACGATCGCGTAACCTCCGCCTTGCGGGATCAACGAAAACGCCTGATTCGTGCCGCCACTACAGGTCCATTGAATGATAGGACCGCCGGGATCGGGACTTTGACCCGACACGTCCATGCATAGACCGCTATTGAGATTGATGAGGTTGTAGCGCGTGCCTGTAGCAACCGGCTTCCATTGCTGATTCGCGCCGCCGGTGCAGGGCCATGTAATGACTGGCGCGTTCGGTGTTTTGGATTCGCCGCTCACGTCGGCGCACATGCTGGTGCCGCTTAGCGTGATGGGCGCCGATGTCTGCGCGCGGACTTGGTGCGACACACTCGCTAACGTTAGCGCCAACGCCAGCAGCAAGACGACGCGCGCATGGCGGGCAACGTCAAGCAACACGCTCCCGGCCGAAAGGATTCGTGGCATGGTCCTGCTCCCCGTGGATAAGTCGAATAGCTATGTCAGTGCAAGCGCGCCGAGCACATCGCAGACATCGTTCACGCGTGGAAGATCGGCGCTTCTCCAGCGCAACATCGCATTGGCATCGAAGCAATAGACCTGCGTCGAATGGTCTGCGATGTCACTTGCCGATGCCTTGCTGCCCGACAGCGCCACGCGCATCTTGTCGACATCCGCAAGCGTCGGAGTCGCTGCGATCCACGAAGGACCCGCCTCGAACTGGGCGAGCCATGCGTGCAATGCCTGAGGTGAATCGGAAAGCGGATTGATTCCAATCGATAGCAACTGCACCGCATGACGAGTACGGATGCCCGTTATGCGTTTCTGTACCGCGCTGAATAGCGCGCCCTGCAAAGGACATACCGTGCCGCAACCGGTGTAGACCGTCTGCAACGCAGTCACGCCGTGACGCAACACTTCGTTCAAGCGACGCGTCTTGCCGGTCTGATCGACAAGCACGATATCGTCGAGGCGAAGCGGCGGCGTGACGAGTCCCACCGCATCATGTTGAGCGAAGGCGAAGGGGGACGCTGCACCGAGAGCGAGCGCCGCGATGTCACCGAGCAGGGCGCGACGAGTCAACGACGGGGTGCATGCACGAATGCCGGAACGCACACGATCGGGCATCGTTTCGTGACCTGCCGAACTTGACCTTGTCCACACTTTGATGATCCCCGTATCGAGCTCTATGGCTCTGACCCGCCGTTCGAATGGCCAATGACGTACGTGCCGGGAAGCGTGATCGAGCCGCTTCGCGTTCGCGTATTGGTCATGCCATTGAAACAAAGCTTAGCAGGTCAAATCAGCGTCGAACGTTCATCGCACGAATGGAAATACTCGCGTATGTGTACTCGGACACATTGCGTTTGAGCGCTTAAATAAAGGGTCGAAATTGCGGGAAGTTCTACTCGGTCGGAATTGCTGATGTTGCGATGTGGGGCATTTAGCAGAGGCGATTCAGGGGCCTTTTTAGTGCACGCTAGGTACGCGCTTGGGAGATTTATCGAAAGCCCGAAATGAGAGGACGGCCAACTTGTCGTGTCGGCCGGAAAGAAGCTCAAGCTTTCAACGCGTCATCCTCTTGACGCCATCGAACACCAACCCAAAAAACTCCCCGGCAAACGCCGAATCCAGCCACCTCACGATAACCGCCAGCCGCGTGGAAGGTTCGATCCACATGAACGAACTTCCCGCGCCCACGCCAAAATAGCTCGACTCCGGCACCGAGGGAAACATCTTCCGCCCCGTATTGAGCCAGACAAGAAACCCATAAAACGGCGCGATATCACAAGGCGTGCGCATTTTCTCGATCCACTCGCGGGACAGCACCCGCCGCCCGGAAACCAGACCTTCGTCCAGCAACATCCGCGCGATCTTCAACTGGTCGTTCGCGCTGACCGACATGCCGCCGCCCCAATGCGTCCCACCGGGAACGGACTGCATGCGCCGTCCATCGATCTCGGTCCACGCATGGTCGTAACCCACCCATTGCCAACCATCGCTCATGCCGCAGGGCTCGGCAATCGCTTCACGAAACACTTCGGGCAGCGGCCGACGAAACAGATGCATCAACGCAAGCGATAATTGGTTGATCCGCACGTCGTTGTATTCCCAGAAGGTGCCAGGCGTCTGCAACGGCCGCAAGTCGCCTTTCTTGCCTGCGGGCGGCTCGCCAAATGTCACCGCGCGATAATGATCCGCCTGATCCGAAAGCCCGAAGCAATCGCCTTGCCATTCGCTCGTCTGCTGCAGCAGTTGCGCCCACGTAACCGGGGCGTTATGCGCGCCGTCGAAGCCGATACCGGGCACGCGCTCGCGCACGGGTTCATCGACATCGGGCAGCAAGCCGCGGTCGTGCGCCACGCCCGCAAGCAAGGCGAGGTACGTCTTCGCAATGCTGAAGGTAAGGTCCGCGCGATCCGGCTCGCCCCACGTGGTGATCACGTGGCCATCGAGCGCAATCGCGCCCGACACCGGACCACGATCATGTACCGGTCCAAGCAGCTTGTTCCACGGCGCGGGATCGTTGATATGCACGCCCCAGTTGCCATCGACGTTCCGGTCCCACTTCGATTCATGATCGATGGAAAACTGAATCGCACGTTTCAATGTCTCGTTCATTTTCAAAGTTCCTGGCAAAGGCTTTAGCGCAACTTGATCCGCATGCGCGCCCACACGAGCGTAAAGAGGCTCACGACCGCAGCGATCATCAGATACAGTCCCGGCGCAAGGTTGTTGCCCGTGACCGCGATCAACGAAGCCACCGCGAGCGGCGTGAAGCCGCCGAAAATGGTCGTGCCGATGTTGTAGCCGAAGGCCATGCCCGTGGTGCGCGTGGCGGTCGGAAAGAGTTCGGCCATCAATGCCGGAATCGGCGCGAAGTAGGTGGCCTTGAGTAACGCGACCCAGATCACCGCGGCGAGCAAGGTCGGCAACGAAGGATGCGCATTCATGAGCATGAACGCCGGATAAACGGTCAGAAAGAACACGACGCCCGTCACCTGCATGATGCGAATGCGCCCGAACTTGTCCGACAGGTGTCCCACCACCGGCACGAGCACCATCATGATGAAGCCCGCCGTCAACGTGGCGATGAAGCCCGACGACGGCGACAAGCCCAACTGCCGCGTCGCGTACGTCGGCATATAAAGCAGCATGTAGTTGGCCGTGGTCGTGAGCACGAGCGAGCCGATGGAGATGAGCAAGCGTTCCTTCTGCGTCTTGAGCAACTCGCGCACGGGCGACGCCACTTTCTCGGCCTGCTCGAACTCCGGCGTTTCGTCCATGCGTCGGCGAATATACAGCCCGATCGGTCCGATCAACACGCCGAAGAGAAACGGGATGCGCCATCCCCAGCCTTCGAGCTGCGCAGGCGTGAGCGTGCTCGTCAGCACGGCACCAAAGAGCGACGCGAGCAGCGTGCTCGCGCCTTGACTCGAAAACTGCCAGCTCGACATGAAGCCGCTGCGCTCGGGCGCATGTTCGACGAGAAATGCCGTCGAACTGCCGAACTCGCCGCCCGCCGAAAAGCCCTGCAACAAACGCGACAAGAAGATCAGAATGGGCGCCGCAATGCCGATGCTTGCATACGAAGGCATGAGCGCGACCATGGCCGTGCCGACGGTCATCATCGCGATGGACAGCGTAAGCGACGCCTTGCGGCCATGCCGGTCGCTATACGAGCCGAGCACGAGCGCACCGACGGGCCGCGCGAGATACGACAGCGCGAAGGTGCCGAGGGTGAGCAGCAGCGAGACGGTGTGATCCTGCGTGGGAAAAAACAGCTTCGACAATACGCCTGCGAAGTAGCCATAGACGACGAGATCGTAGAACTCGAGCGCATTGCCGATAGACGTGGCGACGATCAGACGCGCCACGTTGCGATGCTTCGCCGGCTCATCGCGCGCGGGGGATATCGTGACGGAATCAGTGCTCATGGCGTGCTTCTCCGTTCGACCGAGGCGCTACGTTGCCATCGCGCGCGCCGAGGTCCCAGTAAAGACCCGCCATGATGCGCAAGCCTTCGCGCACCACCGGCGCGAGCATGTGTTCGTCCGGCGCATGCTGCGAGCATCCGGGATACGAATGCGGCACCCAGATGGTCGGCATGCCGAGCACATCGGCGAATACATCGTTGGGGAGCGTGCCGCCGAGGTTCGGCAAGAGCACGGGCGCGCTGCCAGTCGTCTGCGTCAGCGAACGGATCGACCACTGCACCCACGCGTTGTCAGGATCGACGCGCGTGGCGGGCATGCCGCGTTCCACTTCGATATCGACCATGGTGAAACCGTGCGCATCGAGATGGTCACGCACGATCCTGGCAAGCTCGCGCCAGTTCGTGCCGACGACGAAGCGAATCTGCATGTGCGCGAACGCATGCGGCGGAATGGCGTTGACGGGCTTCTCGGGATTGCCCGCGCGAAACGCCAGCACTTCGATATTGTTCCAGCCGAACACGCGTTCGGCGGGCGTGAGACCCGGCTCGCCATAGTCGGCATCGACTTCCGGTTCGCCCGGATTGCCGCCCACGACGATCCCCTCCAGCGCGCGCCGCACCGATTCCGGCACCGGCGGCGGCCGCAATCCTTCGATGACGATCTTGCCGTTCTCATCGACCATGGATGCAATGGCGTTTGCCAGCACCACGGCCGGATTGCGCAAGAGGCCGCCCCAGTTGCCCGAATGATGCGCGCCATCGCGCAGCTTCACATCGAGACGGAAATTGATGACGCCGCGCGATCCGAGAAAGAGCGTCGGGCGGTTGGCGGCGAGGCGCGGTCCGTCGGATGCAATCAACACGTCCGCCGCGAGTTCATCGCGCAACTTGAGACACACCGCATGCAGGCCGGGTGAACCGACTTCCTCGCCGGTCTCGAACAGCAGCTTCAGATTGAAGCCGAGCTTGCCCTCGCGCGCGTCGAGCACGGCCTTCAGCGCCGCGAGATTGATGCTGTGCTGGCCCTTGTTGTCGGCGGTGCCGCGACCGTACCAGCGTTCGCCTTCCACCGTCACGCGCCACGGCGACCGGCCTTCGGACCATTGCGCGTCGTAGCCGCGTACGACATCGCCGTGACCGTAGCCAAGCACCGTCGGCAAGTCCGCGGCTTCATGGCGATGCGCGATGAGGAACGGCCCCGCGCCCGCCACCGGATTCTCGACGATGCGGCACTCGAAGCCCCATTCCTCGAGCGTGGGCGAAAGATCTTCTTCGAGGTAAGCGAAGAGGCGCGCGCCGCTGTCGGCTTCCTGACTATCGGTGCGCAGACCGACGCGTCGCTGCAGGTCTTCGAGGAACGCGCCGGACTCATAACGCTGAGTGGCAAGCTGGATGGCGGTATCGCGGGTCACGTCGTTCTCCCTTTAATCGTGACTCATGCTGCCGCCGCCGATATTTCTGGACAATTACAATATTTCTCAAGAACCCTTGCCTAAAAGGCAAATCGAGGGTTATCCCGGAGCGGAACGAGAAGGCGGAAATGGACGAGACGGCGTTGCGTTACTTCCTCGAAATCGCGCGAAGCGGCTCGCTTAGCAAGGCATCGGAGCGGCTGTTCGTGGCGGTATCGGCATTGAGCAGGCAGATGGCGAAGCTCGAAGAGCAGATGGGCACACCGCTATTCGAACGGCGTCCGCGCGGCATGGTCTTGACCGATGCCGGGCGCCTGCTTGCCAATCATGCGCGCCGCAGTCATCTGGAAAACGAGCGCGTGATCGATGAAATACGCGATTTGAGCGCGGGCGGCCGCGTGACGATACGCGTCGCCGCGTCCGAAGGCGTGGCGCCGGATTTCTTGCCGCAAGCCTTTGCGCGGTTTCTGGAGACGCATCCGCGTGCGCAGTTTCAACTCGATGTCTCGCCGCCATCGGTCGCCACACAGCGCGTGCGAGAAGGCACGCACGATGTCGCGGTGTGCTTCAGCGTCGCGCCCGAGAAGGACGTGCACGTGCATTATGCGCAGCGCGCGCCGGTGTTCGCATTGATGCGCGGTGGTCATCCGCTGGCGAAACGCGAGTCGGTTTCGCTCGCCGATCTCCACGAATGGCCGATGGCCATGCATAACCAGGGCGTGACGCTGCGTCAGTTATTCGATATCTCGTGCAGTCTCGAAGGGCTCGTCTTCGAGCCGGTGTTCATCGCGAACTATCACATGGCCTTGCAGAGTTTCGTGCAACGCACCGACGCCATCACGCTGACCGGCTACCTCACCGTGCGCAGCCGTTTGCAGCGTGACGATATGGCGGCCGTGCCCATCAGCAATCCCGAACTGCATCAGCGCACCTTGCAGATTCAGACGATGGCGGGACGCACCTTGCCGCAAGCGGTGGTGGCGTTCGTCGAATTGTTGACGCGGGCGATCGAGGAGCCCGAGGCAGTTCAGTAACGATGGCGCTCCATATATAAGCGCTAATCCGTGAAAAGCGCCTTGCGGATGATCGCGTGCACGCCCCAGTTGCCATCGACCACTTGCGTCACGCCGAAGTCCACGGCCACCGACATCAACGAGATGGCTTCGTCTTCGCTCAGTCCCTTGGTCGACATGAGAAAGCGGCGCGTCTTGATGAAGGCGTCGCGCATGGCCTGATCGAGCGTGGACTTCTGATAGACCTCGCTCTGCGCGCTGGTGCCGAATTCCGCGAGATAGTCGGCGTGGCTGAAGCCGTGCAACACCCATTCGTCGGCGGTTTCGACAAGCGGATACGTGAGGTCCGCAAAGGGCTGTGAGCCGAGCGTGTGCTTCTTGTGCAGGATCAGTTCGAAGTCGCCGGTAAGCGAGCATTCGATAGCCGTGCCGCACAACTCGGAGTCTCCTTGCGACGCATGCGGGTCGCCGATGGAAAGCAGCGCGCCCGCCACGCCCACTGGCAGAAACACGCTTGCACCCGGTCCCACGCGCCAGTTGTCGAGATTGCCGCCGAAGGCCGAAGGCGGGATCGAATCGATCAGACCGTTCTGTCGAGGCGCGACGCCGATCACACCGAAATGCGGCCGCACCGGAATGGTGACGTTCTTCAGCACGTTGTGATTTTCTACGACGGTCGAATGATCGACCGGCACGCCGGGATAATCGATGATCGGATGCATCACGCCGAACGGATCGCGTTGCGGCGTCCAGCGATGGTTGTAGACGGCGCGCGCATAGGCGCTTTCGTCGACGCGTTCGGTATCCGTATGAAGCTCGTAGATCGTCACGACTTCGCGAGGCTTGGGTTCGGTCAAGAGCTCACGATAGTGAAAGCCCCACCACGCGGCGGCGTTGCTGCCAAATGCGCGGCCATGATATTTCGGGTTCGCGCAGCGGCGCGGATGAATATCGACGATCCGCACTTCGAGCACGTCGCCCGGCTCCGCGCCCGTGACGGCAATCGGTCCCGTGCAGATATGCACGCCGAAGCCTTCGCCCGCGCCGCGTCCGTAGATCGATGCGTTCATCGGTCCCGCGCCGCGCCGGTCCACGTTCTTGCGCTCGGCGGTCCAGTGAAACACACTTTCGGCGCCGGGATCGCCCGCGATCATACGATCCCAATCATCCGCGGCATGTTGCGTGAGCGCTTCCACGGTCACGGTGTCGCCACTTTGTACTTCGAGCACGGGCTTCAGATCGTGGCTGAAATAACCCCAATGCACGGTATTTGCCGTTGCGCGCAGCAGATGATGGCGCGGCTTGTCGCGTCCGAGCCGAGGTTCGATATGCACGGCATCGAGTTCTTCACGCACGGCGACGAGCGTATCGCCCGCATGATCCTGACGCGCCTGCGCGATCAGGCTCGCCGCATTGACCGGCAAGCCGCGCGAGAGACTTCGCACCAGATGACGCGCTATTTCAAGGCTCGCCTCGTGCCTGAAGGTGCGCGGCGACGCGCCGTAACGTTCGCGAAACACGCGGCTGAAATGCGCGGGATCGTTGAAGCCCCAGCGAAAGCAGATGTCCGATATCGATACTTTCTCGGAGAGCGGATCGGCCAGTTCCGCGCGGCATCGTTCAAGACGGCGTGAGCGCACATAGGTCGAAAAGCTCTGTCCGGCGAGTTCGAAAAGCTTCTGCACATAGCGTGGCGACACGCGCTCGTCCTTTGCAAGCGTGGCGACGCTCAAGGTCGATTCGGCGAGATTCGCTTCGATGAAGCGGCATAGCCGCGAGAACAGCGCCGCCTGCGACGGCGTGAGTCCGTTGAACGAGCCCTTGCGTTCCTGTCCCGCAAGACACGCGACGAGCATTTCCGCGAGCGCGAGTTCGGTGGGACGCAATTCATCGGCGCTCAAGGTCTCGAGGCTCTCGACCACCGAGCGCAAGAAGCCCGAGAAGATATGGCCCATGCCCGTTGCGCCCGGCAGCAGCGCCACGCGCAACGAAAGCGGCGAGAGCAAGCGCGCGTTGATCGCGCTCTTCGGCGCACGCACGATAAAGGCGCGAAAGCGCCCAGCGAAGATCAGCGACGCGCTTTGTCCCGATGCCGCATACACGATGTCATGCGGGCTCACGCGTTCGCGCAGGCCGTCGGCGACGAGCGTGGCGTCGCCATCGATCAGCAATACGAGCATGAGACTGCCGCTTTGATCGGCGCTCAGTTCGAGCGTCTGCGCGGCCGAGGCGATCGTCGTGAACTCGATGCCGCCCGCCGATACACGCGATGTCAGCGTGCCTTGCAGACCGCGTTCGCCGCCTTCTATCTTGCCGTGCCACCCCAGGCGCGCGAGCGCCGCTTTCCATTCATGTCGACGTTCGAACTCGGGATACGACTCGGTGGTGAAGCGCGACAGGTTCAAGCGAAAACTCCACGAATAGCAGCAAAGACGCGCTTTGGAAAAGCAACTCCCGCGCCATCGCGGCCATGCGGCGACGCGATGCAAGGCGTGCCGAACCACAGTGCATGCATGCGCCATCGCGGCGCATGCATGCACTCGCGCGCGACACGGCGGTACCGGCGAAAGCGGTTGTTGGACGAGCGTGCACGTGAGGACCAGCAGTTGTGCGCAGCCAGACAAGTTAGCGGGATTTCGGTCGCCTACGCTCGGGGCATCGCAAGTCAATCGTCATCAGCGGTCAAGAGCCGCCAGGAGCGTATCGATGCAAAGGAATCTCATGGGCCGTTTAGCTCGCGTGTGGCTCGGCGCTTTGTGCGCGTCGCTGTTCGCGTTCGCGGGGCAAGCACACGCCGCATCGCCCGCCGAATGCAGCGCGTTGCAGGCGAAGTATCCACAGTTCAAGGGCAAGACGCTCACCAATGCGATCAATCCGCACACGCCGGGCTATGAAGCGCTCGATCCGAACGATCCGAGCAAGTACGTCGGCTTCGATATCGACTTGGGCGAGATGATCGCGCAGTGTCTCGGCTTCACGATGGCGTACAAGCCCGTCACCTTCGCCGCGTTGCTCACGACGCTGCAGAGCGGTCAGGCCGACATCGTCATCTCCGACATCTACGCAACCGAGGAACGCGCCAAAGCCGCCGATTTCATCACGTATTCGAAGGTGTTCGACGGCGTGCTCGTCGCGAAGGGCAACCCCAAGAAAATTACCGGCATCAACACGTCGATGTGCGGCACGACCGCCGCTGAAAACACCGGCTACGTGGAAGTGCCGCTGGTTCAGGCGCTCGCGCCGCAATGCAAGGCGGCAGGCAAGCCGGAAGCCACCGTGCAGCTTTACGACAACAACGCCAACTGCATCCAGGCCATTCTCGCCGGCCGCGCAGATACGTATATCAACGACGTGAACACGGTCGATCAGGCCGTCAAGGCGTATCCGGACAAGCTCGAAAAAGCGACGGCGGTGACCTTGCCGTATTTCGTGGGTATCGGCGTGCCGAAAGACAAGCCTGATTTCCGCGATGCCGTGATGGCCGCGCTCGTCGCCATTCAGAAGAGCGGCGCACAGTCGGACTTGCTCAAGAAGTGGGGCCTCGGCGTGGAGAACCTAGCCGCGCCGCAATTGATCGTCGCGAAGTAAGCACGGGAAGCATCGGCTCATGGACCTGTTCCTTCACTATCTCGGCCTGCCGTATCTTCTCGACGGCATCCGCTTCACGATCGCCGTGACCTTGCTGGGACTCGCGGGCGGCCTCGTGCTGGGACTCGTGCTCGCGGCCATGCAACTGAGCCTGATCGGGCCGCTCGCGGCGATCGCGCGCGGCTACACGGTGATCTTTCGCGGCACGCCGCTGATTCTGCAACTGGTGTTCGCCTACGATGCCTTGCCGCATATCGGCATCAAACTGAGCGCGATCGGCGCGGCGGGCCTCGCGCTCGCCGCGAACGAAGCGCCGTTCATCGCCGAGATATTCCGCTCGGGCGTGCTCGGCGTGGATCGCGGACAAACACTCGCGGGGCAGGCGTTCGGCATGACGCCGGGCGTGCTGATGCGCAGAATCATCGCGCCACAGGCGATTCGTTCGATGATCCCCGCGCTTGGCAACGAAACGGTCAGCGCACTGAAGAACTCGTCGCTGGCGTCGGTGATCTCGGTCGGCGAACTGACCTTGCGTAGCACGCAGCTTGCATCGTCTACGTTCGACTTCTTTTCGATCTTCTTCGCGTCGGGGCTTTTGTATCTGTGTCTCACGGGCGCCATCGCAGCGATTCAGTTGATGATCGAACGAGCGCTCGATCTGGATCGCGCGAGCACGGGCGGCGGTTTCTGGGGACGACGCAAACCCGCGCCCGCGCCGAAACCCGCGAGTCCCGGCGACTTGCCGCCCGTCTTCGCGCCGATCACGGCCGCCGAACGCGCGCGCCGCTACGACACGCTGGCCCGCAACGGCGTGGCCGTGCAGATCAGTGGCGTTCACAAGCGTTACGGCGAACAGGCCGTGCTGAATGGCTTCGACCTCGACATCCGCTCCGGCGAAGTCGTTGCGTTGCTCGGGCCGAGCGGTTCGGGCAAGAGCACGCTGCTTCGCTGCATCAATCATCTGGAGCAATGGAGCGAAGGCGAGATACGCGTGGGCGGCCGGCGTCTCGGCTTTCGCGATGACGGGCGGCGAATGAATCCGCGCGAGCTGGCGCGAGAACGTGCGAGTCTCGGCGTCGCCATGGTGTTTCAGCAATTCAATCTGTTCAGTCATCTGACGGCGCGCGAGAACATTGCCTTGCCGCTCGTATGGGTACACGGCGCAACGCTCGCCGATGCCAACCGTCGCGCCGATGCCTTGCTCGAACGCGTGGGCCTCGTGCATCGCGCGGATGCCTTGCCGCGTCATCTGTCGGGTGGCCAGCAACAGCGTGTGGCCATAGCGCGTGCGCTTGCGCCGAACCCGCGCGTGCTGCTGCTTGACGAGCCGACATCCGCGCTCGATCCCGAACTGGTCGGCGAAGTGCTCGAAGTGATCCGCCGTCTCGCGCTCGACAACGGCCTCACCATGATCATCTCGACGCATCAGTTGCGCTTCGCCGATGAAGTGGCCGACCGCGTGGTGTTCTTGAGCGGCGGAACGGTGGTCGAGGAAGGGCCGGCGCATCAGGTGTTGACGCATCCGCATCATCCGCTGACTGCGCGCTTTCTCAACGTGATGGGCGCGGGCAGCACGCTCGAAACGGTGCATTAAAACCCTAAAGCCGAGGACGATTCAATGAAGCATTACACGCTGCCCGTTTCATCATCCACCGTGCATTGGGGATACTTCAGCAAACGGGTAGAGCCGCGTCTCACGCTCAAGTCGGGCGACCGCGCCACCATCGAAACGCTGACGCATCATGCCAACGACGACCACGAGCGCATGGTCGCGGGCGACCCTGGCGCGCAGAGCGTGTTCGAATGGACGCGCGAGCACAAGGGCGTATCGCGGCGCGGCGCTGGCCCGACAGAAGGTCCCTTCAAGCTGGGCGATGGCGAAGGCGTCGGCGTGCATCTGCTGACCGGGCCTGTCGAGATAGAAGGCGCCGAACCCGGCGATGTACTCGAAGTGCGCATCCTCGATGTACGGCCGCGCCCGAGTTGCAACGCGTGTCATGCGGGCAAATGCTTCGGCTCGAACGTGGCGGCGTCGTGGGGCTTTCAGTATCACGATCTGATCGAGGAGCCGAAGCCGCGCGAAGTCGTGACGATCTTCGAACTCGATACTTCCGGCGAGCCGTATGCGCGCGCCGTCTACAACTATGTGTGGACGCCGCAGACCGACCCGGACGGCATCGTGCATGCGACCATCGATTATCCTGGCGTGCAGGTGGATCATCGGCTGGTGAAGAAGCGCGAGAACATCCTGCCCGACATACGCGTGCCGGCGCGGCTGCATTTCGGCACCATGGGCGTGGCGCCCGCCGAAGCGGACTATGTCAGCTCGATTCCTCCGAGCTATACCGGCGGCAATATCGACGACTGGCGTATCGGCAAGGGTTCGAAGATGTATTACCCGGTGGCCGTTGCGGGCGCGCTGTTTTCAGTCGGCGATCCGCACGCGGCGCAAGGCGACAGCGAACTCGGCGGCACGGCCATTGAAACGTCGCTCACGGGTGACTTCGAATTCATCCTGCACAAGCAGGCGGATCTCGAAGGCACGTTGCTCGAAGGACTGACGCATCCGCTGCTCGAAACGGATCAGCAATGGTCCGTGTATGGCTTCACGTTTCCGAACTATCTCGCCGAACTCGGCGCCAACGCGCAACTCGAAGTCGCGCAACACGCGAGCCTCGACCGTGCCATGCGCGATGCCTTTCGCAAACTGCGGCGCTTCTTGATGACGGTTCATGGACTGAGCGAAGACGAGGCCATCGCGCTCATGTCCGTGGCGGCGGATTTCGGCGTGACGCAGGTTGTCGATGCGAACTGGGGCGTGCATGGCTCCATCCGCAAAGAGGTGTTTGCAAACTACAAAAAGCGCTGAGTATTCCGCGCTTTTGAATCGCGATGTGTAGATTGAATGGACGGATACACTGAGATACATCGCTCCTGATCGGCTGGGATATAAAACCGTCGAGGCCACTCTTCAAGTGGACCCACGAAAATCCCCGAACCAATCGATAAGGAGGTCTGGTATGTCAGAACCCGTTAATCAACGGCGTCGTCTTATGCTTGGGACGACGCTTGCAAGCGTCGCCCTTGCGGACTTCGGCTTCAGCACGTTCGCGAAGGCGCAATCGTCCACTGTTAGAGCGACGAGCGCGGGCGCGTCGTTTGGCCCGATCAGGCAGATCGATGCGGGCAAGCTCAACGTCGGCTATGCGGAACTCGGGCCCGCCAATGGCACGGTCGTGTTTCTGCTGCATGGCTGGCCTTACGACATCCACAGCTATGCCGAGGTTGCGCCTATTCTGGCCGCGGCCGGTTATCGCGTGATCGTGCCGTATCTGCGTGGCTATGGCTCCACGCGCTTCCTTTCCGCCGATACCGTGCGCAACGGTCAACAGGTCGTGACAGCGGTGGATATCGTCGCGCTCATGGATGCGCTCAAGATCGAGCAGGCCATCTTCGGTGGTTACGACTGGGGTGCGCGCACGGCAGATTGCATCGCTGCATTGTGGCCGGAGCGCGTGAAGGCGCTGGTGTCGGTGAGCGGGTATCTCATCGGCAGTCAGGAGGCGAACAAAAAGCCGCTGCCGCCCAAGGCGGAGTTCCAGTGGTGGTATCAGTACTATTTCTCGACGGAGCGTGGCGCGCTGGGTTATGCGGCCAATCGCGATGCCTTCAACAAGCTGATCTGGCAGCTTGCGTCACCGAAGTGGAATTTTGACGATGCCACGTACGAACGCTCGGCCGCATCGTTCCAGAACCCGGACCATGTCGCGGTGGTTATTCATAACTATCGCTGGCGGCTCGGGCTTGTACAGGGAGAAGCGCAATACGACGCGCTCGAACAGCGTCTTGCGGCAGGACCGACCATCTCCGTGCCCACCATCACGCTGGAAGGCGATGCCAACGGCGCGCCGCATCCCGAACCTGCTGCGTATGCGAAGAAGTTCACGGGCAAGTATGTGCATCGCACGCTGGGCGGGGGTGTCGGACACAACTTTCCGCAGGAAGCGCCGAGGGAGTTTGCTGATGCGATGTTGCAGGTGACGAAGTTGTGAGACGAGTGTTGCCTGTTATGGCGCGCGTGCGAGGATCGCGTTAGGAAGTCACATGACCGCCGTCGGTGGAAGCTTTGACGGCGGCCTTCTTTGGGCGCGTGACTGACTGCAGCCTCGGTAAAGATGTGGCCGATGTATCAGCGAGAAAGCCCTTTGGGTCATCAGAAAACTCCTAAAAATAGAATACTGCATTGATATCCAAATGGCTTGTTAAGTCGATGAATCTGCAGAAATTCTTATAGTCGAGCATCGCATTGCGGAGAGATTGGCTGCGCACGAGCAGCGATTTTTTCGGCAACAATTCCTTACTGGCCTGAATTGAGTTCGACTAGCGATTCGTCGATCTCAGGGCAAAGAACTACGCAGTGCGATCAGGATGCCGAAACGCTGGATCGAAATGTCGTGCGCATCAAAAGAGATTCATAGGAGATGTATTTAGATGTCGATGGTATTGCCAAGTCAGGCCTATACGCTACAACTCAAGCCGCAGTCCTTTCCCGTCTCCGTGCTTAGA
This sequence comes from Caballeronia sp. LP006, assembly GCF_031450995.1. NCBI lineage: Bacteria > Pseudomonadati > Pseudomonadota > Betaproteobacteria > Burkholderiales > Burkholderiaceae > Caballeronia > Caballeronia sp. LP006. The sequence continues at coordinate 441,228 of NZ_JARTVW010000002.1, read as the reverse complement.
TTTTCCGGCAAAGCGAGCGTCAGTGAGCTCTATGAATATCAAATAGATTTCACGAGCCCGGTCGCCGATATTCCAATGGACCAAGTCGTCGGCCGACCAGCGACATTTACCATCGATCCTGTTGATCCCGATCAAGGGTATCTGCAAAGAATGTTCGGTGAGCGCTGGAAGGACTTTAGCAAGATGCCGAAGTCGTACGTCACGCACGGGATGATCTGCCGCTTTGAGCAACTCGGAATGTCCGCCGACGAGACGCGTTACCGCGTCGTGCTCGTCCCCAGGATCGCGGATCTCGCCCGCGCCCGCAAAAGCAGGCTGTTCCAGATGCAATCCGTCGTGGAAATCATCACCGATACATTGCGCCACTACGGCTATCGCCTTGGCGTGGATTTCGATTTTATGAAGCTTCGCGGCAAATACAAGCGCCGCGAGTACGTGACTCAATATCACGAGACGACGTTCGCCTTCATTCAGCGACTTTGCGCAGAGGAAGGGCTGTGGTTTCGCTTCGAGCAGAAGTCCAATGGTACCGCCATGATTTTCGGCGACGATCTCGATGCCTACGCGCGCAAACAGCGCGTCGTTCCTTATCGTCTTCATTCCGGTTTGGAAAGCGCGGGTGCGGAATCGCTTCGTTCGCTCAAAACGATCACCCGGCGCGTGCCCGAAGCAATTCAGCTCGACGATTACAACCATCGGCAAGCGGATGTCTCATTGCTAGTCGAGTCCAATGCCGCGCCTGCCGATAAAACCACTGATGGCGTGGACAACCATTGGGGCGAACACTATGAGACGCAAGAAGAAGGCAAGACGATTGCGCTGATTCGTCATGAGGCGCATCTGGCGGAGCAGATCAGCTATTCAGGTCGAGGCAATCCGTTCTCCCTCGAGGCAGGTGAGGTAATGCGTCTGGACGTGAATCCGAAGGACGCGCCGCATGGTCTCTTTGTCACGTCGGTACGCTGCGGAGGTGGACGCGGTACGTCGTATTGGTGCGCTTTCCGGGCGATTCCCGCGGATCGGAGATGGCGCACGAGCATCGACAAGATTGAGCGACCGAAGATCGCAGGAACTCTTCCCGCGCGGATAGATTCTCCAGGCAAGTACAAGTACAGCTATCTCACGGAGAAGGGCCTGTACGTCACGAAGATGCCGTTCGATTTGGACGAGTGGAGTCCGGGTGGACGCAGTCGCCCTATCCGGATGGCACGGCCGTATGCGGGACCTAACTATGGTCATCACATGCCGCTGATCGACGGAACCGAGGTGGCGCTGGTTTTTACGGCACAAAATCCAAACAGACCAATCATCGTAGGCGCGTTGCATGACAGCCTCAATCCGGACCTCGTCAATAACCTCAATCACACGCGAAATATTATCCGCTCGGCTGCGGAGAATGAGTTGCGCATGGAGGACAAGGCGGGGGTCGAGCATATCCACCTGACCACGCCGTATCAGACCAGCGAGCTCAATCTCGGGCATATGGTCGACGAAGGGCGCAAGGAGCGCGGTCGCGGCGGAGAGTTACGCTCGGATGAGCATATAGCGGTGAGAGGCGGAAAGGGTCTGCTGCTGACGGCCGAAGTGCAAAGGAAAGCTACGGGCGCGCAACTCGACATGGCTGCGGCGCAAGAGCAGTTGAAGCGCGCGATCGAGCGCATCGAGTTGCTGAACCAGGCTGTGCAGTCGGCCGAAGCCGTAGTCGCTGACCTGCAGAAGCAGAAAGCGCTCTTTAGCGACGCACTCGACGGGCTCAAACAGTCCGTCGTGCTCATGAGCGGCCCTTCGGGCATCGGGATCACGTCGGGTGAACACCTGCAGTTGAATGCAGACCAAAACTTGATTGCTACTGCCGGTGGCAACGCCGATATCGGCGTAATGCGCAATTTCACGGTGGCAGCAGGTCGCCAGGTGTCACTCTTTGCGCAGTCTCAGGGCATGCGGCTGACCGCTGCCAAGCAGGACATCGTGGTTCATGCGCGCACAGGCGGCATGGAGCTGTCCGCGTCGAAGGACATGCACTTCAACAGCGTCGACGGCGCTGTTACGGCACAGTCGAAAGGCGCGCTCACGCTCACGAGCGGCGGAGCTTATATCAAGATTGAAGGCGGCAACATCGAACTGGGCGCACCAGGCAGCATTCTGCTCAAGTGCGGCAGCTTCAACTGGTCAGGCCCCGGCAATCTGTCGCTTCCCATGCCCGAAATGCCGATTGGCCCGTGCAAGCAGTGTCTGATGGATGCGCACCGCGGCGTCGAAGCAATGACCGAGGTGGCGTGATGGAAAACATGATCGCGACACCTTCCGCGCAAGATGCCGATATCGATTGGGAGCAATGGCGACATCGGCTGCTGGCTCAATTCGATTCGTTCATGCACGAGCAATCCGTCAATCTATATCTGCTCGTGGATACTCGTGGCAGCCCGGGAATCGACAAGCTATTTCCGAAAGTAAAAGGCCTCGCTTGGACTTCGCTTTGGCATGGTTCCGTGCTCGACTCCTATACGGATATCGCACCGTATTTGATTCATGTCGAACGCCTGGCGCTTGACGACCCGCAAGAGCTGGCGGGCCGACTTGCTCGACGCATCTGGATGGAAGGCGCCTCGGGATTCATGCTCACCTGGATCTGGTCACCTCTTTCGTTGACAGAGCTGGATGAGCATTTGAAACATTACACGCGTTACGCGATACCCGACAAGCGCGAGTACTTTCTGCACTTTTACGACAACCGCATTCTCGCGCGTATTCGAAGCGTCTGGACCGACGAGCAGGCACATTGTTTTATCGCGCCCTGCAGGGAAATCTGGTTTCGAGATCGCGATCAAGGCGAGATCGTCTGGCGGAGCGATGGGGCTTCGAAGCCAGCGCGAGCGGATGCGCCATTACTTCTGTCGTCGGATCAGCACGCGCGATTATTTGCGCTTGGCCATGCGGACAAACTCGCAATGCAATTGCGCGAAATGTATGGCGTGAGGCTCGACGAGAAGAGCGATTTCGCGCTGTACCTGCTTGTCACCGAGCAACTCGAACGAGCCAGCCGCTATCGTCTAAGAGAGAAAGACGACTTCCTGAATTACGTCTCGAAGGGCATCGTGCTTTCGCCTCGTTTCGACGAGCATCCGGTGATTCGGGAGCGTCTGCAACGAGCGCGAAACGACGAGATATCGCATCGGGAGGCTTTGAGCGGACTTACTCGTGACGGGATTAAACAGGCGGCGGAGAGTTGAGCGGTTACGGGTTTGCCGTATGGATTCCGTGACTTGTGTTCTTGATACGTGCTTGCCATCGCGACGCACACTGAATTGATGAGATAAGCCAATGGGCTACAAACGAATGAACCTATCAAGGTTGTTCTGGCATTTCCTTTTTTCGGCCCTGGCAATCGTCTTTCTCGCGGGCTGCGACTTTTTTTCGTCTGAGCCAGTGTATGGCGGGTTGAGTGCGGAGGGTATGAATTACACGCCGTACAACCTGACGGAGTTTGTGGTCCGTGACAAATATGGGAATCGAGCTAGTGGAGGCGGCGATCTGCCGCCAGGGTCTGGGGCCGGAAGTTTGAGTTGCTGCTACAAGCTCAAAGGCACGGAGTTCACGGTCGAGTGGCAAGTCTATGACGCGGACGAGGCCGTAAAAGACCTGTACGCACCCATAAAAGAGATCAAAAAAGTAACCACGGTTCATCTTGATCCTGTGAAGAGGTCTGACCGAGCCGGCAACGACGTCTTGGCTGTGCACTTCTATCCAGACGACCATGTTGAATTCGAGTTTCGCAATGACTTTAGCGGCTCTCGATTTGACTATGGAGAGGTCGATGAGTGGTTTCAGACGAAATACGGCAAGGCTGCAAATCCAGACGATCTTGACTGGGCTGCCGCCTACCGTCGGACCACGCGTGTGGCTGTTCAAGGCTGGCTGAAATACCGCTTCACCGACACTGTCGACCTTGAGCAGTACGTGTACTACACGTTGCTCGTCAATCCGAAGTTTGACGAACACCCGGCGGTGCAGCGCATCGTCATGGAGTCGAAGGGCAAGCCCGGAGCGTTTGGTCTTGCAATGCAGAAGCTGCCTGTAGATGTTGTGCGCGAGATTAAAAGCAACAAATTCGATCATGTGGCAAACGGAAGCAAAGTTGGCCAAGCCGATTCAATTTGATCCTGCTAACCGCGTGCGGCGTCGCTGGTTGAACGCGGTTGTTGCAAGCAAAAGTGCTTGCCCTATCTATCTGGTGGAATGGTGAACTAACGCAATCATGCGCATACGAATGAACCTTTCAAGTTTGATGAAACACATCTTTGTTTTGCTTGTGGCAACCGTCTTTCTCGCGGGCTGCGACTTCTTTTCTTCTGAGCCAGTGTATGGTGGGTTGAGCGCGGAGGGTATGAATTACACGCCGTACAACCTGACGGAGTTTGTGGTCCGTGACAAATATGGGAATCGAGCCAGTGGAGGCGGCGATCTGCCGCCAGGGTCAGGCGAAGGAAGAATAAGCTGCTGCTACAAGCTCAAAGGCACGGAGTTCACGGTCGAGTGGCAAGTCTATGACATGGAAGAATTCTCTAAAGACATCTATGCACCCATAAAAAAGATCAAAAAAGTAACCACGGTTCATCTTGATCCCGTGAAGAGGTCTGACCGAGCTGGCAACGACGTCTTGGCTGTGCACTTCTATCCAGACGACCATGTCGAATTCGAGTTTCGCAATGACTTTAGCGGCTCTCGATTCGAATATGGAAAGGTCGATGAGTGGTTTCAGACGAAATATGGCAAGGCCGCAAACCCAGACGATCTTGACTGGGCTGCCGCCTACCGTCGAACCACACGTGTGGCTGTTCAAGGCTGGCTGAAATACCGCTTCACCGACTCCGTCGATCTTGAGCAGTACGTGTACTACACGTTGCTCGTCAATCCGAAGTTTGACGAACACCCGGCGGTGCAGCGCATCGTCATGGAGTCGAAGGGCAAGCCCGGAGCGTTTGGTCTTGCAATGCAGAAGCTGCCTGTAGATGTTGTGCGCGAGATTAAAAGCAACAAGTTTATCCATGCCGCAGGTGGAAGTAAGAATGGCTAATACGAACAAAACCGATCCCGCAGATCGCACGCCTCTTGAAGTGCTGGACGCGATTGGCGCCAACACGAAGGCTTATCCTTCCGATGACTGCATCCCATGCGGTGCGGTAATTCATATCGGCTTCTTTTTTGATGGATTCGGTCGAAACCGTGATTACGATGACCCATCGACGTCGCGGTATTCGAATATCTGCCGGCTTTGGGAAGCCTACAGGGACAACAGGGATCGACGGCGCGAGCGGACACCGAATCAGTTCTGGTATCCGCTCTACTACTCCGGCCTGGGCACGGACCTCAACAAAGAAGCCAAAGACGGCGAAATCGTATCCGCGCTGACGAGCAAGGTCGTGAGTGCGGCTCAAGGTCAGGTATCGAACGCAAAGAAGATTGGCGAAAAAATCACCGGTATCGACCGTCTCAAGCTCGATCCGAAGAGCGCCATTACCGACGGATTCAAAAAGGGTTTGGAGGAGCATTCCTATCGCCCTGTCGTGGATGCATACGATGGACTCGTCAAAGAGGCGAAGGCGTTGCGTACCAATGCCGGACGCGTCTTGCGCTTCTTCAGGACCGGCGCCGTGCTCGACCGTGGCCGCGCGGCCGGGCGCATCCTCGCCAAGGACGCGATGAAAAGCGGCCGTCAGATCCTTTTCGATCTCAGGAAGAATCCGTTGAAGGTTGGCTGGGCAGTGGCGGGCGAGCTGTTCAAATGTTCGTTCGACGTGGTTCCTGTTCTCAGGGACAACTCAGTGGTCGCGCGGCTTTTGGGCACCGGGGTCGAGCCGCGCCTTCAGGCGGCCAAGACCCAGTTTGAGAAAGCGATTGAGGACGCGAGGGCAAGGATGCCCAAGGTCCAGCACGTCAAGGTGTCTGTGTTCGGCGCGGATCGCGGTTGCGTCCTTGCGAGGGCCTTGCTGAATGACCTGAGCGCGACATACAAACATCCGAGCGAAGCCATACTGGAATACAAGATTCCAAAGGACCCGAACGGCGCGACCATCCCTATCGAGATCGTGTTCGTCGGTTTGCTCGACGCGGTGTCGTCGTTGGTCCAGGAGAATGCGCTGATCAGCATGGTGCCCTTGGTCGGAGCAATCAAACAGAATTACGGCGACCAAATGCTTGGCGTGCCGCAGGCAGTTCAGCGCTGCGTTCACTTTGCCGCCGCGCACGAACTACGCTTCTATCAACGGCTCGACAGCCTGGAAAATACACGCGGCCTGCAATATCTTTATCCCGGCACGAGCGAAGACATTACTGGCGGCGCACCGCCGGGATCGCTCGGCGCGCGCGCGGAGCTTCAGCGCGTCGTCCTGCGCGACATGCTGAACGAAGCGCTTATAAATGGCGCAGCGATGGACACGATGGAAAATCTCCAGCACTTCAAGGGGGATACATTCCAAAAATTCACCTTGGCAAACCCCATCACTGACGGCCGGAACACGTACAAGATCTGGGAACTGATGAAGGCCTACCGTGAGATGGTGCCCTACGTCGCGCGTCTGAATTTCGTCGATCACATGCAGGTCTTTTTACGCTGGATGGCGGTTCGCTATACGTCGTCCGAATTTCGTGCCACCGTCACCAACCAGTTCGACGCGCTGGCTGCAAAGCATGAAGCCATTCTGAAGGAACGCAACGACGCGACTGCTGCCTATCTCGCCTTGCGCAAGCAATTTCCGGTGCCGGATTCGATCACCTTAGGCAAGGCGCAGAACCGCATGGAGGCGGCAAGGAGCGCTGAAATGGAGGCGTTGCGCGACGCCAGCGCCGAGAAAGCGAGACCGTCGGTCGGTGTGTGGGAGCGTATCCAGGCGGAGTCGACGGACATGATCCAACGCGACACCGCTTTGGCCGGCATGCGCCGCGCGGTGAATCAAGCGCGCACCGGTGTACAGATCGGCGAACAGCCTTATGACGCGGACCCGGAGTTTGGCGCATCGATCATCGAGGAACACATGGACGCGATGATCAGCGCCGAGCAGCAAAGCCTGGTTCAGGCGTGGAAGATGGGGCTGTCGGGCAAGAACCCGCTTCCGCCCAAGGTCATGGCGCTGTTCGATCTTCTCGTGCACGACACCATGCTCACGAGCTGGCAGGACCATGTGCTGTCTTCCTCGCTTTATTTCCGGTTGCGCGGAGTCGATGCGTTCGGCTCGACCGACTACGAGGCCGAGGAGAAAGCGCGCAAGCGTACGGAAGAGAACGCGAGCCGCGCGTCGCAGATCAACCGTGGCATGAACCCCGCGCCGCGACCTCCCGCCCGTGTTTGAACGTGGCGGCCATGGCCATGTGTTGCGTAAGCCATGACCGCTTGATTATTTCCTCCTCGGACCAGACATGCCAGGAATTATTCGCATAGGCGACCGCCATACCGGCGACGGCGCCGTCACGCAAGGTTCAGCAACCTGCGTTTTCATGGGACGCGCGGTTGCGCGCCTGCACGATCGTGTCACGTGTCCCCGCCACGGTGACAACCGTATTGCTTCGGCAACCTCAGGGGCTTTCGATAACGGTTTGGAGATCGCGCAACACAACGACCGCTGCGAATGCGGTTGTCGTCTGATCTCGTCACTTCCAAATAGCGGCAAAAGCTAAGCATGGCGCTGGACCTGGATAACCTTCCACCGGAACGCGCCGAACCTGACGAGCCGCCATCGAGGTTCGTCTGGACGGTGGTCTTCTTCGTCCTGGCTATCGCCGGAATCTTTGGCGTGATGGCGTTGTGGCCGCGCGCGGAACCAATGCAGACGCCCTTGTTCTGGACTTGCCTTGTGCTGTATCCAACGGGCCTCGCCGCGTTTGTCGTTTCACGTCGGTTCAGCATTCACGAGAGGCAGTGTCTCGATGCGCGGGACTGGAATGAGGCACGAAAGCGGTACAACGAAAAGTTGTTCGCACGCGAAAGCATTCCGATGGCCGTGCTCGCCACGGCCATCCGCGTAACGGATGACGAGACAGCGAAACTCGTGACAAAGATAGAAGAAAACGCGTTGACACTCGAGGCTCAGGCATCGGAGCTCATGGAGGACGCATCGGTAACGGCGCGGTGGCTCCAACCAGACGACGCGCTCTTTGCCGTCGACGACAAGGAGCGCCACGGCCTGCTGCTGTCCTGGCTCTTCGACCAACTTATCGGCGAACTTGCGGACCGCCTCGGGTCGCTTCCGGATGATTTTCCGCTGCGCGTCTTTCTCGATATCGGGGGCTATATCGGAGAGGCAGACGCAAAAACAACCTGGGAAGGCATATGGGCGCGTCATGAGTTGCGTCAGGCGGAAACGACGTACACGCCAGTGCCCGTTGATTTGATGACGGTCGATCAATGGCTCGACGATACGAGTGGCGCCTTGCATCTCTACGCGGTCCTGCTGATTTCGGTATCGCTTCAGAGCATGTTGGATGGAGCGCCCAACGCAGGCGAGGCCGAGGCGGGCGTCGCGCTTCTCGTGGCCTCGCATGGATTAGCGGCCGAGCATCGACTCATGCCCGTCGCGCACATGCATCGCCCGTTGAATTCGGCGCGGACCCATCTCGACGGCGCGCTCACACATGCGCTGCAATGGGCAAAAGCCGACGCGCCGTCGTTGGAGTCGGTCTGGATGACCGGATTCGACGGCGAATCGGTCGGGCCTTTGCACTCATCCCTGAGTCACGTTGGCGTGCGTGAGGCAGGCGAAGATCCGCTGACGGAATTCAATCTCGACGGCACGGTGGGACGAACGGGGAGATCGGCCGATTGGCTCGCCGTAGCGTGCGGGGCGAACAGAGCGGACCGGTTGAGCGCGCCGCAACTCGTCGCCCGTAGCGCCGGCGAACAATTTCACATGGCTGTGGTGCAAAACAGCCGTAATAAGCAGAAAGACGAATGACTCGTAAATTCAAGCTAGACTTTTTAGCCACGCTATCCCTCGTGATCTTGCCCGGCATGCTGGTCTGGGTACGGCCTCAGTGGGTCGGGATCTCAGCTGACAGTCGTGGAGCTGTCATAGCAGCACTGTGCGCTATTTTCATCGTGCTATGGCTCGTGCTCAGTTATAGCGAAGCGTCGCGTGCGGCCGTGGCTTATCGCGCGGTGAAAGACTGGATGCTCAAACACGGCGGTGCTTCCGATGACGCCGCGCAGGGGGCCACGAAGCCAGACGTTGGTGATTTCAGCGATCTCAGGCAATGGCTAGTCGAGCAGCACGGCTGGCGCTGGCGTTGGCGCGAGCGTTGGATCCTGGTTGTCGGCGACAGCGAAGTAGTTCGGCGAGTGGCGCCTACGCTCTTCAAGTTCAGGTATGCCAGCGCGGGAGGCGCGGTTCTTCTTTACGCAAAGCAGACAGACAGTGCCCCAGATGTGCAGCATCTTGCCGCGTTGCGCCGATTGCGCCGCCGCCGTCCAGTGGACGCGGTCGTTGCGCTAACCGTCGCCCGTGCGACGGGCCACGATATGTTCGATGTTCAAAGCGTCTCGCAAGCGCTGGCACGTGTCGCGCGCGTGCTTCGCTGGTCTGCTCCGGTGTATTTGCTGAATGCGGAGCCATTGCAGGCGAGTCCGTCTCATACAGATGAGCCGCCGGTCGGGCTTACCTGGTCGCACCCGCGTATGGCTTCCGATTTCGTCGGCTCGGCACTACATGACCTCACCGGCGAATTGGCAAACGCCGGGGTGATGCGTCTGTCGAAAAACCCTGCAGATCGATATCTGGCGGAATTGTCGCAGCACATAAGCACAGCACGGGAATCGCTGAAGCATCTCCTGACAGGCGCTTCACGGTCGCACGATGCTATTCGCGGGCTTTTCTTCACACCGTTGGACATACCCGCGGGACCGACAGAGTATCCGCGCGAGGCCGCGCGCCACCACGCCGGTGTGCCCGAAGCGTCGAATCGAACGCTATGGCAAACCATCGCGAACCACAGTCGCAAAGCTTACGGCAGGCGCGTGGGCCTCTCGTCGTCGAGTGTTGCCGCATATCTCGTCAGCGCTGTCGCCGTACTATGGTTTATCGGCTCGATAATTTCCGGCATGTCGAACCGCGCAACCATGCGGGACGTTGCGTCGACGTTGAGCAAGGTTTCTTCGCCGCGCGACCAGACGCAAGCCTTGCTCGCCCTGGATGCTCTTGACAAACAACTCGACACGCTTGAAATACACCGCCAGCTCGGCGCTCCGTGGCTCGCTCGTTTCGGCCTGAACCGTGACGCCGCTCTTTATGAAGCGCTTTCCCCGGTTTATCAAAGCGTCGCCTCGCGCGTACTGATCGATCCGATCAAGGCAAGACTCGAATCTCGCCTTCAGCAACTCGCTTCCCTGTCCGATGCCGAAATCGCCAGCGGTGGCAACACACAGGTCCAGGCCGCGTACGACACGCTCAAGGCGTATTTGATGCTCGCCCATCCCGAGCATGCCGACGCGTCGTTTATCGCCACACAGTTGCTGACGACGAATGCGCCAGCGCGTCCGCAGAATGCGTCAGTGACGGCGGGCACTTGGGAAGACTTGCGCCAACAGGCCGTCTGGTTTTACGCGAGGCACCTTAAGCGCGGATCGGCGTCAGCCATCGCGCCTGACATCACGCTTGTCGCGGCGACGCGGCAGACGATCATCGGCGTGCGCGGCATCCAGAATTCGACAGACGCGATCTATCAGCAGATCATCGACGAGACGAAACCGAAATATCCGCCGATGACGTTGGCAACCTTGCTCGGCGATCACCCAAGCCGAGGCTTGTTCAACACGAGCGCGACTGTTCCGGGCGTTTTTACGCGTGCCGCGTGGGACGAACGCATCCCAAAGGCGATCGATGAGGCGAGCGAACAGCGCGCGGTGACGGGCGACTGGGTGCTGTCTGACGCGAAACTTGATAACACCGCGCCGTCAACGCTCAAAACCGAACTCCGTCAACGTTACTTCGATGACTACGCGCGCGCGTGGCAGCAGTTTTTGAACAGCATTCGCTGGCAAAACGCTTCGTCGTTATCTGGCACGGTCGATCAATTGACGCTGCTCGGCGACCCGCAACGCTCGCCGCTGGTCGCACTAATGAACGCTCTCGTTTTTCAGGCAAGTGCGGACGCATCGACGCAATCAATATCGGACGCTCTGATTTCGAAGGCGCAACATCTTGTAGGCAAGGACGAAAAGGACCCGTCCAAGCAGATGCAGCCATCACTTTTGCCGCTGGCAAGCGCGTTCGGTCCTATTCTGCGTCTGACTGGCAGCGAGTTCGCAAGCAACGCACCCGCCAACACCAGAACCACGCTGCAACTCGTGAGCGATCTGAGCTTGGCTCGCTATCTTGAGCGTGTCACCGCAATGCGTTTGAAGACGCAACAAATGATGGCCAGTCCCGACCCCGACGGCATGTCGCGCGTCGCCGCTCAAGCCGTGCTACAGGGTAGAACGTCCGATATCGCCGATAGTCGCGATTACGCGAGCCGTCTCTCTGCGAGCTTGGGCGAACAATGGTCGGGTTTCGGCCGGCTTTTCGAAGCCCCGCTTGACCAGACGTGGCAAGTGGTCGTGCAACCGGCATCGTCCAGTCTGAACGAAGTCTGGCGCACATCCATCCTTGCTGACTGGAATCACAGCTTCGGCGGCCGCTATCCGTTTGCGGACTCCGACAACGATGCATCGCTGCCCGATATGGCGCACTTCATGCGCATGGACAACGGCGTGATAGCGCAGTTCGTCACGACGCAGCTTGCGGGCGTGATCGAGCGTCAGGGCGACCACTGGGTCGCCACGCAAGGCGTGAATCAAGGCACGCTCATGCTTGATCCGGCGTTTCTCGTCGCGCTCAACAAGCTCTCGCGCGTAGCGAGGGTCGTGTTTCCCTCTGGCGATGCACGGGCGCGGTATGAACTACGCGGTGTGCCGACGCCGGGCATCACTGATTTGACGCTGGTGACATCGGGTCAACAGTTGCACTACTTCAATCAGATGGAGCAATGGGAGCCGTTCGAATGGCCGGGGCAAGTCCTGGACAACACCGCACAACTTCAATGGCAAACGGAGGCAGGCGGTTTGCGCTCGACCATGTACGCACAAGGGCGTTTCGCGCTGATTCGTCTGCTCGAACGTGCGAAGGTCTCGCAACAAGATAACGCGCGTTATCTGCTCTCGTGGACGCCGGATCAGAGTCTTACGCCGCCGCTGTCGGTTCAACTTCGCGCGGAGACGGGCGCTGGACCGCTGGATGTGCTTGTGCTACGGCACTTCGCCCTGCCTGAGCGCATCTTCATGTCAGGCGCGGCGAAGCAAGCATCTGTATCGCCGGGGCGGACGCCACCACCGTTGCCGCCCGGCGCGCTTGCCGCCGCGCAGAAGATCGGCGTCGCGTTGCCGGACAAAGAATGACGACTTCGCTGGGATCAGGTCACGAAGCGTAAGAAGACTTCAACATGCATGGATCATACGGCGATCACGACTTCGGCGCGTTACCCGCTGCCTCTTGCTTACGCATCGGCATGCCGTCGATGGTCGTGAACAATTCGCGCGATGCAATCGGCTCGCGCGATTCGAGCTTCACGCCGCCGTCCTTGCCAACGAGCACCGCGCGAAACGCGCCGGGTTTGACGCCGTATCGTCGACGCAATGCATCGGCGGAGTCGCTTGCGCCTTGCACGTCGTTGCCGATTACTTCGATCACTTGCAGGTCGCGTTGCGTGTAGCCATCGCTCGCATCCTGAACCGATGCGCGTTGCTTCGCGAGTGCGGCGGAACTGACGTCATCGGCGAAAACGACGAGCAGACGCTTATGCCATGTGTACTGTTCGATGGAAGATATTGCAGCGCTTCCGGCTGCTTGCGAGGTATTGATCACGCCCAAGAGCAGGCTTGCAGCTACGGTTGCGGGAATGAGATAGCGGTTCATTGGCGGCTTCCTGTGCGGTTTATTTCCGTGCACGCAGGAAGCGCGCCAACGACGTTACAGCCTTTCAAGCGTGCGCAAGCACTTGACCAAAAATCTACTTAACCGCGAGCTTGTCCTGCGTCTTCGTTTCAAAGTCGCCAGCATCATGCCGCTCATGCAACTGGCTCGAAAGCTCGCCGAAGGTCCGGTTTACCATGCGGCCGCGTTGCACGGCGGGACGCGCACCGATCGCATCGGCCCAACGTCGCACATGCTCGTATTCATGCACGGCGAGAAACTCGGCGGCACTGTAAATCCAGCCATTCACGAGACCGCCGTACCACGGAAAGATGGCGATATCGGCGATGGTGTATTCGTCGCCCGCAATGTACCGGCTCTCCGCAAGCCTCCGGTCGAGCACGTCGAGCTGACGCTTCACCTCCATGGCGAAGCGGTTGATCGGATACTCCATCTTGCTCGGCGCATAAGCATAGAAGTGACCGAAGCCGCCGCCAAGATACGGCGCGCTGCCCATCTGCCAGAAAAGCCACGAGAGACACTCGGCGCGTTCCGCCGCGCTGGTCGGCACGAATGCGCCAAACTTGTCCGCGAGATACAGGAGGATGGCGCCGGATTCGAACACGCGCACGGGCTTGGGGCCGCTGTGGTCGATCAGCGCGGGTATCTTCGAATTGGGATTGGCTTGGACGAAGCCGCTGCCGAACTGGTCGCCGTCGCCGATCTTGATGAGCCAGGCATCGTATTCCGCGTCACTGTGACCCGCGGCGAGCAGTTCCTCCAGCATCGCCGTGACCTTGACGCCGTTGGGCGTGGCAAGCGAATAAAGCTGCAGCGGATGCTTGCCGACCGGTAGATCCTTGTCATGCGTCGGCCCCGCGATTGGACGGTTGATGCTTGCAAACTGCCCGCCGCTTTCCTTGTCCCAGGTCCAGACCTTGGGCGGTACGTATTCGGGTGAATCGCTCATGCTGCAGCCTCCTTCGCGTCAGGTTTTCAATGTCGCCCGAGGTTAGCAGGTCGGGTAAAAACCTGCTCGACACGAAGGAGGCTCGGCCGTTCAAGCGTGCAAGAAGCGGTGCGCCTGCAGCGCTTTCCAGTACGTGATGAAGCGTCCCGCGAACATCCCGGCGACGACGCCGGACACGAGTGCGTCGATGGATGCATAGGTTCCGAGGAGCGCCGCATCCGTCACCGTTGCCATCTCAAATCCGAGCCAAAACTTGGCGGCGAAGATGGCGAGGATCAGCAAGAGCGGCACGACCGAACCCGGCAGCGTGACGGTGCGCGCCACCATATCGACGGAAAAGCGCGTGCGCGTCGCGTTGAACACGCCCGCCGCGATGCCCGCAAAAATCCCGACGATCCACGCGCTCACTGCAAAGAGGCTCGCGTGCGGATTGTGAGCCAAATGCACGAGGCCGAAGCCCGCGAAGATCAGCGGGATGATCGCCAGCTTGGAGAGCGGCGTGGTACCGCCTTTCATTGCCTTCACGCCGCGCGAAATTAGATAAGCCAGCAGCAGCCAGACCCAGACCGGCGTGCCATGAACGATCATTTGCAGTGTCATTTTCGTTTCTCCTTCAGTCGGATGATTCGTTGTCGAGCAGATGAAGGCATCGTAAAGCGGCTGAATTAGAGAAGAATGAGAGCGCGCGAGCGTTCGCGGCGCGGTCGTTTAACATGATCGCCATCGCTCGAACGCGTCAAGGAGACTGCCATGAAGAAGCTCATCAACAATCCCGCCGATGTCGTGCGCGAGATGCTCGAAGGCGTCGCGCGGCAGTCGCCGCATTTAGCCATCCTCGGCAATGAAAACGTGCTCGTACAGCGCGCGCAGCACGAGGCGAAGGACCGGCAGGTCGCCGTCATCTCGGGCGGCGGCAGCGGTCACGAACCCGCGCACGGCGGCTATGTCGGCGCGGGCATGCTGAGCGCGGCGGTATGCGGTGAAGTCTTCACCTCGCCGCCCACGGATGCCGTGCTCGCCGCGATCCGCGCTTGTGCCGGTCCGCGCGGCGCGGTGCTGATCGTGAAGAACTACACGGGCGACCGCCTTAACTTCGGTCTCGCGGCGGAACTGGCGCGCGCGGAAGGCATTCCGGTCGAAGTGGTCATCGTGGCCGACGATGTCTCGCTGCGCAAACAGGCCGCGCGCAATCAGCGGCGCGGTATCGCGGGAACCGTGCTCATCCACAAGGTCACGGGCGCGGCCGCCTCGCGCGGATCGTCGCTCGAAGAGGTCGCGGCGATCGCGCGCCATGCGGCGGCCAATCTCGGCACCATGGGCGTCGCGCTCGATGGCTGCACGCTGCCGGGAGTCGAAAAGTCCAGCTTCACGCTCGCCGACGACGAGATCGAACTCGGTCTCGGCATCCACGGAGAAAAGGGCGTGGAGCGCACCGCGCCGCTTCCCGCCGACCAACTGACCGACGTTCTGCTCACGAATATCGTCGACGATCTCGCGCTCGAAAGCGGCGAGCGCGTCGCACTGCTCGTGAACGGCCTTGGCGCGACGCCGCAAATGGAACTGGATGTCGTGTTGCGCGCCGCCTTCGACAATCTGTCGCGGCGCGAAATTCACGTCGAGCGTGCATGGTCGGGCACGCTGCTGTCGGCGCTCAATATGCCGGGCTGCTCCGTTTCGCTGTTGCGTGTCGATGACGCGACGCTCGGTCTGCTCGATGCCGCGACCGAATCGCGCGCATGGCCGGGCGGCGGCGCGGTCGGACGGGAAATCCGTATCGCTATGGCGGCCGATACCGTCGCGGAGCGGCCCGGAATCGCGCGGGAAAGCGACGGCGGCTGGGCGCGGGTCATCGAGCCGGCGCTTCAGTCGGTGGCGCGTGCGCTGATCGACAACGAACCGCGCCTGACCGAACTCGATTCCCTCGCCGGCGACGGCGATCTCGGTGCGAGCATGAAACGCGCGGCGGACGCGATCCTCGGCGTGCCGGGATCGGCGCTCGGCACGCCGGACGGCGCGCTTGCCGCGCTCGGGGCGTCCTTGCGCCGGGCGATAGCGGGAAGCTCCGGCCCGTTCTACGCGACGGCGCTCTTGCGCGCGTCGCGCCATCTCGCGGGAGTCGCGCAACCGAAGCCGGCCGATTGGGCCGCCGCGTTCAGGGAAGCGGTGCAGGCCATCAGCGACCTGGGCGGCGCGAAGGCAGGCGACCGCACCATGCTCGACGCGCTGTTCCCCGCATCGGCGACATTCGAAGCGGTATTGAACGAAGGCAAGTCCGCGCGAGACGCCTGGGAAGCGGCTTTATCGGCCGCTGAAGAGGGCGCGCAGGCCACGGCGAGCATGACGCCTCGGGCGGGTCGCGCAAGCTATCTGGGCGAGCGCGCCGTGGGTTCGCCCGATGGCGGCGCGGTCGCGGTGACGTACTGGCTCCGCGCGCTCGCGCCGCATATCGGCGTGCGGTGATCCGCCGCGCGCGGCCGTAACGCGAGGTCCGCGTAACGTAGCAAGCGCCCATCGCTTTGGTTTCCTCATGCCGCCCGAGCCTTGCCCGGCGCGGCTTGCAGGCAATCGGCGGCCCGTGCGCCGCAATTGGCATGGTCTCTGCGTTGTCTGGTGTGCACCGTAGCGCTAGCAACCTGAGAGGCTTGGCGCTAATAAAACCAGACAACGCACGGATAACAAGATGATTGCCGCCACCCTCCCGAGCCTCGACGCCGACCGTACCGCGACCCTTATCGACGAATGCTATGCGCAGCGCCATCCGTTGCAGATTGCGCTTTGCCTGCGCAGCCTTCTGTCGCGCGGCGACTTTCTCACCGTGGAATTCGAAGGCGGGCAGATCGTGACGCAGGTCCTGGACGTCGATTCGCGCAGCGCGCGCTTTGTCTTCGATCTCGGCTGCTCGGATTCCAGCAATGCCGCGCTTGCCCGCGCGGACGCCCTGACGTTGCGCAGCCAGCCATCGGGCATCCAGACGGAATTCACGACCGGGCCGGCCGTAAAAGTGCTTTTCGATGGCCGTCCCGCGTTCGAAGCGCCGATGCCCACGCTGCTGTATTACGTGCAGCGGCGGCAGTATTACCGGGTCGAGACGCCGCTCGTTAATCCGTTCGTCGCGCACGGGCGTGACGAAGCCGGCAATGCATTCCACTTCGACGTAAAGAACCTTTCGCTCGGCGGCGTGGCCTTGCGTGTCTCCGATGACCGCTTCGAAACCGCCGAACGTGGCGGAGTCTGGCGAGGCGTCACCCTGCGGATGGGCCCATTCGGCGAAGTGAGCGTCGACCTCGAGATCGCCGCGCCGCGTTACGAACTCATGCAGACCGGCGAGCGCCGCGCGATTCTCGGTTGCCGCTTCATCGACCTGAGCGGCTGCGCTGAACGCGCCTTGCAGCGAACCATTACGCAGCTCGAACTGAAGCATCTCGGGCGCGGCGTCTGAACCCGTGACACACCGATAGCCGACTGTCACCTGACGGCACGCTTGCAAAGTGGCGAGCGTGCTCGTTGTCTCATCGATCATGTAAGCGTTCCCCAAAATCGGGCATGTGATGTGCTGTTCATACGGAGTCAGAAGGCAATGCACGCCGCCTTCCGCAACCGATGCACGGCCCACTGCCTAATCTTTTTTGGGGTACTCACTCATGAGCACGACCAGCCTGAGATATCGATCGCGGACGGCGACAGCCCTCTTCGATCTACTCAATCCCATTCCCTACGGACTCTTCGTCGGGACGCTGATTTTCGACATCATCTTCGTCATCACCGCCAACGTGTTCTGGGCGAAGGGCGCCGCGTGGCTCGTCACGACGGGGCTCATCCTCGCGATCATTCCGCGCTTCATCAATCTCGGGCATGTGTGGTTCGGCTCACGCCACGTCGTCACGCGCACCGAGAAGCTCGACTTCTGGCTCAACCTGCTCGGCATCATCGCGGCGGTCGTCAACGCGTTCGTGCATAGCCGCGACGGTTATGGAATCGTGCCGCTCGGCGTGATTCTTTCGGTTATCACCGTGGTGCTGTTGAGCGTTGGACATATCGCGCTTGCCTTCGATAAATTCGGCTTCCAGGAGGCGGCTCGTGACTAAGCAAACCACTTTGACGAGCGTTATCGCGCTCTCTATTGCAGCACTCTTTGCGGGATGCAACGAGCACGCCGAATACGACAGCGCGCATCAGGCTGGCGCGAATCCGCCACTGCCTACCGCCAAGAGCTTCTTTACTCCGCCGATGCAAGTCCCGAAGTTCGCGGGCTGGAAAGACAACGAAACGCCCAAGGTCGCGGACGGACTGAAGATCGAGAAGATCGCGTCTGGCCTCGAGCATCCGCGGCAGGTGTATGCGCTTCCGAATGGCGACATTCTCGTGGCCGAATCGGGCAGCCCGAACGCGGAGCCGGTCACCACGCCGAAGCAGTTGATCGCGGGCATGGTCCAGAGCCGCTCAGGCAAGGAATCGAAGGGCGCGAACCGCATCACGTTGCTCAGAAAGCGTGGCGATGGCAGCGGGGAATGGGAAAAGCACGTGTTCATCGACCATCTGCATTCGCCCTTCGGCATGCAGTTGATCGGCGACACGCTCTATGTCGCCGATACGGACGCGCTGCTCAAGTTCCCGTACAAGACGGGCGAAACGAGCATCTCGGAGGAAGGCGTCGAGCTCGCCGATCTGCCTGATCGCGTGAACCATCACTGGACCAAGGCGCTGCTCGCGAGCCGCGATGGCAAGAAACTTTATGTGGGCGTCGGGTCGAACAGCAACGTCGGCGAGAACGGACTCGACGTGGAGTATCGGCGCGCGAACGTGCTCGAAGTGGATGTCGCGACCGGCGCGAGCCGTATCTTTGCGGCAGGCATTCGCAACCCGACCGGCTTGCAATGGGAACCGAAGACGGGGCAACTCTGGACCGTGGCCAACGAACGCGATGAGATTGGCGCGGACCTCGTGCCGGACTATCTGACTTCGGTAAAGGATGGCGCTTTCTATGGCTGGCCTTATAGCTACTACGGCCAGCATGTCGATACGCGCGTCAAGGAGCAGCGTCCCGATCTCGTCGCAAAGGCTATTCCGCCGGATTACGCAATCGGTTCGCACGTCGCGCCGCTTGGGCTGATGTTCTATACGGGCAGCAATTTGCCGGCGCAGTATCGCGGCGGCGTGTTTATCGGCGAGCATGGCAGTTGGGATCGCTCGCCGCTGTCGGGGTATGCGGTGACGTATATCGCGTTCGAGAACGGCAAGCCTGTAGGCACGCCCAAGCCCGTGGTAACAGGCTTCGTTTCCGATGATGAGAAGGAATTGCGCGGCGCGCCTGTCGGCCTGACTCAGGACAAGGACGGCGGACTCGTCTTTGCGGACGATGCCGGCAATACCGTGTGGCGCGTGACGGGCGCGGGCGGCTAGCCTGCGAGCTTGTTGCAGAGACGCCGCATGCCGTTGAAAATCGCTTCGGCAATGTCCATCGGGAAGTCGCGGGGCAGCACGCTCGCGACTTCATCGACGACTTGTTCGGTGCGCGCCGTGACTTCGGCGATCAGCGCTTCGACTTCCGGCGCGGCGAGTCCGACTGTGCGCCCTTGCGCGATCCAGTGACGCGGCAAAATTTCGGCGATGACGTAATGAATGTTTTTGCCATGCACGGCCATGGCGAGTTTCGCGCGCTGCGCGGCAAGCTGATTGCGTCCCCGTCCGATGATCGGATGCGCGGACAGCACGTGATAAAGCGGCGTCGATTCATAACGATTGCCGGGCAGATGCGCGATGCTGAAGTTCTTCGCGTGACCATCGGTGGCTGCGAGCAGCCAGAAAACCAACTGCGCCATGAAGAAGTCGCGCCGGTCGTCGGCCGCGCGCCCCGAGCCCGACAGCACTTCCATGACATGGCCGATTCCCGGTCCGCCATCCGCTTCGTACTTTTGTAGCGCGGGCGTGCCGGTGGCCTGACACATATCTTCTTGCGGGAGCCGCAAAATCCAGCGCTTGTCGCTCGACAGACGGCGATCGAACCGTTCGACGACGAGCACTTTCTGATCTTCGAAGACTTCGATCTCGCACCGCGCGATAGCCAGCCCGAATGCCGCGACGATCTTCGAGCAAAGCCATTCGTTCTCCACCGATGTCCGCATGTCCGCTCGCATGTTGCCGACGAGCCCAAGCGGCAATTTAAAGATGTGCGTGGTCGGCGTGCTGCCCTCGGGCAGTAGCCACTGCTTGCCGCGCCGAAGCAGGGCGGTCTTTTCTTGCGCGCCTGCTATCGAGAGACGCAGGTCATCGAGCGGTTCGTGTTGTCCGAGTTGTGGCATGGCGGTCGTCTCGCGCAGCAGCCGGGCGATCTGCGATTCGCCCATCGCGCGTCCCGTTATGCTTTCGAGATCGACCGGCGTCTCTCCGGGCGGCAGCATTTGAAGGGCGCCGACGCAGTCGCGACCCAACTGTGCGAGCAGCTGAAACGGCGCCGTGCCGCCCGTTCGATAACGCATGGCAATGCGACGGCGGATTGGCTCGCTGTCGGGCAGAAGGTTGTCGAAAAAGTTAGCGACCACTTGCCCGCGATACGGCTGGTTGCCCGGCGTGAACGGCAGCGACAGCGAGAGCGGACGGCCTTGCGGGTCGGCAATCCACTCATCGCGATAGACGAGGCGCTCGCCACCAGTGCTGGATTCCCAGTGGCCGACGGGCAGTCCGTTCATCCACAGATCGAGCCGGTTCGGGTCGGTGCGGCGCGCCATGCTTACCAGTTCTCCCGCTTTTTCGCGGCTCTGGCCCGCGCCGACGTTGCCTTCGCCGCGATTTTCTTCGTGATGGGCGGGGCTTCGTCCGCTATGACGCCATCCGTCAGCATCATCTCGACGCCCAGCACGCGCAAGACTTTGAACATGCGCTCCATGCTTGCCGCAGCGGGATTGGCTTCTAGTTGCGCATAGGTCTGCTGCGTCACGCCCAATTGCGCGGCCATGCTTGCCTGAGTCAGCCCGGCGGCTTTGCGAAAGCCTTTGAGAATGGGCCGCAATTGGCTGAGCGTCTTTACCGGATAGTCCACGAAGATCCCTACAGTCTTAAGACTGTTAACCGTTTGTACAGTCTATGACCTGTTAAAGCAGAAAACAAGTTTTAGACTGTAAAGAGCAAAAACAGCCTAAAACCTGTTTTCTAAAAGTCTGGCCCAATTAAGCATTTTCAGAAGACCTTAGCCCGTGCCGGTTAAAATTCGACGTTTTTCGCCCGCATCGACAGACCACGACACGCCACGACATTCAAGGACCGACTTTCATGCTTGCCCGCATCACCCGCCTGTTTCCGCTCTGGGCCGTTCTGGTCTCGGTTGCCGCCTACTATTCGCCTTCGTCCGTCACGGGCATTGCGCCGCATGTCACCACGCTCCTGACCATCATCATGCTGTCGATGGGCGTAACGCTTTCCGTCGACGACTTCCGGCGCGTCTTCACGCGCCCCGCGCCGGTAATCGCGGGCATCGTGCTGCATTACCTCGTCATGCCGCTTGCCGCGTGGGTTATTGCAAAGGCGTTGCACATGCCGCCCGATCTGACGGCGGGCATGGTGCTGGTTGGCAGCGTGGCGAGCGGCACGGCGTCCAACGTCATGATTTATCTGGCGCGCGGCGACGTCGCCTTGTCGGTGACCATCAGCGCGCTCTCGATACTCGTCGGCGTGTTCGCGACGCCGCTGCTCACGCGCCTTTATGTCGATGCGTCGATCTCGGTCGATGTCCACGGCATGTTGATGAGCATCCTGCAGATCGTCGCGCTGCCTATCGTGGTCGGACTTATCGTGAATCATCTGTTCGAGAAGTTCGTGCGCAAGATCGAATGGCTGCTGCCGCTCGTGTCGATGGTATCTATTCTGCTCATCATTGCCGCCGTGGTCGGCGGGACGCAGAAGAGTATTGCGTCGGTCGGACTCGTGGTCGCATTCGGCGTGGTGATGCATAACGGCATCGGGCTCCTGAGCGGCTATTGGGGCGGCCGCTTGCTCGGCTTCGACGAGGCCGTGTGCCGCACGCTCGCTATCGAAGTGGGCATGCAGAATTCGGGGCTCGCGGCTACGCTCGGCAAGCTTTATTTCACGCCGATAGCGGCCTTGCCCGGCGCCCTGTTCTCCGTGTGGCACAACCTCTCGGGCTCGATGCTCGCGGGTTATTGGGCCGGCCGTCCGGCGAAGGGTTCGACACGCGATACGGATACGGCCGCGGTCGTCGCTGCAAAACGAAACTGACTTGCACGTTGCGTGGTGCGCTTCGAGGCGCGCTAGTTTTTGGCGCCCCGACCTTTCCACGTCGCGATGGCCACACCGAGAACGGCGACGCCCATCGCCCACCAGGCCATTGTCGGCAACACTTCGCCGAGAATGAAGTACGACATGATTGCCGCGCCGGGCGGCACGAAGAAGAACAGCGCCGCTACTTGCGACACCTTTCCGGCGCGTGTCAATGCGAGCAGCAGCGTGATCGCGATCAGCGAGTTGCCGATCACGAGATAAGCGAGCGTGACGGCGAGCGTCGGGTTCCACTGCACTTCCGTGCGCTCGAAGAAGAACGCCATCGGCGCACAGCACGCGAAGCCCACTGCATATTGAACGAGGTTCGACGTGAGCGGGTCCTGTGCCGTGCCCGCGCGTTTCTCGTACAACATCGCGGCCGTGATGCCGATTAGCGCGCCCACCGCGAGCAATACCGGCCCGAGTGCCGATGCGTGCAGCGTGCCGCGCGACAGGATCACGCCGGCCGAGCCGCCAAGCGCGAGTATCAAGCCCAGCCATTGCCGCACGCCGATACGCTCACCGGTCAGCGATGGCGCAAGCACGCTCACCAGTATCGGCTGCAACGAAACGATCAGCGCAAGCCATGACGTTGCAATGCCCGCTGTCATCGACAGATAGCTGAGGCCGAAGTACATCACCTGCACGAGCAGGCCCATGACGACCAGGTAACGCCAGCTTCGCATGTCGCTTGGCCATAGCGGCCGTCTGAACACGCATACGCCTATGAGCACCGCGATGCTGAGCGCAAAGCGTATCGAGAGAAACGTGAGCGGCGAGGCGTAGTGCAGGCCGGTCTTGGCGACGGGAAAGCCCGCGGACCACAAAAGCAAAAAGACGATCGGACCGCCGATGGCAAGCCAGCGTCCGCCATCTTGCGCTGCTTCCTGGGTAACGCGATGCGCGTTCGGCCCCTGTGCCATGTCTCGCTTCCCTTTAGGTTTTGATCGTCTTGCGACCGGAGCAAACGCGCGTTCGACAAGACGTGGACGGTTTAATGCCTTCCACGCATGGCTTTGCCGGGAACAACGTCTGCTCTTGCTTACGAGCTAAGGCACTGTTGAAAGCCTTCGCATGACGAGCACTTTCTCTCACAAAAATAGCATTAGCCGCGTCTTGCACATTCGCGAAGACATTCTCGCGAACCCACGCGCGGACTGCCTACGGAGCCCACCTATGCGTGACCTCGACCTCGATCATAACGTCCGACCCGCCGTTCGAACGCCCGCCCCGAAACTCATGCGTCGTGCCGCATTCGGTGTGGCTGTTTGCTTGTCGTTCTCTCTTGCAGCATGCAACAGCGCACCGGACAAGCCGTCACCCGTGGCGAACGCGGTCGCCAATGCAACCGCGGCCGTGCGCGCGGATGACGACATGAAGACCGTGCTCGACGCTTATGCGGCACTCGATCCGAAGGCCATCGAGAAGGTCGATGTGCCGACGGCGCGCGCTCAACCTACTATCGCCGATGCCGTCAACTCCGTGTTGAAGACGCAGGGTCGCAGCACTTCGCCGCAAGCGTTGGTGCCGGGCGTCACGAGCCGCGACATTACCGTGCAGGGCGCGGCCGGCAGCTTGCCCGCGACGGTGTACAAGCCCGCAGGCAATGGCCCGTTTCCCGTCGTGACGTATTTTCATGGGGGCGGCTGGGTAATCGCGGATCGCAAGGTCTATGACGGCGGCGCGCGCGGACTTGCGAAGGCGGCCAATGCAATCGTCGTATCGGTCGATTACCGGCGTGCGCCCGAGGCGCGCTTTCCCGCCGCGTGGGATGACGCCTTCGCGTCGTACAAGTGGGTGGCAAGCCACGCCGCTTCGCTTGGCGGCGACCCGAAGAGGCTTGCGCTCGCGGGGGAAAGCGCGGGTGGCAATCTCGCGGTCGCGACGGCCATCGCCGCACGCGATGCGAATGCGCCGAAGCCGCTTGCCGTGATCGCCGTGTATCCGGTGGCGCAAACGGGCAGCATGAACACGGAGTCGTATATCGAGAACGCAGTGGCCAAGCCGCTCAACAAGCCGATGATCGCGTGGTTCCTCGACAAGCTCTTGCGCACGCCGGCCGACAAGCAGGACACGCGTCTCGACCTGGTTCACGCCAATCTCGCGGGCTTGCCGCCGGTCACCATCATCAACGCGCGTATCGATCCTTTGCGTGACGATGGCGCGCAGTTGCAGAAGGCGATTGCAGCGGTGAACGGGCCGGTCGATCGTCGCGTCTATGACGGCGTGACGCACGAGTTCTTTGGCACGGCAGCTGTGGTGCAGAAGGCGAAAGATGCGCAGCAGTATGCGGGGACGCGCTTGCAGCAGGCTTTTGGCACGGGTCAGTAAGCGCGGGTGATGTGATTCGCACGCGGGACGGCTTGGATTGTTTCCCGCGTGCGCCTCGTGGCTCATCGGTTGAATGTCATTCCTCGCACGGCACGTTGCAAGCCGCGGCAACAGGCCGTGCCTCCGCGCCGATGCCCGCAAGCGTCGCAAGTCCCAGCAACGCCAGCGCACCGCCCACCATGAAGTCCGTCGGAATGCTCGCGCGATCGACGACCGCGCCGCCGACGAACGAGCCCATCGCAATCGCCACTTGGATGATGCTCACGAAAAGCGCCGATCCCGCCTCCGGATGCTCGGGCGTCGCGCGCTGAATCCACATGCTGAAGCACAGCGGCAGCGCGCCGAATGCAATACCCCACGCCAGCACAACCGCGCTGACCGCGAGCGACGAATGCCGCAGGATCGGCATCAGCAGCAGCGCGAACATAAGGAGCGACACCATCGTGAGAAGCGTGCCCTTGAGATTGCGCTGCACGGCGGACGACGCCGCGAAATTCGAGAAGAACCCGATGATGCCAAAGCCGAGCAGAAGCCACGTGACCGTCGCCATGTCGAGGTGTGCATCGCCGAGCAAGAAGGGCGTTACGTACGTGTAGGAAGAAAAGTGCGCGCCGAAGACGAGCGCCACCATCAAAAGACTTCTGCGCGGATGCGAGTGCTTGAGAAGCGCCGTGAGATCGCCGAAGCGCAAAGCCGCAGCCGATGGCAACGAAGGCACGAGCAACCACTGCGCGACGAGCGCGACGGCAACGAGCCCTCCCGTCGCCAGAAACGACACGCGCCAAGACGCCACGCTCGCGATGAACGTACCGAGCGGCACGCCAATGACCGTCGCGCACGTCACACCGGTGAGAATGGCGGCCATTGCGCGTGCACTGTCTTTCGCCTCGACGAGCCTTCCCGCCGCCGATGTCGCGAGCGTCCAGAAGCCGCCGAGCGCGGCGCCCAGAAGCGCGCGGCCAAGCAGCATGACAACGAGATTCGGTGCGAACGCCGACAGCAGGTTCGAGCACAAGAGCAACGCGGTGAGCAACAGGAACACATGCCGCCGGTCCATGCGTCCCGCGCCGAGCATCAAAGCGGGTGCGGAAATGGCCGCGACGATGCCGGGAATGGTCACCATCAATCCCGCCACGCCGGGGAGAATGTTCAAGTCGTGCGCGACGTGAGGAAGCAATCCAACGGGTAGAAATTCGGTGGTGACGAACGCGAACGCGCCAATCGTCACGGCGGCGACCGCGAGCCACTGACGCAGCGACGAGTTTTTGTCGTCGGTCAGGGGCGTGGCGCGTTCGAGCGTCGAGTCTTCCATCAGCATGGCGTTTTTCGATCCGGGTAAGGAGTGAGTGCGGGCTTATCTTCGAGCATCTTTGCCGGCAACATAACACTGCCTTTCATCTTCTGCACAAGTGACCCAACCGCGGCTTATGGGGCCGGGTTAGCAATGCCATGCATGTTCTTAGCAGAAGTGCTTGGTTCTATTTTTGGCGGCGCTGCGCTACTTTCGAGGCTTTGGCTTTCATCCGCGTCTCATGCCCAGCAACTCCACTTCTCCGCTTCTTCAAGTGCGTCACCTCGATGTCGACTACGGCGCGCATCGCGCGGTGCGCAAGCTGTCGTTCGACATCGCGGCGGGGCAGGCGGTGGCGCTCGTCGGCGAATCGGGCTGCGGCAAGTCCACTACGGCGATGTCGCTCATGCGCCTTCTGCCGAAGCATGCGAAGACCGGCGGCGCGGCGCTCTTCGATGGCATCGATCTTTTGTCGGCGCCGGAACGCAAGCTCGCGGACCTGCGTGGCCACCGCATGTCGATGATCTTTCAGGAGCCGATGACTTCGCTCAATCCCGTGCTGACTATTGGTGCACAAGTTGCCGAGGCGCTGATTCTTCATACATCGATGTCGCGTGCCGCTGCGCGCAAGCGTGCCGTCGAACTGCTCGATCTCGTGCGCATTCCCGAACCCGCGCGTCGGGCGGACGACTATCCGCATCATCTTTCCGGCGGACAACGCCAGCGCGCGATGATCGCCGCAGCCATCGCTTGCGAGCCCGCGCTTCTTATCGCCGATGAACCCACCACGGCGCTCGATGTCACCGTGCAGGCCGGCATCCTGCGTCTGCTCGATAGCTTGCGGCGCGATCTTTCGATGGCATTGCTGCTCATCACGCACGATCTGGGTATCGTGTCCGACTGGGCGGATCGCGTAGTCGTGATGCATGGCGGCGAGGCGCTCGAACAGGGTTCGGCGCGCGACGTGCTCGATCATCCGCGTCATGCCTATTCACGTGGACTGCGCGGCGCGGCGCTGCATCTCTCGGCCGACAAGCATTATCGCGAGGCGCGCTTGCCGGAAATTCGCGCGCTCGCTTCGGCCACGGGCACGACCGATTTCACGCTACATGTGCCGACGCGCGCGGCGCATTCGGCACGGCCCATCGACCACGATGCAAGACCGCTGCTCTCGCTCGACAAGGTCGACACTGCTTACGCGACAGCGCGTGGCACGCGTCATGTGCTGCACGATATTTCCTTCGATATCGCGCGTGGCGAGACGGTGGGTCTGGTCGGCGAATCGGGTTGCGGCAAGTCCACGCTCTCGCGCACCATCATGCGGCTTTTGACGCCGGATGCCGGACGCATCGTGCTCGATGGCTTCGATATCGCGCGGCTGACGCGGCGTGAGCTGGCGCCGCATCGGCACAAGATGCAGATGGTGTTTCAGGACCCTTATGCATCGTTGAACCCGCGCAAGACGGTAGGGCAGATTCTGCATTTCGCGCTCGATGTTCAGGGCACCGTTCCTACCCGCGATCGCGACGCAAGGATCATGAAGATGCTCGATGCAGTCGGTTTGCCTTCGGGCGCGGCGCGTCGTTATGCGCACGAGTTTTCGGGCGGGCAGCGGCAACGCATCGGCATTGCGCGGGCGTTGATACTCGAACCGGCGCTTCTGATCTGCGACGAGCCGGTATCCGCGCTCGATGTCTCTATTCAGGCGCAGATACTGAATTTGCTCAGCGATCTGAAGGATGAATTCGGTCTGTCGATGCTCTTCATCTCGCACGATCTCGCTGTCGTTCGCTACATGGCGGATCGCGTGCTGGTGATGAAAGATGGACGCATCGTCGAAAGCGGCGGGCACGACGAGATCTGGGACGCGCCCCAGCACGCTTACACGCGCACGCTCATTGCATCGGTGGCGGGGCAGCGACAGCGTGCGGGCAGCGATTTCATCGCCGCATAAACAGTTGAGCGCTCAACGCTCCGCATGCAAGCCGAACAAGGAAGCAAGACCATCGCCGAGCAGATTGAGCGCAAGCACCGTGACGACGATAGCAAGACCCGGCAAGGTCGCGATATACCAGTCCGTGCGCAGCACTTCGCGGCCCGCGCCGACCATGTTGCCCCAGCTCGCCACGTTTGGGTCGCCAAGCCCGAGAAACGCAAGCGCGGACTCCGTGAGAATGGCGGTGGCAACCAGCAATGTCGATGACACGAGAACGGGCGTCATCGCATTGGGCAAGACATCCGACACGATGATGCGCAGGTCGCTCGCCCCAAGCGCGATGCTTGCCTGCACCATCTCGCCGTGCCGCAGCTTTTGCGTTTCCGCGCGCACCAGCCGCGCGAGGTTCGGCCACGAAGTCACGCCGATAGCGAGCGCAATCGTCATCACCGAAGGCTGCACGATGGCGACGATGGCGAGCGCGAACAAAAACGGCGGCACCGTCTGAAAGAACACGGTGACGCGATTGATTTCACGATCGAGCCAGCCGCCGAAGTATCCGGCGAAAAGGCCCGCCACCACGCCGATGACGACGCTGATGAACGTCGAAGCCGCGGCGATCACGAGCGAGGCGCGTGCGCCATACAACAATCCCGAGAGGATATCGCGGCCCAGCATGTCGGTGCCGAGCGGAAACGCCGCATCTTGCCCCGGACGCAGAAATGGTTCGGCGACGAGTTCTAGTGGATCTCCGGGACGCAGCCACTGCGCACAGAGCGCGACCGCGATGATCGCCACGAGCAGCACGCCGCCGATCAACGCGGAAGGCGCGCGCAGAAAGCGCAGAGCGGCATGCCAGCGGCGAGGCTTTTGCAGCGCGGAGAGTTGGGACATGGTGCGGTTCTCAGGAAATGCGCGGGTCGAGCCAGCGGTTGATGGCGTCGGTGGCCCAGTTGACGAGGACGACGAGAATCGAGCTGCACAGCAGCACGCCGAGCAGCACGTTGAGATCGCGCCGCACGAGCGCATCGAAAGCGAGCCGCCCAAGCCCCGGCCACGAGAACACCGTTTCGACCACCACCGCGCCGCCGATCACCGAGCCGATCTGCATGCCGAGCATCGTCACGAACGGAATGAGCGCATTGCGCAGCACGTGCACGCGAAAGAGCCGCAACGGCCGCACGCCGCGCGCAATAGCGGTGCGCACATAATCTTCGCGACGTACTTCGATGACGGTCGCGCGAATCAAACGCGCATACGTGGCGACGTAGAAAAGCGCGAGCGTGACAGCGGGAAGAATAAGATGATGTGCGACATCCAGCACATGCGCCCAGCCTGTGAGCTCAGATGAAATGGTCTGCATACCTCCGACCGGCAGCCAGTCGAGCCACACCGAGAACACGACCACCAGCATGAGCCCGGTCCAGAAAAGCGGCGTGGCGAAACAAAGCAGCGAAAGCGTGGAGATGACGACATCGACGAAACGTCCCGCGTACCATGCAGCGAGCGCGCCGAGCAGCAGTCCGACGATGGCCGCGATCAGCACTGCGCTGCCCATCAGCAAAAGCGTGGCGGGCACGCGGTTCCAGATGAGCTGCGCGACGGGCATGCCTTCGCGGAACGAGTAGCCGAGATCGAAGCGCGCGAGATGTCCGAGGTACTTTGCAAACTGCACCCAGAGCGGTTGATCGAGCCCGAACTGCTGACGCAACGCGGCGACGTATTGCGCCGACGCGCCGCCGGATTCGCCCGCGATGACCTGCACGGCATCGCCGGGGGCGAGCCGAAGCAGGAAGAAGTTGACGACCGCAATGCCGAGCACGACGCCCACGAGTTGCCCGAGCCGACGCAACGCGATGGAGAGCCATCGCGCGGTGCGCTTCGTATCGGTCGCGATGAGCTCACTCATGCTTCGAAGGGTCGGTGTACCACACGTTCTTGAACGAGCCATAGACCTGATCGACGCCGCTTACCGTATCGTTGAGGTCGGCCGATTGCACCGTGAAGAAGTGCAGTTCGAGCAGCGGCAGCGACGGCAGATCGGTCTGCACCTGACGCTGGAACGCCTTGAAAAGCGTTACGCGTTCGGCTTGATCGCCGGAGGCTTGCGCATCGCGAATCAGTTGATCGACCTTGGCGTTGCGATACCCCGAACCATTCGTGAACGGAATGTTCTTGCCGATACTGTCCGACTGATACTCGCGCGTCACGCCCACTTGCGGGTCCGAGAAGCCTGCGTACCACTGGATCGTCACGTCGAAATCGCGGTCGCCGTAGATGCGGCGCGTGTAGGTCGGCGTGTCCTGATTGCGGATATCCGCGTCGATACCGATTTTCTTGAACGCTTGCTTGATGAACTCCGCGCTGCGAAGAAACTCGTCACCGTACGGCAGATAATCGATAGTCAGCTTGAAGCGTGTACCGTTGGGGCCTGCCTTGTAACCGGCCGTATCGAGCAGCGAGTTGGCCTTTGCAATGTCGTAGGGATACTGCGGCACGTCGGGCTCGAAGAATTCCTTGAGCGTCGATACGACAGGGCTCACCGCTGGTTTGCCGAAGCCTGACCACACCACGCGGTTATATGCATTGCGATCGATGGCCAGATAAAGCGCCTGCCGCACGCGCGCATCCTTCAACTGAGGACGATCGTTGTTGATGTCGAGAAAGAGCCACGGCGAGAGCCATTCATAACCCTTCGTTTCCACCTTGAGGTTCGGCAGTTTCGCGAGACGTTGCGCGTCGCGAGCGGGTACGGGGCTCAGCGGCGCGTATTGCACTTCGCCCTTTTCGAGCGCGGCGGTGCGTGCGCCGCCATCGGGAATCACACGATAGATCACCTTGTCGAGATACGGCTTGCCCTTGTCCCAGTAGTCCGGATTGCGTTCGAGCAGAATGTAGTCGCCTTTCACCCATTTGCGGAAAATGAACGGACCCGTGCCCACTGGCTTGTTGTTGTACGGATTGTTGAGGACGTCCGTGCCTTCATACAGATGCTTCGGCAACACTTGCGCGCCGTTGCTGTTGAGCGAACTCAGCACGGCAAGCGATGGCTTCGAAAAATGGATGATGACGGTGTAATCGTCCGGCGTATCCACGCGGTCCGCGTTGGCGAACAGAGCCTGATTGCGCGGATGATATTTCTTCCACACGTTTTCGAGCGTCCACTTCACGTCGGCGGAAGTGAAGGGTTTGCCGTCGTGCCACTTCACGCCCTGACGCAGATTCAACGTGAGCGTCTTGCCGTCGGTCGAAAGCGCCCACTTGACCGCGAGTCCCGGCTTGAGATGAAAGTCGTTGTCGTATTCGATGAGGCCGTCGAAGACATTGGTGCTGAAGGTTCCCGTCGGCGACGACGTGCTCAGTGCTGCCGTCAGAATGACAGGCTCGGGCTGCGAGATGACGGTGAGCGTGCCGCCGCGTTTGGGCGTCTCTGCGTGAGCCAGGCTCGATCCCGCGATGAGCGCCACGAATGCGAGCGGGCGCGCCCAACGCTGCCAGAGCCTGAGTGTTGTGCTGGTCGACACGTGCGATTCCTCTTGTTGTGATGTTGCGCGATATTTGCGTAGTGTTGATTCGATGTTGCGGTAGATGGCCGCTGCAAGACAGGGCGAGCACCTTGCGGGATCGCGAACGATAGCAACGACTCGCCACGTGAGGAACCAATAAAAAGTGCTGTGCATATGACGTAGCATGCTTCGCATCGGTGCGGCGGATGAGCGCTGCGCGGCCACGAAGAATGGTGTACGTTTCGTGTCTCGCCTGGCTTTCATATCGAACGGATCGCACATGACTCATCAAGCCGATGTCCGCGCGCTCGCCGCGCTCGAATCACGTAACGCGCATGCTGGGGCGTTTCGCCGTCTCTCGCAGGCGCATTGGAGCGACGGTCGTCTGTCGAGCCGCGACAAACATTTGGTCGCTGTGGCGGTGGGACAGGTGACGCGCTGCGAGTACTGTATCGAGCATCACGCGGAGATCGCGAAGCGCCTGGGTGCGTCGCTCGATGAGTTGCTTGCCGCTTCGTATATCGCTGCGGCGCTAGAGACTTTCGGGCGCGGGGAAGTAAAGATCGATGCCGCCTTCACGTTCGAACAACGCGAGTCGGTGATCAACGGCACGGCTATCGGCGCGGGCCGCGATACGTTCGCAAGCACCGTCTTTCGCGACGACACCTTGCCGCGTGAATTGCGCCTCGTGAGCGCCGCCGCTGTCGCGCAAGCGCAAAATCACGAGCCGTTGCGGCGGTCGCTGCACGCGCTTGCCATCGAAGCAGGCGTCACATCCGAGGCGCTCGAAGAAGCCTACGCGGTCGCGATCATTCTGCGTGCGGGCGCGGTCTACGCGCATACCTTGCCTATCGCGAGATTGTTCGAAGCGAAGTGATGCAAGCCGGGGTCGATTCATCGTGGCCCGGCTTGTCTTTATCTCGAAATAGCTACTAACGGTCTTTCGCCAACACTTCAGGGAATCGCGCAAAGCCGTGCGAATAGAAAAGCAACGCGCTTGGTTCGGAGAGCCTGCAAGTCAGGCGCGATACTCTATGGTTTTTGCGCTCAACGTGACCGAGATGACACCGACTTCGCCTGGCAACGGCTTGGCTTCGGCCAGCAGGTTTATCGTCGTGACCGTGCTCGTGGGTGTCGGCGCGGGCATCGGCGGCATGTTGCTCGCGTTGTTGCTGCACGCCATTCAGCACATCGCGTTCGGCTATAGCCTCGATGCGGTCATCAGCCGGGAGAGCTTTCTCGAAGGCGTGACGGCCGCGCCACCCGAGCGCCGGCTCGTCGTGCTTACGGTGTGCGGTCTCGTTGCGGGAATCGGCTGGTGGTGCGTGTATCGCTTCGGCAAGCCGCTCGTGAGTATCCGCAAGGCCGTCAAATCGGACGATCCGCGTATGCCGGTGATCATCACGCTCGCGCATACGGTGTTGCAGATCGTCACGGTAGCCATGGGTTCGCCGCTCGGCCGTGAAGTCGCGCCGCGCGAGATCGGTTCGCTATGGGCGGGATGGCTCGCGCATTACGCGGGACTCACGCCCGCGCAGTCGCGCATCATGGTGGCGTGCGGCGCGGGTGCGGGGCTCGCGGCGGTCTATAACGTGCCGCTCGGCGGCGCGGTGTTCGTGCTCGAAGTGCTGCTCGGCACCTTCGAATGGTCCATCGTCGCGGCGGCGTTCGCGACCTCGGCAATCGGCGCGCTGGTAGCGTGGGTCGGTCTCGGCGATGAACATCAGTATCGGTTGCCCGCGCTCGCCTTCAATGCGCAGATCGTCGTGTGGGCCGTGGTCACGGGGCCGCTTTTCGGCGTCGCTGCCTGGGTGTTCGTGCGGCTGACATCGGCGGCGCGCAATGCCGCACCGCGCGGCAATGCATTGCCGGTGCTTGCACTCATCAACTTCGCGATGATCGGCGCGCTCTCCATGTATTTCCCGCAACTCGTCGGCAACGGCAAGGGGCCGGCGGGCCTGTCGTTCGACAATCAGATGACGCTCGGGCTCGCCGCCGTGCTGCTCGTGCTCAAGGTGATGGTCGAAGTGAGTACGTTGCGCGCGGGCGCGGAGGGCGGTCTGCTCACGCCGGGGCTCACGAACGGCGCGCTGCTGGCCGTGATTCTCGGTGGCGTGTGGAATGTGCTCTGGCCGGGAACGTCGCTTGGCGCGTTCGCTGTGGTGGGGGCGGCAGCGTTCCTGGGGGCATCGATGCAGATGCCGTTGACGGCCATCGTGCTGATGATCGAATTCACGCGTTTCAGCCAGGACTTTCTGATTCCGGCTGCGCTCGGTATTGCGGGTTCGACGGTGGCGTACCGGGCGGTCGAATCCTACGCGGCCCGCGCGGTCGCACGGCCGGAGCAACCGGCCAATGGCGTCGACGGGATCACGCCTTGATACATCGCGGGCTTCGCGCGGTAGCACCGCACGCCGCCGCCGAAGCCCGCGACGACCTCAATCGTCCAGCAGCGAAGCGTCCCGCACCGCGCCCTTATCCGCCGACATCACGAGCTTGGCGTAAGCCTTGAGCGCGGTCGATACCTTGCGCGGACGCGGCGCGGCCGGCTTCCAGCCTCGGGCGTTCTGCTCTTCGCGGCGGCGCGCGAGCTCGTCATCCGACAGCAGCACGTCGATGGTGCGATTCGGAATGTCGATGCGAATCTTGTCGCCATTGCGCACGAGGCCGATAGCGCCGCCCGCCGCCGCTTCGGGCGAGCAATGACCGATTGACAGCCCCGACGTGCCGCCCGAAAAACGCCCGTCCGTGAGAAGCGCGCACGACTTGCCGAGCCCCTTGGACTTGATGTAGCTCGTCGGATAAAGCATCTCCTGCATGCCGGGTCCGCCCTTCGGACCTTCGTAGCGCACGATCACCACGTCGCCCGCCTTGACCTTGTCGTTCAGAATGTTTTCGACCGCCTCGTCCTGCGATTCGGTGACATGAGCCGTGCCTTCGAACACCAGAATGCTCTCGTCCACGCCAGCCGTTTTCACCACGCAGCCGTCCAGCGCGATATTGCCCGTGAGCACCGCCAGTCCGCCTTCGCGCGAGAACGCGTGTTCATACGAGCGGATGCAACCTTCGGCGCGATCCGTATCGAGACTCGGCCAACGCGTGTTCTGGCTGAAGGCCACTTGCGTCGGCACGCCTGCGGGACCGGCCATGTAGAAGGTCTTCACGGCATCGTCGGGATTGCGCTTGATGTCCCACTCGTCGAGCGCGTCCTTGAGCGTGTGCGCGTGGACCGTCGGCACGTCGGTATGCAGCTTGCCCGCGCGATCCAGTTCGCCGAGGATAGCCATGATGCCGCCCGCGCGATGCACGTCCTCGATGTGATACTTGTTCGTGTTCGGCGCGACCTTGCACAGTTGCGGCACGACGCGTGAAAGGCGGTCGATGTCCGTCATGGTGAAGTCGATTTCCGCCTCGCGTGCAATGGCCAGCAAGTGCAGGATCGTGTTGGTCGAGCCGCCCATGGCGATGTCGAGCGTCATCGCGTTTTCGAACGCCTTGAAGCCGACCGAGCGTGGCAGCACGCGGTCTTCCTCGTGCTCGTAATACTGCCGCGCCAGACCGACGATACGGCGCCCCGCGCGCTTGAAAAGCTGCTCGCGATCCGCGTGCGTGGCGACCACCGTCCCGTTGCCCGGCAGCGACAGACCGAGCGCTTCGGTCAAGCAGTTCATCGAGTTGGCCGTGAACATGCCCGAGCACGAACCGCACGTCGGGCACGCGGAGCGTTCGACCTCGGCGACATCGGCGTCGGAGTAGGAGGCGTCGGCGGCGATCACCATGGCATCGACCAGATCGAGCTTCTTGAACTCGATTGCCTTGGTCTTCGGATTGGCAAGATGCGTCTTGCCGGCTTCCATCGGTCCGCCGGACACGAAGACAACCGGAATGTTGAGGCGCATGGCGGCCATCAACATGCCCGGCGTGATTTTGTCGCAATTGGAAATGCAGACCATGGCGTCGGCGCAGTGCGCGTTGACCATGTACTCGACCGAATCCGCGATGATCTCGCGGCTCGGCAGCGAATACAGCATGCCGTCGTGACCCATGGCGATGCCGTCATCGACCGCAATGGTGTTGAATTCCTTGGCGACGCCGCCCGCCGCCTCGATCTCGCGCGCGACGAGCTGACCGAGATCTTTCAGGTGAACATGTCCGGGAACGAACTGCGTGAACGAATTGACGACGGCGATGATCGGCTTCGAAAAGTCTTCGTCTTTCATGCCGGTGGCGCGCCACAGCGAGCGCGCTCCCGCCATGTTGCGGCCGGCGGTGGAGGTTTTGGAACGGTATGCGGGCATTGTGATTTCGAGGAGTCGCGGGGAAGAATGCGGGCCAGGGGATGAGCGGCCGGACATGCGCCCGTGCGAACGACCTTTTGAGCTTCGCCGCGGGCAATCCCGATATTATCCCACAGGCCCTGAAACGACCGCTGGATGCGGCTTTGGCGGTTTTATCGCGATACGGGCGGCTGGGGTGGCCGGGGTGGCGTTACCCACATGGCGCTCGGCACGATGAAATACTGCGGCGCATTGCGCGTGGAGAGCGTGCCAGTAACGGCGATAGGGACCCGCACCGGAGGCGGCGGCACGCCAATGAGCTGTATGCGCGGGACCATGAGCCGTCCCAGCGCGTCCTGCGAAAACCGCCTGTCCACGACGCACAGGGGCGGGTCCATTGCGAGCATCCAGGCGGTCCTGACGGAGCCATCGCTCGATTCCACGTCTTCACGCACGGCGGTGCCGAAAAGCGTGATTGCCGTGCCGACGGGATAGCACGCCACGTCGGCCCGGACCGCGCCGGCCCACAACCACAGTGCAACAAACAGGGAGCCGGTCTTCACGGATAAAGTGCGCAACGCGTTGTTCGTTACGCGCGTCGCGGACGCTGCACGCGCGCCATCGGCGTACGTTCGTCCGTCCTTCTCGGCGGCAGCGTATGCGGCTCGCACACCGTGGAGATCGCGTTCTTGTAGATGGCCTGCGAGCCTACCGGCGACTGCACGGCAATGACGTACTGATCGAAAGACTCGATGACGCCGGTGAGTTTTATACCGTTCACGAGAAAAACCCAGACGGTTTTTCGTTCGGCTATCAGGGCATCCAGGAATGCGGATTGAATTTCATGTTCGACTTGTGACATAGCGGCCATCCTCGACTTGCGTTATTCGCCTAAAAATTGTTATCACAGGGGCGTATCTGTGTAGTAAAGCATATGTGCCGGCGCTCATTCCGGGTAAGTCATCGGTACTCCGGTAAGGAGCGCCCTGAGGTCGTCGGTATTAAACGGTTTCGCCAGAACGGTTACACCCAGGCGACGCGCCTCGGCGAGATGATCAGCGTAACCTGTCATAAGCACGACCGCTTGCCGGGGCAAATGTTTTCTTATCCATTCGGCCAGGCAAATTCCGTCGCAGCCCGGCATCTGAATGTCGGACAGTACCAGAGTGAATCGGTTTCCCTCCTTTAATACGCGCATGGCCGCGTCTCCGTCCGACTCGTGGCGCGCTTGCCAGCCGAGCACGTCCAGCACCGCGACGAGTCCCGCCGCCACTTCCTCGTTGTCCTCGACCAGCAGCACGGACGTCTCATTGTCGATCAAAGGCACGCTGACCGGTTCCGCTTCGTCTGCTTCGAGCGGCGCGGCGCCCGTCCAGCGTGGAAGGTAGATGAAAACGGTCGTGCCTTTTCCCCATGTCGTCTCCAGTCGCGCCGTGCCTCCGGCTTGCTCGGCCATGGCCAGTACCTGAGCGAGTCCGAGGCCCGTGCCCGCGCCCGCTGCCTTCGTGGTGAAGAGCGGCTCGAAAGCCTGGTGCGCCACTTCGTCGCTCATGCCGGTTCCGGTGTCGCGGCTTTCGATCACCACGTAATCGCCGGGCGGAACGCTGTAGCGCCGGCTGCTGAACGAGGCATTGCGCGCGGTGACGATGAAATGGCCGCCGCCACGCATCGCGTCTTTCGCATTGACGGCAAGATTGACGAGCGCGGACGTGAGCTCGACAGGATCGACCTTGACCATCCAGAGCGCGTCCGGCGCATTGATTTGCACCGTGATCTTGCTGCTCATGGCCGAATGGAGCAGCGGCTCCGCCTGTTCGAGCCAGCGGTTCAGATTGAGCACGCGCTGTTGCAACGGCTGCTTGCGCGCGACGCTCATCAGCCGGCGAGCCAAGACTCGCGCATTGATGGACGCGCGCTCGACCGCGTTCACCTCGTTCCTGACGCCAATATAGTTCTTGCGCCGCACGAGCTCCATGTTGGCCGTGACGACCATCAGCAGGTTGTTGAAGTCGTGTGCCACGCTCGCCACGAGATTACCGAGCGCGCCCATGCGTTGCAGATGCCGCGTCGCGTCTTCGGCGCGCTGGCGCATCGCCAGTTCGCGGCGCCAGTTGAGCCAAGCCGCTTCTTCCGCCTTGAGGCGGCGCAGCGAGAATACGACGAGAAACCACAAGCAGACGCATGGCACGAGCGCGAGTCCGGCCACCAGCATGTCGTCGTGCCACCAGTCGTGTATCACGTCGCTCATCGCATAACTCGCCGATACATAGACCGGGTAATTCGATGCCTCGCGAAACGCCATCATGCTCTGGCCGCCATCGAGCGGTGAGTCGCCTCGCATGGAGCCGATGGACACCCTGCGCGCGAACGCGTTGGCGAGCGGCACATGATGCGTCGGCGCATTCATGAGCTTCGGCGCCGGCAGACGCACGAGAATGCCGCCGTCCTGTCGATACAGACCGAGCGTAAGTCGAGGATTGTCCACGAGAAGCTGGCGATAAAAGTCGAGCAAATAATTACGGTCGAGCGAAACGACCACCGCGCCAATAAAGCGCCCGTCGCTCGCGGTCCGCGCAACGAGTTCGTTCACGATATCAAGGCCTGCCATCCGGCCGCGCACCGGCATCGACACATACAGCGGTGCGTGAGCGGCGCGCGTGGCCAGAAAGTCGTCCCGGTCGCCTATCGATACGGCAGGCGCGGGCATCTGCTTACTTGTCGCGAGTATTTGGCCGGTTCGTCCAACCACGGAAAGCGCCGCCACGTGCGGCAGCTTGGTGACGAGCGCACTCAGCGTGTCGTGCAACTGCACCTGTTGGGTGCGCAGCGTTACCTCGTCGGTCGAGCCGATTGCCTCTCCGACACGTGCAAAAAGTTCGCGATTCAGATCGAGAAGGTTGACGAGCTTGCACTCGGCGATCCACGCAAGACGGTCGAGCGCAATCTGCTTTTCGTGAATGGCGCGATCGTACGTAACGTAGCCGTACAATGCCGCGCACAGCAGGGGAACCGTAACGGAGGTGACGAGCGCGGCCATGAGTCGCCGGCGCGCGGTCTGGAAGTCGGGGGTATGTCTCGAAACTTCGTCGGATGCGTCTTTGGAGGACGTGGCGGCGCCGGTCATTGAAGACCTCCGGACGAGCGCACCCGATTAGCCATGTCGGATGGCGGGCCGATATTGGTACGCATGTCACTGTCCTCGGAATAGGCGAAAACTTCGCATTTCAATGCGGCTTTCGCTCTTTGTCTGACATCCCGAGCCGGTCTCTCAGGTCGGCTCTTGAGCTTCGCCTTTATTTCGCGGCGAGGCTTATTCGTAATCCGTAGCAATCGTCATACCGCGCAAACAGGCACCAGCAGGTCGCATTTGCGCACGCGGCAGTACTTCCTGATAAGAGTAGAGGAACAAGTTGAGCGTTGTCGATCAAAAATTCGTGGCCGGTATCGATGTCGGCGGGACGAAGAAGGGGTTTCATCTGGTCATCGTGAGGGGCCGCGGCATCGAATGCGTTTTGACCAGCACGCATCCGCTCGAATTACACGAGCAGTGCCTGCGCTTCGGCGTCGCTGTCGTCGCCATCGATGCCCCTTGTCGTTGGGGAGCGGAAGGCGTTGGGCGCACGGCCGAGCGGCAACTGGCGCGCGAACGCATCTCCTGTTTTTCGACGCCAACGCTCCAACGCGCAGAATCGAATCCGAGCGGGTTCTTCGACTGGATGATCAACGGCGCGCGTGTGTACGATGCATTCGCGAACACTCATCCCATTCTCGAAACGAATCGATACTCGGGCAAGGCAGTCGCCATCGAGACGTTTCCGCACGCGACGACATGTGCGCTCCTTGGGCGCGAAGTCGCGTCGGCGAAGCTGAAGCGCGTGCAGCGCCGACGCCTTCTCGAAGACCTGGGCTTTGAAACGACGCGGCTGAAATCGATCGACTTCGTGGATGCAGCGCTCTGCGCGGTCACGGCGCAGCGCTTTGTCGAAGGCAACACGCGCGCCTTCGGCGACGAGGCCGGAGGCTTTATCGTCGTGCCGGATAAGACGCTCTAGATGGCCACATCCGTCCAGCGTCCGGCGTTCGCGCTTTGCACCGCCGCCGCGACGAAAGCGAGGCCCTTCACGCCGTCGATGACACCCGGGTAGAGCGTCGCTTCGCCGGAGACATCGCGCCCGGCCAATCGGTTGGCGACGCGCTTCGCGAACTCGGTGTACAGATTCGCAAACGCCTCGAAGTAACCTTCGGGATGCCCTATCGCAATGCGTGTCGATTGCTGCGCGCCTTGGCTCGTGGCGGGCCCGAGTCTGCGCGTGATGATCTGTTCGAAGCCATCCTTGCGCCGATGGATCAACCGGTTCGGCTCTTCCTGATGCCATTCCAGGCCGCCCGCGTCGCCATGAATTCGAAAGCTCAGGCCATGCTCGGAACCCGCGGCCGCATTGGTCACGTATAACGAGCCACGCGCGCCGTTGCCGTAGTGCGTCAACGCGCCGACATAGTCGTCCACCTGGCGGCCGGGAATGGCCGAGCCGAGGTCCGCGCAGATTTGCGTGACGTCGAGTCCCGTGACGAAGCCGCCAAGATGAAACGCGTGCGTGCCGATATCCATGAGGACGAGCGACTCGCCACCGCGTTTGCCCTCGGTGCGCCATCCCGAGGGCAAGTCGTGGTCCGCGAAATAGCCCTGGATGTATTGCAGATGCACTTGCCGGATCTCGCCCAGTTCGCCCGCCGCGACCATGTCGCGCGCTTGTCGCACCATCGGGTAACCGGTATAGCAGTAGGTCACGCAGAATTCGGCGTGTGTCTCGGCGACTTTGCGCGCAATGTCCCGCGCGGCGGCGAGCCCGTGCGCGAGCGGCTTGTCGCAGATGATATGGAACCCGCGATCCAGCGCCTGCATGCAGATGTCGTAGTGCGAGTCGTTGGGCGTCATGACGGCGACCACGTCCATCCGGTCGGGACGTTGAGCTTCGGCTTGCAGCATCTCCTGCCACGAGCCATACGCGCGTTCTGCAACGATGCCAAGCGCGATGCCCGCCTCGCGCGAGCGTACGGCGTCCGAAGTCAGCGCGCACGCGACGATCTCGTATTGACCATCGAGCCGCGCCGCGATCCTATGCGTCTCGCCGATTATCGAGCCCGGTCCGCCGCCTACGAGTCCAAGACGGATGCGCCGTCCGATGATGTCGATCGTCATTGTCGAGTCCCGTTGGAAGGTCAAGCGGTGCGCCCGAGCGACGCGTAGTGGGTGAGCGCGTCATCGAACCGTTGCGCGGACCAGGCTTCTTCGATTGCCTGGTTGAACAGATCCTGCTGTGTGGCTGGCGCAAGACCGTTGAGCGGCGGATTGATGTCGAGGTTCGTCGGGAACGCGTAGCCTTCCGCGCAGGAAGCGATGATCGTCCGCGTTTCCGTATTCGTGATGCGTCCTTCGGCACGCATCTCGCGCAGCACGGAATAAAGCGCGGCGCACATGCGGTTGCGGTCGAGCGACTCCATCGCACGTCCATACGCCGACGACACCTGTAGCAGATTCGCCATGCGCTGAACGTCCGTGGTCCGGTTCGAGCCGGCCGCATGAAATAGCGCGGGGCTGAAGAAGATTGCATCGCCCTTTTTCAGCGGCAACTGCACGAAGTTCGCTTCGAAGTAGTCGCGGAAGTCTTGCCGCCGCCACGCGACGTAGCCTTCGGCATAGCGCTGCGAACAGGGCAGCAGCTTGGTGGGACCGCTTTCAACCGGCATGTCGCCATGCGCGACCGCGCCTTGCAAAGTGAGAAACGGCGACATTGCGTGAACGTGCGCGGGAACGAGCTGCGCCTCGTCGACCGTGAGGAAACCGAGGTGGAAGTCGCGATGCGCTTGCTGCGCCGCACCGCCCGGCCGCACGACATTCACTTGCGATGTCATCTGATAACCCGGCCCCAGCCACGCTTCCGATGCAGCCGCGATGACGGGGTTGGCGAAGTATCGGGCGAAGACGGCTGGCGCTTTCAGGCAGAGCTTTTCCTGCGCGTTCCAGATGCGGTCGTTCGCTCCGGCCTTGGCGAAGTGGTCCGCCTTGCCGCCGCCCGCAGCGCGTTCCTCGCGAATGATTGCTTCGAAGACTTCGGTAGCTTCGTCGATGGGCGCGGTATCCGCATACGCTTCCCGAAGCACGAAAACACCCGCGCCCTTCGACAGCACGTGCGCCCATTCCGCGAGCAAGGACTGGCGACGCGCGGCATCGCCGAGCACGTTCTCGAGTTCGGGGCACGCATAAACAGGGATGCGCTCGCGCACTTCGGCGCAGTACTCGAGCGCTTCAATGTCATCCGCGGCTTCGACCTGCGCCACGAAGTCGCTCACCGAACAATCCTCTTCCCGATACCAGCCCGACCGCTGCGCCGACGTCATGGTGTCTCCTCCACTCTGGCGACAAGCTTAGTCTTATCGACGCGGGCTGCGTTATCATCGAAACATCAAAAACACATCAAAACGCCGGGACGCGAAGCCATGTCTCACCCGTTTCTGATCAAGGAAATCGCGCTTCAGGCGGGTGTCGGCACCGCCACCGTGGACCGCGCGCTGAACGGGCGGGCGCACGTGCGCGAACATACGCGGCGGCGTATCGAACAGGCGATCAGGGAACTGGAACAGCAGCAATTCCAGCTGGCGACGACGGGCCGCAAGATCGTCGTCGATGTCGTCGTGGAAGCGCCGCGCCGATTCGCCGACGAGATTCGCGAGGCGCTGGAGGCCGAAGTGCCGGGCCTGCATCCGGCCGTGTTCCGTATGCGCTATCTCATGCGCGAAAGCATGGTCGCGTCCGAGGTGGTTCAGGCGCTGCGCGACATCGCGCGCCGGGGCAGTCACGGCGTCTTTCTGAAAGCGCGCGATGTGCCGGAGATTTCGAGCGCGATTGCCGAGCTTCAATCGTGTGGCATTCCGGTGGTGACGGTTTTCACCGACATCCCGTCGTCCGGCCGAATCACCTACGCGGGCCTCGATAACCGCGCGGCAGGCGCCACGGCGGCGTATCTCATCGGACAGTGGCTGGGTCGGCGGCCGGGCAATGTGCTCGTCACGTTGAGCCACGAACGTTTTCGCGGCGAAGAGGAACGCGAACTGAGCTTCCGGCGGGCACTACGCGCGCGCAACCCGCGGCTCGCCTTGATCGATGCCAGCGGTGGCCACGGTCTCGACGCGGCGACGGAAGAACGCGTGAGGCAGGCTGTCGGCGGTGGCCAAAAAATCGCGGCGGTTTATTCGATCGGCGGCGGCAATGTCGCGATACTCCGAGCGCTCGAAGCATTGGGGCTTCGGCCGAAGTGTTTCGTCGCGCACGATCTGGACCGGGAGAACACGCATCTGCTGCGCGAGGGCGCGATCTCCGCTGTGCTGCACCACGATCTTCGTCAAGACATGCGTTCGGCCTGTCAGCACGTGATGCAGTTTCACAAGCTGCTTCCTGCTTCGGGCGTGGCGCTGTCGTCGTCGGTCGTGGTGGTCACGCCCGAAAACATCCCGGCCTTCGTGGCGTCGCGCTTTTCTGCAAACACGGGCACGCGGCCTAGCGTGTGACCGGGTGAACGCGGTCCTGTCGTGCCGACCTTCTCCTCGATACCTGACGCGCCTTTTCGCGCGGCGAGTTCGACAGACGCATCATCAGGCGCAGCGCCATCATCGCGCCGACGGTTTCCAGCACGGCGGCTGGCACCCACATGATGAGTCCGCCGAGGCTCTGATCGAGCGCGGGCGGAACGGACGTGAACGCGCGACCGCAAACTTCGAACACTGGGTAGAGATCGCGCGAGCTGAAGGTGATCAACGCACCCGCCAGAATTTGCGGCGTCATGGTGATGACGGGCGACAACACGCGCAAGCCAGGCCGCGTGCGGCTCGGCGGGCTCGGGCGATGATCGAGGATCATCCACCAGTACATGAGTCCGCTGATCGCGACGGACCAGTTCATGAAGCGATAAATGCGCCAGTCGAGCATCGATACGAATTGGATTGAAGGCAGCAGCCACACGAGCACCGACACGATGAACGCCATGCCGATGACCGTCGGATTCAGCAGTACCGCTCCGAGCAGACGCGCACCGCGACTGCGTTGCCAGTTCCGTAGCAGGGGCCGCCAGGCGAACGGCAGGCCCGCACGCAGCGCGGCGCCCGGATACGAAGCCATGAGAACGAGCGGCGCCAGATGATGCAGCACGAGATGCTGCAACCGATGCACGAAGAACTGATGCTCGGCGTAGTAGTCCACTTTCGTGTGCAGCGCGACGTAGAAGAGGACGAGTCCGGTCCAGAACGCGATGCGCCGCGCCACGCTCATGCGCGCCTTTCGCGCGCCGCGCGCAAACAGCCCGGCCACGACGATAAGCACGGCAACCAGCGCGTACGACGGCTCCCACGGTTCGAGCAAACTGATGAGCGACATAAGAAGACAGGCGAGAGTGCGAGTGTGCAATGGCGTGCATGGTATCAACCGCGCCTTGAATTCTGCTGACCGCCGCCGCATATTCGACGCGAACGCGCCGTATGACATCGATTGCATGCGACGGTAAGTCGCGCCACGCGCCGGCCGAATCCCGCGCAAAAACCCATATCCGCTTAAACTCGTCGGTTGCCGCGACGCACGCCTTCACGTTGCCGACAAAACGGTATTATCGTCGGCGGATCGCTTGCATTCGGCACGCAGAGTTTCTTTTGAAAGCCTTTAGCCTTTAGTCGATGACAGACGAATCTTCCTCGCATCAGGACGTTGCGGCGCTTCAGGCCGAAATCGAGTCCTTGCGTGCGCAACTGAATTCACGCGACGACGCGCACGAACAAGTGCTGTGGCAACTCAGTCGCGATCTATTGGCCGTCGCCGACGAACAAGGCTCGCTCGCGAACGTCAATCCCGCGTGGACGCGCAATCTCGGCTGGTCGCTCGACGAAATCATCGGCCAGAATCTCGGCGAGTTCGTGCATGAGGAAGATCGCGAGGAAACGCTGGATGCACTGCAAAATCTCGATCGCGACGGTTCCACCGCTGAATTCAAAAGTCGCATGCGCACGGCTTCGGGCAGTTATCGTCTGCTGGACGGTCGAGTGGATCGCATGCGCGGACGCATTTTCATCGTGGCGCGCGACATCACGGAACTGCGCGAGCGCGAGATCGCACTGAACGATTCTCGAGACTTCGCGCGGCTTGCGCTGTCCGCGGTCAGCGGCGTGGGCGCGTGGACGTATGAGGTCGCAAGCGACTGCTTCTTCTGCGATGCAGCCGTGTCGGAGCTCTACGGCATCGACGCCAAGGAAGCCGCGCGCGGCATCAGGCGCGAGGGATTCCTCGCGAATGTCCATCCGGACGACCGCGCCGCGTTGCAGTCCACGATGTCGGGCGGCCTCGTGCGCAGCGGCGATCTCGAACTCGAGTACCGCATTCGTCATCCCGACGGTTCTA
This sequence comes from Caballeronia sp. LP006, assembly GCF_031450995.1. Lineage (NCBI taxonomy): Bacteria > Pseudomonadati > Pseudomonadota > Betaproteobacteria > Burkholderiales > Burkholderiaceae > Caballeronia > Caballeronia sp. LP006. Next base: position 396,272 of record NZ_JARTVW010000002.1, on the reverse strand, counting down.
CCCGTTGGGTCTTGTCGCGCGGCAATACGCATTTCAACGACGCAGGCGTGCCGGTGCGGCGCACGGGCGTCGGCATCGACATGACTTCGCAGCGGGACCTCGAACAGCAGCTGCGCCAGAGTCAGAAAATGGAAGCGGTCGGGCATCTGACCGGCGGCATCGCGCACGACTTCAACAACATGCTGCAAGGCGTGATCGGACCGCTCGAACTCATCCGGCATCTCGTCACGAAGGGCAATACCGCTGGCCTCGATCGCTTCATCGAGATGGCGATCTCTTCGGCCAAGCGCGCGGCGGGGCTCACGCATCGTCTACTGGCGTTTTCGCGCAGGCAGCCGCTCGCGCCGAAGTCGGTGGATATTCGCGAGCTCGTCGTATCGCTAGAAGACCTGATTCAGCAGATGGCGAAGGAGACCATCGCGCTTTCCGTCGTCGCGGATGCCGAGCCGTGCTTCGTGCTCTGCGATACGAACCAGCTCGAAAGCGCCTTGCTCAATCTCGCGATCAACGCGTGCGACGCCATGCCCGACGGCGGGTCGTTGTCCATCGAGACATCGCGCAAGACGATCAGCGAGAAAGAGGCACGCATGCACAAGGATGCGCGCCCTGGACAGTACGTTTGCATCGCGGTCAAGGACACCGGCTCCGGCATGCCGCAATACGTCGTCAATCAGGCGTTCGAGCCGTTTTTTACGACCAAGCCGCTCGGGCAGGGCACGGGCCTCGGACTGTCGATGGTCTATGGCTTCGTCGGCCAGTCCGGCGGCTTCGTGACCATCGATAGCAGCGTCGGCGTCGGCACCGTGGTGCGACTGTTTCTTCCTGAAGAGATGGAACAGGCGGACGCTGCACCGGACGCGTCGGTCCACCGCAAGGAGATCGGCACGGGCGCGGGCGAAACCATCCTCATCGTCGATGACGACGAAACCGTTCGCCAGGTGCTCCAGGATTTATTCGAGCGCCTGGGCTACAGGACAATGACCGCGCACGACGGTCCCTCGGGGCTCGCTGTCTTGCAGAGCAAGACGCCGGTCGACTTGCTGATTACGGACGTGGGCCTGCCTGGCCTAAACGGCAGACAGATGGCCGATGCCGCCCGTATGCATCATCCCGCGTTGCCGGTGTTGTTCATCACGGGCTATGCGCAAGCGGCGACCGCGAACAACTCGCTGGATACAGGCATGCAGATGCTCACCAAGCCGTTTTCGACGGAGGCGCTGCTTGATCGCGTACGCGCCATGCTCGGCGCCTGAACTTGCGAGAAGGCGCGCGAATCTGCTAAAAGCCGCCTCGCAACAAGTGCAGCGACGCCATGCATTGCAACAGCGCACCGCCAGCGAGAAAACACACGACGACGCTGAGCCGCACGCGCATTCTCCAGTCTTCGACCGATGTGTCACCCATGATTCGGCGCTCCTTTGAGCGGTAAAAGCAATTCCGCGCGACTCCCATTCAAGCGAGCCGCGCGATGAACCTACCCGTGATGCGAAGACTTACACGAAGGCACTGCTCATATTCAGACTGCCGTTGACGCCTGCCGGGAAAAAGCCGCCTTTGTTCACTGCCGCCTTGCTCAGATAAACGATGTTGAGCACATCGTCATACGAGCGGCTGAACGCGATGCCGTTGCTATCGAGCGGGACGATGTTCGAGATTTGCGACGACGCGCCCGCAATACCCTGATCGACATCGCTGGATGAATCGAGCGAATCGCGCGCATCGGAAATGGCTTGCGTCGCGGTCACGAGGCTCGGTGTCTGAATTCCCTTCGTATAGAGCACCGTGCGAACGAGACCCGCGTGATAGGCCTCGGCCGCGAGAATGCCCGCTGCCGCTTCCAGATAGGTCTTGTTCGTGATGAGCGGCGACGCGCCCTTATAAGCGGTCACGCCCACGTCCTCGAATATATAGGCGCCGAGGAGGAAGTTGTTGTCGTTCAGATAAGGGTTGAACGCCGTGCCAGCCGGAGCCAGGCCCGCCGCTTGGGCCGCGAGCGAGAAGGCCCCGTTCGGATCGACACCGCCGACATCGAGCGCGGGCATCGCCACGGCGGATGCGCCTAACGCCGTGCGAAGGAACGCCACGTGCTCCAGTTCATCCTTGGCAATCTCGCGTGCATAAGCGGCGACGACGGGATCGGAGAACTGGACTTGTTGTCCGGCCACGACCTTGCCTGGCGTGCCCACGCCGCTCATGAGATTGGCGGGGAGTCCTGCGCCGGTCGTTGCGTAGGCATAGAACGTTGCTTCGAGATATTCGAGATTCAATGCGAAGTTGAGAATCTCGGCATCGGTTGGGCCGGTCGCGGCATTGGCGTTATCGCCCGAGCCGCCTCCGCAGGCGCCGAGAATCGTGCCGCCGACGAGCCCTAGTCCCAGGCCGCCAGCACTCCGAAAGAACTGGCGCCGCTTTTCACGTCGTTCCACTCGACGGTCGAGCACCGATGTCACCGCAATATCTTCGAGCATGTCAGTCTCCTTTATCTCAGGTAGATGGGCGTACATGTTTTCCGCATGGACGAAGGGGCATGCGCCGCGCTTCTCCAACGGACTGTTTCGATGGTGAGCAGACTCGACCGATATGTCTGGCAGCCACGTCGACGGATACGTTGAAGATCGTGCGAAGAGATTCGCGCTGTAACACATGCTTGCATCTATTCGGTGGTTGACGAGTTCTTTACTCGATGCGGGACGAGCATCGGGAAACATGACGGTGCTCGAATAAAGATGTTTTTGCATCCGCAAGACACGCACTTGCGTATAGCGTAAGTGGCGTCAATCGCTCTCTTCAACTTCTTCATCCGACATGCCGTATCTACAGTCTCGCCGCTTATCGCTCAAGCTCGTTTCCTGCTTTGCCGTGTTGTCGGCGCTGACCGCATGCAGTCCCGTCAGGCTCCTGAATGCACTCGTGCCAAGCAATGATTTCGATGTACAACGCGCCGTTCCTTATGCAGAAGGTGACAGGCACGAAGCCGATATCTATGTGCCGCGCGCATCCACGGATAACCCACGCGGCCGGCCGATGGTCGTGTTCTTCTATGGCGGAAGCTGGCAATCGGGAAGCCGTCGTGACTACCTCTTCGTGGGCGAGGCGCTGGCGTCGCGCGGCATCGTCACGGTCATTCCCGATTACCGCTTATATCCGTCCACCCTTTTTCCAGGTTTCGTCGAGGACGCGGCTGCTGCTGTCGCGTGGGCGAAGGCGCATGCGAAAGACTACGGCGCAGACCCTGAGCGCATCTTCTTGATGGGACACTCGGCGGGCGCGCATATCGTCATGCTGCTCGTCACGGACAAGCACTATCTGTCCGCCGATGGCGTGGAGACGAGTTCGCTTGCTGGCGCGATAGGGTTGTCCGGTCCGTATGACTTCCTGCCCTTGAAGGACGATGCGCTCAGGAGCATCTTTCCCGCGAGTCTCAGAGCGGCGAGCCAGCCGATCAATCATGTAAGCGGCCACGAGCCGCCGCTCTTTCTGGGCGTCGGTTTGTCGGATGTAACGGTCGATCCCGGCAACACGTTCCGGTTCGCGGCGCGTGCCAACGAAGCAGGCGACAGCGTCGAGGTGAAGCAGTACGCGGGCATCAATCACGCGATGATCGTCGGGAACGTGGGGCGACCGGTGCGCGCGCTGTCGCCGCTCATCAAGGTTGCACCAGTGCTCGACGACGTCACCGCGTTCATCGATCAGACGTCACTCAACGCAAGCCGTGCAGCGTCGGCGAAGTGACGCGCGTCATGTCCTTATGATGCGATGCGGCGAAACGCGCGATCGAACATCAGCCGGTCCATCAGCCAGACGGCGAGCATGGTGAGTCCCATCAACGGGAATACGATGCCAAGCAGCGCGAGTCCGGTCTTCCATGCGCGCATGGGCGGCGCCAGTCGCTCACGCGCCGGTGCGCCGAGCGTGCGTTGCGGACGACGCTTCCACCACATGACGAAGCCGGTGACGGCCATTGCCGCGAGGCCGAGCGAAATCGACGCGCACGCAAGTTGATTCCAAAAGCCGAAGTATCGGCCCATGTGCAGCGACGTGCCGTACGAAACCGCCTGCGCAACTGCGCCATAGTCCCGATAGCGGATGTCCTTGAGCACCGCGCCGCTGTATTGATCCACGTAGAGGGTGCGTTCGAGTTTCGGATCGGCGGGGAACCAGGAGACGGTGTAGACGCCCGTTGCTGTCGATGGCACCACGATGTCATAGCCGCTTCCCACGCCAAGCGATGCCGCGATATCCATCACGCGCTGCAACGGCAGGCGTGCGCCTTCCGCTGCGTGCGACTCGGGAACAGCGGCGTTCGTGACGGCCCACGGTGTTTGCGTCAAGGGTAGATCGCTCATCACCATGCCGGGCATGGAATCGCCGTTGCCGGCGTCGTGACGATGTTCGCCGGCATTGTTCGAAGCGGTCGCGACGCTGGCCTTGCCCGGCACGGATGATTGCAGGGGCAAGCCGCCCCAAGCGCCCGCCGGCGTACCGATATTCGCGCTCGTCGCAAGCGCATTGAAGTTTTTGCCCCACGAGCCCGACCACGGCAAACCCGTGACCACGAAGAACAGCGCGCCGAGCGCAAGCCAAATGCCCATCACCGCATGCACGTTCTTCCACAAGGGCCGGCCTTTAAGCGAGAGCCGCGGCAGCAGCGCATCGCGCGCGGTGGTCTTCGTGCGTGGCCACCATAACGCAACCCCGGTGCCGATCATCACGAGCGTCCAGCATGCGGCGAGTTCCATCAACAGCTCGCCAGCCTTGCCGAGTAACAGTTTGCGATGCACCATGCGATCGAGCTGGATGAACCGGCTCTCGACGCTTAGCGTGCCGAGCACCGCGCCGGTGTACGGATTGAGGTAGACACTTTCCTTTTCGCCGCTCGGCAGCTTGAAGACGAATTCGGCGCTGCGAGAAGGATCGTCGAGAACATGCACTGTCGATATGACCGCGCCATGCGGCACTGCCGCGCGTGCATCGTGCATCAGTTGATCGGGAGGCAAACGTGGCGTGGTTCGCGGTGCAACCACCATTTGTTGTCTGTATAACAACGGCTCGATTTGCGGCTGAAAACAATAGATCGTTCCCGTGATGGCGAGGACGATCAGAAAGGGCATCACGAAGAGCCCCGCGTAAAAGTGCCAGCGCCATAGCGTTCGATAACTGCCTTGGGATGCGCTGGCCGCCTGGGCCGCACTCGAGGCGGCGCTGCTGGTCTTCGCGTGCATTGTGTTTCTCCATGCCACTTTCGGTGGCGTACCGTGGGATCGGGACATCACGATGCGATGCGCGCGCATGCCTGCGCGGCGTTCGGCATCGATCAAGCGGATATCGGCTTCAGGAGAAAGCGGGCGGGGCGCGCGCATGGCGCGAGGTGCGCGGCTCGATGCGTAACGTGCTGATAAAACGCGTGGCGACGAGTTGCGCGATGGCGCGAGCGGTGACCGCAAAGCTCACCGGCAAGCCCGGAATGAAGGGCACATGCGCAAGCAGGCCGCAATAACCGCATGCTTGTCCATCCGGCATCGTGGTGTGCGAGTGAGACGCGTGGTCCGCGTCGTCGCTCATCGATTGCGTTCGTTCCATCGGGCAGTCCGCGTCCATCGTCATGGCCGGCATGCGCGCGGCGACGACGAGTTGCGAAACCGTAGGCGCGAGCGTTGCCATGAGGATCGCAAGCAATCCCAGCAAGCTGCACCATGTCCGAAAGAAACGGCTCTGCATGTCGCGGTGGGTCAATGAAGATGCCTTAGAAAGCGTAGCGCATGCCCGCGAAAATGCTACGTCCTTCGCCCGGATAGAAGATTGCGTTCGAGGTCGTGCGAGCATCGGCGACCGTGCTGATGTCGCTCACGTAACGCTTGTTCGTCAAGTTGCGCGCATCGACGAAAACCGAGAGACCATTGCGAAAATCCATTCCCGCCTGCACGCCGAGGAGCGTGTAACCGGGCACGCGCAAGGTGTTGGCGTCATCCGCCCATGCGCCCGCCGGAACCCAGTCCACCGATGCCGATATATGAAACCCGTTGGGCCGCGAATAGCCAAGCGCCGCGCGGATCACGTTCACCGGCACGCCTGCGATGCGGTTGGAGCCGTATTGCGGATCGTCCTTGAAACGGAAATCGCTCAGATTCCAGAGCCCGGACAACGTAATCTTGTCGCCCGCGCCGGCATGCGTGATGTCGCGCAGCACATCCACCGATACGCCCGCCTCGATGCCTTGCAGCACGGTCTTGTTGGCGTTGAACGTGGAGGCGGGAATGTCGGGATCGGTCGTGTATTGAAGCAGCTGATCGCGCACGAGCGAGCGATATGCGGTCAGGTCCCAACTCACGCGATCGCGCGTGCCGCGCGTGCCGATCTCGAGCGTCCATGCATGTTGCGATGCCAGCGGCGTGAAGCGCGTGGTGTTCGAGAAGGTCTGCGTGAGGTCGGTGAAGTCCGGAACATCCTGGCTGCGCGTGACATCCACGAATGCCTGAATGTCCTTGTTCGGTTGCCACAGCAGGCCGAGCTTCGGATTCACGCCGCTGAAATTTTCGCTCGCCGACTTGTAGTTCGGATCGGCGGCGAGACCGCCATGATCGACATATTTGCGCACGTCGCGCAGCGCCTTGAAGCCGGCCATCACGGCGAAGGTCGGCAGAAAGAAGAGCCGGTCTTCGACATACGCTTCGTAGTTATAGGCGCTTTGCGTCGAGTCGAGCGTTTGCGTGCCGCGCTCCCCCGACACGTTCACGTACTGCCGCGCCTGGGTGTTGCCGCCGAAGAAGCGCGCGCCCGCGATCACATCGTTGCGCATGCCGCCCACGTCGATGGTCGCCGTATAACGCGGCGCGAAGCCGTAGGTCCAGCCATCCTGATCGATCACCTGGAAGATCGGGTGATAAAGGCTCTTGTGAATGGCCCACGTGACGAAATCGAGCTGTCCGACATCGAGCTTGACCGTCGTGCGATTGGCAATGCGCTCGGTGCGCGTGTCGCGCGCCTGATCGCCGGCAAGCGCGCTCGCGGAAGCCTTCGTGGGATTGTTCAGGGCATCGCTTAGCGACAGCGTGCCGGGCAGTTGCTGATCGATGATGTACGCGCCGAGATAGAAGCGCGTTTCGACATCGGGCGAAAATTTATAACCGATATTCGCGTTGAACTGCTCGTACTGGCCGCGATCGTGATCGCGATAACCGTCCGCATGATTCACCGAGAAAGTGCCGATGAAGTCCAGCGGCCCGACCACGCGCGAGAACTGCGCGCTGCCCCGGATGGTGCCGTAACTGCCGCCTTCCAGCCGCACGATGTTGGGCGCATCCGCCGTGTAGGCGGTGGGCGTGAGGAAATCGATGGCGCCGCCGAGCGTCGACGAGCCATACGCAAGACCGTTGCCGCCTTTATAGACCTCGGCGGATTGCAGCGCGAGCGGGTCGATCTGGTAGTAGTCGCCGCTGCCATCGGCGAGATTGGTGGGAATGCCGTCCTGGAGAATTTCGAGGCCGCGCGTGTGATAGCCGCGTGCGATGCCCGAGCCGCGAATCGACAAGCGCAACTCTTGTCCGTAGCGCGTCTGCACGAACACGCCGGGCACGTTCTTGAGCACGTCGCGCAACGTGAACGCGTAGGTGTCGCGGTAATCGGCGCTATCCACGAAGCCCACGGAGCCGACGGTCTGATCGAGCGTCTGCTTTTGCTTGATGACAGTTTGCGATGTCAGCGAGTTCCCGGACTGGCCCTGGACGATGACTGCGGGAAGTGTGGCGGTCGCGTCGTCTTGCGGCGTCTGCGCAATGGCGCGCGTTGCGAAGAGCGCCGTCATGCCTGTCATCAGCGCGCCCTTTCTGGCAAGTCGTCTCATGATTGCGTCTCCCGTGCAGAAGACGCGGAAGACGTCCCGGCGGGGTCGTGCGTATGACGCGTGGACGGCAAAGCGCCGCCACGTTCGAATGTGGTGAACATGGTTCATCTCCGAATTCGATTGATCGGGACTCGCACGAACAGACGAACGTGCGAGACCGCGCAACGCCTCACGGCAGTGCGGCATTGCGTTGGCAAAACGAAGTCAGATCAGAACGGGAGGCGCGCGCGGTTGCGCGGTGGTGAACGGCTGTGCGGGACGCTCGATCTCGGTCCGTGCGACCGCGATAGCGCGTGCTGCGGGAACATCGAGCGCGAAGCTCGCGCTTGCGCCCGGTACGACGGGTGTATGCGCGAAGAAGTGACAATAGCCACACGCTTTGCCGTCGAATTGCGAGAGCGCGTCGGGCGAGTGATGACCGGAAGCAGCATCGCCCGATGCAGCATGTGCCGAACACAATTCGGCGAGCGGGATGCCGTCATGCGTATTGGCTGCGATCAGCTGCGAGACCATCGGCGCGAACGTAATCAGCAGCATTGCAAGCAATGCCAGCAGAGAACCCGTTCGTTGATGAGTGCGGCGGCGCATGGAGGCCCAGGCGGGGAGGCAGATGAAAGTCAGCCGATTATGCCATCCGGCTAACTGTCTTTACACGCCGCTAGCGTGAAAAATTCCCGCTATAGGAAATGCTGCGTGGATCCATGTCGCAGGCTGGATCAGCCGCGCGCGTCGATCCAGTCGCGTGCCCAGATGCGTGAGTAATTCACGGCGTCGGCTTCTTTCGAAAAATAGCCGAGCGAATAAAAACGATACTGCGTGTCGATGGGATCTTCGTCGGAACGCTCGAGGAGGAGATTCGCGGAGAAGCTTTGATCGCGCAAACGATGCGCGGACGGATATACCGCATAACCGCGGTAGTTTCGAGAATGTGCCATTTTAATTTTAATGAAGAGGCCTTCCGGCAATAAACACGGAAAGTCAGCGGACTAATGCCGCAAAAACGAAAACTTAAGGATGTCAGGCGAATTAGCCTGTTTGATGAACTGCGCGGGAGAAAATCTGGACTGCGAGATTTGGACTGCGAGGCTCAACTAAAACCCAACTGATATAAAAAAGGACCCGGTTTCCCGGGTCCTCACGCTACGAAGCTACTTGGAGCTTACAGCGGCGTGATGTTCGAAGCTTGCATGCCCTTCGGGCCGCGCTTCGTTTCGAAGCTTACCTTCTGTGCTTCGACCAGGGTCTTGAAGCCTTCCGAACGGATTTCGGAAAAATGGGCGAAGAGGTCGTCGCCGCCGTTATCCGGGCTGATAAAGCCGAAGCCCTTGGTGTCGTTAAACCACTTGACGGTACCGGTATCCATGATATTCCTTGGAAAAAATTTGGATGAAAATTGCTTTGAAACAGCGAAGCTGCAAGGAGGGAATGGACAACGAATACCGCGGAAAACGCACTATTGATGAGCAGCAATCAACTTCTTGAACTTCAGAACGGATTATCACAATTCCACATATTTTAGTCAAGTATATATTTGTCACCGTGAATAAAAGGCGGACCGGAGGTCCAAAAACCCGGCTCCGAACCCGCCCGTAACCCATGCTCAGGCTGCCGCAAGCGCGTAGCGCCGGCAATGTTCGAGATAGCCGGTTTCGTGACTGCCCACGAGTTCGACGATGCTGCTCCAAAGCCACAACGGCGCGTCGATCGATTTGGTCTTCGTGCGCCGTAGCTCCGAGAGCCAGCTGCGGCGGGTGTTCTTGTCCATTTGGCGCGCGTGCGCCTGACCGACGACGAGCGCGAGATAACGCGCGACTTCCATCGCCTCCGTTTGTCCGATCTGCTCGATCTCCAGCTTCAAATCCTGCGGCAACAATTCGCGCAGGATTACCGGCCGTCCCTGCAGACTCGCGGCGCGCATGCGTTCGCCGAGATGAGGCGAGAGATGGCGCGCGCCTTCCACGACGCGTTCGGCGTGATCGCGCGGCATCGACGTGCCGGGATAGCGCGGCGCGGCGGCCTTGACGCCTTCCTTGATGTCCATGATGCACAGATCGTCGCCTTCGATCACGCCGCCGTCGACATCCAGCAGCACGGCGTAGCGCAGACGTCCGAGCGAGCTACAACCCTTGACCCAGTAGGCGGCGTCGAGCACCGTGACTTCGCCGGTATCCGGGCGTCCGCGCAGACTCGTCGCGAGTTGCGTCACGCTGGCCTTTTCGAAGAGCGATACGATTTCGGCGCGCTCTTTCTTGCTGATCGGCCAGAAACGGTTGCCGAATGGAATGGTGGGCTGCACGTCGTCGAGCCGCTCGCGGGCAAGATGCTTCCACGAACGGCGTACCGCTTCGCGCATCACCACGCGAACAACTTCGGGCCTGCGCACGGAATTGGCGTCGCTATCCTTGTCGAAGGCTTCGGCGTAACCCGCGAACAGCGCTTCGATCATGTTGATGGTCGTAACGCCGGGCAGCGCCGATCCGCGCGCGGCCGTCGCGAGCGACAAGCCAAGCCGGATCAAATCGTGCGCGGGATTGCCGATAACCGTCTGGTCCAGATCGCGTATCTGGATTTCGATCTTCCCTTTCGCGTCCGCGATCGGGCCAAGATTCCCGGTATGACAATCGCCGCAAATCCAGATGGCCGGGCCGTGCGGCAAACTGCGAATCTCGGCTTCTTCGAGCCAGTCGTAAAACTTGATCGTGTTACCGCGCACATAGGCGTGCGTCGAGCGCGCCATCTTGGCGTTGCGCTTGAGCTTCAGGATGTCCTGACGGCTTTCGGAATCAGGCACCTTGGTTTTAGGTTTGAGCATGTGGAGCAAGTAGTCGTGGGCAGAACGGGCGCATCGAGCGCGATTCGACGTTAGCTGCCGATCATCCGGCGCGCCATGTCGTTTTCGAAGCGATGCAATCGCACACCGTGTGCCTGAGCGGCAGACGCGGATTACATCTCCGGAATGCGGATATCCGCCTGGACGATTTCGCTGCCGCGCGCCGATGCGGCGTTGACGGCTTCGTCCTTCTTGCTATATGGACCAATGGTTTCGGCGCCATCGAACGGAAAGAGCAGACGGCCGTCGGTCTTTCTGACGACTTTGAGCGTGCCGAAAAACCCGGAGGTGGGCGAGCCGCGGTAAGACGCATAAATTTCGAAGTCGCCGGCGCTGACGCCGGGCGCGGGAACGGTATAGCGGGAGGGGGAAAGCACGAGCTTCGGTCTTCGTCCAGTCATGATCTTCATCGGTAGCGTACGAGGGCTCGCCGGGAAGCAGCCGGACACCGGGGCAACGGTTTGAGCATCGCGCCGCTCGGGTTTGTCGATCTTCCCGACGAGCGGTGCGAGTACTGACTACCCAGCACTAACCGTTCCAGTCATCGGCCGCCTTGCCGTGCGGGTTTCGACAGGATGAAAAGAAAGCGGTATCCGCTCAACGCGACGCTTATGGCGCAAGCAACGGGTCGATAAGCTTGGTGGACCAGGGAAGGATGACGGGCGCGGGCATGGCCAAATGCTGCACGGACAAACGCGAATGCCACGTAACGTGCGACGCGGAACGTGCCGTTACTTCGCGCGGCCCGCAAACCGTTCCATTGCCTTTTCGAAGCGCGGATCGCCGAGATAGCCGACGTTGAAGCGGAACCACGGCGAGACGCTATTCGCGTGCGCCGAGAAAATGGTGCCGGGCGCGAGAATCACGTGCTTGTCGAGCATCTCGCGTGCGAAGGCGATGGAGTCGTCGCAACCGGGCAGCCTGGCCCACAGGTACAGACTCTGATCGCTCACCTTGTAAAGCGTCGCGCCGCAACGCGTGAGCACTTCGACGCCATTGGCCGTCGCGCGCCGCAGCCGGTCTTGCAGGCGATTGGTATGCCGCAGGAAATGACCGTCGCTGACGATGGCGTCTAGCGTGCGTTCGCAGTATTCCGAGCTGCTGACGTGCGTGAGCATTTTCACGTCGGCCAGATCGCTTGCCAGATCCGCGCCGCACGCCAGAAAGCCGACCCGCAGTGCTGCCGATACCGACTTCGAAAAGCTGCCGACATAGATCGTGCGCCGCAATTGATCGAGCGCGCAGATGCGCGTGGCCGAGCGCGGCTTGAGATCGGCGAGGGCATCGTTTTCGACGACGATCAGATCGTGCGCTTCGGCAAGCCGCAAGATGCGATGGGCCTTGGCCGCGCTGATATCGGTCGCGGTCGGATTATGGCCGACCGATTGCGTGAAGAAGAGCTTCGGACGATGCGTCTTGAGCTGCTCTTCGAGCGCCACGATATCGGGCCCGTCCACACCGCGCGGCACGCCGACGATGTTCGCGCCCGAGAGTTTGAGCTTGCCGAAGAGCGCGTAGTAACCGGGGTCATCGACGAGAACCGTGTCGCCCGCGCGCACGAAGTAACGCACGACCATGTCCATGGCCTGATTCGCGCCATGCGTGAGGACGATCTGCGGCGGCGCGGCCTCGATCTCGTATCCGGCCAGCTTTTGCTGCAAATGCTGGCGCAACGGCAGATAACCGAAGCGGCTGCCGTACCGAAAGAGCGACGCGACGCCCGTGCGCACCACGCGCTGATGAAAGTGATCGAGCCGCGTCTCTTCGAGCCACGCGACGGGCGGAAAGCCTTCGCCCACGTTGAGAAAGTCGGGCTTGCTCTGCAACTGTTCGCGCATGAGCCAGACAGAATCCATCGCGCGATCGAGTGTGGGCGCGTCTTCATCCGGTGGTTGCTGCCCGGCGACGCTCGCGACGAAAAAGCCCGCGCCGCGTCTCGGTTCGATCAGACCGCGCGCGGTCAACGCGTCGAACGCGCTGATGACGGTGTTTTTCGAGCAACCGTTCGCCTCAGCGTATTCCCTGATGGAAGGCAGTTTGTCGCCGGCGCGCAGGAGCCCGTCTTCGATCTGTCTGGCCAGATTGTCCGCCAGTGTTCCTGACAGGCTGGGCTTCTCATGGCGCATTGCATCTTCCTCTTATCGCATGTTCGCGTCTGTCATGGGTACAGTGCGCGCGCTGTCTTCTCGAATTGTACCTTTCCATTGGGTACAGCAAGCCTATTATTCGCCCAACCGCCGCACGCCCGCAAGCTTCGCGGGCGACGGATCGGACATCCATCGAAAGAGATAAGAGGAAGACACATGACAGATTCGCAATTGCCCAACTTTCGCGCGATGTCACCCGCGCAGCGCCTGAGCCATATTGCCCAGGCGACTGGCATGGACGACGCCGAGCACGCGCTACTGAAGACGCCCGGCGCGCTGTCGCTCGAAACGGCGGACGGCATGATCGAAAACGTGATCGGCACGTTCGAGTTGCCGATGGCCGTCGCAGGCTACTTTCAGATCAACGGTCGCGACGTGCTGGTGCCGATGGCGGTGGAAGAGCCGTCTATCGTCGCCGCAGCCTCTTATATGGCGAAGCTCGCGCGCGTGGAAGGCGGCTTTCGCACGTCGAGCACCGGTCCGCTGATGCGCGCGCAGGTGCAGGTGGTCGGCGTGTCGGACCCGTACGGCGCGCGTCTCGCTATCCTCAAGCATCGCGACGAGTTGATCGAGATGGCGAACGCACGCGACAAGGTGCTGATCGGTCTTGGCGGCGGTTGCCGCGATATCGAAGTACACGTGTTTCCGGAAACGCCGCGCGGCGCGATGGTCGTCGCGCATCTGATCGTCGATGTTCGCGACGCCATGGGCGCCAACACCGTCAACACGATGGCCGAGACGGTAGCCGGGCGTATCGAGGAAATCACGGGCGGCAAGGTGCGGTTGCGTATCCTCTCGAATCTCGCGGACTTGCGGCTTGCGCGCGCCTCCGTGCGCTACAGCGCCGCCACGCTGCAAACGAAGGAGTATTCGGGCGAAGACGTGATCGCCGGTGTGGTCGATGCCTATCTCTTCGCCGCCATCGATCCGTATCGCGCCGCGACGCATAACAAGGGCATCATGAACGGTATCGATCCGGTGATCGTCGCGACCGGCAACGACTGGCGCGCGGTCGAAGCGGGCGCGCATGCCTACGCGAGCCGCGGCGGCCGCTATACGGCGCTGACCACGTGGGAGGTGGCGAACAACGGCGACCTCGTCGGCACCATCGAAATGCCGATGCCCGTGGGGCTCGTCGGGGGCGCGACCAAGACGCATCCGCTCGCGCGGCTCGCGTTGAAGATCATGCAAGTCGAATCGGCGCAGGATCTCGGCGAAATCGCCGTGGCCGTCGGCCTCGCACAGAACATGGGCGCGTTGCGCGCGCTTTCCACGGAAGGCATCCAGCGCGGCCACATGGCGCTGCACGCGCGCAATATTGCGCTGGCGGCGGGCGCGAGCGGCGCGGATATCGACTGGGTCGTGAAGAAGATGGTCGCCGCGCGCAACGTGAGCGTCGACTACGGCATGAGCCTGCTGCAGGGGCCGCGCGATGCATGAGCTTCCGAAGCGCGTGCGGATCGTCGAAGTCGGTCCGCGCGATGGCTTGCAAAACGAGCCGTCGCCCGTCTCGGCAACGGTGAAGGCCGAACTGATCGAGCGTCTGATCGATGCTGGCGTGTGCTATGTCGAAGCCGCGTCGTTCGTCTCGCCGAAATGGGTGCCGCAAATGGCCGATGGCGCGCAAGTGCTCGAGCGCGTGTTGCCGTCCGCGCGCCGCACGGGTACGACGCTCGCCGCGCTTGTGCCGAATCTCAAGGGACTCGAAGCCGCGCTCGCCGCACACGCGGATGAAGTCGCGGTGTTCGCGGCGGCGTCCGAGTCGTTCTCGCAGAAGAACATCAACTGCTCGATCGACGAAAGCATCGCGCGCTTCGAGCCGGTAATCGGCGCGGCGCGCAAGGCGGGCGTGCGCGTGCGCGGCTACGTGTCGTGCGTGCTCGGCTGCCCGTTCGAAGGCGAAATCGCGCCGGAAGCGGTCGCGCGCGTCGCCAAACGGCTTTACGATCTCGGCTGCTACGAGATCAGCCTAGGCGACACCATCGGTGCGGGCACGCCGCTCAAGACGCAAGCCATGCTCGACGCGTGCGCCGCGCAGGTTCCGCTGCAGGCGCTCGCCGGCCACTTTCACGACACGTGGGGCATGGGTGCCGCCAACGTGCTGGCCGCGCTGCAACGCGGCGTGGCGACCTTCGACAGCTCGGTATCCGGTATTGGCGGATGCCCTTATTCGCCGGGCGCGACGGGCAATGTCGCGACCGAGGACATCGTCTACCTGTGCGAAGGCATGGGCATGACGACGGGCATCGACCTCGACAAACTTGCGGATGCGGGCGCGTTCATTTCGGCAGCGCTCGGACGCGCAACATCGTCGCGCGTGGCGCGTGCACTGGAGGGCAAACGCCAGCGGGAAAGCGCGGCGCGCAAGGTTTGACGCACGA
The DNA here is from genome assembly GCF_031450995.1 of Caballeronia sp. LP006. NCBI lineage: Bacteria > Pseudomonadati > Pseudomonadota > Betaproteobacteria > Burkholderiales > Burkholderiaceae > Caballeronia > Caballeronia sp. LP006. The sequence goes on along the minus strand of NZ_JARTVW010000002.1, from coordinate 381,074 downwards.
CATCAATACGATACGAACTCCGTATAAGGAGGAGACATGGAACAACAACTCGCCGCGCCTCAGCGCGGTCATCGGGCAACGACGAACGCGGCCGAGGCCGACTACATGCTCGTCGAAATCTGGGGCGATACCGTCGATACGCGGCATCTCGCTTGGTCGGTCGTGCTCGGCATCGCGATCAGCTATGGCGCGTTCGCGGCGGCCAATCGCGTGCTCGCGGCCTATGTACCCGACCCGGCGATGGCGCGCGCCTACGCAATGCTCGTCGGTCTCGCGGGATGCCTGATTGCGGGCGCGGTCTGCGCGAAGCTGTTCCGCCCGAAGCGCGAAGTGATCGAGGAAGCGCATGGCGCGGCGGGCCGCGAGGAAGTGCTCGCGCAACTTGCGAGCGAAGCGGGTGGGCTCGGACGCGTCGCGGATCTGCCGCCCGCGGTGGCGGCGGAAATGAAGGAACTCGGCCTCTACGAACTCTTCGCCGATTACGAAAAGCGCGCCGATGTGCGCGAAGGAGCGCGCTGATGGAACCGCTCGTTCAACAACTGCTCGTCGCGCTGTCGATGGGTCTCATCGGCGCGGTCGTCTTTGCGGGCATCGGCCTCATCTCGGGCACGGACGAAACCACCACGCTCGCGCCGCTCACGCTGCTCGTCGTGTTGCTGGGTGTGCCGCCTGTCGGCGTGTTCTCGTTCTTCATGGCGGGCGCGGTCTCCAAGCACATGACACACGCGATACCCACCGCGCTGCTCGGCATTCCCGGCGACACGCTCGCCACGCCGCTTCTGCAACAAGCGACGATGCTGCGCAATCTCGGCGTGCCGCACATTGCGCTGCGCAAGATGATCTCGGGCGCGATCATCGCGGCATTCGTCGCGGTCCCGCTCGCGGTGCTGTTCGCCGTGCTGCTCGCACCGTTCGGGCCGGTCATCACGAAGGCCGCGCCGTGGGTGTTTCTGGCGGCGGCCATTGCCATTGCATACTTTTCGTCGGGACGCTGGGCTTCGGTGCTGCTGCTCGTGCCGTTCGTGCTTTTGATCATCGGCTTGCAGGCGCTTACGGGCAAATATGGCGTCAAGCTCTCGGTCAGCTACTTTCTCGGCATCGCCATCGGGCCGCTTATCGCCGATCTCTTTTCGATACTTTCGCCCGTGGGCCGCGCACATATGCGGCGCGATCGTCCGCGCACGTTTTCGCTCGCGCCCGATGTAAAGGGCTGGACTGGTTACTTCCCGAATCCGCTGAAGGTGCTCGATGGCCAGCAACGCGGCTGGGTCGTCGCGACCGCCGCCATCTCCAGCGCGACCTTCGTGTTCAGCCCGGTCGCCATGACGGTCGTGCTCGGCGAACTCGTCGGCTCGCGCGTGAAGCATGCGTATCACCGGCTCACGACCGTGATTTCGGCGCGTAACGGTGTGACCGAGGCCACGTATATCGCCGAGGCGCTGATTCCGCTCATCGCTTTCGGTCTGCCGCTGAGTCCGGTGGCGGCGGGACCGGCCGCGCCGCTCTTCAACGCGCCGCCGCGCTTTACCGTGGATACCGCGACGGGTCACATCAACAATCTTCACACGATGATGACGACCTGGCAGTTCCTCGGCTTCGGCTTGCTTGCGGTGGTGCTGGCGGCACTCGTGGCATATCCGCTGTCGATGAACTACGCGCATCGCGCGGCGTCGTTCGTCGCACGCAAGCTGAGTCACGAGGCGATCATCGCGACCTTCGTCGGCTTGATCGTGGTGATCAGCGTGTGGGAAGGGCAACTGCTCGGGCTGCTCGTGATCCTGACCGTGGGGCTGATCGGCGGACTGTTGTCGCGCTTGTTCGGCTTCAACACCGGCGTGCAGTTCATGGGCTACTACACGGCGGTCCTGAGCGTGCCGGCTATCACGAAGCTCTTCGGCGGCTAGCCGCGCGCGGACGTATCCTTGATGGTTCACGCCATCGAGGAGCGAATGTGACGAGTCAGGACTTGAAAGAGCGCGCGGTGTCGCCTTCCGTGGTGCGGCACGCCGCGCCACAAGGTCCGTGCGATGAACTGATCATTCGCACGCAGCCTGAAGCGACCGATCGACCCTGCCGGCGCAAACGGCTCGCGCTGGCGGCGACGATCCTCGGTTCCAGCATGGCCTTCATCGACGGCTCGGTCGTCAACGTCGCGCTCTCGTCCATTCGAAGCCAGCTTGGCGCGAGCGTCGCGGCCATGCAGTGGATCATGAACGCGTATCTGCTTTCCCTCGGCTCGCTCGTGCTGGTCGGCGGGTCGATGGGCGACAAGCTCGGCCGTCGCACCGTGTTCATCGCGGGCATCGCCATCTTCATGCTAGCTTCGGCGGTATGCGGCTTCGCGCCCGATACCGCGTGGCTCATCGGCGCGCGGGCGGTGCAGGGCATCGGCGCGGCGCTCCTCGTGCCGAGCAGTCTCGCGATCATCGGCGCCGTGTTCGAGGGCGAAGCGCGCGGACGCGCCATCGGCACATGGGCGGGCGTGGACGCAATTACGTCGGCGCTCGGTCCGGCGGCGGGCGGCTGGCTCGTCGATGCCTACTCATGGCGCGCGATCTTCTTCCTCAATGTGCCGCTGGCCGCCGCGACCATCGCGCTCGCCATGCTGGCCGTTCCCGACAGCCACAAGCCCGACGCGACACAGCGCCTCGACTGGCCCGGCGCGGCGTGCGCGGCGGCGGGACTCGCGGCGCTGACCTATGGACTCACGGAAGCATCGGCACGCGGTTTCGTGAATTCGCTCGTGCTGTGCGCGCTGGTCGTCGGCGTGCTCGTGCTTGCCGTGTTCGTCGCGATAGAAGCGAAAAGCGCGGCGCCGATGATGCCGCTCGATGTCTTCCGCTCGCGCGACTTCAGCGGCGCGAACGTCGTCACGTTGCTGCTGTACTTTGGCTTGGGCGGCGTGTTGTTCTTCCTGCCGTTCACGCTGATTCGCGCCTATGGCTATACGGCGACGCAAGCGGGCGCCGCGCTCTTGCCGATGCCGCTCATCATCGGACTGCTGTCGCGCGTGACAGGCGGCGTGACGGGGCGCTTCGGCGCGCGCACATTGTTGACCGTGGGGCCGTGCGTCGCGGGCTTCGGCTTCGGCATGCTCGCGCTGCCTTTCGTGAGCGGCAGCTACTGGACGGGCTTTCTTCCCGCGCTCGTCGTGCTCGGCATCGGCCTCACGATCACGGTCGCGCCGCTCACTTCGGTCGTCATGGCGTCGGTCGAGAGCGAACGCGTGGGCGTGGCATCGGGGATCAACAATGCGGTTGCACGCGTGGCGAGCCTGCTTGCGATTGCGCTGCTCGGCATTGTGTTCGTGTGGTCGCACGACGCCGCGATGGCTTCCAAGGCAGCATCTGTCAGCGATGCCAGCGCGGTCGCCGGCGCATTGCGCGCCGTCGCGTTGCTGTCCGCGCTATGCGCGTTCGCAGCGGGGGGCGTCGCGGTCGCGACGATTCGCTCCGGCCGTTAAGTGTTGTTTACGTTCATTCGACGCTCGGCGGCGTGACGCGCGATGAGCTCGTCGAGCCGCGAAAGAAAGAGGCGCAAGGTCGGCGACTGATTCGACTTGCTATAGCCGACAGCCAGATCGATAGTCGGTGCATCGCCTGCCAAGGGACGGCTGACGACCGACCACGGCATCAAATTCTGAACGTACGATGGAATCAACACGAGACCGCGTGTCGATGCCACGAGCGACATGACCATCGCCGGGTTATCGACGCTCTGCGAAGGCACGATATGCACGCCCGAGCGCTCGAGATAATTGTCGACGACGGAACGCAGCACCTTCGCCTTGCCCGCCATGGCAATGAACGGTTCGCCCACGAGGTCTTGCGGCGCAATCTCGGCGCGTGCGGTCAACGCGTGATCGCTCGGCATCAACACGACGAGCGGTTCTTTATCGACGATGTAATACGCCAGATCGAAGTCCGGCTCCGCGCGCATGAAGGCGAGGTCGAGCTTGCCGCGCGCGACACCTTCCGCGAGTTCGGTCGAATAATCGCTCGATACCGTGACATCGACGTTGAGCAATTCGTCGCGAAGAATATGCATGGCGCCCGGAAGCCAGTTCATCTCCTGGCCCGTGAGAAAGCCGAGCGCGAAACGTTGCTTGCTTGGCGTCGCGGCACGGCGCGCGGCTTCGACGGCGGCATCGACCTGATTCAAGGCGATTTTCGCGTGCTCCATGAAGGCCTTGCCAGCGGGCGTCAGATCCACGCCGCGCGCGGTACGCTCGAAGAGGCGCGTGCCGACCTGATCTTCCAGATCGCGGATCTGTCTGCTGAGCGAAGGCTGCGACGTGAACAGCCGCTGTTCCGCCGCTTCGGTCAGACTGCCGGTTTCCGCCACTGCAATGAAGTACCGCAGATGCCGCAGTTCCATGGGCTTCCCGTGCGAGTCGTTGAACGTATCACCCGGAGATTATCCGGGCAATCGTCCAACTGCACGAGTCGTCATGCGCGTTCAAAGGTCAAAGCTTCGAGCCGCCGTCCACGTGTAGCGTCTCGCCCGTGACCCAGCGTGCGGCATTCGAAGCAAGAAAGACCACGGCGTCGCCGATATCGTCCGGCTGCGCAATGCGTTTGAGCGCCTGCATGCCGAGCGTGAGTGCGCGGCCATCGTCGGTCTTCGTGAAGTTCGACATATCGGTTTCCACGACGCCCGGCGCCACCGCATTCACGCGAATGCCGCGTTCGCCGAGCGTCGCCGCGAAGTGCTTGACGAGCGTATCGACCGCGCCTTTGGTCGCGGCGTAAGCGGACAGCGAGGTCACGGACGCGCGCGCCACGAGCGACGACAGCAAGACCACGCTGCTGCCCTTGCACATCGCGGGAAGCAGTTGCTGCACGAGGAAGTAGGGCGCGCGCACGTTCACGGCGTAGAGCGCGTCGAAGTCATCGACGGTCGTATTCTCGATGCTCGCGGCCTTCGAGATGCCCGCGTTGGCAACCAGGATGTCGAGCCTGTCGCCGACCACTTCACGTACACGCCGTGCGAGTTGATGCGGTCCGTCTGCATCGCGCAAATTCGCCTGCACTTTCTGCGCGGTGCCGCCTGCGGCGCGAATCTGCGCGACGACGGCTTCGGCTTCCTGTTCGCCGCTGCTGTAGTGAACCAGCACGCTTGCCCCCGCACGCGACAGCGCGATAGCCGTTGCGCGACCGATACCGCGCGATGCGCCCGTGACGAGCGCGGTCTTGCCTGAAAGATCGTTCATGTCGTTGCTCCTTTGAATGGGGAAGAGAACGCGTCAGCCCGCTGTCTTGCCACCATCGACGGTGACGATCTGACCCGTGACGAACGAGGCCGTATCCGAAGCAAGAAAGACGATTGCGCGCGCGATATCGACGGGCGTGCCAACACGTCCAAGCGGCACCTTCGATGCAAGCGCGGCCTTGCGTTCGGCTGTTCCGGTGAAGCGGTCGAGCATGCCGGTATCCGTGGGGCCGGGCGCCACTGCGTTGACGCGCACGCCGAGCGCCGCGACTTCGAGGGCGGCGGACTTCGTCATGCCTTCGACCGCATGCTTGCTGCCCGCATAGACCGACGCGAACGCCGCGCCTTCATGCCCGTAAGTCGACGACACGTTCACGATGCTGCCGTGCTTCTGCGCCTGCATGACGCGCAGTTCGTGCTTCATGCTAAGGAGCGTGCCGAGCACGTTGGTATCGAACGTCGATGCATAGCTTGCGGCGCTCTGATCGACGATCGCACCGGGCTGGCCTTCGGTGCCCGCGTTGTTCACGGCGGCATCGATACGGCCGAAGTGCGCGACGGCTGCATCGACGAGATCGCGCACGCTGTCTTCGTGGCGTACGTCGGCGGCAACGAAGAACGCTTCTGCACCGCGTTCGCGCAGTTCGGCTTCGAGCGCGCGTCCTTCGGCTTCACGCCGGCCCGATACGACGATGCGCGCGCCGCTGTCGGCAAAAGCAAACGCCGTTGCGCGGCCAATGCCGGTGAGCGCGCCCGTGATGAGAATGACTGGCTTGTCCATTTCGTGACTCCATGAGGTCTGAGAGAGACGGGGTTGCGTTGCAGGCCCGTCGGTGGACTCAAATGTAGGGCGCGTGCTTGCTCAAGAAAAAGACTTTCGAGGCAGCGGGCCATGCCTGCGAGGCATGGCGCATTGGGATCACGAACTGCCCTCGCGTTCGGGAAAACGCCACTCCTGTCCCACGACGCTATGTGCGTCACGTCACATTCAATCGCCAGGCGCGAGTCTATAAAGACTGGTCGCGACCATCCAGACGTTGCGCGTCATTCGTCGTACTTGCGTATATTCGCAGCCCGCCCCCAACGGAGTTTCCATGAACACGACGATGAGCATGAGCTTCAAAACCCGAATGAAACGCACGATCAAATGGCGGCTGATCGCCGTGGTCGCCGCCTTGCCGGACTGGGTTCAGACGCTGTTCTTCGTCTCGTGGATCAGACGCTTCGGCGAACGCGTGCCTGTCTTGCGCGTGCTTTATAACGGCTGTTATAGAACGCATCCTATCGACCGCATGCTCGGCACCGATACAGGCGGCATTTATCCGCCCGAATCCGACAGCGGCCCCGGCGCCGATGCGGGCAATCTACCGTATATGGGATCGCAGCCAAGCATTGTGCGGCATGCGCTGCAGCAACTTGGAGACGTGCGTGGCAGCACGTTCATCGATATCGGCTGCGGAAAAGGGCGGCCGATGATCGTGGCCACCGAGTTTCCCTTCGACGCCGTGCTTGGTTATGACCTGGCCGAGCCGCTCATCGAGATAGCGAACCGCAATGCCGAGATCGTTGCGCGCCGGTTTCCGCAGAGGATACGCATGCAGGCCTTCGTCGAGAATGCGCTCGAACTCGCATTTCCGAAGGGCGATCTCGTTGTCTTCCTGTTCAATCCCTTCGGCGCCGCGCTCATGGCGACGCTTCTGAACAATCTGGAGAAAGCGGTTGCAGATGCAACTATCCGCAAACTCACGGTGGTTTATATCTACCCCGTCTGCGCGCATGTCTTCGATCAATCGCCGATCTTGACGCGACACCTCTCGCGCTCGATTCCCTATGACAGTCACGAAATAGGCTATGGGGCAGAGTCGGAGCAGACTGTGATCGTCTGGAGCAACGCAGCACGAACGGACGTTTGAGTTCCGGCAATGTGCGCTAGTACACGTTAACTTTCGTTGGGTATTCTAAATATTCGTTGAACCCTGCGCGAAGTGAACCATACTTCCTTGGCATTTTCCGATCACTACTGCCACGTCGGCTGACTCATTAGAAGAGTCGGACGCGGAGCGTTCGCGGGCAATCCGCGGGCACGAGGGGACAAACATGGCTTCCACGATTACCCGGCGCTCGTTCGTCACGGGGACGGCGTCGGCGCTTGCGCTTGCGTCCATACCCGAACTCGGTTTCGCCGCGACGCCCAATGTCATACGGCTCGAATGGCAAGTCTTCAAGACAACGCCTCACTACGCGTCGTTTCTCAATGCCATCCGCACCATGCGAGCCACGGCCGACAGCAGCAAACCGGCATCATGGCAGTACTGGAGCAACGTGCATTCGAATTATTGCCCGCATGGCGTGGCGTACTTTCTGACGTGGCATCGCGGTTATATCTATTACTTCGAACAACAACTGCGCACTGTGTCAGGCGATAACACGCTGACGCTTCCGTACTGGGATTACTACACGTATCCCGTGATGCCCTCCGAATTCACCGATACCGCGAGCGGCAATCCCTTATACACATCGCGTGTGAACACGAACGTCTATCAGGCGCTCGATTTGAGCCCGTTCGCGCGCAGCGTCGCCAATTTTCAGCGCGGCACGAGCAACGCGTTCGAGACTAAACTGGAGAATGCACCGCACAATCCGGTGCATGACATCATCGGCGGATACATGGCGGATATCATGACCGCGCCGCTCGATCCCATTTTCTATCTGCATCATGCGAACCTCGACCGCCTGTGGAATGCGTGGTCGTTGCGCTCGACGAGCAAGGTTCCGGCGGCCAACAACAAGTACTGGTCCGGCAGCTTCACGTATGCGACCAACCTCACGATGACGAAGGCCAAGACGCGGACGACCACGGGGCTGGGATACGATTACGCTAACGATGCCGTTCCAGTCATCTTGCCACCGCAAGCAGAACGCGGCGGAATCATTCGGGTTCAGGCGCAAATGTCACCCATAAGCGGACGTCCTCAGATCGGCACCTTTACCGCAAGCGCGGGGCGCACGGTGTCATCCACGCGGCGTTCGCTTGGCGGCGTGAAGGGCGTGGCCCTTGCCGACAACTCCATCAGCGCGCGCATTCCGCTTCAAGCCGCCAATGCCACGTTGCTGCGCGATACGCTTGCCGTGGCTCCGGAAGCGGACGACAGCAGCGCGATCGAATCGCAAGCGCAGTCGCAATCGCAAGCGGCCAGGCCCGCCGCTTCGGGATTTCGTCATGTGAATCTCGTGCTGGACGGCGTGTCCATGCCGGCGGCGGCACGTGCCGGCGGATTCTTCTACAACGTCTATGTGAATTTGCCCGCAACCGGCGACCCGGATGCTCAACGCGATGCTCACTTCGTCGGCACGCTCGGCGCGTTCGAGGTATCGACAGCGACGCATCACGGCGGCAGCTCGATCGAGTTTCCCGTGACTGAATTGCTCGCGCGCGCGGGCGTGACGAACCCGAATGAAGTGGTCGTGTCGTTCGTGCGCGTGAGCGGTGTGAATGCGGTTAAGGGAACGGCGATATCCATCGGCGAGATGCGCGTCGAACTGGCCGCGGACGCCCCATAAGCCGCGCTCACTGCGTTGTTTTCTGTCCATTTCTCGCGGTGAGTTGCTCGTACACGTCGTGCGACACCGCGAGCAATTGCGGCCGTGCAATCGCGCCCGATACCGCATAGCCGAAGTCGCCATCGACCCAATAGAACACGTTGACCGAGCCGTCCTGATACAGCTTGAACGCGGTGACGTCGCGGCTCACTTTGCGATGAGACACGTTGAGCGTGATGCGTTCGCCATTGGCATCGTGATACATGAACTGCGCGATAGGACCTTCATCGCCGGGCAAGAGACGGCCGCCCATCAGATTGAAGCCCACGCGCGTGAGCACGGGCGCGTGCACGTCGGTGCCGAGGCGGCTCGATAGCCACTTCACGAGTTCTTCTTCCTGATCCGCACCGACTTCGACGGGACGCGTGACCATTGGCGCATACGTGACATAGGCGATAGCCGATTGCCGCGCGAACGATTCGTCGCGGGAGAGACTGACGTGACGAAGCGAAGTGTTCTCGCCATTCGGCATGAGCATGTCGCGCGCTGTTTCGCTGAACATGCCGCCCGCGCCGATGCCGATACCCAGCACGAGTGCCGCAGCGAGTCCCGCAAAGCGCGGCCAATTCGCGGCTTCACGTCGACCCGCATCGACCTTCGTGACAGTACTGGATGCCGATTCGAGCGGCAGCACGAGACGTTGCGGCAGCGGCTCTTGCAATACGCGATCGTACCGATCATGCAGCATGCTGTTGAGCGAAAAGTAGTCGCTCACGCGGCCCGCGAGCGCGTCGTCGGTTTCAAGCAGCCGATCGATTTCCTCGCGCCGGTGTTCGGCGATCACGCCATCCACGTAGGCCTGGATTTCGTCCTCGCTGACGGAAGTCGATTGTCTGTTCATCGCACCACCTTCAATTGAGCGCTGTCCTGCTTGCCTGCCATTAGCGCGCGAAGCCGCTCGCGTCCGCGCGAAAGCCGCGACATTACCGTGCCGAGCGGTATTTCGAGGGCGAGCGCCACTTCCGCATAGCTCATCTCTTCGAGCCCGACAAGCAGCACCACTTGCCGCTGTTCGATGGGCAGACGCTGCAGCGCATAGTCGAGATCGCGCATTTCCAGCGATTGCGTGTCGCGGCTAGCCACCGCGAACTCGCTTTCGTCGATAGCTTCTTCATCGACGGAGACATGCACGGCTCGCGCATCCGCACGGCGCGTTTGATTGGCGAACACGTTGTGCATGATCGTGAAAAGCCACGCGCGCAGGTCGGTGCCGGACTCGAATTTTTCGGTGTTGCGCAGGGCGCGTTCGAGCGTGTCCTGCACGAGATCGTCGGCGAGTTCCTGATTGCGGATGAGCGCACGCGAATAGCGCCGCAAACGCGGTACGTGGTCCATCAATTGGTCTCGCACGCTCATTGCGGCTCCTTGCAGCGGGCGGTTCGATTGGTGACGCGTGCTTTCACGAGGCATTCCCTTGCATGTTCTGTTGCTTCGCCAGCAAGTCGGCCGCGCGCATCAGTCCTTGCGTGCCCGCTCTAGCGCCCACCACTGTGCGCACGCCAGCGGTCGAAGTCCATTCGAGAAGGCGCGCCGCATCGATTCTATGCGCCTGCCACGGCGTTCGCATGGATGCCGCGGGTGCGCGCATCGAGAGCAGGACGAGCGGTTCATTTAAAGCGTTGCGATAGGTGATTACGCTGACCGTCGAGAAAGCGCCGAGCGTCACGTTGCGTATGCAGGTAGCGCGAAATCCAAGCGACGAAAGATCGGGCGCGGCAGCGGCGGGAACGGGCGTTGTCGCTGTCGGTGCATCTATAGATAGTGCTTCGACAGCTGCGCGTTCGAGCGCCTCATCAGGGACGCGCACGGTGACCCAGATCGCCGAGATCATGAGCGCGAAACACGCCAGGATCGCCGCGAGTAACCGGAAGCGCAGGTCGATCGTGGGACGGCGCGATGCTGGTTGAGCGTGGCTGACGTCGTACATCGAACGCAGTTGCACGTTCAGTCGATCGTAAAACACGACTCTGCGTGCTTCGTCCGGCCGCCGCGCCAGATAGGCGTGCAAGCGCTCCGTCCTTTCCGACGCGAGCACGCCGTCCGCGAAAGCCTGAACATCGGCTTCGGATAGACGCATTTCAGAGGGCGGATTCACGATTGCGGGCCTGTTCGAGGATCGGGTTCAATGACGCAAACAGCGCCACGCCGCGTTTATTCCGCAAGACGCGAATATTTTTCGATGCAGCGGCGGGCGAGCTTGCGGCCATCAGGAACCGGCGTAGATATGGCAGAAGCTGTAGGGCCCCACGCATTGCGAGGCGCTCATGTTCATGCGTGCGTTGCCCGAGTCTCTCGTGGACGCGGCGCCGCCGTATGAGGTCGTATCTGCCGACTTTGCATGCGCAACCTGGTTCTGATAGATCGGGCTGACGTCGGGATACGAGGCATCGACCACGAGTCGCGAGCCGTTTTGCTCGGCCTGAACGAGTTGTGCGCGGACTTCGGCGCGTGTGAAGCTCTGCGCGAAAGCGCCTGAGGAGAGGACGAGTGCGGCGGATACAGCGGCGAGTTTGACGAGGTTCATGTTCGGCTCCTTGAGCGTGTTTAATGGGCTTGCATGTAGACAAACAACCGTTGCGGCGAATCTATTCCCGAGAATTTTCGGCATGAACGTGCTTGCTGACTGAGGGTTGGTTACTTCGCTTTGTCGTCACGTGCGAGCAGTGCGCGAATCTTTTGCTCGGTCTGCGCGTATTGACCTTCGCCGAAGTGGCTATAGACGAGTTTGCCGTTCTGATCGATGAGATAGAAAGCTGGCCAGTATCGATTCCCATAGGCTCGCCACGTCGCGAACTCGTTGTCTTGCGCAACGGGGTATTCAATGCCATTGCGAACGATGGCTTTCCTGAGATTGCCCGTATCGCGTTCGAAGCCATACTCGGGCGAATGCACGCCCACCACGACGAGCCCTTTGTCGCGATAGCGCGCATGCAAGTCCTTCACGTAGGGCAGCGTGTGAGCGCAATTGATGCAGTCGAAAGTCCAGAACTCGACGAGCACCACCTTGCCGCGCAGTTGCTTAAGATCGAGCGGCGCGCTGTTGAACCAGTTGTCGATACCCTTGAAGTCCGGCGCGTTTGCACCGTTCGCTACGGTTGCGGTAGCGGGCAACGAGACATGAGCGGATGCGAAGACCGCGAACGCCGCGCTGCCCGCGATGCCCGCTGCAACAGCGGCGATCCTGAAACGACTGAACATGATTTACTCCTTTGGAGTCGATGTCAGGTCGTATTGGATCGCGGCGGTGTATCTCGCTTGTGGTGGTTATGAATCGGCGTGTGTCGCTTCAGGATGCGGATACGCTGTGATACGAAGCGTACCCGCAAGGCATCAGCATGACGACGCTTTAGCGCAAGCTCAATGGCTCGCGTTGTACGCAAGATAGCGCCAGACGAATTCATCGCCGATGCGCTGCACCTTGCCTGCTGAGGTCATCGGGAAGTGCGCGGGAAAGACCGTTGCATTCGTCTCGGCTGCATGGTTCAAGAGCCATTCGCGCGAAGCGCGTGCAAGATCAGGGCGAAGGCAGAAGGTCGAACCGAACTGCGGTCTAGATACTTGCAACGGGCTATGCATGACATCGCCCGAGAAGAGCGCACGTTCGTTGCCGGACGTTAGCTCTATCGCCATGTGTCCCGCGCTATGCCCGAAGGTTGGCCAAAACCGGATGCCTTCGCGAAGGATTGCGCCTTCGTCCGGCACGGTAAGCGCGATGCCCGCATCGATCAAAGGCGCAACGCTGTCATCGAACACCATGCGTCGCGGTGCGCCCGCGGGCGTGTCGAAGAACGCGCGCTCACGTTCGCTGAAGACATGAGTCGCGTTGGGAAACACAGGCGTCCAGCGCCCGTTCTCCCAATGCGTATTCCAACCGACGTGATCGACATGCAAATGCGTGAGCAGCACATAGTCCACGCGATGCCGGTCGAAGCCCGCCGCTTCGAAACGCTGCAGCACAGGGTTGTCGAGCCGGTCGAATAGCGCACTGAAGGGTCTTGGCTTTCCGTTGCCGATGCCCGTATCCACCACGAGCGTCAGCCCGTCGATCTCGACGACCCATAGATGTGTGCGTAGCGTCACTTGCTGATTGTCCGAACCGATGCTCGCCAAATCTTCGTTGGGAAACAGCACGTCGGCCCTTAATGAAAATTCCGTTTCGTCGATACGCGTGACCCGCATTTCGTTAAGACGCCAGTCGAGCGCTGTGTTCATGCGTTCTTCCTCGTAGTCGATGCAATGCGCGTCGTCGCCAATGCGTAAAGCAGGGCGCTCGCAAGCGCGGATACACCGCCGACGATGGCGAGCGCCGTGCCTAAGCCGGCATGCGCACCCGCGAGATGCTCGTTGAGGTAGCCTACCGCGAGCGGACCGACGCCGCCGCTTATCGCATTGGTCATGAAGACGAGCAGCGCGATCGAACGGCCGCGCATGCGATTAGGCACGGCGATTTGCAGCGGCACAGGGGCGAGCGCCATCGCAATGCTCGCGGCGAGCGCGCATGCGCCGTAGAGCAAGATCGCGAGCGTGCTGTTGGTCACGAGCGGCATGGCGATGGCGGCGGGCAACAGCGCGGTCACGGCACATGTCGACAGCATGAGGACTTTGTGTAGCGTGCGTTCGTCGGTGACGCGCGCGGCGAGCATGCCAGCAAGCGCCACGCCCATCATGCCGCCGGTCATGTATGCAGGCGCGGCCATCTTTCCGACCATGGCGGGCGCAAGATGAAAGTGCCGCATGAGCAAGGTGGGAAACCACGCGGCATGCGAATAGAACAGCGTGATGAGCGCGACATAAGCGGCAAAGTACGGTGCGCAGAAGCGATTGCGCACGAACAGTTCGGCGAGCACTTCGCGTAGCGAGGGCAGAGCTTCATCAAAATCCGTATTGGCGATGCTGGCAGTCGTGGCTTCGCGTCTTGCCGGCTCGCGAATCGTCAAGGCAACGAGTGCTGCCAGCACGAGTCCTGGTGATCCGACGAGCACGAAAACCGCTTGCCACGGCTGAAAGCCATGCGCGGCGAGCCATGTACTCACGTCGCCGCCAGCGGCGGATAGCAGCATGCCGCCGCCGAAGAGTGCAAGCCCGCCGCCGATATACGGTCCCAGCATGAAGACGCTGCTCGCTTGCGCGACCTTACGCGGCGCGAAGATATCGCTGAAGATGGAGAGTGCCGCAGGACTCAGCGCCGCTTCCGCGATGGCTGTTCCCGCGCGCGCGAACAACAGTTCGGTGAAGCTCGTCGCGAAGCCGCAAAGAGCCGTGGAAATGGCCCAGATCGCGACGCATAGGGCGATCAGCCTGACGCGATTGGCGCGATCCACGAGACGCGCGACGAACACACCCGCAGTCGCATAGCACATGGTGAACGAGAAGCCTTGCAGCAGTCCGATTTGAATATCGGTGATGCCGAGCGTGAGCTTGATCGGCTGCACGAGAATGCTGACGATCTGACGGTCCAGATACGAAAACGCGAAGCACGTGAAGAACAACAGCACGACGTACAGCGGATGACGGACGTCGAGCGGGGCATCGGCGTTAGAAGCCGACGCAAGCGGATGAGCGCTCATGCGAATGCTCCTTGAAATCAGTCGAGGGATGCTTCGGCGGCAAGAAGCGCAATGCAATCGCCAGCTTCGACGCGGGCAAAGGTGCGCGCACACATCACGCGACCATCGCCACGAAATGCGATTTCGCGCGGCGCGCGCCACGGTTCTTGTGGATCGAAGAGACGGCCCGCGAGCTGACCCGAGCGCACTTCGTCGTTCAAGGCGAAGGCGGGTTCGAAGACGCCCGCATGCGGCGCATACACGTAATGCTGCGTGCCTTCCACGCGTAGATAACGCGTCCTGGGCGGCGCATCGTGCGCGGCATCGTGCAATACATCGAGGCGATGCAGCACGCGCTGCAAACCGCTTTCGACGATAGCGAGATTCGCCGCGTCGCAGCCGGCATGGCCGCCGAATTCGCCGCATAGGAAGAGCGTGTCGTGGCGTTCGGCCGCGGCTGCGAAGGTGCGATCCTCGCCGAGCAGATCCATGATCATGGTGTAGGGCGCGCCGAACGCGCGCACCAGATCGAGATAGCGCGCGCGACGTGCGGCATCGCCCGATGGCGGCGATGCAAGCAGTGTCGGCGCATGTTCGAAGCTCGCGCCGCCCGCGTGCAGGTCGATGACGACATCGGCCCGCGGCAGCAGTTCTGTCTCGACATAGTGCGCAATCATCTCGGTCGGCTTGCCGTGACGTGAGCCGGGGAAGAGCCGGTTGAGATTGCCGCCGTCGATAGGCGATGTGCGCGAACCATTCACGAACGCCGGAAAATTCAGCCCCGGTATGACGATGAGACGACCTCGAATTGAAAGCGATGGCATGCGCTGCATGAGCTTCATCAGCGCGACGGGGCCTTCGTATTCGTCGCCGTGATTACCGCCGGTAAGAAGCACCGTGGGGCCGTCGCCCGCGTTCAGGACGGCGAGCGGAATGGGAATATGACCGTATGCGGAACGGTCATGCGACCACGGTAGACGCAGTGTGCCGGTCTGAAAACCGTGGCGTTCGTAGTCGATATCGGTTGCAATGAGCGAGACTGTAGTGGACATGAGCGGATCTCGAATCGAGTAGGTTCGTATCCACTATTGCCGACGAAATATCCGCTGGCCAATGCCGTTTTCTGCAGCGGGCGATGCCTTCAGGGCATCACGCTTCAGGGTGCTTTTGCGCTTCGAGCAGTTCGATGAAGCGTTGCAATGCCGCGCTGCCATGCTGCGCAAGAAAGCAGAATTCGAGCGGCAACGGCACCGACAGGTCCTCCACTTCGACGAAGCGCACGCGTGCGGGCGGACGTTCGCGATTGGCCGCATTTACGAGCGCCGCGCCAACGCCTGCCGCCACGAGCGAGAGAATCGCGGTTTCGGTGGAGGCTTCCTGGCGAATATTCAGCGTGAGACCGCGCTCGGCGCACGCGGAGATGAGGCGGTCATAGTAGGCCGCATAGACGTGTCGCGGAAACGCGATGAACGGCAGCGCGGCAAGCTCGCTTGCACGCACCCTGGCTTGCGCGGCGAGCGGACATTGCTCGGGCACCGCAAGCACCACGTTCTGTTCGAGCAGCCGGATGCTGGCGAAGCCATCGGGCAGCGCGCCGAAGCGGTAACAAAAGCCGCCTTCGAGCCGTTCGGCGGCGATGGCATCGAGTTGCTCGGGCGTGTTCATCGGCTGCAATTCGAGCGCTATGTCGCGAGCGTTCTGCTGAAACGCGTTGAGCGCGGACAGCACGAGACCGCTCCACGATGCATTCTCGACGAAACCCACACGCAAACGTCCTTGTTCGCCCGATGCAATGCGATGCGCGAGCCGGTTCGCGGCATCGACATGGGCGAGGATCGCGCGTGCTTCGGAGAGATAGGCGATGCCGGCAGCGGTCAGCTTCAGGCCGCGCGGCGTGCGTTCGAAAAGCGTCGCGCCGATGGTCTGTTCGAGATCTTGAATCTGCCGCGAAATGGCGGGCTGCGTGACATGCAGATGCTCGGACGCGGCGCGCACGCTGCGCAATTCGGCAACGGCAATGAAGTAACGAAGATGGCGCAGTTCCATGTGTTGGTCTGGCGTGAGACGGCCATGTGAGCGGTGAGAGACACGAAGAAGTCTCTCACTTTGCCCGAGGAACTGCGATGCGAATGACCTTGGAAGAAGGCTTGGTGTTATGCGGCACGCGCCTGCAACGCGGCGCTTTCTTCGCGCGCGGCCTTTGCGGCCTTGGTCTTGCCTGCACGCGACGGCGGCTGGCAGATTCCGCAGACCATGCCGGTCGTAATGTCCTGCGAGTGCGCCACGAACTTGCCGTGGCAGCGCTTGCAGCCCGCGAGGCGCAGCATGCCGGCTTCCTTGAAGCGCACCAGCGTCCATGCGCGCGTCAGGTCCATTTGCAGCGGCTCGCCTTGCATCGTGAAATGCTCGGCATAAAGACCATAGGCGCGGCTCAAGAGATCGACGCGGTCGAGTTCGCGGCTGTTGGCTTCGAGAAACGCATAGACATTGGCGAACATGGATGCATGGATGTTCGGCCCCCATGTCAGATACCAGTCGGCGGAGAAGGGCAGCATGCCCTTGGGCGGTGAAGCACCCTTCACTTCGCGATAGAGGCGAATGAGACGGTCGCGCGAGAGCTTCGGAAACTCCGACTCGAGCACTTGCATGCGTGCGCCGAGTTTGATCAGCGTAACCGCGCGCAGTACCTGGCTGGCGTCGTCGGCGAGACTCTTCGTCGATGCAGTCGTGCTCATGTTCAGGCCACCAGAAGCGATGCGTTGGATGCGGCAGAAGCGCTTTGCGCGCGTTCCGTGAGACTGGCGAGGCCTGTGAGCAGCGCATCGCCGCCAAGGCGGAAGAAGCACAGCAGTTGCGACGACGAAGCCAGCCGCACTGTCTGATCGGGCGACAACTGCGTCAGCGTTTGAGCCATTTCGGCGGACAGGCCGAGATGAGCCTGCGCCGCGTCCCGGTCTTCGGTCAGCACACGCTGCGCAAGCAGCAGATAAGACAGGTTCAATTCACGAATCGAATCGAGGGTTTGGCTGTCGTGCGTCATGGCGTTGGACCGAAGTTGACTGTGACGGGGAGTGTCGGAAACATCAGTTGTTTCAGAGCACGGAACCGATTGTGAGGCGATTCTATTTGTCATGCAACACAATGTTACAGAGGCAAACCTTTGCGATCGGACTATTTTGAGTAGGCAAACGTTTATGGAGAGAAGATAAATACTTTATTGGCGTCCTATCCGGCGAAAGAATCTTCTCGCATGGACGGAATATGGGTCCGCCAGTGACGCTTCTAGTCTGATCATTCGTAAATATTTCCGCTGGTTAAAGAAAAAGCTGCTCAGGCCTTTGATCGTTAAAAAAAGTCACTTTCGGCAAAATGTTCCGTAAAAATTTCTTTCGCCTGATGTATGAAAACGACAGAGTTACCACCCGTGAGGCGGAATTGTTTCCGCAAAACTTGAATCCAGATGTGATTCGGCGGTTCTTCACAGAAGGTTGTCGGCAGGCGAAAACGAGAGCGGGTATCTGCAATGCAACAATTTTGGCCGGGTTTTTGTCATCCCTTCTCCTCAAGGCGCTCGGGCCGCCGAGATGCCGCAATTGCTTGCACCGCCTGCCTCGGCGGGGCGTCCTGCAGTCTAGTTCTTCCCTATCTTGGTTTCAGCGCGCATCTATCGTGCAGCACTGCAACAATTTTGAAGCAAGTCTTTAACGGGCTCAAAAACATTGCCATTAAAAAAGCACCACTGGCCGATAAAGGCGCGCAAACGCTAAAACCGGTATTCGAGAAACACTGAAAGACGCTTGAAATGTAAGCAGGATCATTAAGCGGCGATTTAACGTGTTCGAAACTGAATCATTTTTCATCGCCCGCACTTCGTATGGCCCGGCACATTCCGGCTGACGCCTTGCTGGTATGAGGATTGAGGGCTCCTGGCACGCCTCTCGCTTATGTATGACAAAGCACGGTAAATAGTCGCGAACGGGAATCGAACAAGCGGCTAACGGTGCTACGGGGCTGGCCCTGAGGTTTCGATGATCGCCGTCAGATGCGATCACGAAACCTCAAGTGGCCAGAAAAAAGCACAGCGCAATGCGCACAGACCAAAAAGTCAAATCATGTTGAGCCTTCAATCAGACCTGCACGGCAACCATTTGTTGGGCGCGCTTCCGGCGCAAGAATGGCAAGCAATCGCTCCTCATCTCGAACTCGTCCAGTTGCGCACGGAACAGTTGCTTTGCGATTCCGGACAACGCATTCACCACGTGTACTTCCCGACCACGGCTATCGTCTCGCTTCTGCATACGATGGAAGACGGCGGCTCGGTGGAAGTCGCGGCAGTGGGCCGTGAAGGCATGACGGGTGTTCCGGTGCTCACGGGCGGCGACACCATGCCGACGCGCGTTCAAGTGCAGTGCGCGGGTTTTGCGTATCGCATGAGCGCGGGCGCATTGCGTGAACACTTCGGCAAGTCGGACTTTCTGCGTCGTGTGATGCTGCTGTATATGCAAGCCCTGCTGACGCAAGTCGCGCAAACGGCCGCTTGCAATCGTCACCATTCGCTCTCGAAGCAACTGTGCCGCTGGCTCCTGATTCAAACGGACCGCACCCCGTCGGATCAACTGCGCGTGACGCAGCAAATGATCGCGGACATGCTCGGCGTGCGTCGCGAAGGCGTGACGGAAGCCGCAGGCAAGCTGCACGACGCGGGTCTGATCCATCACAGCCGTGGCTGTATCAAGGTGCTCGACCGCGCCGGTCTGGAAGAGCGTGCGTGCGAATGCTACGGCATCGTCAAGCGTGAGTTCGAACGCATGTTGCCGCGCACGCGTCAAGCCGAGGCGCTGGTCTAAAGGCCAAAGCGCTCAGATTGGAAAGTGCTCGATGGTGTCGCGTACCTGCTTCAGTACGTGTTCGAGCGTTTCCATGGACACTGAACTCAAGCCTATACGTAAGGCTCGCGGTGCATGCCGCGTCGTCGCATAAGACTCTGCTTTCGATACGGCGATGCCCTGCGAAGCCAGCGCCGTCGCTACGCGATCCGCGCGCAAGTCTTCTGGCAAGCGTAGCCAGAGGAACAGCGAGGACGGGTGCGCGAGCATCTCCATGTTCGCGAACACGTCTCGCGCGATCGCTTGTCTGCGGCGCGCTTCGCGGCGCAGCATGACTTCGTTCCGCGCGACGGTACCGTCGGCCATCCAGCGCGTGGCTATCGCGGTGACTATGCTCGGCATGCTCCAGTAACTTGCGCGGATCGTGGCCTTGATGCGGCTCGTGCAGTCTTCTGGCGCGACGATAAAGCCAAAGCGCAGGCCGCTTGCGAGACTCTTGGCCAGGCTCGATACATACACCGTTCGCTCAGGCGCCAGCGCCACGAGCGGCGGCGGTGCGTCGTTCACGAGATACGCGTAGGCGGCGTCTTCGATCAACATACAGTCGTGACGCCGTGCGATCTCGACCAAACAATGACGCTGTTTAGCCGACAGCACCCAGCCGAGCGGATTGTGCACGGTCGGCATGGTGTAGATCGCGCGTATGCGGTGACGGCGGCATAGCTTGTCGAGCGCGTCGAGATCGGGACCGTCATCCAGGGTGGGGATCGCATGCACATCGCGGCCTTGCGTATGCGCGAGCATCTTGAATCCCGGATAAGTCAGCGCGTCAGCCGCAACGGAATCGTGCGGCTCGAGCAGTGCGCGCGTCGTGATGTCGAGACCTTGCTGCGCGCCAAGCACTAAGAAGATTTGCTCGGCTTCCACGCGAATTCCACGCGCCTTGGCCAGAAACTTGGCGACAATGGCGCGCTCATGAAGCCGGCCACCAGGCGGCTGCTGATGCATGAGCGCGGCAAGGTCGCCTGAAGATGCGAGTTCGCGCAACATCGAGCGCAATAGGTCGGCCTGACCCGGCCACGTTGGATGATTGAACGACAGATCGGCGGTGCTGCCTGAAAGCCGCGCTTCATCGCCGATATCCCACTCGCGTTTTTGCGGCCGGTCGCGCACGAAGGTGCCACGACCGGTTTCGCCGACAACTAGACCCAACGACTTCAGCTCCGCATAGACCTTGGTCGCCGACGCGATGGCAATGCCGTAACGCGTGGCAAGCTGCCGATGCGTGGGCAATAGCGCTCCCGGGTGCAGTTTGCCATTGCGTATATCGGCTTCGAGCGTGGCTGCAACTTTCCTGACCTGTGTCGTTGCGCTCATGTGTATGTAGGACAATTATTTGATTGTCCTAGTTTAAGCGATTATTGTCGGCAAAACACCGAGTTGGAGCCGACATGACCGATAGCGCACACCGCCACGTTCCCGTCCTCGAGTTCCTGAAGCGTCAACTAGACGGCAGCCTCACTGCCGATACCGTCACGCACATGCGTTATCCCACCGCGATATCGGCGCTGCTCAAGTTTCGCATCGTCGAAATAGGCGAAGCGCTGGCCGTTATCGAGCTCGATGCCGATTGCACCATTCACGGCAATCAACAAGGCACCGTGCACGGCGGTCTTTTGTGCGAACTCGCCGATGCGGCTATCGGCACGGCGCATTCCACTGTGATGGACATCGAGGAGAGCTTCACGAGCATCGACCTGAAGGCGACCTTTCTGCGCCCCGTGTGGAAGTCGAGGCTTTCGGCGCGCGCATGGGCCGAGCATCGCGGCAGGACTATCAGTCATTACCGATGCGACATTCAGCGCGAAGACGGCAAAATCGTGGCGAGCGTCGCGAGCACGGTAATGACATTGCGCGGCGCATTAGCAAAAAACCGCTAAGTACCAAGCGGGAAAACACCTATGGATCACGAAGGGAAATGCCTTTGACCTTCTTTCGAATCGAAACTAGACTCTTACGGAACAAAAGACATTTCGACTCGACGATTCGATGCTCACCAACAAGAGTTCGCTTAAGCGGCGGCTGCAGATCGTCGAGCTTGTGCGCAAGCGCGGCGAAGTGTCTGTCGAGGAACTCAGTCAGGCGTTCGACGTTTCGAGCGTCACCATTCGAAGTGATCTGACGTATCTCGAGCAGCAGCGTTATTTGCTGCGCTCGTTTGGCAAGGCGCGCTATCTCGTGCAGAAAACGGGCGACGACATTCTCGTGCCGGCGTCGGATGGCGCCACGCGCAAGGCGTCCGAGACCATGATCGCTCGCATTGCCGCTGAAGCCGTGGGCGATCACGAAGCACTCTTGCTGGGAGCGGGAGAGATCATTCACAAGATCATTCCGTTTTTGTCGGACCGCGCCAACCTGTCGCTTCTCGTGCAGGACGTCGCGGTCGCCGGCATGGCGCAGCGCTTTCTGCATTGCGAGTTACTTCTGACCGGCGGCCAACTGGAGCATGGCGCAACTGCCATGACTGGACCTGACGCCGAGGCATCGGTGGCGCGTCATTCGCTCGATCTGTGCATTCTTCAGGCGTCGGGACTCGATCGCGATGGCAATCTGCTGGCTGCCGACCCTGCACAGGCGCGCGTTGCGCAAGCGGCAAGACGTACGGCCAAGCGGACGGTCGTCGTCGCTTATCAGCCGCTGCTCGACGAGCGCAACGGCGAAGTCTTCGCAAGCGTGGCAGATACCGACACGTTGATAATGGATGACGGTATCGATTCGCCGACGCTCGACACCGTGTCGCGCAACGGTCTGCAATTGCAGCGAAGGGATAGCGGCATTCTGGAGTTTAGGCAGACTTAAGTTGAAAGCGCGGTACGCCCTGAACGTCAATCTGCCTTGTTGGCATCCTGACCAAAGAACGCCATGGACGAAGCTCAAGCTCAAGCTCAAGCGCAAGAGGCCGGCCGCACCGGCTACATCGTGACGATGGGCGAGATCCTCGTCGAAATCCTAGCGACTCAAATCGGGCAGTCGTTTCGCCGGCCAGGCACGTTGATGGGACCGTATGCGAGCGGCGCGCCTGCCATCTTCATCGATCAGGTGGCGAAGTCGGGCAGTCGCTGCGCGATCATCGGCTGCGTCGGCGACGACGACTTCGGCGTGCTCAACGTCGAACGGTTGCGTGACGACGGCGTCGATGTGTCGGGCATCTCCGTGATCAAATCCGCGACGACAGGTAGTGCCTTCGTGACGTATCGCGAAGACGGCGACCGCGACTTCATCTACAACATTGCGAATAGCGCATCGGGGCATTTATCAGTCGGCGAGATCCGCGAGCACTTGCTGAAAGAGTGTGGTCACTTTCATGTGATGGGCTCATCGCTGTTCTCGTTTCGCATCATCGAGGCGATGAAGAAGGTGATCGAGACCGTGAAGGCAAACGGCGGTACGGTTAGCTTCGATCCAAACATTCGCAAGGAAATGCTGCGCATTCCGGAGATGCGCGAGGCGCTCGACTTCATTCTCGATTACACCGATGTGTTTCTTCCGAGCGGCCACGAAGTAATGCTGCTTGCGAATGCGCGAACGGAGCAAGGCGCAATCGACGAACTGCTTGCGCGCGGCGTGCGCGAGGTCGTCATCAAGCGCGGCAAGGACGGCTGTAGTCATTACGACGGCAATCACGCGAGCCACTTCGCGGCATTGTCGGTTACGGAGGTCGATCCTACCGGCGCGGGCGATTGCTTCGGCGGGACATACATTGCGTGCCGCGCGCAGGGCTTTTCCGTGGAGCGCGCGCTCGAGTATGCAAGCGCGGCGGGCGCGCGAGCCGTGACGTTCCGTGGTCCGATGGAAGGCACGGCGACCCTTGCCGAACTCGATGCGTTCATCGCCGCGACATCGGAGGCAAAGCATGACTGACATCGTCACGCGCTTGACCGGCGACGAGCGCGCCGCCGAGCGCCTGAAAGGCATCTATTCGATTTGTTCGGCGCATCACTGGGTGATCGAAGCCGCGATGAAGCAGGCGCTCGATGACGACACGCCCTTGCTCCTGGAATCGACATCGAATCAGGTGGATCAGTATGGTGGTTACACCGGCATGAAGCCTGCGGATTTCGTTCGCTTCGTGCATGGGCTTGCCGATCGCATGGGATTTGATCGCCATAGATTGCTTCTCGGTGGCGATCATTTAGGCCCTAACGCATGGCGTAATCTGCCTGCCGAAGATGCCATGCAACGCGCCGATGCCTTGATCGATGCTTACGCCGCCACAGGTTTCAGAAAGCTCCATCTCGATGCAAGCATGCCCTGCGCCGATGACCCCGCGCGTCTATCCGACGAGGTCGTGGCCGAACGTGCCGCGCGTATGTGCGCCGTCGCCGAAGCGGCTGCCGCGCGCGTGGGGCTCGCCGAAGGTCCGGTGTATATCATCGGCACTGAAGTGCCCGTTCCGGGCGGTGCATCGGAAGAACTCGCCACCGTGGAGGTTACGCACGCGAGCGCCGCGCTCGATACCGTCGCCGTGCATCGCAAGGCTTGGGATGCACGCGGACTCGGCGCGGCGTGGGAGCGTGTGGTGGGACTCGTCGTTCAACCCGGCGTGGAGTTCGATCATACGAGGGTCGTCGACTACGCTCCCGCGCTTGCAAGCGGACTTTCCAAGGTGCTCGAAAGGCTACCCGGTATTGTGTTCGAAGCGCATTCCACCGATTATCAAAAGCCCGAAGCGCTCTCGGCGCTGGTCGATGATGGCTTCGCCATTCTCAAGGTGGGACCGGGCGTAACCTTCGCTTTGCGTGAAGCGCTTTATGCATTGGCGGACATCGAGTGCGAACTCCTCGCGCCGAATGTCCGGTCGAATCTGCGTGAGATAGTCGAACGCGTGATGCGCGAGAAACCCAACAACTGGGAGAAGTACTATCACGGCAGCGACGCGGAGAAGCGGTTGCTGCGAACCTATAGCTATAGCGACCGCGTGCGCTACTACTGGTCCGACCATGATATCGATGAGGCGACGCGCAAGCTGGTGGCGAACCTCGCGAACATCGGCATACGGGAAAACCTCATCAGCCGCTATCTGCCGGAGCAATACTGGCAGGTGAGGCGGGGGTCGATCGATGCATCGCCCATGAGCCTTATCTACAGCAAGGTCCGCGACGTAATCCGTGTTTATGCGGAGGCCTGCCGCATGCATACGCAGGCAAAGTGATCGAATGAAAACTAAGGAATCCAATATTTGAAAGCAGGTTCATAGGTGAACCGGATCGCGCCTCAAGCCCGGCAGGGAAAACCCGCTTTGACTGGGTTTCGACCCGAAACTAAACTCTTTCAGCACAAAAACAGCTTGTCCTTGACACGCGACGGGCGCACAGAGGCACTGGAGGCGACACCATGAGCAAGCCAACGCTGGCAGCCAGCGAGCGGGCGAGACCCCGTCGCGGTTTCGCCGCTCAATTGCTGCACTCGCGCGAAACCGGTATCGTCGGCGCCCTGCTGATCATGGTCGTGCTTCTGTCGATCTTCGCGCCCGACTTCGCGAGCAAGGGCAACCTCCTCAACGACGCGCGCAACCTGTCCTTCATCGGCATCGTGGTGCTGGGGCAGGCAGCGGTGATGATCACGGGCGGCATCGATCTCTCGGTCGGCAGCGTATGGGGACTGGCCGCCGTCGCGTCAGCCGCGATGATGCAGGCCGGCATGCCTGTGTTTCCCGCTTGCGTGCTGACGCTGCTCATAGCCGCGTGCGTCGGCCTCTTCAACGGCTTCTGCGTCACCAAACTGCGCATGCTGCCCTTCGTGCCTACGCTTGCCACCATGAGCATTGCGCGGGCGTTGGCGCTCGTCATTACGCGCGGCAAGGCTATCGACGGCTTTCGTCCCGACGGCGATTCGTTTTTTGCCCTCGGCGGCGGCGACTTTCTCGATCTGCCCGTACCGTTTCTGATTTTCGTGGCGCTCGCCATCGTGTCCGCCATCGTTCTGAAGCGTACCGTCTATGGCCGCCAGTTATACGCGGTAGGCGGCAACGAACGCGCGGCCATGCTCACCGGCCTCAACGTCGACCGCCTGAAGATGAGCGTCTACGTGATGTCGTCGGTGCTCGCGGGTCTCGCGGGCATCATCGAAGTGAGCTATCTCTCGTCGGCAATCTCCAATCAAGGATTGGGCAAGGAGCTGAGCGTGATCGCGGCGGCTGTCATCGGCGGAACGGCATTGTCCGGCGGCGAAGGCACCGTGATCGGCGTATTCGTCGGCACCGTCATTCTCGAAGTGCTGCGCAACGGTCTCGTTCTGCTCGGCACGGACGCTTACTGGCAAGGGGTGTTCGTCGGTTCGGTGATCGTTCTTGCCGTGTTTATCGATCAACTTAGAAAAGGCGTCTGGCGACGTCGATGAAAGCTGTATTACAACGACTCTGGAGAAGACCATGACACGCACCATGCTCAGTGCCGTAGCTGCTACGCTCCTGCTCGGGATAGGCATTGCCCAGTCGCAGGCGGCGGACAAGAAGGTGTTCGCCGTCGTACCGAAAGCGCTCGGCGTCGCGTTCTATGCCGACGCGGAAAAAGGCTGCAAGGAAGAAGCCGCGAAGATCGGCGCCGAATGTCTGTTCACCGGCCCGGCCCAGCTCGACGACGCAGAACAAGGCCGTATCGTGCGCGATCTGATCACCAAGAAGGTCGCGGGTATCGCCATCGCGCCGAACAATGCGGATTCGATCAGCGGCGTCATCAGCGCGGCATTGGCGAAGAACATCCCGGTCGTGACCTTCGACTCGGACGCACCGAAGTCCAAACGCATCGCTTTCATCGGCACGAACAACGAAGCAGGCGGCGAAGCGGCGGGCGAAGCATTTGCTAAGGCGCTGCCCAAGGGCGGCACGTATGCGGTTCTGACAGGCGGCTTGTCGGCGGCGAATCTCAACGAGCGCATCAAGGGCTTCAAGTCGAAGCTCAATGGCGACTTCAAGGAAGTGTCGGGCTCGCCTTTCGCCTGCAACGACGATTCGAGCACGGGCGTGCAGCTCATTCAGGACATGCTCGCGAAGAACCCGAAACTCGACGGCATCTTCTTCGCTGGCGGCTGGCCCATGTTCGCGCCCGAGGCCTATATTCGCGCGGTTCGCAACAAGGCTGCCGATATCAAGGCGGGCAAGTTCGTGATCGTTTCGTTCGATACCTTGCCATCGCAGATCAAGCTGCTGAAGGAAGGTTATGCGACGACGCTGATCGGTCAGCGGCCGCTCACGATGGGCACCGAATCCGTCAAGCAGCTCGATGCGCTGACCAAGGGTGGCAAGGTGCCGCCGGTCACGGATACGGGCGTGGATATCGTCAACTCGTCGAACGTCGATAAATTCGTCGGCGGTAAATGAACCGCGCGCGGGGCCGGCCACGCGCTGTGCCCCGCGTCATTCGTGAGAAAGAGTGCTGCCATGACCGTGCTGTTGAGCGTTGAGCAGATAACGAAGACCTATCCCGGCGTGAAAGCGCTGCAGGAAGTGTCCTTCAATGTCGAGGCCGGCACCGTGCATGCGGTCATGGGCGAGAACGGCGCGGGCAAGTCGACCTTGATGCAAGTGATCGCAGGGGCACATGCGCCGACCTCGGGACGCATGATGTTCGACGGTCAGGAAGTCGAGTTTTCGAGTACGCGCGATGCCGCCGCCAAGGGCATCTCCATCGTCTTTCAGGAGTTGATGCTCGCGCCGAACATGACGATTGCCGAGAACATCTTTCTCGGCGCGGAGCCGCGCATGGCGCGCGTGCTGGTCGATCGCGGCGTGCTCTTGACGAGAGCGAAGGGCGCGATGAAGCGGCTTGGCATCGCACTCGATCCCGATACGCGTCTCGGCGATCTCACCATCGCGCAGCAGCAATTGATCGAGATATGCAAGGCGTTGATTCACGAGCCGCGTCTTTTGATTCTCGATGAACCGACTTCGAGTCTTTCCGAAGCCGACTCCCTGACGCTCTTCAAAGTGGTTCACGAACTGCGCGCGAGCGGCGTGACCATTCTCTATATCTCGCATCGCATGCGCGAAGTGTTCGACAACTGCGATGCGGTGACCGTTCTTCGCGACGGCAAGCACGTGCGTACCGCGCGTCTTGTCGATACCTCGCCCGATGAAGTCGTGCGCCTGATGGTGGGCCGCGATCTCGCCGAAGTACGGCGCATCAAGCCTGATAACGCGCATCAGCCAATCGTGCTGCAAGTGGATGGTCTGGGCGACGACGAGCGTTACCGCGACGTATCGTTTTCGTTGCGACGCGGCGAGATCGTGGGACTTGCCGGACTGATCGGCGCGGGACGTTCAGAAGTGGCGATGGGTATCTTCGGTGCGCCGCCGCCGAAGCATGGCAACGTCACCATCGAAGGCAAGCCGGTCAGGATCGCGAAGCCTCGCGATGCAATGAAGCTCGGGATCGGGCTCGTGCCCGAGGACCGCAAGGATCAGGGGCTCGTGCTCGGCATGTCGGTGGGCAGCAACCTGTCGCTCGCTGCGCTGGGGCTTGGGCGTCTTTCGAAGGGCACGGTCATTCGCCCGCTGCAGGAAGCGCGCATGATCGACAGTTACGTCGGGCGCTTCAACATCAAGACGCCGACCGTCGAACAACTCGTGGGTCTCTTGAGCGGCGGCAATCAGCAGAAGGTGGTGCTGGCGAAATGGCTCGCATCGAAACCGCGTGTCCTGATCGTCGATGAACCCACACGCGGCGTGGACGTCGGCACTAAAGCCGAGATTTACGCGCTCATGCGCGAACTTGCCCGAGAAGGTCTCGCCATTCTCGTCATCTCCAGCGACCTCCCGGAGATACTGACCATCTCCGACCGCATCCTTGTCATGCGCGGCGGTCAGCTTGCGGGTGAAGTCGGCTTTGACGACGCCTCCGAGGAACGCATCATGTCGCTGGCCGCGCTCGAACATGCTGACCCGGCACATCCCGAGGTCAAGCCAAAAGGCTTCGTGGCCTAGCAAGTCAGGCAAACATCAAAGGAGTCGTGCCTTGAATAAAGTCGGCATGTTCTACACGTATTGGTCGACCGAATGGCTGGTCGATTTTCCGGCCGTGGCGAAGCGCATATCCGGCTTGGGGTTCGACATGATGGAAATTTCGCTCGGCGAATTCAACAATCTTCCCGATGCGAAGAAGCGCGAACTGAAGACCGTCGCCGACGATCTCGGCCTCACCGTGATGTGCTGTATCGGTCTCAAGCCCGAGTACGATTTCGCCTCTCCCGAGCAAAGCGTGAGAGATGCAGGCACGGAGTACGTCAAGCGCTTGCTCGACGATTGCCATATGCTCGGTGCGCCCGTTTTCGCGGGACTCACTTTCTGCGCGTGGCCGCAATCGCCGCCGCCCGGCATGACGGACAAGCGTCCCTACGTGGAGCGTGCCGTGGACAGCGTGCGTCGCGTCATCAAGGTAGCGGAAGGCTATGGGATCATCTACGCGCTGGAAGTGGTCAACCGCTTCGAGCAATGGCTTGCCAACGATGCACGCGAAGCGCTCGCGTTCTGCGATGCGGTCGACAATCCTTACTGCAAGGTACAGCTCGACACGTTCCACATGAATATTGAAGAGCACTCTTTTCGCGATGCAATCCTCGCCTGCAAGGGAAAGCTCGGACACTTCCATCTGGGCGAAGCGAACCGCTTGCCGCCAGGCGAAGGGCGTCTGCCGTGGGACGAGATTTTTGGCGCGTTGAAAGAGATCGAATATGACGGGACAATCGTCATGGAGCCTTTCATGCGCAAGGGCGGAAACGTGAGCCGCGCAGTGGGAGTCTGGCGCGACATGTCGAACGGTGCGACAGACGAACAAATGGACGAGCGCGCACGCCGCTCCTTGCAATTCGTGAGAGGCCATTTGACGTGAACTGAGGCCGCATTGGAACCGACTACATGGCATCTTTGGAACGCGCTCGCCGCCTGCTTGCACTGGCGCAAACCGGATTGCACTACGCAACGAGCGTTTTCGATACCGAACGTTACGATGAGATCGCGCAGATCGCGCACGCTGAACTCGCCGCGCTCTCATCGACTGATTCGATCAAGATAGCCGAACTTTTCGCGTTCGAAACAGGCTATGCCAATCCAAAGCTCGATGTGCGTACCGCGGTATTCAATGAAACGGGGCAGATTCTGCTCGTGCGCGAAATGGCGGACGGCATGTGGTCGCTTCCAGGCGGCTGGGCCGACATAGGCGTTTCGCCCGCCGAGAACGCGGCGAAGGAAGTGCGGGAAGAAAGTGGCTATACGGTTAAGATTCAGCGCTTGCTCGCGGTATGGGATGCAGACAGACATCCGCATCCACCATCGGTCTTTCACATCTGGAAGCTGATTTTTCTCGGCGAGATCGTGGGGGCGGGCGAGGTCATCGGTGCGGAAACGAGTGCCGTTGGATTCTTCAGCCTCGACGATCTTCCCGCGCTATCGCTTGGGCGCGTGCTGCCGCAGCAAATTTTCAGGCTGGATGAGCTGAGACGAAGCGGTCATATCGACTTCGACTGAAGCGACGAAAGAAGCGACACTGGAAGCGAGCGGTCAAAGCCCGAGACATATCGCGCCCGCCGCGACGACCATGCATGCGAGCCAGCGCTTCACGCTGACCGCTTCACGCAGAAACACTCTACCGATCAGCACCGCGAACACCACGCTCGTCTCGCGCAATGCCGATACCGCGCCCATCGCACCCGACTGCATCGCCCAAATGACGATGCCATATGCGCCGATCGATACCAACCCGCCCGCAAGCGATGAACCGATCGACATCGGGGCGGTGCGTATCGGCGTCCATAGTGCAGAGAGCCCGCGCGTCGCCATGAAGAGCAGCGGCATCAGCCAGTAGAACATGAACATCCACGCGGTATAGGCAAGCGCGTTGCCCTCCGACAAGCGCACGCCGATACCGTCGATCACGGTGTAGACCGCGATGGTCACGCCAGTCAGAAATGCCGCCAACGCACCTGCGCGCGATACGTGGCTACTTTGCAGCGCCAGCGAGATGATGCCGCCCGAGATCATCACGATGCCGAACGCATGCAGCGGCCCGATGGCCTCGTGCGCGAAGAGCGCTGCGCCGAGCGTGACGAGCAGCGGCGACGAACCACGCGCAATCGGGTAAGCCTGCGCGAGATCGCCTCGCCGATACGACCGCACGAGGCTCACGTTATAGACGATATGCACGAGCCCCGATGCAACGATGCATGGCCACGCGGCGGAAGCGGGCATCGGCAAAAAAACGATCACGATGGTCGAGACCACCGCGATGGCAATGCTCATCCACGTCATGGAGAGGAAGCGGTCGCGATTGCCATGCAACATCGCGTTCCAACTGGCGTGAAGCACGGCGGCGATAAGGACGAGACCGCCGGTATAACTGAGCATGCGGATTCCAGGCTAAGGACGCGAAAGAGGGATGTAAGCAGGTTATCTATCTTGTGAGCGTGCGGCAAACCAGTTAAATTGGCCGCTCGCGTTAGATAAACTCTTTCGAATGAAACGAGTCCTGCCTCCGCTCAATGCACTGCGCGCGTTCGAAGCCGCAGGGCGTCTTGCCAGCTTCAAGGAAGCCGCAGCCGAATTGCATGTGACGCATGGCGCAATCAGTCAGCAAGTGCGCCTGCTCGAAGAGTGGCTCGGCGAACCGCTGTTCGAGCGGCATAACCGGCGCGTGGTGTTGACTCCCAAGGCAAAGGCCTACCTGGATGAAATCGGTCCGCTCTTCGAGCAATTGTCGCAAGCCACTGCGCGATACGGTTATCCTGGAACGGTTTCGCGCACGCTGTCCGTGAATGCGCCCGCCACTTTCACGTTGCGTTGGCTGGTTCCAAGGCTCGCGAAGTTCCACGCCGAGCATCTCGATGTAGACGTCAAGGTGGAGACATCGAACGCATCGGTCGAGAGCCTTAAAGATATTCACGACATCGTGATTCGCGGTGGTCCCGACACGTTCTATGGCTACTCTATGCGGCCGTTCCTCGTCGAGGAAAGAGTGCCTGTGTGCAGCCCCGCGTTAATGCAACGCGTCGCGCTGCGCAGGCGGGAAGATTTGCGGCAGCATACGTTGTTGCATACGTCGAGCCTCCCGCGTTTGTGGCCGGACTGGCTCGCGCGTGCGGAGATTCCCGCGCTGCGGCCTGCCGCGATCCTGACCTTCGATCACTTCTATCTCACCTTGCAGGCGGCCATCGACGGACTCGGCATTGCGATGGGACCGACCGCGCTCGTCGCCGACGATCTGGCCGCTGGCCGTCTCGTCACGCCGTTTGCCGAGCCGCGCCTGCCGTCGCGGAGCTATTGCACCTACGTGCCGGATGCGAAGTCCGACGACGAACTCGTCGTCCTGTTCCGCTCATGGCTCGAAGGGGAGGGAATACGCTGATTCACGCGCGGTACACGATATCGACATCATCGGCCTGTCACAGACCTCCGTCACACTCGCGCCACACGAATTTTCGTCCGTCTCAAGTCGTCACGCTGACGAATCGCTTACGTATGGGAGTCACGCAATGAGCTTCGATCATCTGGACTCACAGCAGGTCCGGCGCTTTCAACGCAAGGTCACGCTGCTGTCCGCCGGAGGCACTTTCCTCGATGGCTTCGACTTGACGATCGTCGCCGTCGCGCTGCCTTCGGTGATCAAGCAGTGGCATCTCGGCGTGGGCGTGCAGAGTCTCGTGGTGTCGTCGGCCATCATCGGGGCCTTCATCGGCGCGGCCTGGCTGGGGCGGCTGACGGATCGCTTCGGCCGCAAGGCCATGTATGTCGTCGATCTGCTGGCGTTCGTGCTGTTCGCGCTCTTGACGGCCGTCTCACAGAGTGCGTGGCAACTCATCCTGTTTCGCTTCTTGCTGGGCGTGGGCATCGGCGCGGACTATCCTATCTCCGCCACGCTCGTCGCCGAATTCAGTTCGCGGCACAAGCGCGGACAGCACGGCACCTTTCTCGCGGCGATGTGGTTTGTCGGCGCGGTGGCCGCGTATGTCGTGGGGCTTGCGTGCCTGCCGCTCGGCGATAACGCATGGCGTTACATGCTGGGCGTGGGCGCCATCTTCGCGTTGATCGTGTTCTTCTTTCGCATGACGCTGCCGGAATCGCCGCGCTGGCTGCAATCCAAAGGCCGTCACGAGGAAGCCGAAGCCGTCATGCTCGCGGTAACGGGCGAGCGTGTCGTGCTTGCGCGCGAGGTCGAGTCGAAGGGCAGTCTCGCATCGCTCTTTTCCAGGCCCATGCTGCGCCGTACAATCTTCGTGCTTGGCTTCTGGTTTTGTTATGCAACTGCTTATTACGGCATCTCCATGTACGCGCCGACCATCATCTCGCCGTTCTCGCATGGCTCGCGCGTGCTGACGATCATCGGGTCGGGTCTCATCGCCATTCTCGGGATGATCGGCGCGATCATCGGCATGAATCTGGTGGATCGCTGGGGACGCAGGCCGCTGCTGATCACGTCGTTTGCCGGGCTTTCCGCCGCGCTTCTCGTGCTCGCGCTCAACTCGAAGCCGACCTTCGGCTTTCTCGTCGTGCTGTTCAGTTGCGCGGTTCTGTTCGCCAATTCGGGCGGCGGCATTCTCAACTTCGTCTATCCGACCGAGCTCTTTCCGACGAACGTGCGTGCGGGCGCATCGGGTCTCGCGACTTCCGTAAGCCGCATCGGCTCGATTCTCGGCGTACTCGTGTTCCCCAATTTCGTCGCGTGGTGGGGCGCGAGTGCGGCGCTGTGGTTCTTCTTCGGCATCGCGCTCGCGGGCTTGCTGATCTCCGTGTGGCTCGCGCCTGAAACGCGCAATCTGAGCCTCGAACAACTGAACGCGCTCGAAGAAGGGAACAAAGGCAAGCGCGCGGCGAGTGCGTCGAACGCAGCCAATGATCTCGGCATGGTGCGACGCTGAGAGCACCGCTTAGTCGATGAGCGCGTCGTTCTCGTCATAGAACGGATAAGCACCGCCGTAATCGCCGATGAATGCCGTATGCGTGACGAGCCCTTCGCCCGCGACATAGCGATGCAACTGGAATGCGGGCGGTTCCATCACGAAGCGCGACGGGCCGCGTTTGCGCAAGTCGAGCGCGACTTGATGCGCGGTCGACGGACACACGCTCGCGATCGTGCCGGCAAAGCGCATTTGAATGGCGCGATGCACGTGCCCGCACAGTAGACGCTCGATCTGCGGATGACGCGCGACGATAGCCGCGAGCTTCGCTGCATCGGCGGCATCGAGCTTTTGCTCGTCCATATGCTCGATACCGCAATCGAACGGCGGATGATGCATGGCAAGCAAGGTCGGCTGCGCAGCGCTTCTTGCCAGCGTCTCTGCAATCCAGTCGAGCCGTTCATCGCACAGCCGGCCGCCTCCGTGTGGCGGGTCTTGCGAGTCCGCGACGACAATGCGTACGCCGCCTAGCTCGAACGCATACTGAACAAAACGCGCTTGGTCTCGCAGATACGCATGATCGCCGAATACCTCGCGCAGCGCTTCTCGTCCATCGTGATTACCGATGCAAAGGTAATACGGAATCGCAAGCGGATTCAGTAGCGTACGTAGATAGGCGTATTCCTCGGTATCGCCGAAATCCACGAGATCGCCCGTGATCAGCACGGCGTCGGGTCGCGGATCGAGTGCGTTGAGATGCTCGATGCATCGGCTGAGATAGGCGGCGGTATCGACACGTCCATAGGCGAGCTTGCCGGGACGCTTGATATGGAGATCGCTGATTTGCGCTAATAGCATGAGAGTCGACAGGCCGTGCGGGTGCAGGGTCCATGCGAAGAATGGGCGAATCAGCAGGATAGCGCGGACAGGTGGGTAGTGCGCGGGAAGACGCGAATGCGAACGCGCGCGATGCGCGTCCGCATGTTCCTCAATCAATGATGGTCGTGATCGCGGTCGCGGTCGTCGTCGGCCCTGTAGAGCAGCGATAGATCGACAGCATTGGCCATGGCCGCATAGCCCGCATCGTTGGGATGCAGATGATCGCCGCTGTCATACACTGCGCGAATGTCGATCGGATGCGCCGGATCGCGCAGCACCGCATCGAAATCCACGACTGCATCAAACGCGCGGCTCGTACGTATCCAGGCATTGACGGTCTGACGGATCGCTTCCTTTTGCTGCGTCCAGTAGCCTTGGTTCGGCGTGCCTTGCAGCGCGTTGTGGAACGGCGTCAGTGTGCCGCCCACGATCTTGATGCCGCGCAGATGAGTCCGCGCGATGATCTGCTTGTATCCGTCGATGATGTCCTGCGCCGGAACGAGTCCCGCCGTCGGGTCGAGCACGGTCTGAGGCCAGCCGATATCGTTGATGCCTTCGAGGAAGATCACTAGCTTGACGTTCGACTGGCTGAGGACATCGCGGTCATAGCGCGCGAGCGCACTGATGCCCGAGCCATCCTTGATCACGCGATTGCCGCTGATCCCCTGATTCAGCACGGCATAGCTGCGCCGCGCCGAGCCGCCGTTCAACCGTTGCGAGAGATCGTCGGGCCAGCGGCGGCTCGCATCGACGGTGGAGGCGTAGCCATCCGTGATCGAATCGCCGAAGGTCACGACGGCGGGTGTGTCGCGGTCGGTATCGATCAGCACGCCGGACAGGAAAAAGCGGTTCGTGTATTTTTGCGGAGAAGGTTGATCGGCCGTGGCGGTGTTGTCGCCACTCGATACATACGCGTTCTGCACGGCCAGTTGATGCACGGTTTGTGCTTGCGTGGCGTCGGGCAGGAAGAAGCTCACGGCAATGTCCGCGAACGGCGGCAGCTTGATATCTACCGGATCGCTGAGAATCGGCGCACCTGCATAAAGCGTGACCGTGGTCTTTCCGCCGAAGGTAAGCGTGCGGTCGGAGTTCGGCGCGATCTTCGCGCCGCCGACGGATAACGCAATATGTACCGGTCCCACCGTTACTGGCGTCGTGCCGAACTCGTTGGTGAGACGCACGCGAACGCGGTCGCCGCCAACGCTCAAGTGCACGACCTGGCGAATCGTCGTCGACGCATTGAAGCTCTGCGGCGTGGTCAGGTTGTTATTGCGATCGGCACTTGCTGTCCATGTGGAGATCCATCCATCGTCGCGGCCGTCTCCTCGCGATGCCGAGACGTTCGGCGCGGCGAGAACGAAATACGCTGCGCATAGCAGCGCCATCGCGCGGCCAGCCGCGCGGAAGAACAGACGTTCGCTCATGGATGTCTCCGTTATTTATTTGACCATCCTGTAAGGATAGCCAAGTAAATATGGACGACGAATTGAACGATGTCACTATCGTATACCCCGCTGCTTGCGGGCGTGTCATGTGCTTTCGCGGTCGATGATCGTAAAGCCCGTGTCGATCTTCACGCGCGAGGAAACGGCGCCCGTGCGGCCCTGCAAAAAACGCGCGAGCAAGGTACCGGCCGCTTTCATGCCGATGGTCGCGCCATCCACACGTACCGTCGAGAGTGCAGGGTACACGTGCGCGGCGGTGCTCAAGTCGCCGAAGCCCATCACGGCGATATCGTCCGGTACGTTCAACTTGCGGCTGGCGGCTTCCGCGAGCACGCCCTGCGCGAGCGTGTCCGAACTGCATACGATGATGCGCGGCGGCCGTGCCTGCAACAGCTTTGCCGTGCCTTCTCGTCCTGCCTGCAACGTTGCCGGCGCGGGCATTATCTCGAACGCGGTGTTCCTGATTCCCTGTGTCGCGAGTTGCGCAATCAAACTCTTGCAGCGCCGCAAACCGCGTGGATCGTCCACGGACAACACGCCGAAGTCACGATAGCCCTTCGCGACGAGATGTTGCGCGACCTCTTTACCCACCTGTTCGTGCGAGAAACCGATGACCGTATCGATAGGTTTGCTCGTGAGATCCCATATCTCGACAACGGGTATGTTGGCCTTCACCAGCCGCGCGACGGTGGCCTTGCTGTGACTGGTGCCAGCGAGCACGATGCCATCCGGGCGGCGTCCGAGAATGGCTTCGACGAGCGCTTCCTCGCGCGAGATTGAATAAGCGGTCACGCCCAGCAACGTTTGATATCCCGATGCCGTCAGACGGTCCACCAGCGCCTGCACGGTGTCGGCGAAGATGGAGTTGGCAATGGTCGGCAACAGAATGGCCACGAGACGGCTTTTGCTGCTCGCCAGTCCTCCAGCGAGCAGGTTGGGCACGTAACCCGTCGCGCGAACGGCGTCGAGCACCTTCTTCTGCGTGTCGCTGCGCACGAGTTCCGGCCGGTTCAGTGCGCGCGACACGGTCATCGGCGCGACGCCCGCCACACGCGCGACATCGATAAGCGTCACGCTTTCCGCCGTCGCCTGAATGCCTTCGTCTTTCTTCGCCATATTTCCCCGACTTCGTTTTTTTCAAAGCGCCACGCATTGGATTAGACCATGAAGGCCCACCGATCAAAGACGTTCGCACTCGTGCATTAAGCGTAAACCATGATGATTGCGCAATCAATTAAGCTTGAATGATTGCGCAATCATTGTATGATCGACTCATCGCTAAAGGCTTCGAACTCGTCATTCAAGGAATCGGCACATGAACGCAACGTCTTCGCTCCTCGCAGAAACATCGAACGATTCAATAAGGTGGATTCGCGTCGCCTCCACGTTCTTGCCGCTCGCCAATCCCATCAGCGACGCCAAGGTGCTGACCGGCCGGCAGAAGCCGATGACCGAGATCGCCATTCTTTTCGTGGAGATCGAAACGGCCGATGGTCATCGCGGACTCGGCTTCAGCTATTCAAAACGCGCGGGCGGTCCGGGCCAGTTCGCGCATGCGAAGGAGATCGCGCCCGTGCTGATCGGCGAGGACCCGAGCGACATCGCGCGGCTGTGGGACAAGCTCGCGTGGGCGGGGGCCTCGGTGGGGCGCAGCGGCATGGCGGCGCAAGCCATCGGCGCGGTCGATGTCGCGCTGTGGGACTTGAAGGCAAAGCGCGCGAACCTCTCGCTTGCCAAGCTGCTGGGCGCGCAACGCGAGTCGGTACGCTGCTACAACACGTCCGGCGGTTTCCTGCATACGCCGCTCGATCAGTTGATGACCAACACCGACATATCGCGCGAAAAAGGCATAGGTGGCATCAAGCTCAAGGTGGGCCAGCCGGACTCGGCGCTCGACATTCATCGCGTGCAAACCGTGCGCAAGCATCTGGGCGATGCCTTCCCGCTCATGGTCGACGCCAACCAGCAATGGGACCGTCCGACCGCACAACGCATGTGCCGAACGTTCGAACAGTTCAATCTCGTCTGGATCGAGGAGCCGCTCGATTGCTACGACGCCGAAGGCCATGCAGCGCTCGCCACGCAATTCGATACACCGATCGCCACCGGCGAGATGCTGACGAGCGTGTCGGAACACTGGGAGTTCATCCGGTTGCGCGGGGCGGATTATCTGATGCCGGATGCACCGCGCGTCGGTGGCATCACGCCGTTTCTTAAAGTCGCGACGCTCGCGGATCACGCGGGTCTCATGCTCGCGCCGCATTTCGCCATGGAACTGCATGTGCATCTCGCGGCAAGTTATGCACGCGAGCCGTGGGTCGAACATTTCGAATGGCTCGAACCGCTCTTCAACGAACGGCTCGAAACGCGCGATGGCCGCATGCTCGTGCCGACGCGTCCCGGTCTCGGTCTCACGCTCAGCGACCGCGTTGCGGGCTGGACTGCGCAGGAAGTGGAGATCGGCGCACGCGCCTGACGTTTCAATCGGCCAGAAAGAACGCTTTTCGACAGGAGTAGCGATGAAGGATTCCGCGGTTGCAAGCCCAGGCCTCGCGTCAGCGAGTGCGCCGGAGGTCGACAGATCGAGAGTCGCGATCAAGCCGATCATTCAGGTCGTCGCCGGCAATGCGCTGGAAATCTACGACTTCATGATTTACGGCTATTACGCGAGATACATCGCGCAGACGTACTTTCCGAGCGACAACGAATACATCTCGCTGATGATGTCGCTCATGACCTTCGCGTTCGGGTTTCTCGCGCGGCCCGTGGGCGCTATCGTGCTCGGCGCTTATACGGACCGTCATGGGCGCCGCAAGGGTCTCATTCTCGCGTTGTCGTTGATGTCGCTCGGCATCATCTCCGTGGCATGCACGCCTTCCTACGCGAGTATCGGTATCGCGGCGCCGATCATCGTCTTGCTTGGACGGCTGATGCAAGGGTTCTCCGCAGGCGCCGAACTCGGCGGCGTAGTGGTCTATCTCGCGGAGATCGCGCCGGCCAGACGCCGCGCGTTTTATACGTGCTGGCAAGCCGGCAGCCAGCAAATCTCCGTGATGGTGGCGTCGCTCGTCGGACTCGTTCTGCTTTACTGGCTGACGCAAGACGAACTGCACGCATGGGGATGGCGCGTGCCGCTTCTGCTCGGCTGCATGGTCATTCCCGTCATGTTCTGGCTGCGGTCGAGTCTTCAGGAAACGTCGGTGTTCGCGGCCAGAAAGCGCGCGCCGAAGATGTCCGAGATCTGCACGAGCCTGGTCTCGGACTGGCGCACCATCGTGCTGTGCATGGGCATAGTGTCGATGGCGACTGTGACTTCGCAGACCATCACCACTTACGCGCCGACCTTCATCAAGAGCCTGAATCTGGGCGCATCCGCGGGCTTCATCATTCTCTTCTTCGGCGGTTTGTCGGTGCTCGTCTGGCTGCCGATCATGGCGCTCGTGGCCGATCGCTTCAACCGTCGCACGGTGCTGATCGTCGTAACGTTGCTGGCCGCCGTCACCGCGTATCCGCTGATGTCATGGCTCGCCACGCATGCAACCGTGCTGAGGTTCGCGGTGGTCGAACTGTGGTTCTCGTTCATCTATGCAGCCTACAGCGCCGTTCAGGTCGCGGCCATGGTCGAACTCGTGCCGCCCAATGCGCGCACATCCGGCTATGCGTTCGCGCAGGCTATCGCAGCGGCCGTGCTGGGCGGCTTCACGCCCGCCATCCTCACATGGCTCACGCACACGTTTCATAGCAGCGCGATGGTCGGCGTGTGGCTCGCGATCAACGCGGCGATCAGCCTCGCGGCGGCGCTTTGCCTGAATCACGAGAAGACGGGAGCGCGGCAAAAGGTCGAGTTACACTGAACCTCCGACCTTGCTGGAGTAGCGACCCGCCATGCACATCGAGCCATTCAAGATTGCCGTTCCCGACGAAGCGATCGACGACCTGCGCCGCCGGCTACGCGATACCCGCTGGCCACCCATGACGCCATCCGAGTCTTGGAAACAAGGTATCGATATCGCGTGGCTGCGCGAACTCGTGCAGTACTGGACCGATACGTTCGACTGGCGCGCTGCCGAACGCGAGCTCAACCGGCAACCGCAATTCATCGCGGATGTGAACGGCCAGCGCGTGCACTTCGTGCATCGGCGGGGCGTAGGTCCAAAGCCGTATCCGGTCATCATCACGCACGGCTGGCCGGGATCGTTCTTCGAGTTTCATGCGCTGACGGAGATGCTGTGCGATCCCGCATCGTTCGGAGCGGACCCGGTCGATTCCTTCGATGTCATCCTGCCGTCGCTGCCGGGCTTCGCGTTTTCCGCCGCGCCCGCGCAGCCCGGCACGTCCGCGTTTCAAGTCGCCGATATCTGGGCCGCGCTGATGCAAGGTCTAGGCTACGAGCGCTTCGGTGCGCAAGGCGGCGACCTGGGTTCGGCGGTGTCGGTTGCGCTGGCGTTACGGCATCGACGGCATGTCGATGGTATTCATCTCAACTTTCTGCCGGGCTCTTACGAACCATCCGTGGATCCGGCAAACGCGCCGATGAATGCTGCCGAACAAGACTTCGTGCGCGCGCGAAGCGAGTGGGTCGCACTAGAAGGCGCCTACGCGCACATGCACAGCACGAAGCCGCAGACGCTTGCTGCATCGCTCAACGATTCCCCCGTGGGACTCGCCGCATGGATCTGCGAGAAATTCCGCGCATGGAGCGATTGCGACGGCGATGTGGAGCGCAGTTTCTCGAAGGACGAGTTGCTGACGAATCTCTCGCTCTACTGGCACACGCAGAGCATTGGCACGGCGGTGCAGATGTACTACGAAAACCGCCTGCAACCCATGCGTTTCGCTGCGGGTCAGCGCGTGTTGCCGCCAGTGGGTTACGCGCGCTTTCCCAAAGAATTGAGCCGGCCGCCGCGCGAATGGCTCGAACGTGTCTTCGATGTCGCGCAATGGACCGAGATGCCGCGCGGCGGCCACTTCGCCGCGATGGAAGAGCCCGAACTTCTTGCGGCCGAAATGCGCACGTTCTTCAGGCGTTTTCGTTAGTCATGCCGCGGCGGGCGCCGCTTCGCACAAGGTCAGCGTGAACGCCGCGATCTTGCAGACCGACGCGGTCAAGCCAAGATCGGTCACGACGCAACATTCAGCGTGATCGACCCGAGCGCGGCGCCGAGTGAGAAGCCGATACATATGAACCATGCATTGAGGGATAACGCGAGAGGCGTACCGCGCAACCCCGCAACATGCCGAGCGCGAGCCAGCAGAGTGGCGTCAGAGACACCGGCGGGGAAGTAGCGTTCATGGCGGCGTCCGGCTTACGCGGCCCGTGCTTCGGCGCGATGGAACGGATAGTCGGTATAGCCAGCTTCGGTCCCGCCAAAGAACGTGGGACGGTCATAGGCATTGAGCGGCCACCGATTGCGAAGGCGTTCGGGCAAATCCGGATTGGCGATGAAGTCGCGTCCGAACGCCACTAGATCGGCATCGCCTGCTTGCAGGATGGCTTCGGCCGTCGGCCCCTTGAAGCCGCCCGCCGCGATGATGACGCCGTCGTAATGCTTGCGGATCAGTTGCGCGGCCACGGGTGCGGGGTCTTTGCTGTCGTCATCGACATTGCCGAGCACGCGCGGTTCGATCAAGTGCAGATACGCCAGATCGAGCTTCGACAATTCACGCGCCACGTAGGAGAAGAGCGCTTCGGGATTGCTGTCCGACATATCGCCCCACGTGCCGCTCGGCCCGAGGCGCACCGCGACGCGCTGGCTGCCCCACACGGAGATGACGGCGCGCGTGACCGCCAGCAGAAAGCGCGCGCGGTTTTCGAACGAGCCGCCGTAGATGTCGGTGCGCATGTTGCTTCCGTCTTGAAGGAACTGATCGAAGAGATAGCCGTTCGCGGCGTGCAGTTCGACACCATCGAAACCGGCTTTCTTGCCACGCTCCGCTGCCGTGCGGAAGCGCTCGACGAGTTGCGCGATTTCCGGAATGGTGAGCGCGCGGGCCGGGGTGTTGGGAATCCAGCCAGCTTCCGTATAAGCGACGCCGCCATGCAATACCGCCGACGGAGCCACCGGCGCGCCGCCATCCGGCTGCAACTGGCTATTGGACTGGCGGCCCGCGTGATAAAGCTGAAGGAAGATGCGGCCGCCTCTTTCATGCACGGCTTCCGTGACTTGCTTCCAGCCTTCGATCTGGCTGTCGTCGTAAAGGCCGGGCGCGCCGAGGTAGCCGTTGCCGTTCGGCGCGGCAATGGTCGCTTCGCTGATCAGAAAGCCGCCTTTCGACGTGCGTTGCGCATAGTACTCGGCCATCAACGGGCCGGGGATGGCGCCTTTCTCGGCACGCATGCGTGTGAGCGGCGCCAGCACGACGCGATGCGAAAACTCGTAGGGACCGACTCTCACGGCTGAATGAAGTTTGGACATGTTCTCTCTCCGGAATGCGAATGACCGTCGAATTCTTCGACGGCAGGTGTTAAGGCTTGAAGAGAGTGTATGAACCGGACGACAGAAGAAAAATGGGCTAAGGTTCCGAATATATCGGACAAGAACTTCCTTAATCGGCGGATCGCGTCGCGCGAGTCGGCCAGTTCTTCGGGTTACTCATGGACAGCCTAGGCGGCATTTTGATGTTCGTGCAGGTCGCTGAAACGCGCAGCTTCACGGAGACCGGACGGCAATTGGGCGTGTCGTCGTCGGCGGTGGGCAAGGGCATTGCACGCATGGAAGAGCGTCTCGGCGTGCGGCTTTTTCATCGCAGCACGCGCAGCATTACGCTGACCGCCGAGGGCGCGCTCTTTCTCGAACGTTGCAGGCGCATCCTCGGCGAAGTCGAAGCCGCCGAAGCCGAACTGTCCAATGCAGCGGGCAGCCCGCGCGGGCGTTTGCGAATCAGCACGCCGCAGTTGTCCGCGCTCATCATGCCCGCGCTGGACGGGTTCATGGCGCAGTATCCGGATATCGAAATCGATGTCGATCTGTCAGACCGTATGGTCGATATCATCGAGGAAGGCTTCGACACCGTGATTCGCACGGGCGCGCAGCACGATTCGCGGCTCGTTTCGCGGCGTCTCGGTTCATGCGGGCAAGTGGTCGTCGCGTCACCCGGATATCTGAAGCAGCATGGCGTGCCGCGTCATCCGGCGGAACTCGTGAATCACGCATGCCTGCTGCATAAGTTTCCCGCCACCGGCAAGCTCGAACGCTGGCCGTTTCAGCTCGGCACGGCGGAAGCGGAGCCCGAGTTGCCGCAGACGTTCGTGAGCAACACTATCGAAGTGCTGGCGTTCCTGGCGCTGCAAGATAAAGGACTTATCTTCGTGCCGACCTTTCTCGTGCGCGATGCGCTTGCGAGCGGCGCGCTGCAAATCGTGCTGGACGATTACATCGATCAGACGGTGACATTCTGGATTCTCTGGCCGGCGACGCGTTATGCATCGCCGAAGCTGCGCGTGTTCATCGACTACATCAGCGAGCATTTGCGGATTGCTTAGTCTCTATCGCGAATGACCTCCGCTTTCGAGCGTGTTCGATATCTAGTAAGCGCCACGTGAATCATGCGGATCGTATACGCTAGCTGTCATCGAACGTCTACGTCGAGGATAAGCGCATGATCAACCGCATCGAGACCGACTTGCTTGATATCGCTTATGAAGAGTCCGGGCCGACAGACGGCTGGCCCGTTGTGTTGCTGCATGGCTTTCCCTACGACATTCATTCATTCGATAAAGTCGCGCCGCTCCTCGTGGCACAAGGCGCACGCGTCATCGTTCCTTATCTGCGTGGTTACGGTCCAACGCGCTTCCTTTCCGCCGATACCCCGCGTTCCGGTCAGCAAGCGGCGTTGGGCGCTGACCTGCTCGCATTGCTCGATGCGCTCGACATCGGGCGCGCAATGCTCGGCGGCTACGACTGGGGCGGACGCGCCGCGTGCATCGTCGCGGCGCTGCATCCCGAACGCGTCAGGGCGCTCGTCACGCTCAACGGCTACAACATTCAGGACATCGCGGCATCGGGCAAGCCGTCGTCGCCGGAAAACGAGCTTCGCTACTGGTATCAGTATTACTTTCATGGCGAGCGCGGCCGTGCCGGCCTGACCGCGAACCGCCGAGAACTCTGCCGCTTGCTGTGGACGCTATGGTCACCGAGCTGGCGCTTCGAAGACGACACTTACGCCGCGACGGCCGCATCGTTCGACAACGAAGACTTCATCGATGTCGTGATCCATTCGTATCGGCATCGCTATGGGCTCGTGAATGGCGATCCGCATTACGACGCGCTCGAACAGCAACTCGCGAAGGCGCCGCCCATCTCCGTTCCCACGATCTCGTTCGACGGCGCGGACGACGGTGTCATGTCCACCGGCGGCACCGCGCATCACTCCGTGCATTTCAGCGGACCTTTTGAATATCGCGTCGTCGAAGGCGCGGGATACAACCTGCCGCAAGAAAAACCCAAGGCATTCGCCGATGCCTTACTAACGCTGCACGCGCAAACCTAACCCCTCGCCGTCGCCTCCGTTCAATCCGGTCCGCGCTCAATACACGGACCGCGCCTCCGCACGCCCGTCCCTTTTCATCTTCGAGATCGTTACTAAGGGTAATCCCTCATTTGCCGATTATTTTTGAACCCGGCATCGTAAACGTATGTTGTCAACGATGTACATTTAAGTGCCCGGTGAAAGCGAAGCAATGCTTCGAACCGACAACGCAGCGCTCAAAGGAGAAAAGCAGATGGCCAAGGAAATACTCGTAGCATTCGGCATCGACGTCGATGCGGTCGCCGGATGGCTCGGCTCATACGGCGGCGAAGACTCGCCCGACGACATCTCGCGCGGCCTCTTTGCGGGCGAAGTCGGCTCCATGCGCCTTCTCAAGCTCTTCGAGCGCGAGAAGATCAAGACCACATGGTTCATTCCCGGCCATTCGATCGAGACTTTTCCCACGCAGATGCAGGCGGTTGCGGACGCGGGCCACGAGATCGGCATCCACGGCTATAGCCACGAAAACCCCATCGCGATGACGCCGGAGCAGGAAGAAGCCGTGCTGGATCGCAGCATCGACCTGGTGACGAAACTCGCGGGCAAGCGGCCGACGGGCTACGTCGCGCCGTGGTGGGAGTTCAGTAACGTGACGAACGAGTTACTGGTGAAGAAGGGCATCAAGTACGACCACAGCCTGATGCACAACGACTACCACCCGTACTACGTGCGCGTCGGCGACAGCTGGACGAAGATCGACTACAGCAAGCATCCGGATACGTGGATGAAGCCGCTTTCGCGCGGACAGGAAACGGATCTCGTGGAGATTCCCGCGAACTGGTATCTCGACGATCTCCCGCCGATGATGTTCATCAAGAAGGCGCCCAACAGTCACGGCTTCGTCAATCCGCGCGATATCGAGGAGATGTGGCGCGATCAGTTCGACTGGGTGTACCGCGAGCACGACTATGCGGTGTTTCCCATCACCATCCATCCCGATGTATCCGGCCGCGCGCAAGTGCTGCTCATGCTCGAACGTCTGATCGCGCATTTCCGCAAGCACGAAGGCGTGCGCTTTTGCACCTGCGATGAAAT
This sequence comes from Caballeronia sp. LP006, assembly GCF_031450995.1. Lineage (NCBI taxonomy): Bacteria > Pseudomonadati > Pseudomonadota > Betaproteobacteria > Burkholderiales > Burkholderiaceae > Caballeronia > Caballeronia sp. LP006. The sequence goes on along the minus strand of NZ_JARTVW010000002.1, from coordinate 336,122 downwards.
CGCCGACGACTTCCTGCGCCGCCAGCCACGCAAGTCCTGACCCTACCGATACGAGCCCATCCCATGACTCCTTCCGAGCTCAGCAAGAGCGCGCCGGCGAAAGCGAACCCGCTGTCGGCATCAAGTTTCAAACTCGAACAGATAACGCCCGGCGACGTAAAACGCGCAACCGTGGTCGCTTTTTTCGCGTGGGTGTTTGCCGTGTACGACTTCATCCTGTTCGGCACGCTCTTGCCCGAGATCGGCAAGCACTACAACTGGGACGCCGCCTCGCAAGCCGAAATCGCCACGCTGGTGGCAATCGGCACGGCGGTGATCGCCTTCGCCATCGGACCATTACTGGATCGTCTCGGCCGCAAGGCAGGGCTCTTGTGGACGGTGGCTGGCGCGGCGTTGTGCTCGGGACTGACGGTCGTGGGCGGCGCAATGGGTCAGTGGCCGCTCGTGTTCATCCGCGCACTCTCGGGTCTCGGTTATGCCGAGGAAACCGTCAACGCGACTTACCTCAACGAACTGTACTCGGCCGCCAACGATCCGAAGCTCAATCGCAACAAGGGCTTCATTTATAGCCTCGTGCAAGGCGGCTGGCCTATTGGCGCGCTGATCGCATCCGGTCTCACGGCGCTCTTGTTGCCGCGTATCGGTTGGCAAGGGTGCTTCATCTTCGCGACGTTCCCGGCCATCGTCATCTTCTTCATGACGCGGCGTCTGAAGGAAAGCCCGCAATTCCTGCTACACAAGCGCATCAAACAGTTGCGCGAAGCCGGTCACGACGGCGAAGCGCGCAGTCTCGCGGGCACGCATTCGGTGGACTACGAGGAGCACAGCCGCGCAGGTCTTTCCGAAGCGTTTCGCGGCAGCGCATTGCGTGCGACGCTCGTGCTCGGCGGCGGCATTCTGCTGAACTGGTCCGCGATTCAGGTGTTCAGCGTGCTCGGCACGACGGTGCTCACTCGCGTGCATAACGTGTCGTTCGAAAGCTCGCTGCTGATTCTCGTGTTGTCGAACGTGATCGGCTATTGCGGTTATCTGAGTCACGGATGGATCGGCGACAAGATCGGCCGGCGCAACACGCTCGCCATCGGCTGGATGCTCGGCGGTCTGTCGTTCGCGGGCATGCTTTATGGTCCGAGCAGCCAGGGCGTGGTCGTCGCGCTCTATAGCCTCGGTCTCTTCTTCCTGATCGGACCGTATTCGGCGGCGCTGTTCTTCATCGGCGAAAGTTATCCGACGGCCATTCGCGGCACGGGCAGCTCGATCGTCCATGCAATGGGTCCCATCGGCGCGATCCTCGCGGGCGTCGGCGTCACCTCGATGCTCAATCACGGTAGCGACTGGCTGCACGCGGCGCTCTGGTTCGGCGCATTGCCGTGTTTCCTTTCCGGCGTGCTGATTCTGTTCGCGCGTCATGTCGATCCCACCGAAATCAAGTAACTCCACTGGAGGTCTTTCGTGAAAGCAGCATTGGTAACGGGCGCGGCGAGCGGCATTGGGCAAGCGCTGGCCGTGGCATACGCGCAGATCGGCGTGGCCGTGGTCGGCGGATACTTCCCTGGCGATCCGCATGACCCGCAAGTCACGGCAGCCGAAGTCGAGAAGGCGGGCGGTCAGTGCGTGATGCACGCGGTGGACGTGACTTCCGCCGAGGAAGTCGAAGCCTTCGCGAACGAAGCGATCACGCGCTTCGGACGCATCGACTATGCGGTGGCGAATGCGGGCTTGCTGCGCGCATCGCCGCTCACGGAGATGAGCGACGAACAATGGCATCAGATGCTCGATGTCGATCTGTCCGGTGTCATGCGCATCTTCCGTGCGGCAGCGCGGCATATGACCGATGGCGGCGCGATGGTCGCGATATCGTCCATAGCGGGTGGTGTCTATGGATGGGAGAACCACACGCATTATTCCGCCGCGAAGTCGGGCGTGCCGGGACTGTGCCGCGCAGTGGCGATGGAACTCGCGCCGCGCAACATCCGTTGTAATGCGGTCATTCCGGGCCTGATCGAAACGCCCCAATCGCTCGATGCAGTCAATTCGCTCGGCCCCGATGGCTTGCGCGAAGCCGCGAAGGGCATTCCGCTCGGACGCGTCGGCAGGCCGCAAGAAATCGCCGCGCTGATTCGCTATCTGACGAGCGACGACGCCTCCTACATCACCGGCCAGTCGATCATCGCGGATGGCGGACTCACCGTGCGCTGGCCCGGCTGATTCTCACGCACAGGAACAACAGCACATGGCATCCTTTTCACTCGAAGGTCGTCGCGCGGTCGTGACCGGTGCGGCAAGCGGTATCGGCGCGGCAATTGCGCTCGCTTATGCGGAAGCGGGCGCGCGTCTCGTGCTCGCGGACCTCAACGAAACGCGTCTGGCCACACAAGCGGACGCATGCCGCGCGCTCGGCGTCACAGTGCAAACCGTGATCGCCGATGTCGGCGAAGAGGCGGGCGCGCACGGTATCGTGGATCGTTGTATCGAGGCTTATGGCGGCATCGACATTCTCGTGAACAATGCGGGCATGCTCACGCAGGCACGCTGCACGGACCTCACCACGTCGATGTGGGACGACATGATGCGCGTGGACTTACGCAGCGTGTTTCTCTGCTCGCGTCGCGCATTGCCTTCGATGACCGCGCAGCGCTGGGGACGCATCATCAACGTGGCGTCGCAGCTCGGCATCAAGGGCGGCGCGGAACTCACACATTATGCGGCGGCCAAGGCGGGCGTGATCGGCTTCACCAAATCGCTCGCGCTGGAAGCCGCGCCCGACAACGTGCTCGTCAACGCCATTGCGCCGGGGCCGATAGAGACACCGCTCGTCGATGGAATCAGCGCATCATGGAAGGAGATGAAGGCGAAAGAACTGCCGCTGCGCCGCTTCGGCCGCGCGGAAGAAGTCTCGCCCACGGCGGTCTTGCTCGCCTCCGATCCGGGCGGCAACCTGTTCGTCGGGCAGACGCTCGGACCGAATTCCGGCGACGTCATGCCTTAAGAGGGAGGTTTCATGTGCGGCATGTGCGGATTACTTGGCGGCGGACGGCACTGGTCGAACACGGTTTCGGCGGGCGCGGGCGTGAATGCGCGCGCGCAGCGCTATGCGCAGGTCGCGCATGCGAACCGCGTGCTCGAAACGTTTCGTCTGCGTCTTGCCGACTTTCACGGCCAATCGTTCGTACTCTCTTCGCCGACCGGCGCGCAATTGATGATCGAAGACTTCATGCAGATATGGAAGGCCGCGGAAAGCATGCTCGGGCGTCCGCTCGATCCGCTGACACTTTTCGCCGATGACGAGACCGCGCCATGAGCCTTGCCTACGATGTGATTCCGGTGATCGTCGTGACGGGCTTTCTCGGCAGCGGTAAATCGACCTTGCTTGCAGATGTCCTCAAGGGCGATGCCGCGCGCGATACGGCCGTGCTCGTCAACGAATTCGGCGAAGTCGGGCTGGACCATTTGTTGATCGGCAAGGTGGAAACCCAGACCGTGCTGCTCGACAACGGTTGCGTCTGCTGCGCCATTCGCGGCGAGTTGAAGGACGCGCTTGCGCACCTGTTCTCACGACGCGCACGCGGTGAAGTGCCGCCGTTCTCGCGTGTGGTGCTGGAAACGACGGGGCTTGCCACACCCGCGCCGATCATGGCGACCTTGCTCGGCGATCGCGTGGTATCGAGTCATTATTCGATCGCGTCGGTCGTCACCGTGGTCGATGCCGTCAACGCGCGTCAGCAACGCGAGCGGCATTCCGAATGGCTCGCGCAAGTGGCGGCTGCGGACCGTCTACTCATCAGCAAGACGGACCTCGTGGATGAAGCTCACGTCGCGGCACTCGAAGCCGAACTCGAACGCGTGAATCCGGCCGCGAGCATGGCGCGCCGTACCGTTCACGACGATGCATCCGCGGTGCTCGGCCTTGCAGCGCATGTGCCGGATTTCGCGGACTTCGTGCGTCGCACGGGCATGACATCGAACGCACGACGTGACGATGGCGAGCGTCCATTGGCGCGTCTTTCGCAACACCGGGAGAACCTCTCGACGCTGACTTCCTTCTCTATCGATTTCGACCAGGCACCCGACTGGCCCGTGTTCACGTTATGGTTCACCATGCTGCTCAACCGTCACGGTGATAACATCCTGCGCGTCAAGGGACTGCTCGCCATTCGCGGCGAGTCCCAACCGGTCGTGCTGCATGCCGTGCATCATCTCGTGCATCCCGTATTGCATCTCGACGCTTGGCCCGGCGGCGCGCCGCTTTCGCGACTCGTGTTCATTACGGAAGGACTGGATCGCGACGCAGTGGCTGATTCCTACCGGCGCTTTTGCCGGCACCTCGAGACAGAAGCCATAGATTGAATCCCGTCCGCTCGAATCTCTCCGGTCCACAAGCACCTGCCGTGCATCCGTCGAAAGTCGAGTTGCGCGTGCTCGGCACATCCGTCACGCTACAGGAACATCTGCGCAAGCGCGCGGAGCAGGACCTGGGTATCAAACTGCGCTTCATCGTCGATGACGGTTCGAGTGTGCAGCGCGAAGGCGTGATGCACCCGGACCGCTACGAACTCTACGATCAATGGTTTCATAGCATCGAATGCCTGTGGCCCGCGCATGCGTTGCAGCCTATCGATGTCGCGCGCATTCGTCGTTGGGACGAGGTCAACACACTTGCGCGCACCGGACATACCGGACGCAATTCGAGCAATGGCGTGGGCTGCGTGCCCGCCGACCGCCTCTTCGTGCAGACGGACGGATCGCTTGCGCGCAAGCCGAGCAAGCGCATCAGCATGCTGCCGCTCACGCACAATGCAGACAGCTTCGTCTACCTCGAAGATGCCATGCCGCCTTCGCTTCTTGCAGGCGAGGAAAGCTGGGCATGGCTGCTTGCGCCCGAACTTGCGGGACGCGTGGCGCTGCAGGCGGATGCGGCCATCGGCGCGATCGATGCCGCGCTGGCGGTGCAAGCCTGCGGGCTGATGCGCTTCGAGGATATCGGCAACCTGAGTATCGAAGAGATCGATGCGTTGATCGCCACGCTCATCGACTTCAAACGGCGCGGTCATTTCGCGGGCTTCTGGTCGAGCTTCGCCGAAGCCGCGCAATTGATGATCGCGGGCAAGGTCGTGATTCAAAGCATCTGGTCGCCGGCGACGGTCGAACTGGAACGCGCCGGTTTGCGCTTTCGGCTCGCGCGGCCGCGTGAGGGGTATCGTGCTTGGTTCGGCGGTATCGGTATATCGCGGCTCGCGCATGGACGCATGCTCGATGCCTCCTACGAATATCTCAACTGGTGGCTCGAAGGATGGGCAGGCGCGACCATGGCGCGTCAGGGCTTTTATATCTCGAACCCGGAGCGTTCGCGCGAGCACATGAGCGACGCGGAATGGGCGTACTGGTACGATGGCAGAGAAGCGCCCAAGGACCTTCCCGGTCCGACGCGCAAGCATCTCGTGCCTGCCGGACAGATGCGCGACGGCGGCAACTACGTCTCGCGCATGAGCCGGGTCGCCGTGTGGGACTCGGTGATGGACGAGCATAACTATCTCGTACGCCGCTGGACCGAATTCATGCGGTCCTGACAGCGAAGTTCGTTCAACGATGACAAGACGCGCAAGCGCTTCCCGAACCACCGCTCCTCTCGCAGACGCAGAGGACACGGCAGACGCATCGATGGCATCGGTCGACTCTATCGAACCGGACAGCCGTCTGCGCTACCGGTTGATTCACGATCATCTCAAGACCGCGATTGCACTCGGCAATATCGCGCCGGGTCTCGTGCTGCTCGAAGGTCCCGTCGCGCGTATCTTCGGCACGAGCCGCGTGCCGGTGAGAAAGGCCTTTGAGATGCTACATGCGGGCGGCCTATTGCATACCTTCGACGGACGCGGTTATCTCGTGGCGCATCCCGATGGCGGCGTGCCGGAGCCGCTACGTGCGCCGCTTTCCGAAGATGCGCTCGGCTTCGACCGCCCGCCCGAGCCGCTCGACATTCCCTCGAATAGCGAGCGCATTTACGACGCGCTCGAAGGCGTGATTTCGCTTGGCATCATGTTCGGACATTTTCGGATCGACGAAAGCGACGCGGCCGAAGCGTTCGGCGTGAGTCGCGGCACGGTGCGTGAGGCGCTCAACCGTTTGCGCGATCGCGGGTTGGTGGAGAAGTCGGCGTATTCGCATTGGCTATGTGGGCCGCTTACCGCGCGTGCCGTGGCGGAAGACTACGAGTTGCGCGTGTTGCTCGAACCTGCTGCGCTGCTGGCAAGCGCGCCTTCGTTGTCACGCGCGCAACTGGAAGCGGCGCTGGTTGAGATCGAGCGTGCGATTGCGCTGCCCGATTCCGTCGATGCCGCAGCGCTATATCGCATCGAAACCACGCTGCACGACAGCTTGCTGAGTTTTTCGCGCAACCGCAAATTACGCGCGGCCATCGGTCATGCGCATATGCCGCTCATCGTGAATCATGCCTTCTACGATGCCTTCAATCTGCATCCGGAAGCGGGTATGTTGAGCGAGCATCGCGAGGTCGTTCGTCTTCTTCTGAAGGGCAATGCGCAGGCTGCCGCCGATGCGCTCACGCAACATCTTCGCGCCGGACAGAAGCGCACGCTGCAGCGCTTGAAAGTGCTGGCGGTCTTGCCCGATCCCGACTTGCCGGCGTATATGCAACGCATCGCCTGATAGTCACGTGACAAGCGCGCCGCTGTGCGATGATGCGACGTATAGCCCGAAGGAGCCCGAGCGTGCGTCGAATGCCTCTTGGCGGTTGCATCGTTGCTGGCGTTCTTGCGAGCGTGGCCATGCCTCGGGTCGCGTTTGCGCAGTCGGTCGCGGATCAGGTCGCGGGCGTCCGGCTCGGCTCGGGCTATGCGCAACTGCTGAATCTCGCCGCCACGCCGGATATCAATTCCGCTCACTTCGACCTCTCCAATGCGGGCATCAAGCCCACCATCGACATCTTTCGCGTGCCGTATGAGTCGAAGCTCGCGACGATCACACCCGGAAGTGATATCTTCTGGCGTGTTTCCGCGGGCTATCTTTCCAATCGCGCGACCTTGCCAGTGGATTCGCCATCGCCCGGAGCGGGCAGTATCGGAAGCAAATGGTCCGCTTTCAGCCTGGGCGGCGGCGTAGTGTTGCGCCAGAAGCTCGGCTATGGCTTCACACTCACGCCCGCCATCGATGCCGGACTCGCGCGCCTCATCAACGGCGCCAGCTACGAAGGCTCCGCGAAGCCGCTGAGTTCACTCACCGATGGCGTGCTCTTCAACTGGCATACGAATGCATGGCTCGTCACGCCGAACGCCGGCATCGAATGGATGCGTGAGCAGGACGAGCAAAGCCTCAGCGTCAAGGCACATATTGCATGGTCGTGGATCTCGACCTTCGATGAATCGCCAGGACTCGAGGGCTTTCGGGAAACCGCCGGCGTGTACTCGCTGCGTGTGGAATATGCGCGGCCGACATCGCTCAGCGTGTTCGAGCGCAAGCTCGACTGGTTCGTGCGCAGCGGCTACGGCGGCTTCTTCGGCGCGAACCGAAGTGCGCTCGGCTTTTCCACTGTTGCCGAAGTCGGCCTCGGCTTGCTGACTCCGTTGAGCGCCAAAACTCAGGGTGGAACCAGCGTGAAACTAGGCGTGAGCTATTTGTTCGGACCAAACATCCGGGGTTGGTCGGCAAGCCTGGGCCTGCAGTACTGAACAAAAAAAAGCGCACGGCGCAATGCCGTGCGCTCCGGCAGCAAAGGGCGGGGGTTGGAGGAGTCCACCCATCGATGCCTGCAAAGCGGACGAGAAACAACCTCTATCCGCAACCGTTGACGGCTCCATGACGAGAGCCATCACTCGCCACACTACAGCACGGCATTCGCCGCATAAATCGCTCTGTCTGAACACACATGACACGGCGCGCGAACAATCGCGCAGAGCCTTGTCCGGCCGAAGCTTGCGCACGTTCCGTTTTTCATATTCCGGTTGCGACTATTGAAAACGCTTGACCAATAAGATTGTATACGTAATCTAAACGCCTTTAGACGATGGTCGACATCCAAACGAGCCGGACGGGACACGTCTTCCCGAGCGGCGCTCGGCGGACGATCCCAATTCTCTTGAGGTGAACGCAGGTGGATACGAAAGCAAAACTCGATGACGAGGCAGAGGCGCGGCAAGGCCATCGTCCGCCAGCCCGGCGCCGCACCGCCACGTGGATAGCCATTGCAGCCATGCTGGCCATAGGCGGCGGATGGTTCTACATCAACCATCGCAATGCCGGAAGCACCGCAAGTGTGCAAGCCGCACCGCCTCGTCATGACGTGACCGTGAGCAAGCCAGTGGTGCGCGACCTCGATACGCGCTTAGGGTTTCTCGGTCAGTTCTCGGCTGTGGATCAGGTCGAGCTTCGCGCGCAAGTGGGCGGAACGCTCACGGGCATCCACTTCAAGGATGGCGATGTCGTCCGCAAAGGCGATCTGCTCTTTACTATCGATTCCGTGCCGTACGAGATTCGGCTCTCTCAGGCAAAGGCGCAGCAGCAGACCGCGCAAGCGCGTCTCGTGCTTGCGAAGCAGGAACTGGAGCGCGCGCAGGAGTTGCAGCGAGGCGATGCCGGCACGCGGCAAAGCGTCGAACAACGCACTTCCGAACTGCACGGCGCAGAGGCCGCGTTGGACGATGCCGCCGCGCAGATTCGCGACGCGCGCTTCGATCTCGATCACTGCAAGGTCTTCGCGCCGTTCACGGGACGCATTGGCAGGCACCTGGTGTCGGCGGGCAATCTGATCGCGGGCAGCCGCGCGGCGACGAGTCCCACCACGCTGCTCGCCACGCTCGTTTCGCTCGATCCCATCTATCTCGACTTCGACATGAGCGAGTCTGACTTCCAGTCGTTCTCACGCTATCGCGCGGATACGAAAGGGCCGCTTGCGAACAGGGTCGAGCTGGCCTCCGGCGAGGGCACGGACGCGGACTATTCGCGTCAGGGCACGCTCGACTTCCTCGATAACGTGATCGACCGCGCGAGCGGCACCATTCATGCACGCGCCACCGTGCCGAACGCCGACTTGCGGCTCACGCCCGGCGAGTTCTCGCGCGTGCGGCTTGCCGTGGCGCATCCCGCGGCGACCTTGCTGGTGCCGGATGCATCCGTGTTGCCGGATCAATCCGAGCATGTCGTGATGACCGTTGCAAACGACGGCACCGTCACGCCCAAGCGCGTGGAGATCGGCGAGATGCGCGGCGGCTTGCGCGTGATCCGTGCGGGACTGACACGCGATGATCGCGTGATCGTGGATGGTCTGCCATTCGCCGCGCCCGGCTCGAAGGTGACTACGCGCGACGGTACCGTCCGCTATGAAGCGAACGACGCGCAGACGACGCGGACCACGCAGACAGCGCAATCGAAATAGCGGAACGACACACTCATGCGTATTGCTCACTTCTTTATCGACCGTCCACGATTCGCGACGGTCGTCAGTGCCTTCCTGACGTTGATCGGACTCGGCGCCATGTACGTACTGCCGGTTGCGCAGTATCCCGAGATCGTGCCGCCGACCGTGCAGGTGACGACATCGTATCCGGGTGCGTCGGCGGAGACGATCGCGCGTACGGTAGCGACGCCGCTCGAACAGCAGATCAACGGCGTCGAAAACATGCTCTACATGGGCAGCCAGTCGACCGGCGACGGCAGGCTCACCGTAACAGTGACATTTCGCATCGGCACCGATCTGAACGTTGCGCAGATGCTCACGCAGAACCGCGTGCAGGATGCCTTGCCGCGCTTGCCTGAAGACGTGCAAAGACTCGGCGTGCAAGTGCGCAAGTCCACGCCGAGCATTCTGCTCGCGGTGCATCTCTATTCGCCCGACAAGCTGCGCGACACGTTGTATCTCTCGAATTACGCGACGCTGCATGTGAAGGACGCGCTTGCACGTATTCAGGGCGTGGGCGATGTGCAGTTCCAGGGCGCACGCGAATACGCGATGCGCATCTGGATCGACCCCGATCGTGTCGCGGCGAGCAACCTCACCGCAAGCGAAGTGCTGACGGCACTGCGTGCGCAGAACCTGCAGGTCTCCGCGGGCGTGCTGAACCAGCCGCCATCGGGCAACAGCGAGGCGTATCAAATCAACGTCGAGGCACTGGGGCGTCTCGCCACGCCGGAGCAGTTCGGCGATATCGTCGTGAAGTCGGACGGACAGGGGCGCATCACGCGTATTCGCGATATCGGCCGCGTGGAAGTGGGCGCGGCGGACTACGGTTCGACCGCCTTCATGGATCGCAGCGATGCGTCGACCTTGCTCATCTATGCCGAACCCGGCGCGAACTCGCTCGCGGTCGAGAAGGCCGTGCTCGGCGAGATGCGTGAACTCAAGCGTGACTTTCCGGCGGGTCTCGACTACAAGATCATCTATGACCCGACGATCTTCATCGGCAAGTCCGTCGATGAAGTCGTGACGACCATCTTCGTTGCGATCCTGCTCGTGGTGGCCGTGGTCTTCGTGTTCCTGCAGAACTGGCGTGCGACGATCATTCCCGTGGTGGCCATTCCCGTGTCGTTGCTCGGCTCTTTCATCGTGCTCGCTGCGTTCGGGATATCGCTCAATAACCTCTCGCTGTTCGGGCTCGTGCTTGCGGTGGGGATCGTGGTGGACGATGCCATCGTTGTCGTCGAGAACGTCGAGCGGAACATGCGCGCGGGCATGTTGCCTGTGGAAGCCGCGCATCGCACGATGGACGAAGTGGGCGGCGCGCTGCTCTCGATTGCGCTCACGTTGTGCGCGGTGTTCGTGCCATCGGCGTTTTTGAGCGGCATCTCGGGACTTTTCTTCCGGCAGTTTGCAGTGACCATCGCGGCGTCGACGGTGATCTCGTGTTTCGTTTCACTCACGCTGAGTCCGGCACTGTGCGCCGTGCTTTTCAAGCCGCATAGCGAACACGATGCCGAGCGTTCGAACTGGGCTTCGCGCATCATGCACGGCGGCTTTGCGCGCTTCAATCGCGGCTTCGAGCGCCTTTCGTTCGGGTACGGTAACGTCACGCGAAGGCTCGTGCGCGGGTTGACCGTGGTGCTTGCAGTGTATGTCGCGCTCATCGGATTGACCGCGCTGCAATTCGCGCGCACGCCGACGGGCTTCATCCCCGAGCAGGATCAAGGTTACCTGATTACCGTCGTGCAGTTGCCGCCGGGTTCGTCGCTGCAACGCACTGAGAAGGTCGTGCGTCAGGCCATCGATATCATCTTGTCGACACATGGTATCGAGCACGTAGCGCCCTTCGTCGGGCTCGATGCAACCACGCTCACGGTGGCATCGAATTCTGGCACGGTGTTTTCAGGCTTGCCTTCGCTCTATAGCCACTCGCTGCCGGGCGTGACGGCCAACACCGTACTCACCGATATGCGCAAGCGCCTCTCGGTCATCAAGGACGCTTACGTGTTGACCATTCCGCCGCCGCCGGTGCAAGGAATCGGCAATGCAGGCGGCTTCAAGATGATGCTCGAAGATCGTGCGGGCCTTGGACCGGAAGCGCTCGTGAAGGCCGCGAACGCACTCGTCGCGGCGGCCAATCGAGATCCGAATCTCGCGGGCGTGTTCACGCTCTTCAATGCGGGCTCGCCATCGGTGTTCGCGAACATCGACCGGGTCAAGGCGCAAAAGGTCGGCTTGACGCCCACGGATGTGTTCTCCACTTTGCAGGTCTACCTCGGCTCGCAATACGTGAACGACTTCAACTATCTGGGCCGCACGTATGAAGTGATCGTGCAGGCGGACGGGCGTTTCCGGCGGACAGGTGAGGACATTACGCGGTTGAAGGCGCGCAATCAGGCCGGCGATATGGTGCCGATAGGAACCGTCGCGCATCTGGAAGACCGCACGATTCCGTATCGCGTGCCGCGCTATAACCTCTATCCGGCAGCGGAAGTGCAGGGCGTTGCAGCGCCGGGCGTGGCGACGGGCACCGCGCTGCATCGCATGGAAGAGCTTGCGCATCAGGTGCTGCCGCAGGGCATCGGCTTCGAATGGACCGAGCTTGCATATCAACAGCAACAACGCGGCACGCCCACGCTCGTCGTGTTCGGCGCGGCGGCGCTCTTCGTGTTCCTCGTGCTCGTGGCGCAATACGAGAGCTGGAAGTTGCCGCTTGCCATCGTGCTGATCGTGCCGATGTGTATTCTCGCGTCAGTCACCGGGCTTTCGTTGCGTGGCATGCCGATAGATATCCTCGCGCAGATCGGCTTCGTCGTGCTCGTCGGGTTGGCAGCGAAAAACGCGATTCTGATCGTCGAGTTCGCGAAGCAGAAGGAAGACGAGGGCGTGTCCGCCGTCACCGCTGCGGTGCATGCGGCGCGTACCCGTTTGCGGCCCATTCTCATGACCTCTTTCGCGTTCATTCTCGGCGTCGCGCCGTTGGCCGTGGCAACCGGCGCGGGCGCGGAGATGCGGCAGTCGCTCGGCACCGCCGTGTTGTTCGGCATGCTGGGCGTGACAGGCTTCGGTCTGCTCTTCACGCCAGCCTTCTATGTATTCATTCGCCGGTTCGGCAAGGGGCGTGCATGATGAAGCCATCGCTCACATGGATTGCGTCATCGACGTTAATCGCGGCGCTTGCCGGTTGCGCAGTCGGCCCCGACTACGTCACGCCTGAAACGGCCCTGCAACCGCTGCAGCACGTGCCCGCACAAACCGGCAAGACCGCTCCACCGCTCGATACCTGGTGGACCGGCTTCGACGATCCCATGCTCGTCACCGTGGTCGAGCGCGCGTTGTCGCAGAACCTCGATCTCGCGGCGTCGTTCGCGCGAGTACAGCAGGCGCGGGCGGCAGCGGCATCGGCGGGCGCGCAGTTATTGCCGACGGTGGACCTCGATGCATCGGCGAGCGCGCAGCATCAAAGCCTCGTCAGCCCGCTCGGCTCGCTTGCGCGCACTTTCCCCGGCTATAGCCGCGATCAGCGCGAATACACGGTAGGCGCGGCGGCAAGCTGGGAAATCGATCTGGCAGGCGGTCTGCGTCGCGATGCGGCCGCCGCCACGCGCGAGGAAGAAGCCGCGCAGGCCGAGCAGGCCGGCACACGCGTGACAGTCGCCGCCGATGCCGCCGATGCCTATCTGCAAGTGCGCGGCTTTCAGGCGCGTCTTGCGGTGGCGCAGGACCAGATATCGACGGATGCGAGACTGCTCGACATCGTGCGTCTGCGTGTGGCCGCGGGCGCCGCCGATGAACGCGAAGTCGCGCAAGCCGATGCACTGCTCAAACAAGCGCGCACCGTGGTTCCTACGCTGCGTGTGCAACTCAACGCGCAGTTGAATCGACTGGACGTGCTGATGGGCGTGCAGCCCGGCACGTATGCGAGCGAATTGGCGACAGCGGCGGATATCCCCGGCATTCCATCCATCGATGCGTCGCCCGATGCCACCGCGCTGTTGCGTCAACGTCCCGATGTGATCGCGGCGGAGCGGCGTCTCGCGGCATCGAATGAACGTATTGGCGCTGCGATTGCCGACTATTATCCGAAGCTTTCGCTAACTGGTCTGCTCGGCTTCGATAGCGGCGGCTCGCATGAGCTGTTCACGGCGCGCGCGTTTCAACCGGCGATTACGGCGGGGCTGCGCTGGCGTCTCTTCGACTTCGGCAAGGTGGATGCGGAAGTCGCGGCGGCGCGTGGCGCGAATGCGGAGGCGCTGGCGGTTTATCGGCAGAGCGTGTTGCGTGCGGCGGAAGATGTCGAGAACGCGTTCGTCGCGTTGAGCGAAACGCAGAACCGGGGTATTGAACTCGATGCCGAGGTGGCCGCGCTCACGCGCGCACGCGACTTGTCGCAGCGCGCTTATAAGGCCGGTGCGATCACGCTCACGGACGTGCTGGATGCAGACCGTCAGTTGCTCGTGGCACGCGACGATCTCGATGCCACGCGCGCCGATGCAGCGCGTGCGGCGGTCGGCGCATTCCGCGCGCTTGGCGGCGGCTGGCGCACGCAACCCGCCGCTACCGCAGACGATGCCTCACTGAGCGAGCGCCTTTCTGGCCTCGCGAAGGATGGTGTCAGATAGCGCTGGCTCGTTGACCATGCGCGCCAGCGTCAGCGCGCCGATCATGGTGGAGAGCATGACGAGCGCCTGCTTCCTCGCGGCGGCGGGCGGCTCGTCGAGACTACCGGCGAACAGTTCGACCAGGCGCTCGATGCCCGCGGTCGCGGCAGTGCGCACTTCGTCGCTGGAACGCGCGAGTTCGCTCGACAGCGCGACGAACGGACAACCCGCGCCCGCGTTGTCGCGATGCTCCGGCGAAAGGTAATCCGCAACGGCGGCGTTGATGCCGCTCTTGCGCGTAAGCGCCGACGACATGGTCTCGCGCAACGTGTCGCTCGCCAGTTCGAGCGACTCCAGCACCACTTGTTCTTTCGATCCGAAATGCTTATAGAAGCCGCCGTGCGAGAGGCCGGCTTGCGCCATGAGATCGGCGAGCGCGGTGCCATCTATACCGTTCTCACGAAAGCGCGTGGACGCCGACTCCACTATGCGTTCGCGCGTTTCGGCTGCTTCCTGTCGGGACTTGCGCATGACGTGTCTATCTCTCTTCCAAATGGATGTAATTTAACATCCAAAAGCGTGCGTGACCAATCGCATCTTCAACGCTTTTTCAAAGGCGCGCCCACGCTGCCGATGTCGTTCAACGCTTCGAGAAAGGCCGCGACCTTCGGCAATTTTTCGCGGCCATGCGCGTAAGCTGCGAAGACTTCGAGCGGCACGAAGGAAAGTTCAGGCGCGGCATCGACGACACTGCCATCGGCCAACGCAGACCCTATCGCATACATGGGCAGGACCGCGACGCCCAGCCCCGCGCGGCAAAAGTCCGCAAGCGCGAACAAATCGCTCACGACCATCTTCGGCGTGAAGCTGATCTCGGTTCGTTTGCCCCGCCAGATGACATTCCAGCTCGTACGCGGCGCGTAGGTCTGCAGCGCGAGGCATTCGTGCGCGACGATTTGCGCAGGCTCGGTGATCGGCCCATGCATGGCCACGTACGCCGACGACGCGCACAAGCAAAGATCCGCGGAGGCAATGTGCCGCTCGCTGATTCCCGATTGCGATGTCGATGCAAGGCGCACGGCGACATCGAAATTGCCTTCGAGCAGGTCGGCATAGCGATCCGAGAGATCGACCTCGAAACGCAGCCGCGTATGACGGTTTGCAAGCCGCGTAAGACATGGAATGACGCAGGCGCGGCCGAATGCGGTCGGCATCGTGATGCGCAACAGGCCTTCGGGTTCGGCCGCGCCGCGTTGCGCTTGCGCTTCGGCGTGTCGAAGACGCAAAAGGATGTCGCGTAATTCGCTCGCGTAGGACTTGCCGGCATCGGTCAACGCGACATGTCGCGTCGTGCGTTCGATGAGGCGCACGCCAACTCTGCTCTCCAGAAGCGAAATGCGCCGGCTGATGGTGGATTGCGTGACACCCAGTTCGCGCGCCGCAGCGCCGAACCCGCCGTATTCGGCGACGAAGAGAAACGTTTCGGCTTCCAGCAAGCCTGTGCCATTCATGCGTTTCCTCGATTTCTCATATCCACGCTGGCGATGTTAATCGAGTTGGCGGATGGATGTACTCTGGCTTCGTTCGCTGCATCGTCGTCGCAACGCTCAAGCGCACGCACCGAAAAACCATCAAAGGAGTATCAGATGAATTCCAACGATCGAACCCGCATTCACTACGCAAGCGCAACCGAACTCGCGCGCCTTATTCGCACTCGCGAATTGTCGAGTGTCGAAGTGATCGAGGCACATTTGCATCGTATCGAGGCCGTGAATCCCAAAGTGAATGCCGTGGTGACGCTAATGGGCGAACAGGCCCTCGAAGCCGCCAGGCAGGCGCAACGAGCCGTGATGAGCGGCGCCACGCTCGGGCCGCTGCATGGCGTGCCTTTCTCCATCAAGGATGCACTCGATACCGCCGGCGTGCTCACGCAGCGCGGCTCACGGCTCTTTGCCGGCAACGTACCCGCGCAGGACGCTACGTCGGTTGCGCGCTTCAAGGCTGCAGGCGGCATCCCGCTCATGAAAACCAACTTGCCCGAGTTCTCGGCGTGGACCGAGACCGATAACCTCGTTACCGGCCGAACCAACAATCCGTGGAATCTCGAACGCACGCCGGGTGGTTCGTCGGGCGGCGAGTCGGCGGCGATCGCGGCTGGCATGTCGCCAATCGGTATCGGCAGCGATGTTGCCATTTCGGTGCGCGGGCCGGCGGCGTTCACTGGCATCGCCGCGCTCAAGGCCACGCATGGCCGCGTGCCTTATACGGGCCACTATCCGGGCGTGATCGCGCGCTGGTGGCATGTCGGGCCGATGGCTCGCACGGTCGGCGATGTCGCGCTCGGTTACTCGATTCTGAAAGGCCCCGATGGCTTCGATGGTTACGCCGTGCATGCCCGCAACGCCGACGCGGACCGTGCCGGGATCGCAGGTCAGCCCGTGCGGGTAGGATGGGTATCGGATGCCGCGTTCGGCCCGGTCGATCCCGAGATCACCGCCGCGGTCAAGGCTGCCGCCGCGCGTCTTGCCGATCTCGGCTGCGATGTCGAAGAGGTACGCCTGCCGTTTCTCGGCGAGCCGCTCAGTGCGCTGATGACGCTTGTCTTCGGCGAACTCGTGCCGTCCGTCAAGGCCATAGTAAAAGGCCGCGAGCGCGACTTGCACGCGATAGGCAAGGGCATCGTCGAGACGCCGGACCCTGCGTTCGCCGACTTCATCGGCGCCGAAGCGAACGCGGAAGCGCTCAGGTCTGCGTTCGCCGGATTCTTCGAGCAATACGATGTGCTGCTTTGCCCCGTGAATCCGATGACCGCAACGCCGCACGGCGCGCAGGAACTCGTGGTCAATGGCGTGACGGTGCCGTGGACGCATGTGATGAGCGCAACGTCACCGTTTAACCTGACCGGCTTGCCGGCGCTTTCGGTGCCCTTCGGCTTCAGCTCGGAGAACTTGCCGATCGGCGTTCAGTTGGTCGCGAAGTGGCTCGATGAAGCCACGATCTTGCGGCTCGGCGCGCTCATCGAGCGCAAGGGCGGCCTCGGCGAGCGGCGGCCTGCTATCTGAGCGGTGCGCGGCATCGGCGAATGTGTGCGCTTGCGTACGCAGACGAATGCAAATCGCGAGGGTTCGTCGCCTATCGCCTAAGCTTTCAGAGCGCCGGGTTCGTCCCGGCTGCCTTGAGCTTGCATGACGAAAAGGGCGGGGGAGACGATGCCGGACAAACTGACAGTGATTCAGTCGCAGCAGATGAACGCGCACGGCGAGCCGGACGTGGGCACGTTCAACTGGCAGTTCCTGGCGCAAGGGGACTCGTGGTTCACGACCAATACGGTCGAGCATTGGAGTTCGTCGAATCTGCTAAAAAACCTGGAGTTCGCGCAGGCGGCGGTCGCCGTGAATTGCGCCGACCCCGGCGATACGCTCACTCACATGGTCGACCTTCGTCGAGACCCTTTGTTTTACTCGCTGCTGGCCGGTCCAAAGGAACAACCGTGGAGCGCGATTTTGCTTTCGGGCGGCGGCAACGACCTCATCGATGCCGTGCAGGTCGCGGCGATCGGCGACAACGGTGTGCCTGTCGCGCCGCACGAAAGACTGCTTCTCACGAGCGACGAATGGGGTGGGCCGCTCGCCGCCGCCGATAATCGCTACATCTCGGCGCAAGGTTGGGAGACCTTCAGGCTGCATCTGGAGCAGCAATTCAAGGCGCTGGACTTCATGCGATCGAAGAGCAAACACAACACGAATACGCCGATCTTCACGCACACCTATGACTACGCGACGCCTCGCGCGAGCGGCGCGGGTTTGGGAATTGGACCGTGGCTCTTGCCTGCGCTGACAGACTATAAAATCCCTGCGAACGACTGGAACGCCATTGCGGACGCGTTCATCGACAAACTCGCTTCGATCAGCATGAGCCTCACGTTGCAAAATTTTCATGTGATCGATACGCGAGGCATCCTCACGCGCGCCGATGCGCAAGCGTCGGGCATCAGCAATGATTGGGAAAACGAAATTCACGCGACCGAAGCCGGATACGGCAAGCTCGCGGTGCCTTTCGTCAGTCGCGTGAGCACGGTTCTGGGGTTGGCTGCGCCAGCGTCGCCGCTCGGTGTGATCGAGACGGCGCCAGCGCCCGTGGTGACACCGGCCGTTGCAGCGAAGCGTCGCGGGCGAGGCACCGGCGTCAGACCGGCGTAAAGGTACTGCGGTCTATTTTCGATGCGCGCGCTCGACGCGCGTCATCGAAGCGCGTTCGTCCGTCCGTTTGGGCGGGAGCGTGTGCGGTTCGCAAACGGTCGATATCGCGTTCTTGTAGATGGTCTGTATGCCGTTCGGCGATTGCACCGCGAGCACGTATTTATCGAACGATTCGATCAGTCCTGTCAGCTTGATCCCGCTCACGAGAAAGACCCATACGGTTTTTCGCTCGGCGATCAAGGTCTCGAGGAAAGTCGACTGAATGTCAGTATCGGCTTGAGTCATGGCGGCCGTCCCTTTCCGTGAGTACATCGCTCCCAGAATACGCGCCGCGCAAGCCCCGACGTGTGGGGTGGGCCACAGGCAAAACCGGTCTCTCTCGGAATCTCCGTGGAAATACTGTTTTTTATGTTGGTTATTTCTTAGTATGTTTAGGTGGACTGGGTTTTAAGTATTGATATAAAACGGGTGAACGCCGGAACACGTCGCCCTCGGCTGCTACTCCTTCTTGTCATCCACCTGCATGATCCAGTGGCCGCCCGCATTGAGAAACCGCGCCTCGGAAGTCTCACCGCCACCGCTGCCAAGCGTCGTGAACATGCCACGCATGGCATCGGCGGGTCCGCCCGATATGTTCATCGAATAGTCGCAGACATAACCCGGCTTGCCCGATGCCGGCGCGCAACCGAGCTTCTGAAACGAGTCGATCCGCATGGGTTCGTTACCGCGCACCGACTTGCTGCCCATGAACATGGTGGTCAGGCAGAGCATGGCATCGCCGCTCGTGAGCCTTGAACGGTCGGCCTGCTGGCAACGCTCGTTTTGCGACGAGATACCTCGCGCGATGGCCTGCGCCCGATTGTTGACCGCATCGTACATTTCCGCCGCCGTGGGTTCGCCGCCCGAATGCGATGCCCGCTCGGATGACTTCGATGTGGCGCGCGGCTGTGCATCGGCGACAGCGACCGGACGCGCCGAGTCGTTGCCGGACGATGCCTCGTAAGCATCGCCGAGCGCGCTGCGTTTGCGCAAGTCTTCTTGCTGCGCGACCATCGCTGTGGCAATCGCCACGCCGGCCGGCGCGTTGGCATCGCTATCCATCAGATAACGCGACTTGATCTGCGCGATCTCCTCGCCCGAACGAGCGTGCCTGATCTGCTGCTCGATTTCTCCTCGCGAGCTTTCGAGCGCCTGGGCGCGCCGGCTCAGAAAATATTGGTAGGTTTCCTGAACGCTCGGCACACGCTCCATGCCGTCGTAGCGCCGGCGGAAGTCCACGCTCCACGTACGCCCCTGCTGCAGGCCGGCCAAGCCAGTGCCGAGCGCATCGATGCTCTGCCGCTCGACGGATTCCTGCGCCGTGCCCAACTGATTGAGCGCGACGCCGATCTTCGCCATCTCGGCGTTGCGCGATGTCGTGAGCGCCGTGGAGAACGCTGGCCGGTTTTGCATGCGATACAACTTCGCCAGTTCCACCATGCCGGGATAACCGCGCGCGTTGTCGATGGCCTGCGCCGTCTGCGCGTCCTCGACAGGTATCGCCACGCGTTGCTCGACAACCGTCATGCGTTTCGCGAACTCATCGCGCTCGGCGCGGGGTGCTTGCGGCAGAATCTTTTGCGCCGATGCTTCGATCTCGATCAAACGCGCGTGGCCCGTTTCATCGGCTTTGAGCGACTCCGCTTCCGTCGCGAGTTCCGTGAGTCCGCCAGTCGCGGCGCGCGACTGCGCGAGCAGGCGCAGATTGCTGTTATAGCGGAAAGAAGTCATCGCGCGAGTGGCGGCGGCCTTCTGATCGGGCGGAATCGATGCGAGCGGTCCGGTCGTGCTGAAACAGTGCGGCAAGATCTTGCTGGTGTACTCCGTCAGCATCTTCGGGTCTATCTGATCGTAGGTCTTGCCGAACACGGGAGCAAAGCGCGCGTCCTGAATCAGCGCTGTCACGGCCGGGTCCGATTGCGGCGATTGCGCCGCACTCATGCCACCGCCGCCAGCGGGAAGCGGTCCGGATGTGAGCCACGCTTTTACGTCGTCGCACTGCGCCTTTGCTTCGTATTTCTCGTATTGTCCCTTCGCTGCGTTGACGAGCGGTTGCACATGAAGGTTCGCTCCGCCGCCACGCAGACTGTTCATGATCTGGCCGAAATTGAGGCCGTCGGCGAAGGCATCGGGCGCGAGCGTCGCACAACAGAAACCGGCGAGCACGACGCCGGTGCGGCGCAACGACAACGAACTTGCTACGACGCCAGCGCGCGCCGCATTCCGGGCGGTAATCATGTTCGCTCTCCCAAATGACTGATGAATTGCCCTGGTATCCGCATCTTATGAAGGATGTACAGCACGAAGACCACGCGACGATCAACCGACGCGGGCCGCTCGTAATGCATGGTCTCCTCGCGATACGATTCGTCGCGCCAGCATGAAAACGCAGGGCGGCTCACCCAGAACAGGGCGGCCATGTCGTGATCGCGCTCGGTCGTGAATGACGCGGTCGGAACGCGAGACGCTATGAATCTACGGCGGACGGGGCGGGCAGTCGTCTCCCAAATAGGATATGCGTGAGGGCTTACGGATGAGGCGAAATGCTCGCGACGCTACGGGCCACCAGTGCGGCAAGCGCGCCTTGTCTGCTGGTGCCGGTCTTGGCAAGCACTTTCTTCAGATGCGAGCGCACGGTGCCGAGTCCGACGCCGAGCGTGGCGGCAATCTGATCGAGCGATTGTCCTTCGCCGATAGCGACCGCTATCGCCGCTTCCGCGCGCGTCAGTCCGAACAGGTCCCGAAGCGTGCGCGTGGCGGAATCCCCGGAAACCTCAGGATCGCGAATGAAAATGCTTGCCGCTGGGCGTGACACATCCGCCGACGCCCAATTGGCACGCCACGGCGCCACGAGCAAGGTGAGCGGCAATCTGCCTTGCCGTGGCACGGCGAGCGCCGCGCCAGCCGCGTGAGCCGCGCCGTTCGAGGTTTGCACGGCGTCGCGTATCAGCTTTGCAAGCCGGCTGTTCAATGCGGGACTGTTCATGCACACGCGCCGTGCATGCGTGCGAATCTCGGATGACGAAGCCAGTAGATTCTCGGCAGCGCGGTTCGCATACAAGACCATGCACGATGCATCGACCACGAGCACGCTGGTCTCGATGCAATCGAGCGCATCCACTGCCGCGCGTTGTGCGAGCGCGGTGTCGCGCAACCGTTCGCGCAAGCCGAGCGCGCGGCGCACATGCGGAAACAACACGCCCAGTTCCTGACGATCGTTCTCTACGAAACGCCCTGCGGAAAGCGGCCGATGCACGCCAAGCACACCTGTCTCACCATTGCCAACGGGAAACAGCACCCCAACCATATGATAAATATCGAGCCGCCGCGTCCAGTCCTGATAGAAGCCAGTGCGCTCGAATTGCGTATCGGGCATGAGGCTTTGGCTCGTGAATACTTCGCCCGGATGAAGCCGCGCGGAGTGTTCGACCCATAGATCGTTCCGATGCCAGTAATCCGCCCAGGCCTGTTCGTTCGGCGCGACACGCAGATTGTCGGTCACGCTTGCGAGCTTTGGACCGCGAGGACCGCCGCATGTCTTGAGCACGCCGCTCGTGGCGTCGAACGCTCGTGCAATGGCCGAAGCCACGCCGGCCCATTGAGCGTCGTCGAGCGCGGCATCGTAGAGAAGACTGATTACCGGACCGAGCCGGTCTTGATGTCCGACCGGTTTATTGTCTGCGTCCATGATCTTTGCCTCGCGGTTGCTCACGAGTTCAGGACCGAAGCGTGGTCCGTAGACGAAGGCCTTCGGGTTGCAAGGCCTCGAATGGAATTGCAGATTACACCTTAGGTAACCGAACTAAAAGGGAAAGCTTTGAGTGAAGTGCACCGGCAGAGTGCGAATGTGTCCGCAATTATTTATCGTCGCAGCTCGCCAGGCCCTTTGCCCGTCCACCGCTTGAGCGCGCGGCGGAAGTTCGCCGCATCGCTGAAGCCGAGAAGCATCGCGACGTCGTCGGTGCTCATCTTCGTCGTCTTCAGATATTCGAGTGCGAGCGAACGTTTTACATCGTCCACGATAGCCACGAACGACGTCCCTTCCTCATCCAGACGACGCCGCAACGTGCGCGTGGTGAGATGCATCGATTCGGCGACCGCTTCCATGCCCGGAAAAACGCCGGGTGTGCTCATCAGGACCTGATACACCTCACCCGATACACCGCTCGATGTCTTCGCCTGACCAATCAACCGGTCGCACGTCTCCTGTAGCAGCGCTGCCGTGAGCTTGTGCGCGAGTTGCGGCTTGCGGTCGAGAATGGCGCTGTCGTAGACGAGCTCGCATTGCGGCTGATCGAAATAGCACGGGCAGCCGAGATATTTCGGATAGATATCCGCGTGCGCGGGCGCAGGATACGAAAAGCACGCCTTGACCGGCGGACAGACGCTGCCCGCAACATCCTGAAGATGCGTCACATGCTGCGTGTATTGCTGTTCGATGATGAACTCGCGCAGTTCACGCGATGGGCTCGAGATAAATGCATCCGGGAAAGTCCAGACCATTCTGTCGGGATATTCGGTCCATTCGATAGCGACTGTCGGTGTCGCGAGCCGGTGATACCGCACGCCCAGCTTGAAGTAGTCGCGCAACGAGAGACATGACATCAGCGCGTATCCATACATGCCGTAAGCCGACAGATGCAGCTTGCCGCCGACCTTGAACGGCGTGGCCGGTTCGCACGACAGCGCCACTGCATTCCGGCAAACGGTAGCGTATTGCCCGATGGAGGTCAGCACGGAAGCGTCTTGCAACTCCTCCGCGCTCACGCCTACGCCGCGCAGACTGTCCGCCGCAGCAATGCCTTGCTCCGCCAGCACCTCGACCAGCGCGGCGATCTTGTAGGGCGCGTAGATGCGCTCGTTGAGCGGCGGGCGGGTCGTCGCCATGACTCTCCTCGCAATGTCCTCGCGGGACTTCCGTGTGTCCGAAAATGACCTTTTCGACGAGATGCTATCTCACTACTATCAGTGTCACAAGAGTTCGTCCGTCGATACGGGCGGCATCGAGACCCGATGAAAACTCAATGGAGACAAGGATAGTCAGATGAGCAATCCGGCCCGCAAGGTCATCATTTCGTGCGCCGTCACGGGCGCGACCCACGTTCCGTCGATGTCGGAATATCTTCCGCTCACGCCCGCGGACATTCGCGATCAGGCAATCGAAGCAGCCGAGGCGGGTGCCGCGATCATCCATCTGCATGCGCGCGATCCCGTAGACGGAAGGCCCACGCCAAGCCTCGATATCTTCAGGCAGTTCGCGCCGGCCATCGCGGAGGCGACCGACGCTGTCATCAACATCACGACAGGCGGCAGCACGCGCATGACGCTCGAAGAACGGCTTGCTTATCCGCTGCATGCC
Organism: Caballeronia sp. LP006; assembly: GCF_031450995.1. Taxonomy (NCBI): domain Bacteria; kingdom Pseudomonadati; phylum Pseudomonadota; class Betaproteobacteria; order Burkholderiales; family Burkholderiaceae; genus Caballeronia; species Caballeronia sp. LP006. Next base: position 312,515 of record NZ_JARTVW010000002.1, on the reverse strand, counting down.
GCGCCGGAGATGTGCTCGCTCAACATGGGCTCGATGAACTTCTCGATTCATCCACTCGCCGCGAAGATGTCGACGTGGCGTTACGACTGGGAGAAGGACTACGTCGAAGGCATGGAGGACATGATCTTTCGCAATACCTTCAGGGATATCAAGCGAATCCTCCAGCAACTCGGCGACAAGGGCACGCGCTTCGAGTTCGAATGCTACGACCTTGGGCATCTCTACAATCTCGCGCATTTCGTCGATCAGGGGCTCGTCAAGCCGCCGTTCTTCATTCAATCCGTGTTCGGCATTCTCGGCGGCATGGGCGCGGATCCGGAGAATATGACGGTCATGCGCGCAACCGCGGATCGTCTCTTCGGACGCGACAACTATCACTTCTCGGTGCTCGGCGCCGGACGTCATCAGATGCCGCTCGTCACCATGAGCGCCATTCTTGGCGGCAATGTGCGCGTGGGTCTGGAGGACAGCGTGTATATCGCGAAGGGCGTAAAGGCCGAATCGAACGCGCAGCAGGTCAGAAAGATTCGCCGCATTCTGGAAGAGCTTTCGTTCGAGATCGCAACGCCTGCCGATGCACGGCGAATGCTCGGTCTCAAGGGACGCGACGAAGTCACGCTCTGAATCCCATGCTCAACGCTGCCACATAAAAGAACAGCAGCGGACTTATCAGGAGACAACATGAACCACGGCTTGGTCAAAGACAGTATCGATGCGCTGCATCGCGTGGCGACGAAGAAGGCGATGCTGAAGCTGATCCCGCTCATGTGCGCGATCTACTTCATGTCCTTTCTCGATCGCACGAACGTCGCGCTTGCAAAGGCGCAGCTTGCCGCCGATGTCGGCATCAGCGCGGCGGCATATGGGCTCGGCTCCGGCATCTTCTTCATCGGCTATGCGTTGCTGGAAGTGCCCAGCAATCTCGCGGCGCATCGCGTGGGTCCACGGCGATGGATCGCGCGTATCGCGGTGAGCTGGGGCATTCTTTCCACCGCGATGATGTTCGTGCAAGGCGAATGGTCGTTCTATGCGCTGCGCGTGCTCTTGGGCATCGCCGAGGCCGGGCTCTTTCCGGCGCTCATGTACATGGTGACGTTGTGGTTCGCGCCCGCCGACCGGCCTATCGCGGTCGGCTGGATCTACACGGCGCCCGCGCTTGCACTCGTTCTTGGCAATCCGCTCGGCGGCGCGTTGATGCAACTGGGCGGCATGGGCGGTCTGCACGGCTGGCAATGGATGTTCATGATCGAAGGCATCCCGAGCGTGCTGGCGGGCGTGCTGCTCTACTTCAAGCTGCCGGAGCGTCCGCGCGATGCCCGCTGGCTTTCGACCGATGAAGCGCAAGTGCTGGAAGCACGCGCCGTCATCGATACGCACGGTCATTCCGAACTCACTTCGGAAGACTGGCTCGCCGCGATCAAGCGGCCGACGACCGTGCTCATCGGCCTCATCTATTTCTTGAATCAGGTGGCGTTCGTCGGGCTTTACTTCTTCACGCCTGCAATGATTCAGCAGATGCATGTGAAGACGCCGTTTATCGTCGGCTTGTTGTCGAGCAGCGTGGGTATCGGCTTTCTGCTGGGCGTGTTGATCTTGCCGCGCATTCATCGGCGCTACGGCAACGACTGCGTGTATCTCGGCATTCTGACGGCGGGACTCGTCGCGGCCGGATGCGTGTTCGTCGCGACATCTGTTCCCGCGGCGCGCATGGTGTTGCTCGCGGTCACGGCGTTCTTCGCGGGCGGCGTGTTGCCTTCGTACTGGGCTATCGCAATGAAGCGACTGCAAGGCATTCAGGCGGCGGCGGCTCTTGCTTTCATCAACACCGTCGGGTTGATCGGCGGTTTCGTCGGGCCGTATTTGTTCGGTATGACCGAGACCATCACGGGCCGCAGCGATTCGGGTTTCATGGTGATTCTCGGGGCGTCCGTGCTTGGACTGGCGCTCATTCCGGTGTTCGCAAGAGCGATTCGACGCGAAGATGTGAGTGCATCGCGTGTGACCGAAGGCGGTGCGGCGAGCGCGCATTCGTAAGCGGTCGAGCAGTTGCGGCGTGATTCTTCGCGAACGCGTGGAATGCACGATTGCCGCGTCTGCGGGAAGCGCTGGCGTCGCCAGCGGCGGCAACATCACAGGGCAGGCCATCGGTCTCGATGGCCTGCCCGATGTACGAACCTTAGCCAGGAATAACCTTCGCCGCCTTCAGCTTCTCGAACAACTCAAAGAATGAATCAGGCGTGCTTTGATAGTCGAGAAATCCGGCTTTGCGGCTCTTAGTCATATCGGTGAGCACTTCCATTGGCCGGCCAAGGTCAGCGTCGGTATGCCACCACGAAGCCAGCTTCTCCACGTTCGCTTCAATAAGACCGAAGCGCGCCGCGATCTCGGCCCACAAACGCGGCGCGTCCTGCATGCGCGATTCGAGCGGACGCGTTTCGCCATCGAACGGCGCGGCCTCGATGCCGAAGTATTCTGCGAGCTGCGACCACATCCAGTTCCAGCGGAAGACATCGCCATTGACCACGTTGAAGTCTTCGTTACGCGCATTGGGCGAAGTCGATGCCCATTCGAGATGACGCGCCAGAAGGCGTGCATCGGTCATGTCCGTGAGACTGTTCCATTGCGCGGATGAGCCGGGGAACACGAACGGTGCGCCGGTTTCCTTGCAAAGCGTCGCGTACACGGCAAGCGTGACGCCCATGTTCATGGCGTTGCCGAGCGCAAAGCCGATGATCGTATGCGGCCGATGCACGCTCCAGCCGAGGCCATATTTCTTCGCGGCTTCAAAGACCTTGTCTTCTTGCTCGTAATAGAAGTTGTCGACGTCCTGCCGCCCTTGTTCCTCGCGAAACGGCGTGAGCGGCACCTTGCCTTTACCATATGCTTCGAACGGGCCGAGATAGTGCTTGAGGCCGGTCACGAGCGCGGCATGTTCGAGCTTGCCGGTGGGTCCAAGCGCATCGAGTACATGTCGCACCATGGCGCCATTCACGCGGATGTTTTCTTTCTCGGTGGCTTGCCGCGCCCATGCCGTGAAAAACACGTGGCTGAAGTGCTGCCCGTTGAGTGCTTCGCTGACCGACTCCGCTGAAGTCAGGTCGGCGGTCACGGATTCAACGCCTTCGCGTAGGGCCGAGCGGCCGCGCGAAAGACCGGTTACGTGCCAGTCGTCGAGCGTTAGAAGATGTTCCGCGAGATTGCCGCCGACAATACCCGTCGCGCCGATGATAAGTGCTCGTTTTTGCATGGAGATGTGCCTGTGATGAGGATCGATGCGAATCTTGGTGTCGCTCGATTGTAGGCGGGATCGTGCAAACGCGTACTTTGCATACGGCGGTGCTTCATCGGACGAGCCTCACGCAAAAAGAGCGAAGCCCGCAAAGGCTTCGCTCTCGCAGTACCGCGCTGACTATCGGTCAGGAGATCAACCGCAAGCGGGCGCCGCCTTCTTGCAGGCATCGGCCAATTGCGGCGGCGGGTCTTTCTTGAACACGGTCTTGTAAGACTCGAGCACATTCGACTGCACGACCGGCAGCGACTGCACGCCGATCCACGCGGGCGGTGTCTGGCCGATCAGCGCCTTCATCATCGCCATGGCTTCGGCTGCGCCCTGATCGTACGGACGTTGCGAGCCCGTCGCCTTGAGCGGACCGCCCTTGGCGATCTCGATTGCCGATTCGAGCCCCAGGTCCACCGTCGTCACAGGCGTGTTGATACCCTGCGCGCGCATCGACGTAAGCGTGTCCAGCGCGGGCTGATCCCACACGGCGAACACGCCCTTGACGTCCGGATTCGCCGTCAGAAAGTCGCCCGCAATCTGCCCGACTTTCGACGGATCGGTGAACGCGACCTGCTTGATCTTGATGTCCGCGCGATTCTTCTTCAGCCAGTCGTTGACGGCTTTGGTCCGCTCCGTCGTGCTGAAGTAATCGACGCCGAAGTTCACGAGACCGACCGTGCCGCCTTTCGGCACGCACGACGCAAGCACCTTCGCCGCGATCTGGCCGTTGCCTTCGCTATCGGCCGAGACCATGGCCGCGTACTGCTCGGGATGCTTGAGGCCGGTTGGCACGTTGTCCATGAACACGAGCTTGATGCCCGCCTGCGAGACCTTTTTGTAGGTCGCGGCCGTTGCCGTGCCATCCACGGGAATGGAGATGATGCCGTCCGGATGGCGCTGTATCGTGTTCTCGATATCGGCGATCTGCTTGTCGACCTGATACTCGGCCGATGCCGTGCCGATCACTTCCACGCCGTACTTCTTGAGCGTATCCGTAATGCCTTGCACTTGAAGTTGCGACCAGTCGAGGTTCATCGTCTGCATCGAAATGCCGACCTTGAACTTGCCGGCCTTGACCTTGGCGGCTTCGGCATCGGTCAGCTTGACGGCATCGACGGCTGCCGCCTTCTCGCCATTCGGTCCCTGGCCGACGATGCCCGTTGGCCCGATCGACGCCACATTCAGCTTTTCGCACGATTGCGCGAACGCCTGCGCACAGCACAGAGCCATGGCAGTCGCCGCCGCGACACTCGCCAGCTTTACACCTGATCCACGACGATAGTTCATGTCTTTCCTCCATTGGTCGCGTTGTACTTCGTCTCCTGCTTTTTTGACTTGCCTTTCGTGGTCTCTCACGCGATGTCGATCTGCGCGGGAAACCAAACCTACTTGCGCGTGAACGCGACTGCCGCGACGATGATCGCGCCCTTGATGACGAGTTGCAGCGACGAACTCACGCCGAGCAGCACGAGCCCGTTATTCAGCGTGCCGATGATGAGACTGCCTAGCAGCGTGCCTAGAATGAAGCCGCGTCCGCCGAAGAGACTGCACCCGCCGAGCGTGACGGAGGCAATCACGTCGAGTTCCATGCCCTGCACGACGTCCGGGCGCGCCGCATGCGAACGCGCGGACAAGACGAGCGCGGCGAGGCCGGCAAGCGCGCCCGTCAGCACGAATGCGAGCGTCGTCACGCGGCGAATGTTGATGCCCGAGTAGAGCGCGGCCGTGGGATTGCCGCCGGCTGCATAGATTTGCCGGCCGAACACGCTGTAATGCAGAAGCAGAATGCCGCCGATCACGGCAAGCAAGGTCCAGATGATCGGCACCGGCACGCCTGCAATGTCGCCTTCGCCGAAGATCGCAATGAAATGATCGTTCGTGATGATCTCGGGCCGCGTCGTCGTAACCATCAATGCAAGTCCGCGCGCCGCGCTCAAGCTGCCGAGCGTCACGAGAAACGAGGGAATGTTCAAACGCGTCGTGACGAGACCGTTGATCGCGCCGACGATCGCGCCCGTGCCAATGCCCGCGATCGCGCCGATGACCCAGCTATCGCCGATATGCGACATCGCGAGCGCGGCGGCCATGCCGGACAGCGCGAGCGACGATCCCACCGACAAGTCGATCTGCCGCGCGATGATCACGAATGTCATGCCGATAGCGATGATCGACACGAGCGCCGTCTGGCGGCCGATGTTGAGGAAGTTGTCGATGGAGAGAAACCACGGCGACGCGAAGCTGAACACCACCAGCAGAATCGCGAACGCAAAGTACAGCATGTAGGGGCGGTCGCCCTGCAGCAGTAGCTGCGCAATGCGCCGTGCGCGCGAATGACGCTGGGCGCTTTGTTGTTCGGCGGGCATCGGCGAAACAGACTCGTTCATGTTGCGGGCTCTTCGGTAGGGCGGGCCAGTTGTATGAGATGGTGCAGTTCTTCCGCGTGACGAATCTCGGCGCGCTCGACAGTGCGTGTAATCGCGCCATTGGCGACGATGGAAATGCGGTCGCAGAGCCGCAGCAGTTCGTCCAGATCCGACGACACCACCACGACGCCCGTGCCTGCGCGCGCCGCGTCCTGTACCACGCCGTAGATTTCCTCGCGCGCGCCGACATCGACGCCGACCGTGGGTTCATCGAGCAACAACAACTTCGGGCGCGGATGATTCCACTTCGCGAATACGACCTTCTGCTGGTTGCCGCCCGAGAGAAACTTCACGTGTGTCGATGCATCGGGCGCTTTCACGGAAAGCTGCTTCATCGCGACGCGTGCTTGTTGCGCGGCGGCTTTCGCGCGCAGCCATCCGCAGCTCGAAAACCGCGGCAGGCGCGGCAAGGTCAGATTGCGTTCGATCGAATGATCGAGCACGAGCCCTTGCACATGACGGTCTTCAGGCACGAGCGCGACGCCGCGCCGGATTGCATCGGAGGGATTGCGCGCGCCGAGCGGTTCGCCGTCGAGATCGATGCTGCCGGATTCCACGGGCAGCAGACCGAAGATGGTTTGCAGAATTTCCGTGCGGCCGCTGCCGATCAGTCCGGCAATGCCATGCACTTCGCCCTTGCTCACGGACAAGTCGACGGCGCAAAGATGCGCGTTGCTTACCTTCGACAGCTTCAGCACGGGCGCATCGGCAGCGCGGTCGGCCATCGCGACTTTGGTTTGCGCCGCCGCACCCGCCGAGGTTTGCTGACGCGCCTGCATGGCCGCATGACGCGGGCCGACGATAGCCGCGACGAGCTGCTTCATGTCGGTCTCGGCGGTGGCGAAACTTCCGGCGTTTGCACCATCGCGGAACACGGTCACGCGCTGCGAGATGCGAAAGACCTCGTTCAGCCGATGCGTCACGTAGATCACGCCGACGCCGCGCGCCGTCACGGTGCGAATGGCGTCGAAGAGAATCCGTTCTTCGCCGCCTGTCAACGCGGACGTGGGTTCGTCGAGAATCAGCACGCGCACGTCGCCCATCAGCGCCTTGCAAATCTCCGTCATCTGGCGATAGGCGAACGGCAAGGAATCCACGGGCACGCGCGGATCGAGCGGAATATCGTGCTCGCGCAAAAAGGTGCTGACCTGGGCCATGAGTTCGCGTTGCCGGACGAAGCCGAGGCGCGTGCGCGGTTCGCGCCCGAGCATGAGGTTGGCGCCGACGGACAACGATTCGACCAGACTCAAGTCCTGATACACGACGGCAACGCCTGCCTCGCGCGACTTTGCGGGCGATTCGAATGCGACCCGGCTGCCCGCGATTTCGATCGATCCTTCGTCGTAGGCATGGACGCCGCTCAATATCTTGATGAGCGTGGACTTGCCCGCGCCGTTTTCGCCGAGCAGCGCGTGCACTTCGCCCGGCAGAACTTCGAGATCGACGCCGCGCAGCGCCTGGACGCCACCGAACCTTTTGGTGACGCCGGTTACACGGATCAACGGATTTGGCGGCGATGAAGCGGCCGCGACCGGCTGACTCATCCTGATGTCTCCTTCGTCAAATAGACGAATTCTTATGTTTTCGCGGTCGGGCCGCGTGTTGTGTTGTGATCTTCGCATCATGTAAATGGTGCGTCAATAACAGATAGCCCTAGTTTTCGTGTTCTGAACGAGAGAATCGCAACAATATCGACCGGTTTTGTGATGATCCTATCGTTCCGGGGACGGCGTTCTGTGACGGAGCGCTACGAGTAATTGTCCGTCAGGCGCGCAGACGCTCGACTACGTTGCCGATGCGAAGGAGCCGCCGAGTAGGGAGCGGTGCGCGGGAGTATCGTGTGCGACAAGCACGCCTTCTTTGGGAGCGCATGATGAACGACGCCCGACGACTCGCCGCCTTGCGCATCGCGCTGATTGCCGTGGGTTTAATCGCCATCTTCGCGTTATGGCCGCTCATGATCCTGTGGCCTTCCGGATGGAGTTGGCAAAGCAGCCATTCGGACTACCCGCTGATGATCGTCGGCATCTACGCGACGCTCGGCGTGTTTCTACTGATGGCATCGCGCAACCCGATGAAGCATCTGAGCCTGATCTGGTTCACGGTATGGTCGAGCGTCGTGCACGGCGCAATCATGGCTGTGCAGTCGTTCGGCGCCGAGATGGACGGCACGCGCCACGTCGGTCATTTGCTCGGCGATGTGCCTGCGTTATTTATCGTCGCGGCCGTGCTGGCTTTCCTTATGCCGCGCGAAAACAAGGCACGAGCGCTTTAATCCGCCGATGCAGTGTTCGCGGTGCGTCCCGAGTCTGTAGGACGTACCGCGACCAATACCTTATATGCGCTCAGGCTTGCGCTTGAGTTTCCTTCAACGCTTCATGCTTGTGCGAATGCGTCGCTCCGTATTTCAGCTCGAAGTGCGCGCCTTTTCCGTTTCGCGTGGGCGGAAAATGTTCGCCCTCGACGCAGGTGACTTCGAAGGTATCTTTCCCGTCCTCATAGACCACTGAGTAAATGCCCGATACTTTGACGATTTCACCGGGCTTGTACGAACTGTCGCCTGCCATTTAGCTTCTCCTTTTGGAACCACATACGGACCGACGAAAGAGCAATCGGCGTTCCGAGCGGCGTCATGCCGGTCGGTAAACGGCGCAGGGAGCCGAGTTGGTGTGAACGCGAGCGGGCGTTATTCGCTCGCTTCTCGTCGTGCGTCAGCCGAAATCGCCGATTATCAGTCGTTGCCTGCGGGAGGTCGCCAAACTGTTATTTATGGGCACGGGAGCACGGCACGGGAATAGCGATTGCGCTAGTCCAGCGGTGAAACCGTCGCCCACAACAAGAGAAAGACGATACGGTTCGAACGACAACGCGACATTAGTTTGACCAACGAAGTTTCAAGGCGGGCGGTCAAGGTCTGATCGATCCTTGTCGATGCAGGCGAGATCGTCTCCCTGAAGGACGCTTCCTGGCTTTGGACTTCATCAGGAGCAGGGCCATGATGCACGAGTTTCTCAAGAATAATCGAAGCATCTTGCTTGAACGTTGCCGCATCATGACTTTCAAGCGGAACGCTGAATCTCCGGCGATGGCGGATATAAAGATCGTCCTTCCCGAACTGCTTACGCAAATTACCGAACTTCTGCGCCAGCACCGCACCGCCGAAACTCAGAATTCGACAACGGGGCTTCCCGAACGGGGTAGATCGAACGATACCCCGATAGGCAGAACCGCACGCGAGGCAGGCAGGGTGCTATTCGGAACGGGACTCAAGATCGAAGACATCGTAGTAGGTTACGGCGATCTATGCCAGGCGATTACCGAACTGGCCGTAGAACGGGATGCGCCTTTCACGGTACAGGAGTTTCGAATACTCAATCTGTGCATCGATACGGCGGTTGCCAATGCCGTGATGGCTTATTCAGCCGCGCGAGACAACGCGCGCACGAATAGCGGCGCTCAGACGCAGACCGATGAGAACAGAATGCTCGCGCACGAGATGCGCAATCTGATCCACACTACGCTGCTTGCATTCACCGCTTTACAAAGAGGAAATCTCAGCGCGAAAGGAGCCACCGGACTACTTGCTGAGCGTAGTCTTTTGCGACTCGGCAAGCTGACTGATCGAATGCTTCGCGACTCCGCAGACCCGGCGACCGTACGTTATGACGACGTTATCTTCAGTCTTGCTCCATTAATCCTCGAAATCGAGGGAGCGGCGCGAGTGGACGCGACAGCCCGTGGAAAAAGCTTTTCCGTTACTCCGGTCGACGCGCTCATCAAGGTTCGTGGAGATCGCGACCTGTTGTATGAGGCGATAATCAACCTCTTACAGAATGCGTTCAAGTTCACCAAGGAGAAAAGCGCGGTCGCGTTGAGAATCTATGTGAATCACGACGTCTTTATTGAAATCCACGATCAGTGCGGAGGACTTCCTTGTAAGAACGGCGAGTCGATGTTCGATCCTTTCGTGCAATTCAATGCGGATCGCAGCGGACTGGGCTTAGGACTGACTATTGTGAGGCGCAACGTAGAAACTTTGAGGGGAACCGTGGAAGTGAAGGACATTCCTGGCCACGGTTGCGTCTTCATTATTCGCTTGCCGCTCGTTTCACACGCATGAAGTCGAGGTTGGTCGCATTCATGGCGCGATCCAATGACCGTGCCACTCGTTGCGTTCGAGCCAGAAGTTTGCGCGCCGGTGCATTTCGCCCGAGACGTCGAGGAAATCGATCTTACTGACGATGACGTCGATGAGGCAGAAGTGTTCGAAGCCATCCGTCTGAGTGTGCGCTGTTGTGTCGTCGGGCTTCGGGCGCGCATCGGGCGGACTGTCCACTAGTGTTCCCGGAGGCAACGGCGCGCGATAAAGCGCGAGCGATCCGGGGCGGCTCGCATTCCACACGGCGAGTCTTTCGTCGTCGTCGATGACTTGTTGCGCGCGCCCTTCGAGTCGAATCTGGATGCCGGCACTCCAGTCGCCGACAAGCGCGGAGACGTTCGGCTCCTGTTCGATCTCAGCGACCTTTTCCGATCTCACGTCCGTGTGAAAGCTCACAAGCGCGCGGTCCTGGATGGCACGCCGCATTACGACCGTGCGCAGTTTCGGCGCGCCATCGAGCCCGACGGTCGCGAACTGCATCAACGTGTAGGCGGAACGCTCGCGGCCGGGATTGGCGCCTGAAAGCAGATGGCTCCACGTCTGCGCCAGAATCGCATCCAAAGCGTTGCTCAACTGACGCCTCCGTTGCTTGATGCAGTTGAAGTAGCAGCGGCGATTAGTCAGCCTTGAAGACGATGGCGGCTGTGTCGTCGATCTGCGTGAAGCTGCGCACGAAGCGATACGACTGCTCGTCGATTTCGATTCGATTTGCACCTGACGAGGTCAGTTCCAGCATTTCATCGGCGAGCGATTTTGGAATCGAGCCTACTTGTTTCAACTCTTCCTTGGGCCCGGATGGGTCGCCGAGATAGACCGTGCAAACGTCGGCGGTATGCCGAATAAGGACGACGCTTGTCGCCTTGTCGAGCGCGCGTTCCAGATAATCGGCGAGTGGGCGTAACGATTCGAGTTTGTGATCGGAACGGTCGTCAGCGAATCCATTGATGTCTGGCACTGCGGCCTCCCTGATTTGATCGTCTGCACCGTGGTTCGATACGTCGAAGCGCACGATGGTGCAAGCGACGGAGTTTCGATTAGCGAACCGGCTCTTCGGCTTTCTTTCCCGACAGCAACGATTCGATGGCGGCGACGGATAGCGGTTTGGACAAGTGTCCATCGAAGCACGACATATCGAAATGTTCGTGGATGTCGTCGTGTGCGGTCAGCGAGAAGATGCGCCGGGAGGCATATTTCTCGGATGCGCGGAGTCGCATGCACAGAGCGTGGCCATTGATATCGGGAAGCCCGATATCCAGAAGAATGAGTTCGAACGCGCCTTCACCTGCGGCCGCTTTCAGCGCCTCGGTGCCGGTGTAGGCGCGAGTGACCGCATGACCCATGGACCCCGCGATTTCGGCGAGCATGTCGGTGGTATCGGTGTAATCGTCCACTACGAGAACTTTCATTTGAAGTGCTCCCAACAGTGAGGACCGAGGTGCGGGGGTTTTTGATGTTGAGGTTGCAGTCTACTCTAGGTTGCTGGGTTGGATGACGGCGGCTGCTGAGCACCAACTTGCGTTGCTTGGTGTCACTGAGAATCTTTGACCGAGACTTACCAACTTCCGTTATATGTCGTTTGCGGTGACTTCGTCTCACGAAATTCTTGCTGATTCTTTATGTTACTCAGAAGCAGACAGCCGATGGCGATCATCGCCTGTCTGCGGACAACCCGACGGTGGAAGGTCAGTGCTTCCGTCCCGACAGTCACCCAAGCGTCATCGTAAATTTAGAAGTCGGTCCGCACACTCAACATGACGTTACGCCTGTCGCCGAATACACTGTAGAACTGGCCGGGTGGGCGAATGTAATAGCCGCGATCGAAGATATTGTTCAACTGCAGTGTCGCTTCGAGATGCTTGTTGAAGCGATATCCGACCTGCGCATCGAAGATGGCATACGCGCCCTGTTCGACGCCGCGCGATATGCGTGTCTGCGCGAGCATGCCGCCGCCGACCGATACCCCGCGCATGACGCCCTGCGTAAACTGATACCGCGTCCACAGTTTGAAGAGATGCTTGGGGTCCGTGCCATCGGTGAGGCCGGGCGCATCGTTCTCGAAATGCTCGTTCAGGTACGTGTAGCCCGCATAGACGTTCCAGTCCGGCATCGGCTGTCCGGTGACTTCGAGTTCGACGCCCTGACTGCGTGCCTTGCCGGCGGCAAGGTAATAGAACTGATGATCGGGATCGTCGACCGCGCGGTTGTTGTCGTTGATACGGAACAGCGCCATGTTCGTATTCAGGCGTCCGCCGAGCACGCTGCTCTTCACGCCGACTTCGTATTGCTCGCCGGAACGCGGTGGAATGCCCGCGCCGGAGAATGTCGTCTGCGTCTGGGCGTCGAGGAAGCGCGCGTAATTCGCGTACGCGGTGACCGCCGGCACGATATCCCAGACGAGTCCCGCCGACGGCAGAAAACGATGGTTGATCTGCGAGTTCGTCGCCCAGTCCGAGAGGTCGGGCAGTGTCGATTGCGTGCGATCCTGTACGAACGCCTCGCGCGCGCCGAGCACGAGCGTCAGCGGATTCGCGAGCTTGATGCGCGCCTGCGCGTAGATGCCGTACTGGACGGTGCGCTCGTTCGTGCCGAAGCTGAAGGGCGTATCGACCTGCGGCACGGCGTTGGGATCGAACAGGCTGAAGGTGCCGCCGTCGAACGGGCCATCGACGGACTGGAAGCCCGAGAGCGCCGTCGACGACATCACCGAATAATTTGCGCCGACCGTCAACGTGTGCGTCTGCCCGAAGAGCCGGATGGGACCGGACACGTTGCTGTCCGCGCCGAACCAGTCGTACGTGTTGCGCTGATTCTGATCGCCGTAGAAGCTGAGGCCATCGGTGGTCGCGCCCGGTCCCGAGTACGCGTAGTACGCCCGCGTCAGCATGTGCCGGTAGAACAACGTCGTGGAGGACTTCCAGCCGCTTTCGAAGCGATGCACGAGGTTCGCGTTGGCTTCCTGAATCGACGTGTACGACGTGTTCCAGCTCGGGCTGAAGTTCTGTGCATACGAACTCGGCACGCGGCCGACGAGTGCGGTCTGATCCGCATTGAGCACGCCGCTCGCGCCGTAGTCGAGGCCGTACATCGGCAGGACTTCGTAGCCGCCCGAGAGCGAGAGCGTCGTACGCGGCGTGAAGTCGTAGTCGATCGCGCCATAGGCCATGAACTCCTTGCTGCGCGCCCGGTCGATCGATTGATGCCCGGCCTCGCCGACGATCACCGCACGCCCGCGCAGGCTGCCGTCCTTGTTGAGCGGTCCGGTGACGTCGATCATCTGCCGCACGCTGCCGAAGGAATCGACTTGTGTGTCGGTCGTCAGATGGAATTGATTTTGCGGCCGTTTGCGCACGAGATTGACGACGCCGCCGGGCTCGCCTGCGCCGTCGATCACGCCGGCCGGTCCGCGCAACACTTCCGCGCGGTCGTACATCGCGAGGTCGAATTGCGTGAGATATTGCAGGCCGCTGACGATGGGCGTGCCATCGAATTCGATGCCAAGTTGTGAGCCCCGCGCGCGGAAATAAGCCGTGCCGTCGCCGTAGCTGACCGAACTGACGCCCGTCACGTAGCGCAAGGCTTCTTCGATGGTCGTGTCGTTGCGGTCGTCCATTTGCTGGCGCGTGACGACGGAAACCGAATACGGGGTCTCCTTGATCGATTGCGCACTCTTGCCCGCGATGGTCGCGCGTTTCGCGGCGTACGAGCCGCTGTCTTCGGTCGTCGCATCGGCGCCGGTGCTGTCGGTCACCACGACGGCGGGCAACGTCACATCGCTGCCCGCCGGGTTTTGCGCGCGTGCGGGCGGCGACGTCGCGCCGAGCATCGTCAAAAGCGCGAGCGCAAGCGGCGTCATGCGCGGCGCGCGCACGTGCCATCCCGTCGTCGGCGCGGGCATCGCGCCGCGCGGGTCATTCCCTCTTTTCATGTTTTCTCATCCCATCGTTGAATAGACAAACGGCGTCGTCCCGCTGCATGCGGGCTTGAATCGGATGGGGGACATTGGTTGTATGGTGCGAGGCACGCGCGGCCCCGTTCTATCGACTTCGATGCAACCGTCATGTTTGCCGCGCACCGCGCAGCAGGATCAGCATGACGAGCCACGGACCGCCGAGCAGTGTCGCGACGAGACCGGCCGGAAGTTGCTCCGGATAAGGAATCTGCCGTCCCAGCCAGTCCGCAACGACCATCAGCAGCGCGCCGAGCATCGCTGCGAGGTAGACCTGCGGCAGCGGACGCCGCCCGCCCGAGAGCCGCGCGATATGCGGCGCGATCAGCCCGACGAAGGACAGCGGTCCGACCACGACCGTCGCCGCCGCCGTCGATACCGCCGCGAGCAGCAACAGGCCGAAGCGCGCGCGCCCGACCGGCACGCCGATGCTCGCCGCCACCTGCGGACCGGCGCCGAGCGCCGCCAGCCAGCGCGCGAACAGCGGCGCCACGGCGAGTACCGACATCGCCAGCACGGCCATGAGCAATGCCATCGCCGGCTCGATGTAGTAGGTCGACCCGACCAGCAAATCGAGCAGCACGCCCGCGCGTGGATCGCCGCTCGCCATGACCGCGCCGACGACCGCCTGGAACAGCGCGCTGATCGACAATCCGACGAGCAGCAACCGCTCTGGCGCGAACCGCGCGCGCCGCCCGAGCCAGAGCAGCAGGCCGAGCGTGGTGCACGCGCCGGCCACGCTTCCCGCGAACAGCGCGGCCGGTTCGAAGCTGCCCGCGATCAGCAGCACCGCGACGACGCCGAACATGCCGCCCGAGCCGACGCCGAGCAGGTCTGGGCTTGCCATCGGATTCGCGGTCATGCGCTGCAACAGCGCGCCCGCCGCGCCCAGCAGACTGCCCGCTGCGAGTGCGGCCAGCAGGTGCGGCACGCGCCAGAAGAGGAGCGCGTCGATGTCGGCCGGATGCGCGAACCGCCAACCGTCCGGTCCGCGCGTGACGACGAACGACAACGCGCACGTGATCGCGAAGAGCGCTGCCCATACGAGCGGCATCGTGCGCACGGCGTGCGGCGAGGTGCCGCGGTCATGCGTTTCGCGGATGTCCGGCGTGGTGCGAAGGCGCGGCAGCAGGACGACCAGGAGCGGCACGCCGATCATCGACGTGACCGTGCCGGTGGGAATCAGATGCGCCGAGAACAGCTCGCCCTGCGAGACGATGCGCACGAGTTCGTCGGTGAGAAAGAGCAGGGCGGCGCCCAAAAGCGGCGCCCACACGAGCCGGTCGCGCAGGCGGCGCGCGCCCGTGAGCCGCGCGAGGAGCGGCGCCGCCAATCCGACGAACCCGATCACGCCGACCTGCGCCACCACGCTCGCCGTGAGCACGACCGCGACCAGCAGCGCCGCGCCGCGCATCCAGCCGACGGCGGCGCCGAGATTGCGAGCGGTGGCATCGCCGGCATCGAAGAGTTGCAGCGGTCGATGCAGCAGCGCCGACGCCAGCGCGCAACCGCCCACGCTCGCCGCAACGCGCGCGGCGCTTCGCCAGCCGGTCTGATCGAGTGCGCCGCCGCCCCAGATTTGCAAGCCTTGCAGCAGATCGAAATGCATGACGCCGA
This sequence comes from Caballeronia sp. LP006, assembly GCF_031450995.1. Lineage (NCBI taxonomy): Bacteria > Pseudomonadati > Pseudomonadota > Betaproteobacteria > Burkholderiales > Burkholderiaceae > Caballeronia > Caballeronia sp. LP006. Next base: position 297,090 of record NZ_JARTVW010000002.1, on the reverse strand, counting down.
TCGCGAGGCTGATCGCGCCGCAGTACAAATTCACCACCATGCCCGCGAGAATCACGGCAAGCGACGACATGCGTTGCAACCATGCCAGGCCGAGCACGAGGATCATTGCCAGCGCGCCACCCGCGAGCGCGATGGTTTCGCGACCCGCTGCGAGCCAGCCCGGCAGCCACACGCTCACGACGGCGAGCCCGAGATACGCGCCGGGGAAGATGCCGAGCGTCATCGGTTCGGCAAGCGGATTGCGCAACACCTGCTGCACCAGCACGCCCGCAAGCCCGAGCGCCGTGCCGCACAGCAGCGTCATGGCGATGCGCGGCAGCACGCTCTCGTGCACCAGCACGTCGCGCATGTCGGTGAGATCGGGCGAAACGAGCGCCTTCCAGAACGATGCGCCGTCGAGCGCGCCATGCAAATGCAACGCGGCGAGGCACGCGGCGGGCAGCATCAGGCCGGCGAAAAGTGCAAGCCGCCAGTCGCGTGGCGGCGCCGACGGGCGAGTGAGCGCGACGCGGCTGCTACGCAAGCCCACCTCCGCCGTTATCGATGATGGCGCGTGCATTCGCCATCGCGGTCGCGAAGCGTTGCATCGAAATCAGGCCGCCGTACGGGGCGATCACCGGCAACACGGCCACGCGCTTCTCGCGGACCGCTGGCAGCGCGCGCCAGAGCGGGCTCGCCGTCAGCGCCGCGCGGATGTCGGGCGCGAGCGGCCGAGTCAACGCGATATCGGCGTCGGCGGCTTCGAGGAGACGGGGCAACGGCACGACGGTGGAACCCATCGCGTTCGTCGTCCAGCGCACGCGCGCAGTCGCGGCGTTCGACAGCCCGATCTTTGCGAGCACATCGTTGAAGAGACTGCCCGCGCCGTACACGCGCAGATGCCGCTCGTCGATCACGTCCGCGACGATCACCGGCCGGCCGCGCGGCACGCGCGCCGCGATGTCGCTCATGACGCGCTCGGTCGACGCGAAGAGCGCGTCGGCCCGGGCGCGGGCGTCGAAGGCATCGGCCATCACGCGGGTTTCGGCGCACAGGCTCGCGTAGGGATGCCCGTCGGTCATATACGCGCCGAGCGTAAGCGTCGGGGCGATACGCCGCAGCGGCGCGAGCAGTCCCGCATGCGCGGGCGTGACGATCAGCAGGTCTGGCGCGAGCGCGAGCAGCGCATCGAAATTGGGTTGATAGAGAAGGCCGATATCCGCGACATCGGACGGCAGCGGCGGCACCGCGATCGTGTTCGCATACCACGCGGGCAGCGGAATGCCGACCGGCGCGCGCCCGAGCGCGAGCAGCGTCTCGGTCAGCTCCCAGTTCAATACGACGATACGTCGCGGCGCCGGTCCGGCCACGACGCGCGCGGCGCGCGAGAACGCGAGCAGCGCGGCGGCGCCTCGCAGCAGCGCGCGTCTCGGTGGCGACTTCATGACGGAAAACACATGCGGCGGCCGGTGGACGCATCGGTCGTAACCGACATCGGCACGCCGTAGATGGCTTCGAGCCGCGCCGGATCGACGATGACCGCCGCGTCCTCGCGCATCAGCAGACGCCCCTCGCGCAACGCGACGATCCGGTCGCAGAAGCGCGTCGCCATGTTGATGTCGTGCATGACGATGACAGCGGTCATCGCGCGCTCGGCGCACAGCGTCCTGACGAGTTCGAGCACGGTCAGCTGATGGCCGACATCGAGCGCCGACGTCGGTTCGTCGAGCAGCATGCAGCGCCCGTTCTGCGCGACCAGCATCGCGATCCACGCGCGCTGGCGCTCGCCGCCCGACAGGCTGTCCACGGTGCGGTCGGCATAACAATGAACATCGGCGGCTTGCATCGCCCGGTCGACGTGCGCGGCGTCGCCGGCCGTGAAGCGCCCGAGCGCGCCGTGCCACGGATAGCGGCCGAGCGCGACGAGCTCGCGCACCGTCATGCCATCGGTCGATGGCGTCTGCTGCGGACGCCAGGCGACTTCACGCGCGAACTCGCGCGTGCTCCAGTCGGCGAGCGGCCGGCCCGCGCATCGGACGACGCCCGTATCCGGCGCAATCTGTCCTGCGAGCAGCTTGACGAGCGTGGATTTGCCGGAGCCGTTGTGCCCGACAAGCCCCGTCACGCGGCCCGGTTCGATATGCAGATCCAGCGGATGCAAGAGCGTGCGCCCGCCCGCCGAGCGCGACACGCCTTCGAGCGAGAAGGCGGGCGGCGTCGCGGTCGCGTACGCCGTCTGGTAGACGTGGCCGTTCATGCGAGCGCCGCCTTTTTCGTGGAACTCACCTGACCGCTGTCGAGCTTGACGATACGATCGGCGAGATCGAAATAACGGTCGTCGTGGGTGATGACGAGCACCGTCTTGGCGCGCGCCTTCAGTTGCGGCAGCAGCACGCGATAGAAGACGTCCTTGAACGCGGGGTCCTGGTCGGCGGCCCATTCGTCGAAGAGATAGAACGGGCGGTCTTCCAGAAACGCCACCAGCAAGGCAAGACGCTTCCTCTGGCCTTGCGACAGATCGAGCGTCGAAAAACGGCCGTTGTCGATGCGCACCTTGTGCTCTAGTTGCAATGCCACGAGCAGCGCGCGCGCCGTGGCCTCGCTGTGCGCGGGCAGGCCGAGCAGCGAATCGAACAAATGGAAATCGCTGAAGACGACGGAGAAAAGCTGGCGGTAAGCGGCGCGATTGCCGTCGTCTACCACCGTTTCGTCGATGACGATGCGTCCCGACTCCGGCGCATACAGCCCGACCAGCACCTTCGCGAGCGTGGTTTTGCCGCTACCGTTGCCGCCCACGAGATAGACGAGTTCGCCCGCCCGGAACGTCAGATCGATAGGTCCGAGCGTGAAAAAACCGTCCTCGGCTTCGCGCACGTAGCGATGTTCGACGCCTTCGAGCGTAATGCTCGCGAACGCGTCGGCGTCGAGCGAGGCGCTTGCGGGCTCGGGCGGCAGGGCTTGTTCGAGCTGATCGATGCGCTCGAACGCGATCCGCGCGCTGCCAATGGCGGGCAGGGCCGCCAGCAATCCTTCGACCGGCATGATGAGGTAAAGGAAGACGAGCGCGTAACCGGACATCACGTGCGCGTCGGCATCGAAGAGACGCGCGAGCACGAAGAGGGTCAGGCCGACGAAGCCGAACAGCAGCAGATTGCCCCAGCTCGCGGCCAACGCGTGCAGCATGTAGCCGCGCGTGCGCTGCGCGCGCACCGCTTCGACATGCGGGGCGAGATCACGCGCGACGAACGCTTCGGCACGCGCGCGATGCAGCTTCAGTTCCTTCGCGCCGTCGAAGAGCGAGCGAAAGCGTTGCAACAGGCCGTCTTCACGCTGCCGCGAATCGCGCAGATGGAGAAGCGCCCGCGAGCCGATCAGATGCGTGCCGAGCGATCCCGCGCCGATCGCGACGAGCGCGAACAGCAGAATCGGCAGGGACAGCATGCCGAGATAGACGAGACAACCCGCGATCACCGCGCCCTGCATGACGATCGACGGCAGACTGATGAAGAACACGACGATGGTGTCGAGGTCCTGCGTGAGCGCGTTGATGGCGCGCGACGCGCCGCATCGTTCGAGATCGCGGTACGACGCGCCCGCGATGCGGCCGATCGTCTGCAAGCGCAACCTCGCCTTGGCGTGCTGTCCAAGATACATGAACAGCATCTGCGAAACGACCCGCGTGAGAATGACCACGACGCCCAGCGCCGCGAAGCGCACGCCGAGCGTGAGTAGTTCGTCGCCGGTTGCGCGCAGCGCCTGATTGATCAGCGCGACGAGCGCCGCGTTCGCCGCGCCGCTGACGAGACTGACGACCAGCGCGACAGGCAACAACCCGCGCGCGCTGCGGATCGACGAGGCTATCAGAGACACGTGCGCACACCCTCGTTGAAAGCAGCCAAGGCAGGCGGCTGCCCGCAAAGCGCATTGGGCGGCGACAAAAATGCGAGAATGCGAACCATTAACATTTCAACCGATGGGTCGGCGCTAAGTGTTGAGTGACGACGAGTTTAGCGTTTCGTCGAAAAATCAGGCCGACACCGAATATCGAATTTCTGACAACTATTGGTGTTTTGTCGATATTTTTTTGCGACCACTTTTTCGCGACCATGAAAGAGTTCCTGCTCAAACGCTATCCGATCGAACGCGTCCCGCTGTCGCGAGACGTGATGGCGACCCTCGTCGACTATCGTCATGGCGAGCGTATAACCTGGCATCAACACAAGCACGGACAACTGGTGTTCGCCGTGCGCGGCGTCGTGCGCGTGCTCACGCCCTCGCGCACCTGGACGCTGCCGCAGTCGCGCGCAGTTTGGCTGCCATCCGATGTCGATCACGAACTGCACGCGGTCGGCGACACGCAACTATGCAGTGTGTATTTCGAGCCGCGTGTGTTTCCGTGGTCGTGGCATCAACCGGCCGTGATTGCAGTGTCGCCGTTGATGAGAGAGCTGGCCATCGTGCTGGGCGCCGCGGGCGAGCGATACGCCGAGGGAAGCCATGCCTCGCTCAGCGCGCCGCTGTTGCTGAAGGTGTTGAGAGAGACGCCCGCGCTCGCCGAGCCCGGCGTGCCATTGCCGCGCGATGCACGGCTGCTGCAGATCTGCGAGCACATGATGAACGACCCGGCGAGCGAACTGACGCTCGATTTCTGGGGCGAGCAGTTTCACACCAGCGGGCGAACATTGGCGCGCTATCTGAATGCCGAGACTGGATTGACCTTTGGCGCATGGCGTCAGCAGATACGAGTCGCGGAGGCAATCACGCTCCTTACGCTGGGACAGCCTGTGACGCAAGTTTCGAAGAAGCTTGGCTATCGCAGTGCCAGTGCTTTCATCGTCATGTTTCGTCAGGTCACGGGAGAGGCGCCACAACGTTACCTGGCTTCGCGCTCGTCGAGCAGATAAACGGAGAGCGGGGCGTCTTATGCAGACTTCGAGTTGGAAACTTAGATGTGGATCGCATCGTTGCTCGAATGACGTTCGTATAGCTGCGGTCTTCGTTCGGGCCTCGATAGCTGAATGTCGAATGGCCGTTGTAGCGTTGAAAGCCGTCGTCGTCGGTACGTGGGGGAGAAGGGCGGTTGAGGGTCGTGAAGACTCATGCGCGCCTGCGGACGTTCGATTCAGCGGTGCAAGCCGGCGAATAACCGCAGACGGACGGACTGCAGCCACACGGTTCGTAACCGGGCCGGCAGCTCGGAGCAAGTCGCGCAGATCATCTCGGTCATCGAAGGCATCGCGTTCCAGACCAACATCCTCGCATTGAATGCGGCAGTGGAAGCCGCGCGCGCAGGCGAACAAGGTCGCGGTTTCGCGGTGGTGGCGGGCGAAGTGCGCACGCTTGCACAGCGCAGCGCGACGGCCGCAAAGGAGATCAAGGATCTGATCACCGAGTCCGTGGAGCGCGTGAACAATGGTTCGGCGCTCGTGGACAACGCGGGCCGCACGATGACGGAGATCGTGCAGGCCGTGAAGCGCGTGGCCGATCTGATGGGCGAGATCAGCTCGGCATCGGGCGAGCAGCATCATGGCATCGAACAGGTCAACACCGCAGTCATGCAGATGGATGAAATGACGCAGCAGAACGCGGCGCTCGTCGAGGAAGCATCGGCGGCCGCGCAGTCCATGGCGTCGCAGTCGGCTTCGTTGCGTGATCTCGTCGCTGTATTCAAGGTGGATGCAGCGGCTGCGCGCGCGGTTCCGGTATCCACGGCGGCGAAGCCAACGAGCGCGTCTCGCGTCGCTCTCAAACCTCGCGCTCCAGCGCCGACCAAGCCTCGCGCCTCAGCGAAGACAGCGCCGAAACCTGCGCCGACGCATGCAGCGACCGCGAGCGCGGAAGGGGACTGGCAGACGTTCTGAGAGCGCGAGCGCGTACAGAGGTTGTCCGTCATATAAAAGGCGGCACAACCTCAAGTTCGCATCGTTCAAGCCGTAAACATCGCCAACGCCTGCACGGTAAACATCTAAAACTACAACTGGAACTTCCATGATGAGAAGAGCCGGACTCGCCACGCTGCTTTGCGCCGCATCGATACTGTCGGGCTGCGCAAGCGGCCCCGAAGTGCTTTCGACCGTGAATGCGCGACAGCAGCCCACAAAAGTACGCAGCTTGCTGATCGTGGTGGACAGTTCGCTGTTCGGCGATTCATGGAACGCAGGGGCCGGTAGACATTTTGCGCACACGCTCGGCGACACGTTAAGAGAAACGGCCGGTTCGATTCCTGTGACGCTGCTGCGCCTGGACTCCGAAGCCGATTCACGCGCTCTGCCGAAGATCATCATGTCGTCGCATGCGACGCAGTTGATGCAGGTCAAAGCCGTACGCGTCACGTCGCGCTCGCGTGGCGACACCGAGGCCGTATGGCAAGTCACGCTTTCTGACGTGAAAGCGTCGCTGGTTCCCACCGAGCAGGACCCTTCGCGCTTCAATACGCGTGTCGAGATGAACACGTTCTATCAGCAAAAGATCAGCGCCAGTGTCTCGGAGCACATGGACTTTCTTCTTGGTGGCATCGACAAAAGTGCAGTGGAAACGGGAAACGCTATTGGCGCTCGCTTGCGCGCAGCACATGTGATGACACCTGACCCTGCGGTCGGCGCTGCGCCGTTGGTGTCGTCGAATCCCTCTTAGTCAAAGCGTTTGGCCGCTTCAAGTGCACACCCAAGCAGCACGTCCCGCACCATTCCCGCTCCACCATGCGCCGCCATCGCGCAACGCGGCGCTAACTCGAGCACGCCACCAAACGGCCACTTGTGTCCGTCTCAGCCGCTAGCAACCGAAACGGCCACAAACCCTTCCCAACCCCGCCAACAATCGACAGCACACAGCCACCTCGCCAAACACGGCGTGGAAGTCGCTAAAGAGTCATCCGTTCACAAACCGCGCATCGCTGCGAAGCACGCGCCAAGGATGACTCCGCCATGCAAATCCGCAGAATTCCCACTACCGTCGTCACCGGCTTTCTTGGCGCGGGCAAGACCACGCTCGTCAATCACATTCTCGATGCAACGCGGCCGATGCAGATCGGCATCGTGGTCAACGAGTTCGGCGAAGTCGGCATAGACGGTCAGTTGATCGTCGCCGACGAAGAAGCCGTCATCGAGATCAATAACGGTTGCGTGTGCTGCACGGTCCGCACGGATCTCGTCGCAAGCGTGCGCGATCTGCTTACACGCTTCGGCGACCGGCTGGAACGGCTGATCATCGAAACGTCCGGGCTCGCCGATCCCGCGCCCGTGCTACAGACCTTTCTCGCAGACCCCGACGTGCGCGAACGTCTCGAACTCGAAGCCGTCGTAGCCGTTGTTGATGCAATGCACGCATCCGCCCAGCTTCACGATGACATCGCGCGCGAACAAATCGTGTTTGCGGACCGCATCATCATCAACAAGACGGATGTGGCCGTGCCCGCGAAAGTGGCCGCGCTCGTCGAAGAACTCCGGCAAATCAATCCCACCGCGCAGATCGACTTCGCGAACCATTCAGCCGTCGACGTCGATGCGTTGCTCGGCGTGCGGAGTTTCTCGCTCGATAACCTGCTCGCCGTCGAACCCGGTTTGCTCGATGAAGAAGGCCACGATCACGAACACGACGACAGCATCGCTTCTTGCGCGATCGTCGTTCCAGGCGCCATTGACGCAAACCGCTTCAATCAGTGGATCAACCAGCTTGTGCAGACGCAGGGGCAACAACTGCTGCGCATGAAAGGCGTGCTCAACGTGCACGAGGAAGCAAGGCGTCTGCATTTTCATAGCGTCCACATGCTGCTCGATGCGAGCTTCGGCCGCGCATGGAAGCGCGACGAAGCGCGTGAGAACCGCTTCGTGATGATCGGCAGAAACATCGACGCACGGCACATGCGCGATGGACTTCTTTCCTGCATGCATTGACCCATTTATTCATGTCTTATCGAGGAGCACGCGCATGAAAAAGCCCGAAGCATACACATTGAGCATTGGCGTACTGGCCGTCGCGGATACATGGCTCACCGGGACCGTATTTCCCGTACCCGTCTGGGTGACGTTCATTGCATGGGCGTCGTTCTTCGTGCTTGGCGGCGGTCGCGCGGGCTTCGTGAAGAGCGTCGCGTCGAATCTCACGGGGCTGGTCATCGCATCGCTCACGTTGCTCTGCATTGCGACGACGAGCGGTGGCGCGTTTGCGGCGGCGGTGTTCGTCGGCATCGGCAGCGCGGCGATGGTGCAGGCAGCAAAGATCAGATTACTCGATGTCTTGCCGGCCATCGTGTGGGGCTTTGCATCGACGGTCGGCACGACGGTGGCAACAGGCAAGGCGATCACGACCGCTGGCATCGGCAATCCTGCACTCGTGGCCGCAGCGGCGCTCGTGACGGGCGCGGTCTTCGGCTTCGTGTCGGAAGTGGTCGGCGAAGCGCTGTTGTTCAAACGCGAGCATCGGCTGAGCTGAACTCGTTTCTTTACGCACGGAGCACATCGTGAAACTACAGCATCATCTTGGCGGCATCGAAAATCTCGGCCCCGTCAGCACCGAACGGCGCGTGTTCGTGGAACCGTGGGAGACGCGCATCTTCGGTATTCATACCGTGATGATGGCGGAAAGCGCGCATCTCTCCAATGCGCTGCATCGCTATCCTGTCGACACGCTGCCGACGACATTCAAGAACGACTGGACGTGGGCCTCGCTGCGCACGGGCGCGGAAGACATGCAGCCGTTCGAGTATTTCAAGTATCGGTACTACGAGAAATGGCTCGGCGGCATCTCGCAGTTCTTCGTCGATCAAGGCTACATCTCGGCCGACGAACTCGCGCAAAAGACCGCGCACTACCGCGCGAACCCCGATGCCGCGCTGCCTGGGAAACCCGACGCCGCGCTCACCGCGCAGATCGACGCGTATCTGACGAACGGCGACTCCGGTTATCACGCGCTCGAAAGCGCCGCGCGTTTTGCGAAGGGCGACGCGGTACGCATAGCCGACCCCGAAGCGGTCGATCACACGCGTCTGCCCGGCTATCTGCGCAACAAGACCGGCGTCGTCGATCTCGTGTATCCGGGCGCGTTCTCGTATTTCGTATCGACGGGACCGGACGGTATAGGCGCGCCCATGCCCGTGTATCGCATTGCGTTCGATACCGCCGACATCTGGGGCGCCGACAAGAGCGAAGCGAACACCACCCTTTATGCCGACTTGTACGAAGCCTACGTACAAGCGGCCAACTGATCCGGAGCCACCGCAGCATGAGCCAACTCTTTGAATTTCCCGACGACCGCGAAGCGTCGAGCGCGGCAAAGGTGCGCGCGCTGGAAGCATTGTTGATCGAGAAGGGCGTGATCGCGAGCGATTCCGTCGATGCCGTGCTCAAGCACTTCGAAACCATGGCCGGGCCGTTCAATGGCGCGAAGATCGTGGCGCGCGCATGGACCGATCCGGAGTACAAGAAGCGCCTCGTCGACGACACACCGAAGGCCATCGCGGAGCTTGCACTGCCGCTCGGCATGACGGGTGCGGAAGGCGAGCACATGGCCGCCGTCGCCAACGACGAGAACGTGCATAACCTCATCATCTGCACGTTGTGTTCGTGCTATCCGTGGCCGGTTCTCGGCTTGCCGCCGTACTGGTACAAGGACCCCGTGTTTCGTGCACGCGGCGTGCGCGAGCCCCGTGCCGTGCTGGCGGAATTCGGCGTGAACGTGCTTGCAGACAAGGAAGTGAAAGTGTGGGACAGCAGCGCGCAAATCCGCTGGTTCGTCGTGCCCGAGCGTCCCGCCAACACGGAGCACATGAGCGAAGCGGAACTCGCCGCGCTCGTGACGCCGGAATCGATGATGGGTGTCGCCCTCATCGAAGCGCCCACGACCTGAGGCCCGTCATGTTCACTCGATTCGAGGAATACGCGGCGACGTCGATGCTCGGCGCGCCCGATTCGCCGCCGCGTCTCGACGGCAAGCTGTTCTTCACCAACCGCTGGGAGCGCGATGTGTTCGGGCTTGCGCTGTCGTTATCGAAAGCGGGCTGCTTCGAGTGGGAGGACTTCCGGCAGAGCTTGATTGCATCGATTGCACAGTGGGAAGCTATCGGTTGCGTCGACCAGCCGCGCTGGGACTACTACGAACGCTTTCTCGAAGCGCTTCTGAACGTAGTCGAAACGAGCGGCGTGTTGTCGCGCGATGAACTCCTGAAGGTCGTGACGGCGCGGCGCGTCAACGTTGACGCCTGAGTCTTGCGCATCCATCCAATCATCATCATCGATTCAAACGAGGTCTTCAATGAACGACGCTATTGCTTTTCCTACCGAACCGGTCACGCCAATCCCGTTGCGCGAGCTACTACCCTGGATCGTGTTCGGCGGTCTCTTGATGTTGCTCGCGCTGTATTTCGTCGGCGCGGAAGAGGGAGCGACCTCGATCGTGTCCGGCATGTACGTTCACGAGTTCGTGCACGATGGACGCCATCTGCTCGGCTTTCCCTGTCACTGACGCGGAGACGATCATGGTCGGCAAACTGTTGATGCGCGGCATGCTCGCGGGCGTGGTCGCGGGACTGCTTGCGTTCGGTTTCGCGAGAGTGGTGGGCGAACCGCAAGTCGAACGCGCGATTGCAATTGAAGAGCACGCGCACGCCGCTCACGGCGATGCGCCCGAGCCCGAACTCGTCAGTCGCGAGACGCAGGCGGGCATGGGCTTGCTGACGGGTGTCGTGGCCTATGGCGCGGCTTTCGGCGGGCTCTTCGCGCTTGCCTTCGCATATGCGTGGGGCAGGGTGGGCAAGCTCGGCGCACGGCCGCTTGCCGCGTGGATGGCGCTTGCGGCGTTCGTATCGCTCGTCGTGGTGCCGAGCCTCGTCTATCCGGCGAATCCGCCATCGGTCGGGGACCCGGAAACCATCGGTTATCGCACGGCGCTGTTCTTTCTGACCATCGCCATCTCGCTTGCGATCATGCTGTTGTCGCTCAACGTGCGCAGTGTCGCGGCGAGGAAGTTCGGGCAGTGGAACGGAACGCTCGTCGGTATTCTCGCGTTCGGCGTCATGCTTGCCGTGATGATCGTCGTGCTGCCCGGGATCGACGAAGTGCCGGCCGGCTTTCCCGCCACGCTGCTGTGGAAGTTCAGGATGGCGTCCATCGGCATGCAGGCGATCGTCTGGACGACCATTGGCGCGCTGTTCGGTGTGCTCGCCGAGCGTAGCGAACTCGCCGGCGCTCGCCAGCCTCGCAAGGCACCGGCTTTCGCGCCGGCGGTGCGCAATCGATGACATGCGCGACCGCGTGTTTTTGGGCGGTTAGACTAATCGTTCAGGGCGACGGTGTTCCGCCGCCGCCCGCTTTCAGACGGACACCAAAACTCCGATGAAACGCATCAAGGTCGGCATGCTCGTCTTTCCCGGGTTCCAGTTGCTCGATATCGCCGGGCCGAAGGACGCCTTTGCCGAAGTCCGCGTGTTGAGCAAGGGCGAATGCGAGTACGAAATGATGACGGTCGGCACCACGCGCGGCAGCGTGCAGTCGTCGAGCGGCCTCACGACCGTACCGGACCGCACCATCTTCGACCGCTGCCCGGAGTTCGACACCATCATCGTTCCGGGCGGGCTCGGTATCTTCGACGCCTTCGACGATCCCGCGCTCAGCGAATGGCTGCGCGCGCAGCACAAGCAGTGCCGCCGCGTATCGGCGATCTGCAATGGTCTCTTCGCGCTCGGTTCGGCGGGACTGCTCGACAACAAAGTCGTGACTACGCACTGGATGGACGTGCCGCGGCTCGCCGCGACGTTTCCGCGCGCGCGGATCGAGCCGGACCACATCTTCGTTCGTGACGGCAACATCTTCACGACGGCGGGCGTCACGGCGGGTATCGACTTGTCGCTCGCAATGATCGAAGACGACTTCGGCCGTCAGATGGCGCTGGATGTCGCCAAGTATCTGGTCGTTTATCTGCGGCGCGCGGGCGGTCAGTCGCAGTTCAGCCCGCTCCTTGAAACGCAGGCCGCGCCCGGCTCGCAGACCATGGCGCTGCAGGAGTTCATGCTCGACAACCTGCATGTCGCGCATACAGTGGCATCGCTTGCGGACCGCGCGCATATGAGCGCGCGCAATCTCTCGCGCATCTTCGCCAAGGACTGCGGCACGACGCCGATGACCTTCCTTGCCAATGCGCGCATCGACGCGGCGCGGCACTATCTCGAAGCCACGGAATTGCCGATGCGGGAAATCGCGCGCCGCTGCGGCTTCGAGGATACCGACGGCTTTCGCAGAACCTTCTTTCGGCGGCTCAGTATCAATCCGGTGGATTATCGCGACCGGTTCAGATCAAAAGCCGACACGGTTCAGGCAGCCAACGGACGCGCCTGAGGATCAGCTTCCGAGCGCGTTCGGATCGCGCCAGGCACGCTCGAACGGCAGCCGCCAGGCACGCGGCGCGACGAGCTGATGAATCGCATTCGGCCCCCACGAACCCGGCGCGTAAAACCGCACGGGCGGCGGCGATTCGAGCAGCGCCGTGGATACTTCCCACAGCCGCTCGATGCCTTCCGCAGTCGTGAACAGCGTGCGATCCCCACGCATGGCGTCGAGAATCAGGCGCTCGTAGGCTTCCAGCACTTCGCCGATCAAGCCCGTGTCGCGCATGGCGAACTGCAGGCTCAGTTTGTCGAGACGCATGCCGGGGCCGGGCCGCTTGCCGTAGAACGAGAGCGACATCTTCGAGGCATCGGCGAGATCGAAGGTCAAATGGTCCGGTCCCTGCGAACCCACGCCCGAACCTGCCGGAAACATGCTCTTCGGCGGCTCGCGAAACGCAATGGAAATGATTCGCTGGCCTTCCGCGAGCCGCTTGCCGGTGCGCAGATAGAAGGGCACACCCGCCCAGCGCCAGTTGTCGATCGAGCATTTCAGCGCAATGAAGGTCTCTGTTTCCGACTCGGCGCTCACGCCTTCCTCGGTCCGATAACCCGTGTACTGACCGCGCACGACATCGTTAGGTTGAATCGGCAACATGCTGCGAAAGACCTTGTTCTTCTCCTCGCTGATAGGCGAAGGTTCCAGCGATGTGGGCGGCTCCATTGCCATGAACGCGAGAATCTGGAACAGGTGCGTGACGACCATGTCGCGAAACGCGCCCGTCTGCTCGTAGAAGCCCGCGCGCTTGCCGAGGCCGAGCGTTTCCGGCACGTCGATCTGCACGTGATCGATGAAATTGCGATTCCATATCGGTTCGAACAAGCCGTTGGCGAAGCGGAATGCGAGGATGTTCTGCGCCGGTTCCTTGCCGAGAAAGTGATCGATGCGAAAAATCTGCGCCTCTTCGAAGACCTCGTGCAAGTGCGCGTTGAGCGACACGGAACTTGCCAGATCGGTGCCGAAAGGCTTTTCCATGATGATGCGCGAGCGTTCCACGAGTCCCGCTTCATGAAGCATGCCGACCGCCGAAAGCGCGGCGTTGGGCGGAACGCTCAGATAATGCAGGCGCCGGCATTCGCCGCCGAAGCTTTTCTCGGCGTTCAGGACCGCCGCCTTCAGCGTTGCGGCGCCGGCTGTCAGGGGCACGTAATCGAGATTGGCGGCGAACGTGTCCCACTCTTGCGGCGTCACCTTACGACTCGAAAACTCGTCGAGCGCGCCTTTCGCCGTGACGCGGAAGTCGTCCACGTGAATGTCGTCGAGCGCGACGGCAATGATCTTGCAGCCGGGGATGAACCCCGCATTCGACAGATGGAAGAGGCCAGGCAACAGCTTGCGTCGTGCGAGATCGCCCGTGGCGCCGAACAGCACGACCACTTGCGGAAACTTCGGACCTACGCCTGCGGAGATCTTGGCCATCGTGCGAATCCTCGGTGGGTTGTCACGGCTCGTCAGCAACAGCGTCGCGTCTCATGCGTTCCGACAGTGTCAGTATCGCTCAGGCGTGCGCGATTCAATAAAGCGCATTCGAAGCGCGTTCGCGCGTGGTCCACATTGCGGGATCGTGCTTCAACGCAGCTCGCGTTCCCTCGGCGGTTTGGGCTGCCATGCATCGACGAGTCGGCCGATAAAGAGCCGCACCTTCGGACTCGGATGCCGTCGCGTGGGAGACACCGCGCTAATGGGCACGCCCTCGGCGCCAAGCCGGAACGCAGCGGCGCGAGCGCGATTGCGCTCGGTTCGCTCGGTGGCGGCGCGGTCGTCGAACATCTCGGCATTGCTTCGACGATGCGCTTCAGCGCGATCCTCGCGGCGCTGAGTCCAATCGTGGTCGCGACGACGTTCGGCACGGGCCGCGCGCCGCCCAGCGAGCCTTCGAGGAACTGAAGGGTGCCGCCGATGCCGCGCATGGAGCCGGCTTTTTTGGCGGCTTGCCAAACGCGCTGATTGACTTTAGCCTGCATCGGCAATCGGCGGAACTCATCAACGCAATACCTTCCGGTATAGGACAAGAATGACGATGAAGCGTATCGGGACAGGCCGTGTTTTGTGCATCTGCGCCACGGCTGGATTGGCCGCGGGCAGCATCGGTCAGGCTGTGGCGGCGCCAACGGATGCGCTCATCGCAGCCGCGAAGCAGGAAGGGCAGTTGACCACCATCGCACTGCCGCATGACTGGTGCGGTTACGGCGCGGTCATCGCCGGGTTCCAGAAGAAGTACGGCATTCGCGTCAACGAACTCAACCCCGACGCAGGCTCGGGCGACGAGATCGAAGCGATCAAGGCCAACAAAGGCAACAAGGGACCGCAGGCACCGGACGTGATCGACGTCGGTCTTTCGTTCGGCCCGACGGCGAAGAAAGAAGGCTTGTTGCAGCCGTACAAGGTGTCGACGTGGAGCGCGATTCCCGCCGAATCCAAGGACGCCGAAGGCTACTGGTACGGCGATTATTACGGCGTGCTTTCATTCGAAGTCAACACCGACATGATCGACAAGCCGCCGGCCGACTGGAGCGACTTGCAGAAGGCCGACTATCGCAACGCGGTTTCGCTCGCGGGCGATCCACGCTCGGCCAATCAGGCCATTCAGGGCGTCTATGCCGCGGGCTTGTCGCAGACCAAGGGCGACGCAAGCAAGGCGGATCAGGCAGGCCTCAAATTTTTCGCCGATCTGAACAAGAGCGGCAACTTCGTGCCGGTGATCGGCAAGGCGGCGTCGCTGGCGCAAGGCACGACGCCGATCATCGTGCGCTGGGACTACAACGCGCTCGCCGACCGCGACACGCTCAAGGGCAACCCGAAGGTGCAGGTGATCGTGCCGAAGACGGGTGTCGTGGCGGGCGTTTATGTTCAGGCGATCAGCGCGTTTGCGCCGCATCCGAACGCCGCGAAGCTGTGGATGGAATACCTCTATTCCGACGAAGGCCAACTCGGCTGGCTTGCGGGCTATTGCCATCCAATGCGCTACAACGAACTCGTGGCGCAGAAGAAGGTGCCACAGGCGCTGCTCGACAAGCTGCCGCCCGCATCGGCGTATAAAGGCGTCGTGTTCCCGACGCTGCCGCAACAGGACGCCACCAAGGACGTCGTCACCAAGGGCTGGGATCAGATCGTCGGCGCGAACGTGAAGTAAGCGTGACGCACGAGATCCTGCAATGAGCGTCTCTCCTCCGCAAGGCGCCGGGCCGGATCTGCTGGCGCCGGCCGCGCCCGTGCCGCCGGCCGGTGCCGCGCGCGCAAGCGGCGGCGCGAGTTGGCTCACGTATATCGGCGTGCTGCCGTTCTTCGTGTTCGCGCTGCTATTCCTACTGCTGCCTACGGGCTTCTTGATGGTGGGCGCGTTCCAGGACCCGCAGGGACACTTCACGCTCGTCAATTTCCGCGAGTTGTTCCAGCCGGGCGTGCTCGATGCCTACTGGATCAGCATGAAAGTCAGCGCGGCGTCGGCCGCGGGCGGCGCGATACTCGGCTCGCTGCTCGCGTGGGCGGCGGTGAAAGGCCAGTTACCCGCATGGATTCGCCCGACGCTCATGACCTTCTCCGGCGTGGCGTCGAACTTCGCGGGCGTGCCGCTCGCGTTCGCTTTCATTTGCACGTTGGGGCGCGTGGGTCTCGTCACCGTGCTGGCGCGCAAGTACCTTGGCTTCAATCTCTATTCCACCGGCTTCAGCATTCTGAGCTTCGCCGGACTGACCATCACATACCTGTATTTCCAGATTCCGTTGATGGTGCTCATCATCACGCCCGCGCTCGACGGTCTGAAGCGCGAATGGCGCGAAGCCTGCGATTGCCTCGGCGGGACATCGGCGCAGTACTGGCGTTATGTCGGCTTGCCGGTGCTGTGGCCGAGCTTGCTGGGCGCGGCGCTGCTCTTGTTCGCCAACGCGTTCGGCGCGGTCGCCACGGCTTATGCGTTGACCGGCAGCTCGCTCAATATCGTGACCATTCTGCTGTACGCGCAGATTCGTGGCGACGTGCTGCATAACCAGAACCTGGGTTACGCGCTCGCGCTCGGCATGATCGTGGTGACGGGGCTTTCGAACGGCGGCTATATCTGGTTGCGTGCGCGCGCCGAAAGGGGACGCCGATGAAATCGCAGTCGCGCGCGGGCGCCGCCATCGCGATGATCGTCGGCTCGCTGTACTTCCTGATTCCGCTCATCGCCACGTTCGAGTTCAGTCTGCGCATGCGTCGTGGCGAATACAGCTTCGACGCATATCGCGTCGTACTCGGCGATCCGCATTTTCAGGCGTCGTTCGGCTATTCGGTGCTGATGGGCTTTCTCACCATCGTGATCGGCGTGCTGCTCGTGGTGCCGACCGCTTATTGGGTGCAACTGCGCTTGCCGAAGCTGCGCCCCGTGGTCGAGTTCATCACGTTGCTGCCGCTCGTGATTCCGGCCATCGTCATCGTGTTCGGCTATCTGCGCATCTACAACAGCAGTTCGATCCTGCCGCTCACCGGCAACGAACGCGCGACCGACCTTTTGCTCGTGTTCGGCTATGTCACGCTGTCGCTGCCGTATATGTATCGCGCGGTCGACGCCGGCATGCGCGCCGTCGATATCCGCTCGCTCACCGAAGCCGCCGAATGTCTGGGCGCGGGCCGCGCGACCATACTTTTCAAAGTGATCTTCCCGAATGTGCGCTCGGGCATTCTGTCGGGCGCGTTCCTTACTTTTGCGGTCGTCATCGGCGAGTTCACGCTCGCGAGCCTGCTGGATCGTCCGGCGTTCGGCCCGTATCTGCAGTTGATCGGTGCGAACCGTGCCTACGAGCCGTCGGCGCTCGCGATCATCGCGTTCGTCGTCACCTGGGCCTCGATGGGGCTGATCCAGGTATTCGGTTCGGCGCGCGCGCTGGCCGGCCAGAAAACTTGAGCCTGAGGTACGCGACGCATGGCATTTCTCGAAATCGACAATCTTCACAAGGCGTTCGGGCCGAACATCGCGCTGCATCAGTTCGACATGAAGATCGAGCGCGGCGAGTTCATCACGTTCCTCGGTCCTTCTGGATGCGGCAAGACGACCGTGCTGCGCATGATCGCGGGCTTCGAGACGCCCACGCGCGGCACCATTCGTCTCGATGGCCGCGACGTCACGCATCTGCGTACGCGCGAACGAGCCGTCGGCATGGTGTTTCAATCGTATGCGCTCTTTCCGAACATGACGGTGGCGCAGAACATAGGCTTCGCGCTGCGAGTGGCGAAGCGTCCGCAGAAGGAGATGGACGAGCGCGTGGCGCAAATGCTCGAACTGATCAAGCTGCCGCATCTTGCCGAGCGTTATCCGTGGCAACTGTCGGGTGGCCAGCAACAGCGCGTGGCGCTGGCGCGCGCGCTTGCGAGCAAGCCGCAAGTGTTGCTGCTCGACGAACCGCTGTCCGCGCTCGATGCGAAGATCCGCGTCTCGTTGCGCGAAGACATTCGCGCGTTACAGCGCGAACTTGGAATCACGTCGATCTTCGTCACGCACGATCAGGAAGAGGCGCTATCCATTTCGGATCGCATCGTCGTGATGAACGAGGGGCGCGTCGAACAGGTCGGGCCGCCGCTCAACATCTATAACTTTCCGCGCACGCGCTTTGTCGCCTCCTTCGTTGGCACGCTCAACATTCTTGCGGGCCGCGTGATCGATCCCGCGACCGGACGCATGGCCGTGGACGGTCAGGAACTCGTGACGTCGCGCCAGTTGCCATCGGACGATGCCGGCCGGGAGCGGCTTCTCGCCTTGCGTCCCGAAGCGATCGTGCTCGAACCGCCCGCGAGCGGCCGCAATTCGCTGGCGGCAACCGTCGAGGAAATCAGCTTCCTCGGCGCGGTGGTGCGTATCCGCGCGCGCGTGAAAGACGCGGTAGTCTCGCTCGATGTCTTCAACGACCCAAACCGGTTGCTGCCCGAACGCGGCCAGCCGGTCGCGCTCGGCTTTTCGCACGAGAATCTCCTCGTGCTCGACGAGGACGCGCGTTAGGCAACGCGCCAAACGTGCCGTTGCGCAGCGCACCAGCGTCGCGGCGCCGTTCGGCGGGCGCGAGACTCGATCCTGTCGCTGCATTGCGGCACGCGTAGCGGATATATATGCGATGCATCGATGCCATCGCCGCGCATTTCGATTCCGGCAATTCAAACACCTTGCATGGCGGATTACGCCAATGCAATTCCCTTTTTGTTAAGGCACACTAAGCGGCAGCATCCGGTTTCGAGCTTTGCATCCCGCAAACCATCAAAGCAGTGAATGGAGGCTTCGAGATGAACCGAAAAAATAATGCGGCCATCTGGATCCTGGTCGCCATGCTGTTGGGCATCGGGATCGGCTACATGATCTACTCGAGCTTTCCGGACAAGAAGACTGCTACTGAAATCGCGGGCTACATCTCGCTCATATCGGACGTGTTTCTGCGACTGATCAAAATGGTGATCGGCCCGCTCGTGTTCTCCACGCTCGTCGTGGGCATTGCGCATATGGGCGATGCAGCCTCGGTCGGGCGCGTGTTTGCCAAGGCGCTCGGCTGGTTCGTCACCGCGTCGCTCGTGTCGTTGCTGCTCGGTCTCATGATGTCGAACCTGCTCAGGCCGGGCGAGAATCTCGGGCTGCCGTTGCCGGATATCGGCGCATCGGCGAATTTGGCGACTTCCAAGTTCACGCTCAAGGACTTCGTGAGTCACATGGTGCCGAGGTCGTTTGCCGAAGCGATGACCAACAACGAAGTGCTGCAGATCGTCGTGTTCTCCATGTTCTTCGGTGTGGCGCTCGCCGCGCTGGGCGACAAGGGCAAGATTCTCGTCGCCGCCATCGACCAGCTCTCGCACGTCATGCTGAAGATCACCGGCTACGTAATGAAGCTCGCACCGCTCGCCGTGCTGGCCGCGATGGCGTCCACTGTCGCCGTCAATGGCCTGACCATTCTGCTCAAGTTCGCGGTCTTCATGGGCGACTTCTACTTGAGCCTGTTCATATTGTGGGCGTTGTTGGCGCTCGCGGGTTTCCTGTTTCTCGGACCACGCGTGCTCAAGCTGCTGGGACTGATAAGAGAAGCGTTCATGCTCTCGTTCGCGACCGCGAGTTCGGAAGCCGCGTATCCGAAGATTCTCGATGCGCTCGACCGCTTCGGCGTGAAGCGCAAGATCTCCGCGTTCGTGATGCCGATGGGCTATTCGTTCAACCTCGACGGCTCGATGATGTACTGCACCTTCGCGACGTTGTTTATCGCGCAGGCCTACAACATTCCGCTTTCCATCGGCACGCAACTGACCATGTTGCTGGTGCTCATGCTGACATCCAAGGGAATGGCCGGCGTGCCGCGCGCGTCGCTCGTCGTGATCGCGGCAACGCTCAACCAGTTCGGCATTCCCGAAGCGGGTTTGTTGTTGATTCTCGGCGTGGACACGTTCCTCGACATGGGCCGTTCCGCCACGAACGCGGTGGGCAATTCGATTGCGAGCGCGGTGGTCGCCAAGTGGGAGGGCGAACTGATGACGGAAGCGGAAGCCGACGCCAACGCGGCGCGCATCGAAACCGAGCTCGAAGCGACCATCGCCCATCCGGCAGAAGGTTAAGCGGAGCCGCGCCATGAAGATGCAGCGATTCTGCTCGATGCTCGCGCTCGCGGGGACGTTGATCGCCTGTGCCGGAGCGCGAGCGCAGGACGATCCGCAAACGTCACGCGCTATTCCCGATAGCTTCGCGCCCGTCGCGCTCACGGGAACGCTCGCGAAGGTGCGAAAGAGCGGTGTCGTCGCGATTGGTTATCGCGAGGCATCGGTGCCGTTTTCGTATCTGAACGCGCGCCATGAACCTATCGGTTATTCCATCGAGTTATGCAAGTCGCTGGTGACGGCCATCGGCGATGCGATCAACCTGACGCCGACCATCCTGTGGGTGCCGGTTACGCCTGATAATCGTATCGACGCCGTGACGAGCGGCCGTGCCGATCTCGAATGCGGCTCGACGACCAGCAATATCGAACGCCAGAAACGCGTGGCGTTTTCGCCGATCATCTTCGTCGCGAGCACGAAGGTGATGGTCAAGAGCGGTTCGCCTATCGGCTCGTTTCGCGATCTCGCGGGCAAGAAGGTCACGTTGACCGCCGGCACCACGAACGAGAAGGCGCTGCGCGATCTGGACAGCAAGTTCCGGCTCGGCATTCAGTTGCAGATCGTGCCAGACCACGCGCAAGGCTTCGCGCAAGTGGCCGACGGCCATGCCGACGCATTCGCCACCGACGACGTCTTGCTCTACGGGCTGATTGCCGAGCACGCGGGCGCGGGCGGCTCGTACCGCGTGGTCGGCGATTACCTTTCGTATGAGCCGTACGGCATCATGTTTCGCAAGGACGATCCGCAGTTGGCGCAAGTGGTGAAGGACACGTTCCAGGAACTCGCGGCGGATGGCGAAATGGACCGGCAATACAAGCGCTGGTTTTTGCGCCGCCTGCCATCGGGCACGAGCATCAATCTGCCGATGAGCGCGCAACTCGAGACTATCATTCAGACGACCGCAGGCACGGACGCGCAATGAAGATGCGCGCTATCCATAGACCTGTATGCCGCGCCAGAATTGCGGCCACGGTTGGCGCGGTGCTTCGCATACGAAGATATCGCGGCCACTTACCGTGCTGTTTGCAATCCCGAAGCGGTTCGTGAGACGCTCGGCCATACGGCACGACGCCAACTCACGCTGCACGATATCGCTCGGAAAACCCACGACGATCAGCGGCTTCGGCGGCGGGTCGCCGTATCCGCGAAACCAGTGTGAGTTGGTGCCGGAGATCGGGCTCGGCAGCTTCAAGCGCGCGCCGAATAGATCGATGGCGCCGGCCTGGCCCGTATCGGCGACGAGAATGCCGACGCTCGCACGTTGCCCCTCCGGAAGTGTGTCGCGAATGCGCGCGACGTTTTCCGCCATGTCGGGCCACCCGAGCTCTTCGTTGAAGTTGCCGCCATTGACGCGATCCGCAAAGCGCCACCATGTCGATCCGACCGGAGCAATCGGCAGTACGGGTGCCGCGCCCAGCACCGCGCCGATTGCGAGCACGACGCACACGGACCAGCGAATCGCCGCTGCGTGGCGCATGTGGAGCGATGCCATCCGTTGCTCCGCCCACACCGCGCCCGCCGCGAGCAACATCGGATAAGCAGGCGCCATATAGTAGTCGCGGCCCTTCGCCACGACGAACAACACGAGCGGCACGACGAACATCCAGCCAAGCACGCGAAACCGCTTTCCTTCCCCGACGGCGAAAAGATAGTAGAGTCCCGCGAGCCACAAGGGAACCGTGAACGGGCTTGTCGTGATCCAGAACTGACCGAGCAGGAATCCGTTGCCGCGTCCCATGCGGACGTCGCGAGCGTGAATGCTCTGCAGGAAATCCAGTGTGATGAAGTCGTGCTGAAACTGCCAGATCAAGTGAGGCAGCGCGATCACGCCGACGAGCGCGACGCCGAGCCATAGCCACGCGCTGCGGAAGTATCGACGGGCGGGTGTGAAGAGCAAGCCCGCGGCGATACCCGCTGCCAGAAACGCGATGGTGTACTTCGTCAACAAGCCGATGCCGATGGCAGCGCCAACGCCGAGACACCATCGTGCATCGTCCGTGGACAGCAGGCGCACCGCGCAGTATGCGGCCGCGACCCACCATAGATAGTCGAAACTGACGTACTGATAAAGCGCGCCCGCGCTCAACGCGACACTGCTAATAGCGGCGGCCAATGCGGCGACGATCTGCGCCCGTCTGCTTCCTCCGAGCTCGCGCGCAATCAGGCCCGTGAGCACGAAGGCGATGCCCATTGCCAGCGACGAGAAAAAGCGCAAGCCGGTCAGCGACGGCCCGAACAGCGCGAACGCGCCTCGCGCAAGAAACGGAATGAACGGCGGGACGCCGACGTAACCCCACGCGAGCGAGCGCGCGTCTTCCAACGTGGACAGTTCATCGCGATGAAAGCCGTATTCGCCATTGGTCGCGATATGCAAAATCACCAGCGCCGCAGCCCATGGAAGCAGTGGCGCGGTGTCGGCGAGTGAATGCGTTTTCAGGCTACCGGCTGGCCGCATGTCTCCTCCGTTTTGCGGGCGACTTCAGCGTGCCGAGTCTCGCATCGTCCGAGGCACGAGGCAAGTCGCGTGGCGCGCGTGATGCGAACGTTCGTGCCTGTACACAAGCGGATCAACGGCGGGCGCCGCGTTTCTTGCGCTCGCGCACGAGCTTGCCGGCATCGACGGGAATGAACGGCGCCTGAAAGCGCTCAACCAGGAAGTCGATGAACGCACGGGCGCGTGCGGTCTGGTTGCGTTGCCGCGGGTAATAGACGAAGAGATCGGCCGATGGCAGCACGGCGTTCGGCAGCACGATTTCGAGCCGTCCGCTCTGTACATACTTCGCCAGGTCCCATTCCGAGCGGATAAGAATGCCGTGTCCGTCGAGCGCCCAGCGCAGGACGATATCGCCATCGTTGCTGGATAACGCGCCGCGCACTTTCAGCGCTTCCGTGTGCTCTTCGTCGATGAATCGCCATACGCCATAGGCATCGTCGTTCTGCCGATGGATGATGCAGCGGTGCTGCAGCAAGTCTTCGATCTTTTCGGGCGTGCCGAAGCGTTCGAGATATTTCGGCGATGCGCAAAGAAAGCGCCGGTTGCTCATGATGCGTCGCGCGCTCAAGCGGCTGTCGGGCAGTTCGCCGAAGCGTATCGCCATATCGAACGCACCTTCGACCAGATCGACGGGCCGATCCGTCACTTCGAACTGAACCTCGACCTGAGGAAAGCGCTTAGCAAACTCGGACACGAGCGGCGCAATGGTCGTGCGTCCGAAGCCGAGCGTCGCGTTGATGCGCAGCAGCCCTTGCGGATCGGTGCGCGCGCCCGTGATCGCTTCTTCCATTTCGCGCACTTGTTCCACAATCTGCGTTGCATAGCGCAGATAGGTTTCGCCTTCCGGCGTGAGGCTGATGCTGCGCGTGGTGCGGTTGACGAGCTGCGCGCCCAGCCGCTTTTCCATGATGCCGAGCCGCTTGGTCGCTGCGGGCGGCGTGAGATCGAGTGCGCGCGCCGCGCCGGACATGCTCTTCAGTTTCGCGAGCAAGATGAAGAACTCGAAGTCCGATGCCGAATCAGTATTCACTTTAAGTAAAAAATGAAATGAATGTGGGTGAATCTTAACCCGGCACTTCGCGGCTAACCTAACGTCTTCAATGAGCGAGTGCCGTCAGGAGACATTCATGAAGATCGTCGAAATCCGCGAAAAGACCGTTCCGATCAGTTCGCCCATCCGTAATGCATATATCGACTTCAGCAAGATGACGCTGAGTCTCGTCGCGGTCGTGACCGACGTGATCCGCGACGGCAAGCCTGTCGTCGGTTACGGCTTCAACTCGAACGGCCGCTACGGTCAGGGCAAACTCATGCGCGAGCGCTTCATTCCGCGCATCCTCGAAGCAGACCCGGGCACGCTCCTCGACGATACCGGCAACAACATCGATCCCCACAAGGTGTGGGCGACCATGTTCATGAACGAGAAGCCGGGCGGTCACGGCGAGCGTTCGGTGGCTATCGGGACCATCGACATGGCGATCTGGGACGCGGTCGCGAAGATAGAAGGCAAGCCGCTTTTTCAGTTGCTCGCGGACCGTCATGGCAATGGCCAGCCGGACCGCAAGGTGTTCGTGTATGCGGCAGGCGGCTACTACTATCCGGGCCAGGACCACGGCAAGCTCAAGGATGAGATGCGCAGCTACATCGATCGGGGCTATACGGTCGTCAAAAAGAAGATTGGCGGCGCTTCCCTCGATGAAGACCTGCGCCGTATCGATTCGATCCTGAGCATTCTGCAAGACGGCCAGAAGCTCGCGGTGGACGCCAACGGCCGCTTCGATCTCGACACGGCCATTCAGTACGCCAAGGCGCTCTCGCAATACGATCTCTTCTGGTACGAAGAGCCGGGCGATCCGCTCGACTTCGAGTTGCAAGCCACGCTGCGCAACTACTACGACAAGCCGATGGCCACCGGCGAAAACCTCTTTTCGATGCAGGACGCGCGCAACCTGATTCGCTACGGCGGCATGCGTGCCGACCGCGACTGGCTGCAGTTCGATTGCGCACTGAGTTACGGCCTCGTCGAATATCTGCGCACGCTCGACATGCTGCATCAGCACGGCTGGTCGCCGAGCCGCTGCGTTCCGCACGGCGGGCACCAGATGTCGTTGAATATCGCGGCAGGGCTGGGGCTTGGCGGCAACGAGTCGTATCCCGATCTGTTCCAGCCCTACGGCGGTTTCCCGGATGGCGTGAAGGTCGAAAACGGCTATATCACCATGCCCGACTTGCCCGGCATCGGTTTCGAGGGCAAGGCCGACCTTTACGCCGAGATGACGAAGCTGTCGGCGTGACGCGTCACCAGATGGTGTAGCCCGCATCGGTGAGCAGGATGGTGCCGGTGATTGCGCTCGCCGCGTCCGACGCCAAAAACGCAATCGCCGATGCCACTTCCTCCGGTTCCACCATGCGGCGCATCGGCGTGTTGTCCATCCACGGTTTGAAGAAGCGCTCGTCCTTTGCCGTCACGTTCGACATGACCGTGTTGACGTAGGTCGGCGCGACGCAATTGACGCGCACGTTGCGCTCCGCCCATTCGCCCGCGAGCGACTTCGTCAGATGATGCACCGCCGCTTTCGACGCGTTGTATTGCACCTGCCGTTGCGGTTTGTTGGAGATGACGCCGGACATGGAACCCACGGTCACGATCGAGCCTTTGCCCTTGGCGAGCATATGACGCCCGAACGCGCGGCACGTCCAGAACGTGCCGTTGAGATTGGTGTCGATCACCTTGAGCCACGCTTCGTTGCTCATCTCCTCGGCGGGCGTGTCGGGCCACGCAATGCCTGCGTTGGCGACGAGTACATCGACCGCTGCGCCGCCATTCAGTTCGAGCGCGACGCGGTCGCATTGATCCGGGTCGGTGACGTCGAGCACCACGCCGTTGGCATCGACGCCGGCCGCGCGCAGCTTGTCGACGGCTTCGCTCACCGCATGATCCGTCAGGTCCGATACGGTCACCGCCGCGCCCGCTTCGCCTAACGCGATGGCGGTCTGAAAGCCAATGCCCCGGCTGCCGCCGGTGATGAACGCGTGCCGCCCTGCGAAGCTTTGCTTGTCCACTTTCATGCGAATCGTTCCACGGGTTGTGTTGGGATAGGGAAACGGGTTCGGCCTCATGCGCGTCGTTTCGATGACGCGCGAACCTCGCTGCACTATATTTCAATTTCTTCAACTCATGGATCGCGACGATGAGCGGTGGCTACCTGATCGGCCTGGACTACGGAACGGATTCGGCAAGAGGCGTGCTGGTGGATATCGAAAGCGGCGAGGTGTGCGCGACGCATGCGCATCGGTATCGGCATGGCACGCTCATAGACGCGCTTCCGGGCGGGTTGCCGCTGAAGGCAGGCTGGGCTTTGCAAAACGCGCCGGATTATCTCGAATGCGCCGAGGTCGTTCTCGCGGCGCTCGGACGTGGGAAGCGTATCGAGGCTATCGGCATCGGGTTCACGGCGAGTTCGCCATTGCCCGCGTCGGCGGACGGAACGCCGCTTTCCACGCGATTCCCCGACGATCCTCACGCTTACGTCAAGCTCTGGAAGCATCATTCGGCGCAGCCTTGGGCCGACGAGATTAGCCGTGAACGCGGCGTGCGTCTGACTAAGTCGGGAGGCAAGACTTCCGGCGAATGGTTGCCCGCGAAGGCGGCGCAGCTTGCCGCGGAAGCGCCCACACTTTGGGCGCAGACGGAGCGATTCATCGAGGCGGGCGACTGGCTCGCGTGGCAGCTCACCGGAACGGAGGCGCGAAGCTCCGATATGGCGCGCTACAAGGCCCACTATTCGGATGCGGGTTATCCACCCCTCGGCGTCGATGGACTCGCCACGCGATCGAGCGCGCCGAAGCGTATCGGATCGTCGGCGGGAACGGTGCGGCGCGAGTGGATCGAGCGCACGGGCATGCTAGGCGAACCGGCCGTGGCGGTCGCGGCTATCGATTCGCACGTGATTCTTCCCGCGCTCGGCGCGACGCAAGCGGGCACGCTCGTCGGCGCGCTGGGGACATCGGCGGTGTACATGTTGCTCGATGACACCGAGCGTCCCTTGCCCGACGGTATCGAAGGCGTGGCGAAGGATGCGGCGCTTCCCGGTCTATGGTGCTACGAAGCAGGGCAGGCCGGTTTCGGCGATGCGCTCGCGTGGTTCGTCAAAACCGCGCCGCTGGCGGAGGACTTGCCAGCGAACTTCTCGGCGTACAACGCGAGCGCGGCGCGTTTGCGGCCGGGTGGGTCGGGGCTCCTCGCGCTCGACTGGTGGAACGGCTGCCGCGTGCCGCTTTCCGACCCGCAGGTGAGCGGCATGCTGCTTGGCTTGCGCACGACCACGACACGCGCGGAGATTTATCGGGCGATGATGGAATCGCTGTGCTTCGGCGCACGCACGATCATCGAGCTGATGCAGAGCGAGGGCGCGCCGGTCACGCGGACCATCCTCGCGAGCGGCTTGAGCGAGAACAATCGCTTCCTGCTCCAGTTGATGGCGGACGTGCTCGGCAAGCCGGTCTCGGTGCCCGACATGCACAACGCAACGGCGGTCGGCGCCGCGATTCATGGCGCCGTGGCGGCGGGCGTGGTGCGGGATTTCACGGACGGTGCGGCTCGCTTCGGCGCGCGGGCGTTTCAGCATTTCGAACCGGACGCCGCGTCGGCGGATGTTTATGAAGCGTTGTTCGAGCAGTATCGGATGCTTGCCTCGCGTGCGGAATTGCGGGAGGCCATGCACGCGGTTTCGCGGCTTGCGTTACCTCGGTGATTCGATTCAATGCGTTCGGGCGCACGCTTTCAAAAGCCAAATAGCCGACGCGGCGTCTCCCACTGAATCTGCCGCCGGACCTGCGCGTCCGGGACGATCTTCTCGAAGAGCGCAAGCAGCGGCCCATAATCCATCCGCTCTGACGCGCGCAAGAACGGCCAGTCGGAGCCCCAAATGCAATGCTCCGGTCCGAATGCGCGCAACAACGCGTGAGCGTAGGGCCACACGTCCTCATACGGATAGGCTTCGTGCGCATACTTTTGCCAGCCCGACAATTTGACCGTCGCGCGCCCGGTCTCTGCGAGCCGAAGCACCGCCTGAAAGCCTTTCTGATCGATGCCATCCGCGCTATCGGGCCGGCCGGCATGATCGATCAAGACATTCACCGGTTGCCGCGCGAGCCAGGGCTCGAGCGTCGCCATCTGATCGCCAACCACCTGAATCTGCGCGAACATCTCGAGGTCCGCGAGCGACGCGAAAAGCTCGCCTGCATTCAGCACGAGTTCGACACCTTCCATCGCCGGGTTGAACGCGACGCCGACCACGCCCGCATTGCGCAGCGCAGTCAGTTCGCTTCGGCCGATGTCGTTATCCACCACCGCAATGCCGCGAAACCGCGCCGGGTAAGTCTGCAACGCGTCGACGAGACAACGGTTGTCGGTCCGGTAGCCGCTCGTCGGGCCAACCAGCAGCGCATGACGCACGCCGTAGGCATCCATTACGCGAATCAGTTGCGCGGCGGTGCCGAGTTCCTGACCTTCAGGGCGATACGGCGTGTCGTCGCGATACGGAAAGCGCGCAGGATCGAAGATATGGCAATGACAGTCGATCCTGTCTTCATCGAAAAGGCTCATGGGTTGATCCGGTTGGAAGATTGACCCGCTCAGAGCGAGCGCTGAATGGCTTGTCCGAGCAAATCGAGACCGAGGTCGATCTCTTCCTCGCGCACGGTCAGCGGCGGCGCAATGCGGAACACGCCGCCCATGCCCGGCAACTGCACGATATTCATGCTGAGGCCGAGATTCATGCACTCGCGCGTGATCTTCGCGCCGAGGCCGTCATCGGGCTCCTTGGTGCGGCGATCCTTGACGATCTCCACGCCGAGCAGAAGACCGCGTCCGCGAACATCGCCGATACAGTCGAAGCGTTCCATCAGATTTTGCAAGCCGCGCCTGAGTCTTTCGCCCATGATGTTCGCACGCGCGACGAGTCCTTCGCGCTCGACGACGTCCAGCACGCGCAGACCGACGGCGGCGGGGAGCGGATCGGACACGTGCGTCGTATAGAAGAGATAGCCGAGTTCGTGCGCGCGCTCCTCGATGGCCGCCGACGTGACGATGGCCGCGAGCGGCAGCCCCGCGCCGAGTGTCTTAGACAAGGTGAGAATGTCGGGCGTGACGCCGTCGCGCTGGCACGCGAACATGTTGCCCGTGCGGCCGATGCCCGTTTGCGCTTCGTCGAGAATCAGCAGCATGCCGCGCTCCTCGCACTTGCGCTTGAGCGCTGCCATGTAACCTTCGGGCAATTCGATGATGCCGCCCGAACTCAGGATCGGCTCCGCGATGAACGCGGCGAGATTGCCGCTCGACTGCCGGTCGATGAGCGCGAACGCGTAGTCCAGTTCCGCGAGGTGATCGTAGGCGCCGTTGCGCTCGAACTGCGGCCGGTAAGTGAACGGAGCCGGAATCGCGAACGAGCCGACCGCAGCCGGGCCCACGCCCTTGCGGCCCGCGCTGTAGGTCGCGGCGGCCGCGTGCCCGGTCATGCCGTGCCACGACTGCGCGAAGCCGACGACCTCATAACCGCCGGTGACGAGCTTCGCCATGCGGATAGCTGCTTCGTTCGACTCGGCGCCCGTGCTGAGCAACAGCGCGCGGTCGAGGCCTTCGGGCGTGATGTCGGCGAGGCGCGTCGCCAGATCGACGACAGGCCGCGAAAGCATCCCGCTGAAGAGATGGTCGAGCTTGCCGGCGTATTCGCTGATGACCGCGACGATCTCGGGATGGCTGTGGCCGAGCACCGCGCTCATCTGTCCCGAGGTGAAGTCGAGAATGGGACGATCATCCGCGTCGTAGACGAAGCTGCCCTTCGCACGTTCGATGATCATGGGTTCGAACGTGCCGCCGTAGCGGATCAGATGCTGCTTCGCGTTGCGCCAAAACGTTGCGTCGTTATTCCGGGACACCGTGCATCTCCTCGCGAATGGGAAGAACCTGCAGTCTAGACGACGCTTCGCGAATCGCCCACACCTTCCCTTCAGACGATGACAGGCGGATGCGTCACGATCGACTTCAGTTGCGGCACCGGCGCGCGCAAGGCGCTCAAGTCGGGCGTCGGGCGCTCGAGCGATTCGTCCCCGGCAAACGCGGTTTCGAGTGCTTCGGCGATATCGAGCACGCGCGCGTCGCCACGCAGCGCGCCGACCAGTTGCAGACCGAAGGGCATGCCCGCGTGATCCATTCCGCAAGGCAACGAGAGCGCGGGATTGGTCATCATCGAGATGACGTATGTGAGTCCGAGCCAGCGATAGTACGTGTCGAGCGGCCGGCCGTTGATCGCTTCCAGATGCCATTGCGACCATGGAAATGGCGTAATGGAAGTGGTCGGCGACACGATCACGTCATACCGTTGCACATGTTCCTGAAAGCGCCGGTACAAACAGGTCTGCGTGACGTGCGCGCCCACGACATCGGCGAGCGTCATCTTCACGCCCATTTCGTAGTTCGCGCGCGTGTTCGGGCCGAGCAGCGACCGATCGCGCTCATAGGCTTCGCGAAACTGCGCGACGAAGTTCTGCGCGCGGATCACGTCGAAGCAGCGGTCGCTGTCACGCATGTCGATATCGACCGGCTCGCACACCGCGACATGCCGCGCGACGGCTGCCATTTTCTTGCGAAAGGTGGCGCGCGTGGCGTCGTCGAGCGCGCAGGTGCCGAAGTCCTCCGTGAAGCCGATGCGCAACGTAGCGGCATCGATTGGACAATGCTTCGTGAAGGTATCGGCATCGACTTCGTAGGAAAGCGGATCGCGCGCATCGAAGCCCGCTTGCGCGGCGAGCAACAGACGCGTGTCGGCGACGGTACGCGCCATTGGTCCACTGACGGTGATGGGCGCCCAGCCCAGGTCCTTGCGATCGCCAGGCACGAGTCCCGGCGATGGCCGAAAGCCCACGACGCCGCAATACGCAGCCGGAATGCGCAACGAGCCGCCGGTGTCCGAGCCCGTGCACAGCGGCAACATGCCGGTGGCAAGCGCAACTGCCGACCCGCCCGACGATCCTCCCGCGTTGAGCAACGGCGCGAAGGGGTTGCCGGTTGCGCCCCACACGACGTTGCGCGTGTTCGCGCCCGCGCCCATTTCCGGCGTATTGGTCTTGGCCGTGACGATGGCGCCTGCCGCGCGAATGCGCGCGACCATGGCGTTGTCGGCCTCGGGCACGTGGTCGCGATACATCGCCGAGCCATATGTCGTGAGCACGCCCGCGGTCTCTTCGAGGTCTTTCACGCCGATGGGCAGACCATGCAGCAAGCCCGGCGCTTCGCCGCGCATGAGCGCGTGTTCCGCGTGCCGTGCCTCGATGCGTGCGCGCTCGAAGCAGATCGCGGCCATCGCATTGACCGAAGGGTTGAGGGCCTCGATACGCGCAATGCTCGCATCGAGTAATTCCACCGGCGAGATTTCGCGAGTGGCGATGAGCCTGCGTGCATCGACAGCGGAAAGAGAAGCGAGCGTGTCATCCATGATCGATCAGGCCGCCGCTTGGGCGAAAGATTGTTCGACGCACGCGGCTATGGCATTGCGCGTGTTTTCGAGGTGCGCGCGTGTCTGCTCGTGCACGGCGCGGCCATCGCGCGCGCGGTAGGCATGCAGCAAGCCCGCATGCTCGTGATTATTGCTGTCCATGATATCGCCCTTGACGTACATCGACAGCGACACATAAGGCCGTGCGACGAGCGACAACCCTTCGACCAGATCGAAGAGGCGCGTGCCTGTTTCGCTCGCCATCAGATGCTGATGGAACTCTTCGTTGAGAATGGCCCAGGTCTCGGAAGAGGTCGTCGCGCACATTGTCTGATGCACGGCTTCGGCGGCGGCAAGACTCGTTTCGCTTGCGTTGGCGCAGGCACGTTCGGCGAGCATCGGTTCGAGCACCATGCGCAGTTCGTAGATCTCGGTGACATCGGCGGCGGTGAGCTCACGCGTGACGACACCCTTGTTCGGATCGATAGCGACGAGCCCTTCGGCGCGCAAGTCGCGAAACGCCTCGCGCACAGGCGTCGTGCTGACGTTGAGCCGCTTGGCAACTTCCTCCTGGCGAAGCCGCGTGTTCGGCGGATAAATACCCTGCAAGATTTCCGCGCGCAGCGTGCCGAGAACATATTGCGCGATGGTGCGAAATGGCTGGCTCAACGTCGTCTCCTTGATTTGTGTGTTCAGTCGGGCAGCGCGCGTCGCTCGAACCCGAGCATGCCTTCGACCCATGCAGCGATGCGGAGCAGCTTCAGATCGTCGCCATATCCGCCGACGAGTTGCAAGCCGAGCGGCAAGCCCGGGTCGGCCCAACCGGACGGCACCGTGACGGCGGGCGCACCCATCAAACTCCACGGCGCGCAGAAGCGTGCGTCGCCCGTATCGCCCAGACCTTCGGGCGCCGCGCCGCTCGATGGCAAGGTCACGAGCGCGTCGTAACCTTCGAGCAATTGCTGCGAACGCACGCGCAGTTCGGCTTGCAACAGCAACGCGTCCTGATAGCGTGTGAGCGGCATGGCGGCACCCTCGGCAAGCAATGCGCGCATGTGCTCGCTGATCAGTTCGGGCTTGCGCGCGGCCGCGTCGCCAATAGCGCGATACGCTTCGATCGCGAGTATCGTCAGCGTGGCTTCGCGCATCTGTTGCAGGTCCGCGCCGTAGTCCAGTTCGACGATACGCGCGCCGCCTTCGCGCAGACGTTGCAGCGATGCCTCGAAGCTCGCGCGTTGATGCGGCGCGATCAGTTGGTCCCAGAATGGCGTGCGTACGACGCCAAGCCGGGGCGCTCCGTTGCCGCCATCGAAATAGGCGCGCCAGGAGGCTTTGTCGGCGATGGTCTCGGGCGCGGCATCGACGAAAAGCGCATGGGCTACCGCGACATCTTCCGCCGAGCGCGCGAAGAAGCCGATGTGATCGAGCGAAGCCGCAAGCGGATGCACGCCTTCGGTCGCGATCTTGCGATACGTGGGCTTGTAGCCGACCACGCCGCAGTAAGCAGCCGGACGAATGACCGAGCCGACCGTCTGCGTGCCGATGGCAAGTGGCACGATGCCCGCTGCCACCGCCGCCGCCGAGCCGCTCGACGAACCGCCCGGCGTATGCGCGCGGTTCCACGGATTGACCGTCGCGGCGGGACCGCGCCAGGCGAACTCCGTCGTCGCGGTCTTGCCGAAGACGATGCCGCCGAGCGCGCGAATGGAAGCGACGATGCGCGCGTCATGAACCGGCCGATGGCCGCTGTAAATCGCCGAACCATAGGACGTGGGCATGTCGTGCGTATCGGCGAGATCCTTCACGCCGATTGGCACGCCCGCAAGCGGGGCCGTTACGGCATCGCGCACGCTGTAGACATCCGGACGATGCACGAAGGCGCGCAGCCACGGATCGAGCAAGTCGGCGCGCGCCTGCGCCTCTTGCAAGGTGGCGCGCACCGCCGCTTCGTCGTGGCGATTGGCGAAGAGAGTCGCGAGCAATGAGCGAGGCTGATCGGTCATCGCTTACTTGGCCTTTACCGAAGCAGCCGCGAACGAGTTGTCGACGCCGCCCGCATAGGTAATCGCGCCGGGCTTGATGTTGCCGATGGATTCCTGCAACGCGAGCGCGTTCTTGAACGCCTGTTCCGATATTTCAGGCGTGGGTGCGTAGATGTTCTGATCGATCAGACGCTGTACCGCCGAATCCACGATCTTCGGGTCGAGCGACGGGAACTCCGTGCGCGCCACGGCCTTGGCCGTATCGTGCGATTGCTGAATCAGCGCTTCGGCTTCGCCTATCGACTTCACGAAGGCCTCCACCATCTTCGGCTTGTTCTTGATCGTGGACGTAAGCGTGTCGAGGGTCGAGAACGCATAGCCGCCCGGATAAGCCTTCGGAAACGCATACACGATGCGATAGCCTTGCGAGATGCCGGTTTCCGCTTGCGGCATGTACAGCGCTGCCGCTTCCGAACGTCCCGCCGTGACAGGCGCGAGTTCGGTGCCGATCTGCACGGTATTCATCTTCACGTCGGCAAGCTTTTCGTCGTTGATGAGCCGTTGCAGCAGGTATGTGCTCGTAGAAGGCGGCAAGGCCGTGGCGACGCTCTTGCCGTTCAAGTCCTTCAGATTCCTGACCGGCGAATCCTGCGGCGCGATCACCCACACCGGCACGCCGGCCACGACGTTGGCCACGTTGATGAGCGACGCGCCCTTTAGGTTTGCAAGCATCGCGGTCATCGGGTCTTGCAACGAGAAGTCCGCGTGACCGCCGATCACCGCCGCCACGCCCGCTGCACCGCTACCCGCCGTGATTTTCTGCACGGTGAGGCCGTTCTTCGTGAAGATGCCCTTGTCGATGGCGACATAGAGCGGCAAGTATTGAATCGACTGGAATGCCTGATAGACGACGACCGGTTCGGACGATTGCGCCTGTGCGCCTTGCAATCCAAAGACGGCCATGCAGGCAGCCGCGACACCCGTGAGCAGAACGTTTTTCTTCATTTTCTCTTCCATGAAATGATCTTTGCTTCAGCAAATTGAACGATCCAGCTAAGAACCGATGCCATCAAGGTCAGCACGATGATGCCGAGCCAGACGGTGTTCAGATCGAAGAGCGAGCCCGCGACGAACACGGCGTGCCCGAGCCCCGCCTGCGACGCGATGTACTCGCCGACCACGGCGCCGATCAGCGCGAAGCCGATGTTCACGCGCAGTGTCGAGAAGATCCACGGCAACGCGCTCGGCACGATGAGCTTCATGAAGATCATCGAGCGCCGCGCCTTGAACGAGCGGAAGAGGTTGAGCAAATCGCGATCGACTTCGCGCGCGGCGGCGCATGAAGAGATCATCGCGACGGCGAAAGTGGAGATCGCCGCGAGCCAGATTTTCGACGACGCGTCCGAGCCGAACCAGATGACGATGAGCGGCCCGAGCGCGATCTTCGGAATGCTGTTGAGGATGACCGAGAGGCCTTCGGCGACGCCCGAGATCGCGGGCAGGAACCACAGCAGCAAACCGAGCCCGATCCCAAGCGCACTGCCTATGGCAAGACCCGCGAGCGTCTCGTAGAGCGTGACCCAGGCATCGGATGCGAGCGTGCCTTGCGACAGCCCGAACACGGCGGCGTCGTAGATGCCGGCGGGTGAGCCGAGCAGCTTGCCGTTGATCCAGCCCGAGGCGACGGCGAATTGCCACAACGCCACCAGCAACACGACGATGCCGATCACGGCGCCAGTCGTGCCGAGCTTGCGCGGCGCGCGGCGCGTGGTCTTTCCGGGCGTGACGGTGGTGGACAGCACGGCTTCACTCATGTGCGGCTCCTTGTGGTGTACGTGAGTCGGATTGCACGGTGGCGCCGCTGCGCAAGCCGTTCCAGACGCGCGCGTGATAGGCGCGGAACTCGGGCGCTTCGCGCGCGGAGACGGCGGTGCGCGGGCCGTGCGTGCTCAGCGTGATGTCGATTTCGTCCTGCACGCGTGCGGGGCGCCCGCCGAGCAGGATCACGCGGTCGCTCATGGCAATGGCTTCCTCGATGTCGTGCGTGACGAGCACCACGCTCGTGCCGGTTTGCTCGCGCAGCGCGATGATGTCGTCTTCGAGCGCGAGGCGCGTCTCGTAGTCGAGCGCGGAGAAGGGCTCGTCGAGCAATACGAGCGTCGGCTCGACGAGCAGCGTGCGAGTGAGCGCCACGCGTTGACGCATGCCGCCCGACAGCGAATGCGGATATGCGTCGGCGACGCTTGCAAGACCGTAGCGCGCGAGCAT
The DNA here is from genome assembly GCF_031450995.1 of Caballeronia sp. LP006. Lineage (NCBI taxonomy): Bacteria > Pseudomonadati > Pseudomonadota > Betaproteobacteria > Burkholderiales > Burkholderiaceae > Caballeronia > Caballeronia sp. LP006. The sequence goes on along the minus strand of NZ_JARTVW010000002.1, from coordinate 261,905 downwards.
GTCGCGAGCGCGAGTCATGTCGTCGGGCCGCACCTTGCGATACAGTTCGACGCCGAGCAGCGCGTTTTGCAGCACGGTGCGCCACGGCATCATCAGGTCTTTTTGCAGCATATAAGCGATGCGTCCGGGCGACCCGTCGGCGCGCGCGCCTATCGCTATGTGGCCGGATTGCGGCGTCAGCAGGCCCGAAACCAGGTTGAAGAGCGTGCTCTTGCCCGCGCCGCTGCGCCCGACGATAGACACGATCTCGCCTTCGCGCACGGCGAAGTCCAGGCGGTCGAAGATGGTGGTGCTCACGCCGTCGGCGGTCTGGAATGCGTGACTCAACTGGCGCACGTGCAGCCGATTCGCGTCGGGCGACGCCGCACGCGCGGGTGCTTCGGTGGGGTTCATCTTCAATCCTCGCGAGTCGTCGGTTATTGCGATGCACAACACATAATGCACAATCAAAAATGACGGTAGGGGTTTGTCAAAATTGACGAGCGTGTGAAAAGCAAGCAGGCGAACGCGCGGGAATCGGGTTGCTTCAGAAGTGCCGGGTTGGTGTCAGATGCTCGTGAAGCTCGCGTGTCAAGGTTTCGATGCGCTCGGCCAACTGGCGCGTAAGCTCGGTGAGTTCGGTGTTGCGTCGAAGGAGTTCGGCCATCTGCGACGTCTCGCGCGCAAGCTCGGTTTCACGTTGCTGGCACGCGAGCGCGATATCTTCGCGATGATGCGCGTCGGCTTCAGCGAGCGCCTTGTCGCGATCGGCCTGACGCGTTTGTGCAAGCAAGATGAGCGGCGCGGCATAAGCGGCCTGCAAGCTGAACGCGAGGTTCAGGAGAATGAACGGATACGGATCGAAGCGCGATATGCCGAGCATGTTCGCCACGATCCAGCCGCCCACGATCAGCGTCTGCGCGATGAGAAACGTGGGCGTGCCGAAGAAGCGCGCGAAGGCTTCGGCCTTCAATGCGAACCAGTCGTTGCCGAACACGCTCGACAGATGCGCGTGGGGTGCGTGAAAGCGCATAGGATGCCTTGCTTCCTCGGGCGCGGGTTCGGTTGCGTGAGCCATGTTTCCTTGCCGATGGGTTGGTGCAGGCGCTTGCCGTATCAACTGCCGTTATCCGACCAGCCGATGCTGACGATGGGGAAAATATCCGTCGGCGTACGGACGATCGCGACCGAGCCGAGAATGACAAGCAGCACGGCGAGCACGATGTAAGTGTGCGGTCTTTTCAAGGCGAGTCGGACGATCCACATGACGGTTTCCAATGGTTTCGAGTGACGCACTGGCGCGCCGGCGTGCGGTTGGGTTGAATGGAGCTTAGGGCTTTCGAAGGCGGCGGTTTCCGTAAGGCGCACGGTCGTTGCCGATTCGCACGGTGGTCGCGCGTTGGAGGTTTTTGTGAGCGGCGGTCGGCTGCTTTCCATGCGCTCGTGTTCGATCGGCCCCGATGCGCGGGCGGAAACCGTCGAGATTCGTCCAACTCAAAACATAGGCCCTTGCCGTCCTTCGAGTCTTCCTGAACCTCATGCATGCGCGGCATACATGCTATGCCGCCGCGCCCTCTGTTCATCCATGCCCGCCAACTCCATTCTCTTGCCTCGGCTTGTCGCGAAGCTAGCTTCGCGTCGAGCACCATCCACGTCATGCGGAGAATCATCATGGGTAAGCTTCAAGGCAAGATTGCGGTCATCACGGGCGGAAGTAGCGGGATTGGACTCGCAACCGCAAAGCGGTTCGTCGCGGAAGGCGCGTATGTCTTCATTACGGGGCGTCGTCAAACTGAACTCGACAAGGCGAAGACTGTCATCGGCTCGAACGTAACGGCTGTTCAGGGCGACATCTCGAGTCTTGAAGATCTCGACCGCCTCTACGAGACGGTGCGACGCGCGAAAGGCGGCCTGGACATCGTCGTCGCGAGTGCGGGGTTTGTCGAGGTGTTGCCAACAGAGTCCGTGACACCCGAACACTTCGACAAGACCTTCGGCATCAACGCACGGGGCACGTTCTTCACGGTGCAAAAGGCGCTGCCGCTGCTGCGCGATAACGGCTCCATCGTCATCGTTTCTTCCGGGATGCACATCAAGGGATTCCCGGACTTCGGCGTATATGCCGCAACGAAGGCGGCGATCCGCTCGTTCACGCGGACTTGGGCATCGGAATTTAAAGGCCGCAGCATTCGCGTCAACACGCTGAGTCCGGGAATGATCGAAACGCCGATCGTAGACGGCCTGTTCAGTTCGAAGGAAGAGGCGGACAGCGCACGAGCAATGTTCAAGCAGATCACGCCACTGGGCCGAATCGGCCGCGCTGACGAGATGGCCGCGGCGGCGCTGTTCCTCGCCTCGGACGAAAGCAGCTACAGCACAGGCATCGATCTGATCGCGGACGGAGGAATCACCCAGCTATAAACTGCATGCCATAAGCCGTGCTGATGCCTTGCGTTTCTCGTTCGTCCCGCGGCGTTTATATCGTAGGAGGAAAGTTGCAGTGGATCGAATCGATGTCATGCGGCTCTTCATCCGTGTTGCCGACACTGGCAACTTCTCGAAGGCGGCGCGTGCGGCCGGAATCAGTCAGCCAACGGCAAGCAAGACGATTGCGGGTCTCGAAGCACGGCTCGGCGCGCAACTGTTGCGCCGAAGCTCGCGAGGCCTGGGCCTGACAGAGGCTGGCCAAAGCTTCTACGAAGGTGCGGTTGCGATCGTCGAGAGCGTGGACGATGTCGAGGCTCGCGTCGGCAGTGGCGAAGCGTCGCCGTCCGGCATGGTGCGGGTGGCCCTGTCTCCAGCCTTCGGGCGTATGTGCATTGTTCCGCACCTGCCGCGCTTTTGCGCTCAGTTCCCGGACGTCCGCGTCGAGTTCACGGTTGCGCAGCGCTACATCAATCTGATTGAAGAAGGCATCGACGTCGCCATACGAATTGGTCCGCTGAGCGACTCGACTCAAATTGCGCGTCGAATTGGCAGCACCGAGTACCTTACTGTCGCTTCGCCGGCTTATACCGAACGCATGGGCGTGCCAAAGACGGTAGATGATCTCGTCAACCACGAATGCATTGCTCTGATGTCTCGCGACTCCCCGCGAGTCTGGCCGTTTGCCGGCCCCGACGGCGCGATGGAACACGTGCCGCAAGGTCCAGTAAGAAGCAACGACGCCGAATATGTTCGAGCGGCGGTAATTGCGGGCTTGGGCATTGGGCATAACGCGGGCTAGCTTTATTCGCGGGACGTCGAGGAGGGCAGGCTCGTACCGCTTCTCAAGGCATTTCGGCCCGCGCCTTTTCCGATCAACGCAGTGTGGCCCGGAAGCAGGCAGTTGCCTGGCAGGACCCGCGTTTTCATCGAATTTTTAGCGGACCTGTTCGCCGCCGATCCCCGGTTGAAGGTTCGATAACTCTCGTGTGGATAGCGCAAGCGACGCTATTCGGAGACTGAATACGTCCTATGCCAACACGCCCTCTACCGAAAGCGTCCGCGCGAGGCTATCTTTGATTTCAAGCCGCCGCGAAAGAATATACGGCGACAGGCAGATGTCGGAGTCGAGGCGTCATTCGCCGAACTCCTCCCCTTCAGGCACTTTCCGATGACTTGCTCCGGCAACGCATCACGTCTTAGTGACAAGTGCTCTTTCGAATAGCCTTCCCAGGAGTAGAAAATGGTCGATGAAAATGGTCCTCATTATTTCGTGGCGTTTCAAACGCCGGGTCCGAAGTGGATTCAAAGCGTGAAGTACAACGAGCAACCGGACTTCATGAAACACGTGGCTTATATGGCCGAGATGCAGGACAAAGGGCTGACCGTGATGAGCGGTCCGTTCATGGAGAAAGCCGGCGGTCTCTCCGGTGTTCTGGCGGACGGCGGCATGACGATCTTCAAGGCTGCTGATCTTGCGGATGCCCGAAAAATAGCAACCGATGATCCGACAGTACAGTCGGGCATGCTCAACGTCGATGTAAAAATGCTCTGGGTTCCGTTCCACAATTAGCCAACGCATTTAGCGATGCTGCCGGGCGAGCGTTGATTCGGCGTGCTTGGTGAGCAGTAACACGGTATGAGGCGGTGAATGACTGATTCGCAGCCTTTGCGAGAAGCCGGCGTTTTCGTGCAGTGTTCAGCGAACGGCTGTCAAGCAACATGCAGCCAGCTTGCCGCCACCACTCGCGGCAAGCCGTTCAATGCTGGAGAATGCTTCTCCCCCGATCAAGCGACGAATGGATCAGGCAGGAACGCCATGCCGTGCCGTCAAACGATCGAGATACGCGGCTATCGTATCTGCTTCACTAGCCGAGCAGGCGAGATATCCATCGGGCCGCACGAGCGAGATCGTGTCGGCTTGCAATGGTGGTCGGACGTTGTCGTCGAGCAGGCCCGGATAGGCGTTGATCAACTGCTTCACTGCCGCAGTCGGCGCCGCGAACAGCGCGAACACCGGCCGCACGCCTGATCCTGCTGGTGCGTGGTCGGACGTCGGCGCAACGCGTTCGCCAGGCTTCATCCCATGCACGGATGGGCCGTTGAGCGGGCTATGCGGATAGTGGACCGTCACTTCCGACATGGTTTGAGCAACGCCACGGGTGAAATGCGAGAAGCCCAAGGCAAAGTGCCCGGCAAGGTTACGCAAACGCTGTGCAATCGGGTTGCGAAGCGTGGCGACCGATGTCAGTCGTTCCGCGGCTTTCAGTACCTCGTCGCCAACCGCGCTGCGCTCCGGGCTGTAGGTGTCGAGGAGCGACTCATCCGCTTCGTTGCGCAGCACGAGTGCAAGTTTCCAGGCAAGGTTGATCGCATCCTGCATGCCAGTGTTCATGCCTTGGCCGCCAGCGGGACTGTGAATATGCGCCGCGTCGCCCGCAAGGAACGTGTGGCCGTGTCGATAGCCCGTGACCTTGCGACCGTTGATGCGAAAGCCGGACAACCATACGGGATCGTGGAGTTTGGTACCGGCCGGGCCGCGCCGGTCTACGAGCTGCTGCACTTGTGCGAGCGTTGGCGTCGGTGAAACCTTATCCGCCGTCGCCGGCAAGTCGCCGATGACGCGGTAACGGCCAGCCTGGATGGGAAAAATCAGCAAGACGCCATCCTTATGCCAGTGGACAGAAGCGTCCGTGTCAGGGCGCGGATACCCCGTCATGTGAACGTCAGCAAGGAACCAATCGCTCAGCAGCGTTTCGCCCTCGAAAGGCACGTTCAAGGCGTGTCTTACGATGCTGTGCGCGCCATCGCAACCAAGCAGCCAGTCGGCACGCACGGCCTCTTCGCGACCGTCCGGATGGCGCAACACCGCATCCGCGCCGCAGGCATCGGGCGTGATCATCGTTACTTCGACGCCGCGCTCGATAAATACGCCTTGGCTCGCCAGACGCTCCTCCAGCAAACGCTCGGTCTCGGATTGCGGCAGTGCCAGCGCATAGTTGTGCGTGCTGGGGATCATGTCCATTGCAACCCGACCGACCACCTCGTCCCGCGCCATGAAGACGACGCCGTCGATCTTGAATCCTGCGTTCACGAACGGCGCGGCGCCGCCGTCGCCCCGGTCGAGCAGTTCGAGCGTCCTGCTCCAAAGCACCATGGCTTTGGATTTATCGGTACGGTGCGGCGCCTTGTCTACGATGCGCGCGTGGACACCGTAGCGGGCGAGTTCGGAGGCGAGCGTCATGCCGACTGGACCGGCGCCAACGATCAGAACGGAAGCAGTCATATACGTCCTCTCAAAGCAAAGAATTGAGCGATTCAGTCGGAGTCTTCAGGATAGGCGCCGCGGCGCGAGTCACGAGCATGACGTCCATGTTCGCGCTTTGTCGGTCGTCCGCTATCGGTCGGGGAGCAACGGCAGGCTCCGCGCGCTAAGACCAAGAGTGCGGTGACGAAAGAGCAGTCATTGCAACGCTTACGGCAGCCTCGAGAAAAACTGAAGATGAACGAAAGTTTGACCTATAGGGAAAACGTTTTTTCCGGTCATTGTCTGCGGTAAGGGTCACGGCATTGCGGAGAAATAGCGCCGCGCAGCAGTTCAACTCATGGTGCCAGATAAAAATCCAGGGGAATAAGCTCGACGGCCCATCCGCCTTCTTCGCCCAATGTCGCGGCCGGATGCATGGACGCGATGCGCACCGCCTCGTCAGGACTATCTGCCTCGATGATGAACATGCCGCCCACGACTTCCTTCGCTTCGGTGTAAGGCCCGTCGGTAACGCGTGTCGTGCCACCAAGTGGGCGAAGCGTCTTCCAGTTTTCCAGATCGCCGAGTGAGGCGGAAACCACGACCTTGCCGGTGGCACGCATCTTCTCGTCCAATGCCGGGCATTGACTCACTAGCGCCTTGATTTCGTCCGGTGTCATCGCGGCGAACTTTTCGGGGGTGAAGTAGGCGAGGCCGAGGTATTTCATGGCAAATCCTTTTGATGAGGTTCACTGACGACGAATTTGTTGAGCGGAAATCGACAACGGCGGTGTGCCAATTGCGCTCAATCAAACCCGCTTCACCGATGAGCAAGTTCAGATGCGGTCAACAAAGCCAAGGTTCGCATCGATCGAATGACGGGGCAACCGGCCCTGGCCAGCGGGCCGATACGAATTCGGGACCCAAATTCCAAGCCGCTCTAAATCATTTGGCCGGAAGATGTGCCGCTACGGTAAGCTCAAACGACTATCACGCCCCGCGCAAATACTCCCCCAAAAATTCCACGAACGTCCTGAGCTTGACCGAAAGCTGATTGCGTTCGAGATAAATGGCGTGAATGTTCGCGTCCGGCAAAGCCCATTCATCGAGCAAGGAAACGAGCTCACCGCGCGCGAGATGTTCGTCTATCTCCCATTGCGAGCGCGTCGCGATGCCGCGACCGTCCAGCGCCCACTGCAACACCGCGCTGCCGTCGTTGCTCGATAACGAGCCATCGACCTTGACCGTCTCCGTGCGCTTGCCGCGCGAGAAATGCCACGTGCCGTAAGCCGACTCGTTTTCGCGCAACACGATGCACGCGTGACGCGCGAGATCATGCGGCGCCGATGGTCGGCCATGCCGCGCGACGTAAGCCGGCGATGCACACAAGATGCGCCGATTCGCCAGCAGCAGACGCGCGTTGATGCGCGCGTCCGGCACTTCGCCGAAGCGGATGCCGACATCGAAACCTTCTTCCTGAAGACTCACCGGACGGTCCGTCAGATGCAGGACGATCTTCATCGCCGGATAGCGCGCAATGAACTCCGACACCGCAGGCGCTATACGCGCCCGCCCGAATCCGAACGACGCGTTCACACGCAGAAGACCAGTCGGTTCGCCGCGACTTTGCGTGACGAGCTGTTCGAGTTCCGAGAGCTCATCGAGAATGCGCGAGCCGTTCGACAGGTACAACTCGCCCTCGGGCGTGAGGCTCAGACGCCGCGTCGTGCGATTCATCAGGCGCACGCCCAGACGCCGCTCCAGTTGCGCGAGCCGCTTGCTCACGGCTGGCGGCGTCACACCCAACTCGCGCGCCGCCGCAGCCAGATTGCGATGCCGCGCCACAAGCGCAAACAGGTTGAGGTCAGAAAAGCCATCCATCTCGCGTCGCTCCAAATCTGCCTGATTCGTTCCTGCCGGTTACGACCGAAATGCTTTCGAGGAAACCCAATCTCTTAAGGCATCAATTAGACTCGAATCAACGTTGGGAGACAACCATGTTCGAAGGCTTCAATGAGCTATCGATTTCCATCGATGGCATCAGGATTCACGCGATCAGGGGCGGCCAAGGCCCCGCGTTGCTGCTACTGCACGGGCATCCGCAGACGCACGCGATTTGGCACGAAGTGGCGCCGGCACTCGCCGAGCATTTCACGGTGATCGCCGCCGACTTGCGCGGCTATGGCGACAGCGACAAACCCGCAGGCGCGCCCGATCACTCGAATTATTCGAAGCGCCGCATGGCGCTCGATCAGGTCGGGCTGATGCGCGCATTGGGCCATGCGTCGTTCGCGGTCATCGGACATGACCGTGGCGGGCGTGTCGCGGCTCGCATGGCGCTGGATCATCCGGCTGTCGTGACGCGTCTGGTCACGCTCGACGTGGCGCCGACGCTCGCCATGTACGAGCAGACCTCGTTCGATTTCGCGCGTGCCTACTGGCACTGGTTCATGCTCGTGCGGCCCGCGCCGTTTCCGGAAACACTCATTCGCGCGGACCCGGACCTGTATCTCAGGCAGACCATCGGCGCGCGCAGCGCGGGTCTCGCGCCGTTCACGGCACAGGCTTACGCCGAGTATCTGCGCTGCTTGTCCGATCCCGCCACGGCGCATGGCATTTGCGAGGACTATCGCGCGAGCGTGAGCATCGACCTCGAACATGACCGCGCGACGCTGGCTTCGAACGAGCGAATTGAATGCCCATTCATGGCGCTATGGGGTTATGAGGGTGTCATCGAACAATGCTTCGATCCGCTGCGCGAATGGCGTGCTTACGCGCCGCAAGTCGAGGGCGAAGCGCTGCCTTGCGGTCACTACATTCCCGAGGAAGCGCCGGCGATCTTGCTCGAGCACGTCCTGCCCTTTCTGACGAACTAACGCCATGTCGAACCGAACCCTGTACCAGAAGCTCGTCGAATCTCACCTCGTCTCGCGTATCGACGAACAGAACGTGCTGCTCTATGTCGATCTGCATCTGATGAACGAGTACACCAGTCCGCAAGCGTTCAGCGCGCTCGATGCGCGTGGCCGCGCGGTGCGACGCCCGCATCAGCAGCTTGCGGTCGTGAGCCACATCATTCCGACGCACGCCGAGTCGCCGCGCGTGATTCGCGATGAAGCGTCGTATCTGCAGGCGCAAAACCTCGCGCGCAATTGCGAGCGCGCGGGCATCCGGCTTCTCGCGGCCAATGATCCCTTGCAGGGTATCGAACACATCGTGGCGCCGGAACTCGGGCTCATTCGTCCGGGCATGGTCGTGTTGTGCGGTGACAGTCACACCACGACATACGGCGCGCTTGGCGCGTTGGGCTTTGGAATTGGCACATCGGAAGTGGAGCATGTGCTCGCCACGCAGACGCTCGTCTATCGGCTGGCGAAAACCATGCGCATCGATATCGATGGCGCGCTGCCTTACGGCACGTCGTCCAAGGACGTGGTGATCTGGATCATCAGCCAGATCGGCGCACAAGGCGCGCGTGGCTATGCTGTCGAGTTCGGTGGTTCGACCATTGCGTCGCTGTCGGCCGAGGCGCGCATGACCTTGTGCAACATGACCGTCGAGGCGGGCGCGCGCGCCGCGCTCATCGCGCCGGATCGGACCACGTTCGACTATGTGCACGCCCATGCAAAATCACTCGATGACGCCGCCTGGCAAGCCGCACTCGCGGACTGGCGCGAACTCTACTCCGACGCAGATGCGACCTTCGATGCCGAATATCGCTTCGACGCGCATGCCATCGCACCTTTTGTCACATGGGGCACGAGTCCGGATCAGGCCGTCGCGATAGACGAGCCCATTCCCGACGAAGCCGCGCAGGCCACTCCCGAAGCGGCGGCATCGTTGCGACGTGCGCTCGATTACATGGGGCTCACGGCGAACCGTGCGTTGGCGGGAACGCCGATCGACCGTGTGTTTATCGGCTCGTGCACGAATGGGCGTATCGAAGACCTGCGCGTGGTGGCGGACATCGTGCGCGGCAAGCGCGTGGCGCCCGGCGTGCGCGCGATGATCGTGCCGGGTTCGGGCAGCGTGCGACGCGCGGCGGAGCGTGAAGGTCTGGCGAAGACGCTGATCGATGCGGGTTTCGAATGGCGCGAGCCTGGCTGCTCGATGTGCCTTGCCATGAACGACGATGTGCTGGACGCGGGCGAGCGTTGCGCATCGACCACCAACCGCAACTTCGAAGGTCGACAGGGACGTGGCGGACGCACGCATCTGATGAGCCCGGCAATGGCGGCCGCGGCCGCGATGACCGGCTGTATCACCGACGTTCGAACGCTCATGGGAGAGGCATCATGACGCGACTGACGAAGATTGCAGGCAGCGCGGCGCCGTTGTCCATCGACAACCTGGATACCGACCAGATCATGCCGAAGCAGTTTCTGCGCATTATCGACAAGGCGGGTCTAGCGGATGGTTTGCTGTACGACTTGCGTTTCGATGAAAACGGCGCGCCGCGTGGGGATTGCGTGCTCAATCGGGTGGAGTTTGCAAAGCCGCGCATTCTGATTGGCGGCGCGAATTTCGGATGTGGTTCCAGCCGGGAGCATGCGGTGTGGGGTTTGCAGCAATATGGTTTTGCTGCGGTGATTGCGCCGAGTTTCGCGGAGATTTTCTATTCGAACGCGATGAATAACCGCTTGCTGCTCGTGCAACTGGAACGCGATGTCGTCGATACGCTTGCGCGTGAAGTTACCGAGACGCCGGGTGCTGTTATTTCCATCGATCTGGAAGGGCAGACGGTGGTGTCGGCATCGGGTAAGCAATATGCGTATTCCATCGGCGCGCGTCATAAACGCATGGTGATGGAAGGAATGGATACGGTCGATTTGACGCTTCAGTCGCTGGCGCAGATCGAAGCGTTCGAGACGGCGCATTTTGAACGACGGGGATGGGCGCGGGTGATGTGAATTCATGAAGCGCGCTTTAGCAACCTCTTTCCTGAACTTTCCCCCAACTACGTATAGCATCCCCATTGCAGTGCCGAACAGCATGCACGCGGCTCGCCCAACGCCGCGAAGTTCCTCTCACACCAAGGAGCAAACGATGCCAACGATGCACGCAGTGCAAGTAGCGAAAGCCGGCGGTCCGCTCGAACTCGTGGAGCGCGGCATACCCGATCCGCCCGAAGGACACGTGCTGATCAAAGTGCAAGCCTGTGGCATCTGCCACAGCGATTCCCTCACGAAAGAAGGCCAATGGCCGGGTCTCGAGTTTCCGCGCGTACCCGGTCACGAAATTGCAGGCGTCATCGAGAAACTCGGTGCGAACGTCGAGGGATGGCAGGCCGGGCAGCGGGTCGGCGTCGGTTGGCATGGCGGGCATTGCGGGCATTGCGAAAATTGCCGTCACGGCGACTTCGTGCTTTGCAAGAACGCGCTCGTTCCCGGTATCAGCTACGACGGCGGTTACGCGGAATACATGGTGGCGCCGCAAGAAGCACTCGCGCGCATGCCCGACGATCTCTCCGATATCGACGCCGCGCCGCTTCTCTGCGCCGGCATCACGACGTTCAACGCGCTGCGCAATAGCGGCACCCGCGCGGGCGATGTCGCGGCGATCCTCGGCATCGGCGGACTCGGGCATCTCGGCGTGCAGTTCGCGCGCAAGATGGGCTTCGTCACGGTCGCCATCGCGCGCGGCAAGGACAAGGAACCGCTCGCGAAGCAACTCGGCGCGCATCACTATATCGACAGCGAATCGCAAAACGTCGGCGAAACGCTGCAAGCACTCGGCGGCGCACGCGTAATTCTCGCCACCGCCACGAGCGGCAAGGCGATGAGCGCGGCTATCGGCGGGCTCGGCATCAACGGCAAGCTGATCATGGTCGGCATCTCGCAAGAGCCCGTGGAAGTGCCCGTCGCGCAGTTCATCATGGGTCGCAACTCGGTGCAAGGCTGGCCGTCCGGCACGGCGGCGGACTCGCAGGAAACGCTCGCGTTCAGCGCTTTGTCGGGCGTGAAGCCGATGACCGAAGAGTACCCGCTCTCGCGCGCGGCCGAAGCCTACGACCGCATGATGAGCGGCAAGGCGCGTTTCAGAGTAGTGCTCATTCCTGGCAAGTGACCTCCGCCGAAGCATCGTTTCATTGACCAACGAACATAGAGTCAATGTCGCCCGAACCATTGGGCGACATGTAGCACGTCGCTATCGTAGTGTTCATGCGGTCGAATCCATCCCGGCCGCTTCAACACGATCCAGTTCCTTGGAGACACGAAAATGGCGACCCCCACCGTCGCGCCGCTGACGTTTCAGCGCGCGCCCAATCTTCCACGCAATTGCACTTTCGATCCGCACGACTGGCAAATCCTCAGCCAGTACTGGCATCCGGTCGCGTTTGCTTCGCAGGTTGCGGACAAACCGTTGAGCGTCACGCTGCTCGATGAGCCGCTCGTCGTGTTTCGTGCGAACGATGCACTCGTCGCCGCGCGCGATGTGTGTCCGCATCGCGGCGCGCCGCTGAGTCAAGGCTGGGTCGAGAACGGCCATCTCGTGTGTCCTTATCACGGCCTCGAATACGGTGCGGACGGCAAGTGCAAGCATATTCCGTCGCAGGAAGGCGGCACCATTCCCGACCGTCTGCGCCTGACCACTTACGCGGTGCAGGAAGCCTATGGCCTGATCTGGGTGTCGCTCGGCGGTGGAGAGCAAGCGCTGCCCGATTTCCCCGCATGGAACAGCGAAGGGTTCCAGCAGATCTTGCCACCTTCGATCGACATCAAGGCATCCGCGGGACGTCAGACGGAAGGCTTCATCGATGTCGCGCATTTCGCGTGGATTCATCATCGCAGCTTCGCGGACCGGCGCAATCCCGTGGTGCCGAGCTACACGGTCGAGCGGCGCGGCAACGGCATGCGCGCGGAGTATGTCAGCACCGTCAGCAACTTTCCGAAGTCGATGCAGCATCGTGCGCCCGAAGGCTTCTTGTGGCGCCGTATCTTCGAAGTGGATGTGCCGTTCTTTGCACGTCTCACTGTGCTCTTTCCCGAAGGCGGCCGGCTCTCGATTCTCAACGCCGCGAGCCCGGTATCCGCGCGTCTGACGCGTCTGTTCGTGCCGATTGCGCGCAACTTCGACAAGGATCTGCCGCTCGATGACGTCTACGAGTTCAATCGCCAGGTGTTCGAGGAAGATCGCGCGATCGTCGAATTGCAATGTCCCGAAGATCTGCCGATAGACCGCGCCGCCGAAGCGCCGATTCTCGCGGATCGTTCCTCGGGGGCATATCGCCGCGCGCTAGCCGAGATCGGTCTCGGTCAGGCTTACGTCCGCTGATCGCCATGGCGGAAACGGAGAGCATCATGAGAATCTGGGAATGCGTTATCTGCGGCTTTCGCTATGACGAAACGCTGGGCTTGCCGGAAGCGGGTCTTGCCGCGGGCACGCGCTGGGAAGACGTGCCGGACGACTGGCTCTGTCCCGATTGCGGCACGGGCAAGCAGGACTTCGAGATGCAGGAGGTGTCGGCATGAGTCACGATATGGGTCTACCGGTCGTTATCGTGGGAACGGGGCTCGCCGGTTATACGGTGGCGCGGGAGTTGCGCAAGCTCGACGCGCAAGTGCCCATCACGCTCATCAGCGAGGACGACGGCAGCTTCTATTCGAAGCCGACGCTTTCCAACGCGCTTGCCATGAACAAGGCGCCGCACGCGCTCGTCACTTTCGATGCGCGCGCCATGGGCACGCAGCTGAACGCGAGCATTTTGTCGCACAGCAAGGTGGAGCGCGTTCTCGCGGATACGCACGAACTCATCGTCGATGGACAATCTTTTCGTTACGGCAAGCTCGTGCTCGCATTGGGCGCGGATGCGCGGCGCATTCCGCTCGCGGGCGATAGCGCAGGCGACGTGCTGTCGGTGAACTCGCTCGACGACTACGTGCGCTTCAGAAAGCGGCTCGAAGGCGCGCAGTCGGTCGCGCTGCTCGGCGCGGGCCTGATCGGCTGCGAGTTCGCCAACGATCTCGCGCTCGCGAATTACAAGGTCACGCTGATCGATCCCGCGGCCACGCCGCTGTCACGGATACTGCCCGAACGCGCGGGTCATGCGTTTGCACAAGCGCTCGAACGACATGGCGTGCGGCTGCGTCTCGGGCGTTCGGTGGCAACGGTGAATCGCGCGGAACGCGGCTACGCGCTCACGCTTTCCGATGGCGAGGCAATCGATGCCGACGTCGTGTTATCGGCGATAGGTCTCGCGCCGCGCACGCAGCTCGCGGAACAAGCGGGCATCGCGATAGAAGGCGGCATACGTACGGACGCCTATTGCCGCACGAGTGCGGCCGATATTTACGCACTCGGCGATTGCGCGGCTATCGAAGGAAAAGTGCAGCCGTATGTGTTGCCGATCATGCACGCAGCACGCGCGCTTGCCCGCACGCTCGCGGGCGAGGCAACGCGCGTCGCGTTTCCGATCATGCCGGTGACGGTTAAAGCGCCCGCATCTCCAACGGTGGTCGTGCTGCCCGACGAAACCGGAACATGGCGCTATGCAAGCAACGTATCCGACGAATCGCTCGACGGTCTGCACGCGCTTTGCGAACATGCCGCCGATGGCCGGCCACTCGGATTCGCCTTGCTGGGTTCGGCCACGCAAGCCAAGGCCGCGCTTCTCAAGACGATGACATCGGGAAGTTTCGAGTCCGCTCTACAACGATAACGACGCAGCTTGCCTCTGACCGACCAGCGTCGCGCTTGCCGGTGGCTTGAAGAACCTGTCGCTTCGATGCCGCACGGTAGACGTTTCGACGCCGCAGCCAAAAAGCTTGCGGCGTCGTTTTTCATGGTGCTTATGCGCCGGGTGTGACCGCGAGCTTGCGCGCAACGTTCGTGACGAGGCGGCGAAGCCATCGCGTGGCCGCGCTGCGATGCGTTCTCTCATGCCATAACTGGTAATACGTGAGTGCGGGCGTTGCGCCGGGAATCGGCTCCATCTTCAAAGGCAAGAGGCGCGCGTAGTGGGAAGCGAGCGCGCACGTCGTCGTGAAGATAAGGTCCGAGCGCACGAGCACATAGGGCGCCATGCCGAAGTAAGGCAGCGTGGTCGTGACCGTGCGCGTAAGACCGTTGCGCGCGAGTTCCGTATCGATGGTGCCCCACGCGGTCGTGTTGTAGGTCGTGACAGCGAGATGCTCGGCTTTCTCGAATGCGTCCTTCGTGAGTTCGCCCGGCTTGACCGGATGATTCGCGCGCATCAGGCAAACCAGTTCGTCCTGACACAGCGGTTGCAGATGCAGATGCGCGGGCGGCGTGCGCCAGTTGCCGATCACGAGATCGAGCAAGCCTGTTTCGAGGCCGTTTTCGTAGCCGCCATCGACCATCATGAGATGCTTGAATTCGAGCTTCGCGGATGGCGCCGCTTGATGGAACGCGTCGATCACGGCGGGCACGAAGAACACATCGAGATAATCCGGCGAACCGATTCGAAATGTGCAGTTGCTCGACGCCGGATCGAATTCGGTGTTGGGATGAAGGATCGCGTCGATATGACTGAGCGCCTGCGCGGCAGGCTCGATCAGCGTGAGCGCATGACTCGTCGGCACCATGCGGCTACCGCTGCGCACCAGAAGCGGATCACCCGTCATTTCACGCAGCCTGCGCAACGCAATGCTCACAGTCGGCTGCGATTGCCCGAGCAGCTTGGCGGCGCCCGAGACGCTCGACTCCGTGAGGAGCGTATGCAGAACGCGGATCATATGGGAGTCGATGCTTTCCCTGGACATCATGCGGCGTCACCTTTGACATGGGGGATGCGCGGGCGATCTTGTGATTCGTTATGGCGCCCGGCTGCGCAAAATATACGGACGGATATAGCGCAGGTCAACGCTGGGGCAAACGCGTATGTCGCCGCGAAAGCCTTGTGCCGTCTGACTCATGGCACCGCGTTTATGGTGAGAATGGTCGCAGGGTTATGCAAGGCGCGCCGCTGTGTGCACAACGCGCCATCGCCATGACGTAAAGGATCAGAACGGCTTGTACGGCAGGAACTTGCCGTCGAGCGTGATCACGGCGCGTGATCCGCCTTCGGGATCTTCCACCTTCTTGATGTCGATACGAAAGTTGATCGCACTGATAATGCCGTCGCCGAATTGCTCGTGGACGAGCGCCTTCAACGTCGTGCCATACACCTGCACCATTTCATAAAAGCGGTAGATGGTCGGGTCCGTCGGCACGTTGCCCGGAATGCTGCCGCGCAGGGGAATGGTCTGGAGCAGCGCGGCGGCGGCGTCGCCGAGTTCGAGTTTGTCCGCCACGCTCTTTGCGGCTTGCTCCGGCAACGGGTGCTGGCCGAGAAGCGCGGCTGTCACGTAGGGCACGCTGAGACTCGTTCCTTCCGCGAGTTCGGCGTAGGTGAGTCCCTTGCGCGCCTTGGCATCGACGATATGTTCGGTCAGCGTGGAACGCGACAACTGCGAAATCTGCGATTGCATGACGACTCCTTTGCCCGGATGGCCGGTCGGTTGAACAAGCCGACAGTTGACCACGGCAAAAAAACTCAATCCAGCGGCGGCACGACGCCTTCGTTCAAGGTTTTGAGCAGACGCGCGCGGCGCCGTTCCAGATCGGCGATCTGACGCTCTATCGACACCAGGCGTTCGCGTTGCAATGCGGTGGTCTCCGGACACGTCACCGCGCCTTCGATCAGGCGCATGCAGTCGGGAAACGCGAGGATATCGGCGAGGCTGAAGCCGGTCGCGATCATGCGCTGTATCTGCCTCACCTGAGAGATGGCCGCGTGCGGGAACACGCGATAGCCGTTGCTCGCGCGAACCGAAGTAAGCAGGCCATGCTCGTCGTAGTGGCGAATCGAACGAACGCTCGCGCCGGTTTCGCGAGATAGCTCGCCTATAGTCAGTAGCGTGTGTTCAGCGGATCGTGTCATGCAAAAAGACTAGCACTTTTTCGCTTGACCCTGACACTAGTGTGAGGCGCGAGACTCAAGACTTTCGAATGAATGAGGAGTGTCATCGTGTCTTTTCGCATGGTTCGTTACCTTGTTTCCACGTTGATCGCGACGGGCGCGTTGAGCGCCGTATCGCCCGCTGCGTTCGCGGAAGAGAAAAGTTATACCGTCAATGCACCGGATGGCGTCGCGCTCGCCGTGCAGGAATCCGGCAACCCGGACGGCCCCGCCGTCGTGCTCATTCATGGACTGCTGGGCAGCCGCCTGAACTGGGATGCGCAGGTGAAAAGCGCGCGACTGAAGGGCTACCGTCTCATCACTTACGACATGCGCGGCCACGGTCGCTCAGGGAAGCCCACGAATGCCGATGCCTATACCGACGGCCGCCGCTGGGCCGACGATCTTGCAACAGTCATCGAAACGTCGCATGCAAGGAAGCCGGTGCTCGTTGGCTGGTCGCTCGGCGGCGCGGTCATCTCGAACTATCTCGCGGCCTATGGTGACGGCAAGATCGCGGGCGCCGTGTATGTGGATGGTGTGATCGAGCTTACGCCCGAGCAGATCGTGGCGCATCCCGATGTCTATCGAGACATGACATCGGCCGATCTCAAGACGCATCTCGACGGCGAGCGCACCTTCCTGAGCCTTTGCTTCGACACGCAGCCGGACAAGGTCACGTTCGAGCGCCTGCTCGCCAATGCCGCGATGGCTTCGTGGGACATGCAGGCTGCCGTTCAGTCGATGAGCGTAGCCGCCGCCGATGGTCTCGGTCAGGCGCATGTTCCGGTGCTGCTGATCTACGGCGCGCGCGATGCGCTCGTCAAGGCGCAACCGGCTATCGCGCGGGCGCGTCAGATCAACCCGAACCTGCGGAGCGTGCTGTATGCGAAGTCGGGCCATGCGCCTTTCATCGAGGAGCCGAAGCGATTCGATAACGATCTTGGTGCGTTCGTCGATTCCGTATCGAATAAATGAAAAGTTCCCACTCGTGAATAAAAATCTGCACTTTACGGTGCGGATTCTTGACACGAAGCACGGCGCAGTTAAACTGTTCCTCTATATGAACGAGGAGCAGCGCATGCGTCGTGAGGAAATCGAAGCCAGCAGCACGGTCAAGTCGGCGGACCGCACACTCGATCTCTTCGAGTTGCTCGCGCGCTGGGGCCGCGAGATGTCGCATGCGGAGATTGCCGAGGCGCTCGACATTCCCAAGAGCAGTCTCACCAAGCTCATCCGCAATCTGACGGATCGCGGCTATCTGCGTTTCGTGCCTGAAACGAAGGGGTATCGGCTGGGCGATGCCATTTTGAAACTCGCGCAGCAGTCAAATCAGTTGCGCAGTTTGATTGCATGCGCCGAGCCGGTCCTCGGCGATATCACGCAGCAAACGGCGGAATCGTGCGCGCTCAATCAGCTCAAGGGCGAGCAGGTCGAAGTCGTTGCAACGGTCGTGAGTCAGCAGCGCCTGCAATCGCATATGCGGCTCGGCGATCTCGCGCCCTTGTATGCGGTATCGGGCGGCAAGGCAATACTCGCCTTCCTGCCCGATGTCATGCGCGCCGAATACATGCGCTCGGTGTCGTTCGAGCGCTTCACGAAGAACACCATCGGCACCAAGAAAGCCTTGCTGAACGAGTTGGAATCCGTGCGTGCAAACGGCTTCGCTCATTCGCTCGAAGAATTCACGCCGGGCATCGTGGGTCTTGGCGTGCCCATTTTGTCGTCCACCGGGTTCCCGCTCGGTTCGCTCAATCTCGCGATACCAGCCGTGCGTTACTCGCCGGAAATAGGCGAGCGGTCGATTGCAATACTCAAGGCATCCGCAGTGCGCATCCAGCGTCAATATCTCGCGGAATAGAGTTACTGCGCTTTTGCAAGGAAGCGCTTCATTCTCGACATGATCGTGCGTGCTTGCTCATCGAATGGTTGTCCGCGCAATGCGAGCGTGGGCGCTTCGACGGCGAGCGTCAGGTCGGCGGGCAGCTTAACCAGCACATCGTGCAACGGAAGTTCGCCATCGCCGGGAAGCAAACGAGCGGTGCGTGCTTCGGTTCGCCGGTCGGCCACTGCAACCGGCGAGGCACGCGGTCCATCGCAAATTTGCATGTATTCGATAAGCGCGGGGTCGATACTATCGATGTCCTCAACCTTCGCGCCCGAGCGGAAGTACTGCAAGGCATCGATCAAAAGCCGCGCGTTCGGCTGACCGCTTGCCTGGATGGTGGCGAGCGCATCGTCCAGCGTGCCGATGGCGCAATACGTGATCAACTCCAGGCCAACCGTCATTTCGAAGCGTGCAGCCGCTTCGCACAGCGCCCGAAAATTGCGCATGAGACGCTCGCGGTCCTGATCGAAGCCAACGGTAAGCACATGCTTCGCGCCAAGCCGATGCCCCGCTTCGAGCGCGGGTAAGAGAAGGTCTATGTTCGTGCTCTCTTGCAGCCAGATGGCTTCGATATCGAGCAGGCGAACACCCGTCGCTTCCATGCGCGCGGCGAGCTCGCGGATGAGCGCCGGATTGCCCGCGACATCGACGATGCTATCCGCAGCCGTGGGCGCCACGACGCGCAAGCCGTAATAGTCGAAGCCACCGGCGTGCGCGGCATCGACGAGTTGCAGCGGATGCGCATCCAGCATGGTGAGGTGATGCAAGGACAGTTTATGCATTGTCGTATTCGTGAGTCTTTAGCGCTTTGCGGGCAGAACAAAGGGGTAAGCAAGGAGGGCCGTGCCCGGCGTGACTTCATGTCCGGCCGGGCTCATGCTGCCTTCTATCGTGTCGAGTCGCGCGATCAGGCCATCCTTCACGCCGAACACGACATCCGAATCCAGATAGCGGTCGCCTTCAAGAAACACGTGCGTGACGATGGTTTCGAAGCCCGGCGCGCTGACCTTGAAATGCACATGTGCCGGCCGGTAAGGATGCCGCCCTTGCGCATCGAGCATCTTGCCTACAGGGCCATCGTTCGGAATCGGATAGAAGGCGGGCACGATCGAACGGAACCAGAAACGTCCATTTTCATCGGCGTGAAAACGGGCGCGCATGTCGAGCGCGGTCAGGCCCGCCTCGCGTTGTACGTCGTAGAAGCCGTGATCGTCCGCGTGCCATGTCTCGATGAGCGCGCCCGCAATCGGCTCGCCATGTTGATCCGACACACTGCCTTCCACGATCATTGCCGGCCCGTCCGATGCATGCGAAATGCTCGCGCCCAACGGAAGATCGCGCGCCTCTTCGACATAGAACGGCCCGAGCACGGTGGTCTCGGTGGCGTTGCCCGTGAAGCGATGATTGAGCGCATCGACGAGCATGGACACGCCAAGCGTATCGGAGAGGAGGATGAATTCCTGGCGCGTCTCCGAACACATTTGGCCCGTGCGCGTGAGAAAGTCGATAGCGCCGGCCCATTCCGCTTCGGTCGGTTCGATCTCTTTCACGAACGCATGCAGATGCCGGACGAGTGCCTCGCTGATTTGCCGTGTCCGTTCGTTCTCGCAACCGCTCAAGCGTTCGAGCACGGCTTGCGTGATGTTGTCTTCGTTGAAATTTCGCATCGAGTGTCCTTATTCGACCAGCGCGGGCGGTAGGCCTTTCCATGCGCGTTCGAGCATGGCGCGAAGCGGTCGGCTTTCGGGCGCGCGCGGATTTGCATAGGCGTTGCGCGTGACGAGGTCGATTGCGTGATCGATGCCCGCTTCAGGCATGCCGATCGCTTCGAGCGAACGCGGCACGCCAAGCGATGCCGCGAGATCGTGGAGACCGGTCCACGCATGCTCCGCGTTCAATGCGCGGGCAATGCGCTTCATTGCGGGCGCGGCGGCATCGGCGTTGAAAGCGGCGACATGCGCGATCATGATGGCATGGGTCTGCGCGTGCGGCAGATCGAATGCGCCGCCAAGCACATGGCAGATCTTGTGATGCAGACCCATGCCGACCGAAGCCAGACACGTGCCGCACAACCACGCGCCATATTGCGCGGCGCGTCTTGCGTCGATCGATTCGGGCGCGCGCGCCACGTCGGGTAACGCCGCCGCCAGCGACGCGATACCTTCCTCCGCCATCAGCGATGTGATCGGATTGCCGTCCATGGCATAGAGCGCCTCGACCGCATGCGCGACGGCATTGAGCCCGCTTGCCGCGCTCATAGCAACGGGAAGACTCAAGGTCAGCTCGACATCGTAGATGACGATTTCGGGCAGCACCTTGAGCGTGCGCTGTGTGCGTTTCTCGCCGTCACGCGTCTCGCCGATGATCGGCGTGACTTCGGAGCCCGCATACGTGGTAGGCAGCACGATCTGCGGCAGGTCCGTCTGCAATGCAATGGCCTTGGACAGACCGACCGCCGAGCCGCCGCCTATCGCGATCACACAGTCGGCGTGTGCGCGGTCTACGGCTTGCAAGGCGCGCGCCGTGACGTCCCAGGGCGTGTGCATGGTGGCATCGGCGAAACGGTGTGTCGATGCCGGATCGAACTGCTGCGCGATGGCATCGCCCAATGCGGCCTGTTCGCGCGTCGTCACGATGAGTGGACGCGTACAGTCGAGCCGTGCGGCTTCGGCGGCCGTCTCCGAGCGCCGGCCCGCACCGAAGATCACGCGGGCGGGCAACGCGTTATAAACGAACTCTGTTGCCACGGCGTTCATCACAGCGTGCCTGTATCGAGCCACGCACGGCCACGCGCATAAAGCGCTTCGACCACGGGACCGGTTAGTCCCGGCATGTCGCGCTTGACCTTGTAGCCGATCTTCGTCTGAATGTACGCGAGATGCCGGTAACCCTCGGGAAAGAGCCCGAGTATCTCGGGATCGAGTTCGAGCCGCACACCCGTTTCGACGGGGTCCAGACGGTCTTTCTCGTAGATAGGCTGACGCAGGCGCAAGAGCCACTTGCCGTCCACTTTCTCGTAGAAGTCATAGAAGCGCCCGGTGCAGACGACATCGCAACGATGACCTTCGACCTCGCCGCGCTGCGAGATGGTCATCTTCGTCTGCGCAATGGCACGTGTGCCTTCGAGATCGATAGCCGTGCCGCCGAGGAAGTGAAGAATACTGACGCCGCGCGCCCAGCCTTCTTGTGTCACGCGGATGAATTCCGGCCCCGTGCCTTGAAACCACGTGGCCATCATCACGCCCTCGGGATGCCAGAGCGTGGCGAAGCGTTCCCAGTCGCCCGCGTCGCGCCACACGGCCCAATTTTCGATTGCCTCGCGTATTGCCAGCCGTTCCAGCAGTGTCTCGTTCATTGTGTGACCTCGTGTTCTCATATGGAAAGTGGTTTCCATGGTGAGTGAGCGCAGGCCGTGCCGTCAAGCGTTATCTGGGCTTTGTAGGGACTATCCCTAGTTTGTTCTCATACGGGAATTGTGCGTGAAAACGCGTTGACAGTTTTCGATGTGAGTTTCTAAGATGGAACGAAAATACGGATGAGAACGCACCTACATCACCAATGGAGACATCGATGTCCAACGCAGCAGACCATGAGCCGCACGGACGGCATCAGTCGAAACTGGCGGCCGCGAGCGGCTGGATCGGTTCGGCGCTCGAGTACTACGACTTCTTCATTTACGCGCAGGCCGCGGCGCTGATCTTTCCGCAGATCTTCTTTCCGAAGGGCGATCCCAAGGTGGCGATTGCCGCGTCGCTCGCGACTTACGGCATCGGCTACGTTGCGCGTCCTATCGGCGCGGTCGTGCTCGGGCATTGGGGCGATACGCACGGTCGTAAGTCGGTCCTGCTCGTCTGCATGTTTCTGATGGGCTTCTCGACGATGGCCGTCGCGTTCCTGCCCACTTACGATCAGGTCGGCTTGTGGGCGCCCGCGTTGCTCGTCGTGCTGCGGCTCGTTCAAGGCTTTGCGGTGGCGGGCGAAATCTCGGGCGCGAGTTCCATGATTCTCGAACACGCACCGTTCGGGCGGCGCGGTTATTACGGCAGCTTCGGCATGCAAGGCGTCACCGCCGGGCAATTGCTCGCGGCCGCCGTGTTCCTGCCGCTGAGTCACTTCATGCGCGAGGACGCCTTCAATTCATGGGGCTGGCGCGTGCCGTTCCTGATGAGCGCGCTCGTGTTGGTCGCCGGTTACTTCATTCGACGCAAGGTGCGCGAGACGCCCGCGTTCGCGCAGGAAGGCGAGCGTGGCGCGGTGCCGCATGCGCCCGTCAAGCTCGCGTTCAGGCATTGCTGGGACGACATGCTGCGCGTGATGTGCATGTCGATCATGAACGTCATTCCCGTGGTCACGACCATCTTCGGCGGCGCGTATGCGGTGCAGCAGGCCTATGGCATCGGCTTCAGCAAGAGCCTTTATCTGTGGATTCCGGTGCTCGGCAATGTCGCTGCCATGATCGTCATTCCTTACTGGGGACGTCTGTCGGACAGAGTGGGCAGAAGGCTGCCGATCATCGTCGGGTCGGTCGGTTCCGGGCTGCTTTCGTTTGCGTATCTCTATGCCATCAGCATTCATAGCGTGACGCTCGCCATCGTTTTGTCGATACTGATGTGGGGCCTCGTGTATCAGGGGCAAAACGCGGTGTATCCGAGCTTCTATCCCGAGCTCTTTCCAACGCGCATGCGCGTGACGTCGATGGCCATTTCGCAGAACGTAGGCGTCGCCATTTCGGCGCTGCTGCCGGCGCTGTTCACGACGGTCGCGCCGCCCGGCTCGCAAAACATTTGGCTGATCGTTGGCGGTATCACGTTCGGCATCACGGTGTTGTCCGCGTTGGCGACATACTCGGCGCGCGAGACGTATCGCATCCATATGAACGATCTTGGCCGGCGCGATGCGGTGCCGGTCCCCAAACACGAATACGAACGCCTGCGCGAAGAAGCGACACAAGAGCGCGCCAATACGGCGAAGCCGCTAAGCGGACAGGAGCGCGGCGCATGACGGCGTTCGACACACAAGAGAAGGCCATGACGACGACATCATCCGGTTTGACCGAGGAAAGGCTGAGGCTCGATGCACCCGCCGACGCGCTCACGCGCCTCTTCCATATCTTCGGCTCGCCGATTGCGCATGTGCGCGCCCCTGTCGTGTGGAGCACGTTGATGAAGCGCTACGGCATCAACGCGCTGATGCTGCCCGCCGATGTCGATAGCGCGCACTTCGATGCCGCGCTCGCCGGCACCAAGGCCATTGCGAACGTGGACGGCGTCATCTTCACCATGCCGCATAAAGTGGCCGCCATGCGTCATGCCGATACGCTCACGGAGCGCGCCGAGCGCATCGGCTCGATCAATCTGCTGCGGCGCTGCGCGGATGGCGGATGGGAAGGCGACAACGTGGATGGCGCGGGCTTCGTCGCGGGCCTGCAGGCGGATGGCGTGCGTCTGGAAGGCGCGCACGTCTATATGCATGGCTGCGGTGGAGTGGGGCGTAGTATCGGCTGGTCGGTCGGGCTGGAGAAAATCGCGAGCCTGACTATCTTCGATATCGACACCGAGCGTGCGCGCGAATTGGCTGATGCCATCGCCTCGGTCAGCGATGCGCGCATCGAAGCCGGCACGCCGGATATGCGCGGTATCGATCTTGCCATTAATGCAACGCCCGTTGGCTTGCATGCGCATGACCCATTGCCCTTCGCGCTGGATGAACTTGCACCGCACGCAGTCGTCGCCGATGTAATCATGGAACCGCGAATGACGGCTCTGTTGAAGGCGGCTCAGGCGCGCGGTCTGAAGGTTCATCACGGACGCAACATGATGAACTACGCGATGCCCATTTCCGCGTCCTTCTTTGGCTTGCCTGCATCGTTCGACTGGAACGGCAAGTCACTACAAGGATGAGCCATGAATCAAGCTGCGAATGAATGGTTCGAAGGATTTTCGAAGCTGGATGTCACGGCGGGCGATGTGCACTTCAACGGCATGATTGGCGGCTCTGGCCCACCTGTGTTGTTGTTGCACGGCTATCCGCAGACGCATTTCGTCTGGCGTTATATCGCGCCTGTGCTTGCGCGCTTCTACACGGTGATTGCGCCCGACCTGCCCGGCTATGGCGCAAGTGTCACGCTCGCGCACGAACAACGCTGGACCAAGCGGCGCGTGGCGCACGCTCTCGTCGAACTCATGAGCGCACTCGGTCATGAGCGCTTCGCTGTCGTCGGACACGATCGCGGCGCGCGCGCGGGTTATCGGCTGGCGCTGGATCATCCCGAGCGTGTGGCGGCGTATGCCTCGTTGACGGTGGTGCCGACCATCGACGCGTTCGCATCCGTGAATAAAGCCTTCGCCGTCAACGCTTGGCACTGGTTCTTTCTCGCGCAGCCGGCTGACTTGCCTGAACGCATGCTCGCCGCCGATCCCGACGCCTTCATTGAACGCGCGCTCGGCAAGATGGCAGGCGGCCTCGAACGCATGGATAGCGACGCACTCGATGCCTATCGCCGCGCCTTTCGCAACCCGGACGTGCGCCATGCAATGTGCGAGGACTATCGCGCGGCAGCCGATGAAGACTCGGCGCACGACAGCGCGGATCGTGCGGCGGGCCGCAAGCTCGTGTGTCCCGTCATGGTTCTCTGGAGCCTGGAAGAACGCAAAGGGCAGGCTCATACGCCAATCGAAATCTGGCGCGCATGGGCCGATGAAGTCAGCGGACGCGGCATCGGCGGCGGCCATTTGCAACCGGAAGAATCGCACGAGGAAGTCTTGCATGACCTCGTGCCGTTCCTGCGGCAACACACCTCATCGTGATAGATCAAAAGGTTGGATACATGGAGAAGATCGGAATAGCCGTTATCGGCGCGGGCGTGATTGGCCGGCGTCACGTTCAGGAGATCGCGCGTAACGAGTCGTGCAGGCTCGTGGCTATCGCCGATCCATCGCCCGGGTCGGCGAGTTATGCGGCGTCGTTGTCCGTGCCGCTTTATGCCGATTACCGCGAGTTGCTGAAGCACGAACGTATCGACGCGGCTATCGTGTGCACGCCCAATCACACCCATCTCGAAGTGGGACTCGCGTTTATCGAACGAAAAATTCCCGTGCTGATGGAAAAGCCCGTTGCAGACGATCTCGAATCTGCAAACGCGCTTGCGGATGCATCCAAGGAAGCGGGCGTTGCCATGCTCGTCGGGCATCATCGGCGGCACAATCCGGTGGTGCGTGCAGCGAAGGAAGCCGTGGCAAGCGGAAAGATCGGCACGCTCGTCATGGCGAACATCATGTGCCTGTTGTACAAGCCCGATGACTACTTCAACGTGCCGTGGCGCAGACAGCCAGGCGGCGGTCCTATTCTCATCAACCTGATTCACGAGATCGACTTGCTGCGGTTCATCTGCGGCGAGATCGTGTCGGTGCAGGCGGTATCGTCGAACAAGGTGCGCGGTTTCGACGTGGAAGACTCGGCGGCCTGCACGCTGCGACTCGCGAATGGCGCGCTTGCCAACATCAGTCTCTCCGACACGACCGCGACGCCTTGGGGCTGGGACACGGCAGCGGGCGAGGACCGTGAACTCTTCGCTTATCGTCCCGTGCCCACGCATTTTTTCGCGGGCACGAACGGCGCGGTCACCATGCCGGACCTGACGATGTGGTCGTATCAAGGCGCGAAGGGACGCGACCAGCCTATTCACGATCTGCGCCTTGCCGTGCCCGAGGAGAACACGTATGCAAACCAGCTCGAACATTTCGTCGATGTCGTGAGAGGTTCGGTGCGTCCCGTCATAGACGGACACGACGCCGCACGCACGCTTGCGGCAACGCTCGCCGTGGAGGAATCGGCGCGGCTGGGGCGCCTGATCGAACTGAACGTGACCTGATGCGGCACGCTCCTTGCGCCAGACCTCTATATGTCACCACGCCAAGAGGATTGCGCCATGAACGATAAAACCATCGACGATATCAATGCACAAGCCGGCCCGTCCGACGACCCGAAATCGCACCCGACATCGAATGCCGAAAAAGACCCGAGCGATTGGGTTACGGGGGACGAAAAGATGACGGGCGCGCAGGCTTCTTATCTGAAGACGCTTTCAGAGGAAGCGAAAGAAGAGTTCGACCCGTCGCTGACTAAAGCGGACGCCTCGCTCAGAATCGAAGAGTTGCAAGCGAAGACGGGGCGCGGCCAAAAGTCTTGAAGTATTCGAACGCTGCCATCTAAACAAAGCATGTTTTGTTGGTTTGCGCGTCGTGACTGCTGAGTGAGAATCGCGGAGTACGGTGCTGGTTTGAATCCAGCACCGCCTCTAACCGTGCTCTCCCAGCGGAAATCATGATGGCGTCCCTTTTGCACCGCCGGCCCCGTCGCGCCGGAAAGATTCTCGTCGCGGCTTGCGCGGCTGCCGTACTCGCTCTGCAAAGCGGCTGCAAGCCGGAAACCGAAAAAGTACAGAGCTCGTCGGCATTGGTAGACAAGTCGGCGAAGCAGGAAATCACCTACTTCAAATATCCCGACAACCCCGCGTTCGACCTCGTCTATCTCGCCGACAAGCTCGGCTACTTCGAGAACAGGAGCACGCGGCCCAAGTACGTCGGCAAAATCTCCGCACCGCAGATCATTCCGCTCGTCGGCACGGGCGAGATCGACTTCGGCACGCGCATGGTGCCGCTCGTCATCTCGGCCATTGCGAGCGGCGCGGACATCAAGGTGGTCTCGGCTGGCGGCGAGACGCTGCCCGATGCACCGCACATGAAGTATTTTTCGCGCGCCGATTCGGGTATTCGCGGACCAAAGGACTTCGAAGGCAAGACGGTGGCGTTCAACAGCTTCGGCGCATGCGCGGAGTTCGTGACGAAGAAGTATTTGTCGCAGCATGGCGTGGATGTCTCGAAGGTGAACTGGCTCGTCGTGCCCGACAATCAGTCGCAGCAGGCGCTCGTAACGAAGAACGTGGATATCGCCATCATTCACCCGCCGTTTTCTGGCGCGGCGGAAGCCGATCCGCAATTGCACAAGTTATGGAGCGATTGGGACGAAGACGGTGGCCTCGGCGGAATGGCGCCGTATAGCGTGAATGGCGCGTTTGCGCGGGCGCATCCGCAAGCGGTGAAGGACTTCGTCACGGCTATCGCGAAGGCGGGGAACTGGGTCAACGCGCACCCTGACGAAGCGCGTCAGCTTACGGCGGAGCGGTTGGGTATCGACGTGAAGCTGGTCGAGCGTTATGCCTATGTGAAGGACCTCGTCGTAACCGAGCCGCCGATCCAGTACTACATCGACATTCTCGAACAGGCTGGCAAGATTCCGAAGGGCAAGGTTGCAGTCAAGGATGTCTACACGAACGACTACAACCCGTACGCGGGCAAGTCGTCGCAAGCGAGCGCCAGCACGCACGCGCAGGGCAATCCGTCATGAGCGAGAAGATCGTCGCGCGTGGCCTCGGCCTCACATATGAAAACGAGGCGACAGGTTCGAGCCTCACGGTGCTCGATAACTTCGATCTGAGCGTGCGCGAGGGAGAGTTTCTCGCCGTGCTCGGACCGAGCGGTTGCGGCAAGTCGACGTTCCTGAGCATTCTTGCCGGCCTCGTTCCGCAAACAGCGGGCGAGATTACCGTGGATGGCGAACCTGTCAGCGCCGCGCGGCAAAAGCTTGGCGTCGTGTTTCAGGGCTACGCGCTCTTTCCGTGGCGCACGGTGCGCAAGAACGTTGAGACAGGGCTCGAGATTCGCGGCGTGAAAGCCGTGCAACGACGCAGCGAAGCCGAACGTTTTTTGCGTCTCGTCGGGCTGCTCGACTTCGCCGATCACTATCCGCATCAGCTATCGGGCGGCATGCGCCAGCGCGTGGCCATTGCGCGCGTGTTGGCTTATGGTCCCGAGATATTGTTGATGGACGAACCCTTCGGCGCGCTCGATGCGCAAACCCGCGAGTCGTTGCAGCAGGAGTTGCTTGCCATCTGGGAGCAAAGTGCAAAGACGGTCGTGTTCGTCACGCACAGCATCGACGAGGCGATTTTTCTCGCGGATCGCGTGGCCATCATGGGACGCGGGCCGGGCCGCGTGAAGGAAATTATCGATATCGACTTGCCGCGTCCGCGCGATGCCTCTTTGCGCCATTCCGCCGCTTTCATGGCGTTGCGGCAGCGTGCATGGGCAAGCCTGAGTCTGGAACTCGGCGAAGCGCTTGTTCCGTCGCGCGAGCAGCACGATGAACTGACCACGGGGGCATTCCGTGCCTGAGCAAAACACCATCCGCAAGCTGCCGGGTCTGATCGCACCGCAGACGCCGCAAACGGCACAACCGCCAAGGGTTCGCACGGCCGCGCCGCGGCGGAGCATTCGGCTTTCCATGGCCTTCGAACGATCCATCGCGCTTATCGTCTTCGTGCTGCTGTGGGAGTTGTTGCCGCGGCTCGGTGTCGTGAGCACGGCGTATCTGAGTCCGCCTTCGCAAGTGGCGGTTGCCATCGCGCATCTCGTCGATAGCGGCGAAGTGTGGAAGCACCTCGGCGCAAGCGCGCTGCGCTCGCTTAGCGGGCTCTTGCTGGCCGTTGTCGGCGGCGTGGTGTGTGGATTCGCGCTCGGGTGGTTCCGGCGCGCAGAGCGCATTGTCGATCCGCTTTATCAACTGCTGCGGCAAGTGTCCGCGTTCGCGCTCTTTCCGGTGTTCATGCTCTTTCTCGGGATCGGTGAATCGTCGAAGATCGCGATCATCGTATGGGCGGCGTTCTGGCCCGTGCTGCTCAACACCATCTCTGGTGTGAAGCAAGTCGAACGCGTGTTCATCGATTGCGCGCGTTCCATGGGTGCGGGGCAAGGCTTCATCTTTACCAAGGTCGTGTTGCCCGCCGCGTTGCCCGAGATACTGACCGGTATCCGGCTCGCGGGCGCCTACAGCATCACGGCGCTCGTCGCGGCAGAGATGATCGGCGCGCGCTCGGGTCTCGGTTTCTACACGCTCAACTCTCAGGAGACGTTCCAGATTCCCGACATGTATGCGGGCATCGTGCTGCTCGCGCTGTTCGGCCTTCTGATCAACAAGAGCCTTTCGCTGCTCGAACGGCGTTTGCTGCGCTGGCGTGTGGGCCTGGCACAGAATGGCTAGAGCCGGACAAGCGGCGTCGCATGAAAGCGGCTGGCGGCTGTGGATGCCGCTTGCGGCAGTCGCATTATTTGCCGCGTTCCTGTTGTCGCCCTTGAGCGCAAGCTGGCGCAATTCACTCGCCGATGACCGGCCGTTCGTCGCCGCCTATGCACGCGGCAAGCTGATCGTCGCCGTGCCGTCCCAACCCGCGCCTATCCTGACCGTCGGCCACGTCGACCGTTCCGTGCGCGCACCCGAGGCATACTCCGCCGCGCTCGCCGAGGCACTCGGGCGCCGCGCCGGACTGCCCGTCGAACTCGTGTTAGCCGAACAAGCCGATGCGCGCCACGCCGTGCAAGACGGTCGCGCGGATGTCGCCATCGCCGGGCTGGCGTTTTCGCCGGATGCGTCCGTCGCCTTTGCGCCCGGCAACTACGCTTCCGGGCGAGGCGTTGCGCTCGTTCTTCGGCACGGCAACATTCAGGACTGGCGCGATCTCGAGGGCCGCTCGATCTGCGCGTCGCGCGAAAGTCCGTTTGCGGCGCGCGCCGCGCATCGGTATCGGGCGGCATTGCAGGGCTTCGACAGGCCGCTTGACGCATTGCTCGCGTTTCAGGCGGGAGAGTGCGCCGCGCTCGTGGACGATGAACTCGTCGTGCGCGCGCTCCTCAAGCAAGCCGACTGGTCGTACTACCGGACGCTGCCGGGCGCGGTTGCGCCCGCGCCGGCGTTCATCGCATCGCGTGGCGGCGATATCGCGAGCGCGGCGTTCATCGAACGGACGGTGAACGGGTGGCGGCGCGAGCGCTGGTTCACCACCGTGCGGCAGGATCAGGCCACTCGCCTCGCGTTCGAAATGTTCAACGCACAGAACGATTTGTATTGCCATTGAAGAGTCGACAAACAGGCGACGGTCGCCTCGTCGCGCCCGCCCAGCCTTGTAAGGAGCGGTTTTTGCTGAATGCTCGATGCCTGGATCTACCTGTCATCGATTATGAAAGCCACGATTGTTTCGCACGAGGAGCCGCATGGCTCCGCCGCCGAGATCCACCGCTTCCGCTTTCTGCTGGAAGACGGCAACGAAAAGCCACTTGAGGAAGCCATTTCACTACGTACGGCACGTGTCATCGTCGAAAATCTCGCCGATGGCAACGCGTTCATCAAGATGCTCCATGCCATTGTTTCCTCGGACCCCGCCGACTACGACGCGCTGATCGGCAAGGCGTTTCCGGATCATTTCCGCGATCAGCCCGCAGCCAACCGCCCGATGCCGGGAAAGGAGAGCGAAGGCCCGTGCCCCTGACCAGGCAAAAAATGCCGCTGCCGTGCCGATTCCGGGAATTACGGGGAAATTCGTCCGTTTATCGGGACTTCGAATTTCCTGGACGTAGCTAGAATTCATTCTGTTGCCACGCTCTTCCACCCCCGGGACGAGCGATTTCCGCGCCGTGCGCTTCTCCTCGCGCACGGCGCTTTTTGTTTTTTTAGCGCCGTCAGGCCGGGTACGAAGTTGCGCGCTCGGCAGGCCCGATGCGTCTGCGTTGCCCTAGTTCGACATCAACGAACGCGCCTGCTCCAGAAGCGCGGCGGCCGCGAGAAATTCCTTGCGGCCTGCCATCGTCAGCGCGGCCATCGCGGAGTCTTTGAAAAGCTCGTCGTTCGAGATCGGCGGTGTAGTCGTTTCTATCAGTCGATGCTGCCGCAAACGAAAGAACGCAAGCGACTGGAACGCGCTCATCTTCTGGTCTTCAGGCATTCCAGAGGCGACGAGTTCGGCGGCGCCAACCAGTTGGGCGAGGGTTTGTTCGTAGTCGGTGCGGTTCATCGTCATTCCCTTCGCGGATGAGTTGCATGGGGCAAGGTTAGCATCGTGCGGATGCACTCATGCCAAGCGAACGCAGTGGTGCAGGCAAACCGTTGAACCGCTCGTCCAGCAAGCCTTACCGACTAACCTGCGGGAGATGCTGAACGAAAATTCGACATCCGCCGAATCCCTGAAAATCCCCCATTCCCAAGCGAAATCGACGCTCGAAAACGATAAAGCCGCACCCATCCGTGCCGTTAAAGGAGGCTTAACTGAGTCCATCCATCAGAAGCCTTCGTCGCTCGTCACATGATCTTTTTCGAACACCGGCTGGCTCGCATCGCACGCGTCGCGGTTCTTCTCGGAGGCGTTTTCGCCTCGATGACCGCGCGCGCCGACGATGCTCCCAAAATGTTCACGCTCAGCGGCTTCGGCACGCTCGGCATGACGCACTCGTCTCTCGATACCGCCGACTATGTGAGCAGTCCGCTCGAACCGAACGGCGCGGGTGCATCACGCAAGTACGACTTCGAGAACGATTCGAAGATCGGCCTGCAACTGAGCGCGCGCCTCACGGACAAGCTCTCGGCCGTCGTGCAGGTGATCTCGCAGCACGAATACGACAACACCTTCAAGCCGCGCCTCGAATGGGCGAACGTCAAGTACGCGTTCACGCCCGACTTCAGCGTGCGCGTGGGCCGTATCGAGTTGCCCACCTTTCTGAACTCGGAATATCGCAACGTCGGTTACGCGTTTCCGTGGGTGCGTTTGCCGGTCGAGATGTACAACACGCAACCGCTCACCAATAGCGACGGCGCCGACGTTGCCTATCGCATCGCGGCGCGCGGCATCTCCAACACGGTGCGCTTCGTCTACGGCTACTCGGTCTTTCACGTGAACCCCGGCGCATTCCGCACCGAGGGCAAAAACATTCTCGCCTTCGACGATACCGTGGAGATCGGCAACTTCACGGGTCACGTCGGTTATCAGCACGCGTCGGTCAAGCTCCCATTCCTCGCTGACCAACCCGTGAACGTCTACAGCATCGCCGCCGCCTACGATCCAGGCGCGTGGTTCGTGCAGGCCGAACTTGCACGCGTGACGGTCGAGCAGGTGACGCCTGGCTATATCAGCGGCTACGTGACGGGCGGCGTGCGCTACGCGAAGGCCACGTTTTTCGCGACCTACGCGCAGTCGCACGGGCTCAACCGGCCCACCGCCATTCCCAACTACAACAACGGCCAGCGCGATGTTTCCATCGGTGCGCGCTGGGATGTCGTCAAGAATATCGACCTCAAGGTGCAGTTCGATCATGTCTGGGTGCCGTCCAATTCGACGGGCACGTTCCTCAATCAGCAGCCCGGCTATCAGTTGGGAAGCGGAAGCAATGTCTTCAGCGCCGCGCTCGACTTCGTCTTCTGAGGAGCCCGACATGCCACTCCTCAAACTCATCGGAACAGCGTCGCTCTTCGCGGCCCTTTGTATGTGCACGTCATCGGCGATGGCGGATGTCGTGGTCGTCGTATCGGCAAAAAGTCCGCTCACGTCGCTCAACGAAAGTCAGATCGCGGATATCTTCCTCGGTCGCGTGGGCGCATTCCCCTCGGGCGACGAAGCCGTGCCGCTCGACTTGCCTGACGACTCGCCCTTGCGCGCCGATTTCTATCGCGATTGCACGGGCAAGTCGGCGTCGCAATTGCGCGCGTATTGGTCGAAGCTCATCTTCACTGGCCGCGCGCAACCGCCGCGCGAGATGGCCGACGCAGCCGCGGTCAAGCGTTATCTGCAAGCGCGTCCATCCGCCATCGCCTACATCGACCGCAAGGATGTGGACGCGAGCGTGAAGGTCGTCCTCAGCCTGCGTCCGTGAAGCGCGCCCGTTCATGATCTTCAACATCGACAAGATGCGCGCGATCAAGCGGCTGATCGAACCGGACGCGGCGCGCGGGCCTTCGCACGTGCAAGGCGACAGCCAGGAAGCGCGCTTGCCGCCTTCGCTGCGCCGGGCCATGCGCCGCGCGCTCGAAGCGCACGTGATGATTCCGGTATTCGCGGTCTTTCTGCTGGCGATCATCTGGGTGATCGTGCTGCAACTCGTCCACACGCAACGCATGGCCGCCGAAATCGCCGCGAGCGAGCTCGGCCGTGAACTCGCCGATACCTACGAAGCGCAACTGGTGCGCAATCTCGCGACCATCGACCAGACGCTCAAGACCGTGCAGTTCGCGTACGAGACGAACGGCGCCGCAAGCTTCAAGCGCCTCAACGATCAGGGGCTTCTGCCGTCCGCGATCGTGTTTCGCGTCGCTATCGCCGATGCAAACGGTCAGCTCGCCGCGTCGAACCGCTCGGGCATGCCGCCCAGCGTGGCCGACGAGCCGTGGTTCATCGCGCAACGTCAGCGCCAGGACGACGCGCGTGCGCCGTACATGAGTCTCGTCGCGCCTTTTGAACACGCGGACATGCCGGAGATCATCTTCAGTCGCCGTCTTCGCGATGCATCGGGACACTTCGGCGGCGCGGTCATGCTCTCGCTCGATCCCGGTTATCTGACGAGCAACTACGACACGGCGCGCATGGGCAAGCATGGTCTGCTCGCGGTGTTGGGCGCGGACGGCGTCGTGCGTGCGCAGCAGATTGGCGATACGGTCTCGTGGGGCCAACGCTATCCCGACGCGGCATTGCGCGCGGTGCGCGATACGCCGGTCAGCAACGCGGTCGTACATGAGTGGGACAACGACGCACACCGCTATACCAGCGTGCGCGAACTGAACGGCTACGCGCTGATTGCGCTCGTCGGTCTCGACCAGGACGAACAACTCGCCGATTTTCGCAGCCGCCGGCGCGCCGACTTCATCTGGACGAGCGTGCTGAGTCTCGGCGTCATCGTGATCGCGTTCATTCTCAGTCGTTCGAGCTGGCAACTCGCTGTCAGCCGCCGACGCGAACGGCGCGCGCAACAGACTTACTACGCGGCATCCGAATCGAGCATCGACGCGTTCCTCGTGTTTCGCGACGAGCGCGGTCCGGCAGGCGAGATCGAGAAGTTCATTCTGACCGGCACCAACCGGCGCGGCGTCGAGATTCTCGGCGTGGCGCGCGAACGGTTGATTGGCAGCACGCTCGACGAAGCGTTCGTCGACGCGCGCGACGGCGGCGTCTTCGACGAGTTCGTCGAGGTGGCCGAAACGCTGCAGGTGCGCGAGCACGAATGGCAGTATCGGCGCGCGGATGGCGAGACGCTGTGGCTGCATCGGCAAGTGGTGCCGGTGGAAGACGGCGTCGTTGCCATCGTGCGCGATCTGAGCGCGCGCAAGCGGTCGGAAGCGCGCAGGCAGGAGCAGAGCCGAATCCTCGAAATGATCGCGAAGAGCGTGCCGCTCGAAGAAGTGCTCGTGCGCGTGGTGAGCGTGCTCGAAACGCAGATTCCCGGGTCGCGCTGCGCGGTGCTGCTGCGCGACGGCACGAGCAACTGGCTGCGCGTCGGCGCGGCGCCGAGCATGTCGGAGCGATACCGCGAAGTGGTTGGCCAGTCGCGTATCGACGAAGATGCGTTGTTGAGCGGCAAGGCCATTCATACGCGTCAGACGGTATGCGTGATCGACGTGGCGCGCGACGAGGCCCTGAGCCGCGAACTCGCGCGCTGCGGCCTCGCCGACGTCATGTCGTGCTGGGCCTTTCCCGTGCTCTCGCACGACGGTTCCGCGCTCGGCGTCATCACGCTGTATATGCAGGAGAAGCACTATCCGAGCGAGCCGGAATCGCAGGCGGTTGCGCTGTCGACGCGCATTGCGGGTATCGCGATTCAGCGCAGCGAGGCCGAGGAGCGCATTCGCCATATGGCGAACCACGACGCGCTCACCGGTTTGCCCAACCGCACGCTTCTAAGCGACCGTCTCAAGCAGGTGCTGTTGCAGGCGGAGCGTTATGGGCGCGGCGTGACGGTGATATTTATCGACCTCGATAACTTCAAGCTCATCAACGATAGCCTTGGCCACCGCGCGGGTGACGATCTCCTGCGCACGGTCGCTTCGCGCATGGTGCAATCGGTGCGCAGCACGGACACGGTCGTTCGTCTGGGCGGCGACGAATTCGTGATCGTGTTGCTCGAAGACGATCAGAGCGGCGCGGGCGTCACGGCCATGGTCGAGCGCTTGCGTCAGACCATTTTGCAGCCTGCGGAATTGCAGGGACAGCATTATCAGGTGAGCTGCAGCATGGGGCTTGCGAGCTATCCGAACGATGGCCGCGACGCCGACACGCTCCTCATGAACGCCGACGCCGCGATGTATCACGCGAAGGAAATGGGCCGCAACAATTACCAGGCCTACACGGCGGACATGAATCAGAAGGTGCATGAACGCCTGCGCTATCAGGAGCAGTTGCGCCACGCGCTTGCCAACGACGAGTTCCGGCTCGTGTATCAGCCGCAGGTGGATCTGGAGACGCATCGCGTATTCGGTGTGGAGACGCTGCTGCGCTGGGAGCATCCGACCGAAGGCCTGATCTCGCCCGCGACCTTCATCCCGATTGCGGAAGAAACGGGTTTGATTCTGCCGATTGGCGACTGGGTGCTACACGCGGCCTGCCGACAAAATCAGGCGTGGCAGGACGAAGGTCTGCCGCCGGTGACGGTGGCGGTGAACGTATCGGCGCGGCAGTTTCTGCAAAAGGAACTCGTGGAACGCGTGCGGCATGCGCTCGATGAAAGCGGGCTCGATCCGCAGTATCTCGAACTCGAGATTACCGAGAGCGTCATCATGCAGGATCTCGATGGCGCCATCGCAACCATGTGCCGGTTGCAGGAAATGGGCGTGAAGCTTTCCATCGACGACTTCGGCACCGGGTATTCGAGTCTCTCGGCGCTGAAGCATTTTCCGATAGCGCGTCTGAAGATCGATCAGTCGTTCGTGCGCGAGTTGCCGGGCGGCGACGACGATCGCGCCATCGTCATGGCCGTGATTTCGCTCGGACGCCAGCTCGATCTGAACGTGATCGCCGAAGGCGTGGAGAGCGAGCAACAGCTGAAGTTCCTGCAGGAAAACGCGTGTTCGGAGATTCAAGGGTATCGATACAGCCGTCCGCTCACGCCCGATGCCTTGAAGACGCTCTTGTTGCAGCCATTCGAGTGGCCCGCCGAAGCGGCTTGAGTGCGGCGCGAACGACTTTAGTCTTGACAGTGTTCCCGGCCTACACAATCATCGTTCGTTGATGCGCGGCGTTTCATCGGCGCGCGACGACGGTCAACGCAAGGACGACGAATATGGCAAGAGAACTGGAAGGCAAAGTAGCCGTGGTGACGGGCGCGGCCTCGGGCATCGGGCTTGCCAGCACCGATGCAATGCTGGCGGCAGGGGCGCGCGTCGTGCTGGTGGACCGCGACGAAGCGGCACTGACGAAGCTCTGCGCCGAACGCGGCGATGCGGCGCTCGCGCTCGTCAT
The DNA here is from genome assembly GCF_031450995.1 of Caballeronia sp. LP006. NCBI lineage: Bacteria > Pseudomonadati > Pseudomonadota > Betaproteobacteria > Burkholderiales > Burkholderiaceae > Caballeronia > Caballeronia sp. LP006. The sequence goes on along the minus strand of NZ_JARTVW010000002.1, from coordinate 225,145 downwards.
CGACCTTCTCGACCCCAAGGCCTGCGCGACGCTCGCGCCGCGTGTCATCGAGATGGCGGGGCAAATCGACATCCTGCATGCGAACGCGGGCACTTACGTGGGCGGCGATCTCGTCGATGCCGACACGAGCGCCATCGACCGCATGCTCAATCTCAATGTCAACGTCGTGATGAAGAACGTGCACGACGTGCTGCCGCATATGATCGGCAGGAATACCGGCGACGTTGTCGTGACGAGTTCGCTCGCGGCTCATTTTCCGACACCGTGGGAGCCGGTTTATGCGTCGTCGAAATGGGCCATCAACTGCTTTGTGCAGACCGTGCGGCGTCAGGTGTTCAAGCATGGCATTCGCGTCGGCTCGGTTTCGCCAGGGCCGGTGATCAGCGCATTGCTGGCCGATTGGCCGGAGGAGAAGCTCAAGGAAGCGAAGGAGTCGGGCAGTTTGCTCGACGCGAGCGAAGTCGCAAACGCCATTCTCTTCATGCTGACACGACCGCGCGGCGTGACCATTCGCGACGTTATCCTGATGCCGACAAACTTCGACTTATGATGCGCGAGACGGACGCGTTCGCTACCAGTCGATGCGATGCTTCTCGTCCGTCTCGCGGTGCCGCCGGTCGTCGTCCATATGCAGATAAAGACTCGTCGTGGCAAGCGATGCGTGCCCGAGGTTGTCGCGCACGAGCCGCAGATCGACTTTTTGATCCGCCATATGCGAACCGGCGCTGTGACGCAGCCAGTGCGCCGACGCCTTCTCCAGCAAGTCCGCGTTCGCGGATGCGCCGTCGCGTTCGCGGAGCCGGGCCGCTGCGCTCGCAAAAATATCCTTCACGATGGAATGCAGCGCGGCGCGCGTGAGCGGCGCGCAAGTCTTCGTGCCGTCGTTCGCGGCCGTTGCGCCGACGGGCAGCACGAGCGGCGTGTCTTCGCTGGGCGAGGGCATTGCGCTCAAGCCCAGATGCTGACGATAGCGCGAGAGCTCCGTCATCATCTCGCGCGTGGCGGGCACGAGGCGCTCCTTGCCGCCTTTGCCGAGGATGGTGAGCCACCAGCGCATCGTGCCGTCCGCATCGCGTCGCACGAAAAACTGCCCCATGTGATTGCCGCCAACTTCCGCTATACGCAAGCCCCCAAGGTAGAGCAGCGTGAAGAGCCAACGCGCGCGCGACGCATGGGCGCGAGCGCGGTCAGTTTCGCGCGGCATGGCCGCGATGGTGTCCTTCACTTCCTGCCAAAGTGCCGGTTCCAGATAACGCGTGATGCGCGGCGCGGCATGCTTTGCGCGTTGACGAGACAGCGCGAGCGGATTGCCCGCGAGATAGCCGGCTTGTACCAGCCACGAAAACAGCGCGTTCAGGATGACGACCGCCTGACGCTGACTCGCGGGCGATAGCGGCCCGTAAAACGGCCGCCAGCGCGCGTCGCTGCGCGCATGCTTGCGCCCGCCGCCCGCGACCCATGTCGCCGCCGGTTGCGGGTCGGCGAGAAAGTGCTGATAGCGCAGACAATCCTCGTGCGAGAGCGACGACAGCGGCTTGCCGAGCGTCACGATAGACCAGAGCAGAAGGCGTTCGGCTTCCTTGCGATAGTTCTCGAAGGTGGTCTTCGTTGCGTGGAACCGCGACAGCCAAGCGCGGATGGCGTCGAGGTCGCTGTCCGCCTCGATTTGCGCGTGCTTGCGAAGCTCGCGGTTCGTGCCGTCGCGGCCATCTATTTCCGCTGGAATTACGAGCGCTTCAAGCGGCATCGGCTGAAGCGCGACGCGGGACGATGCTCGCAGAGTTTGGTTCAAGGTGGGGCGTCGTCGGTGGGTCGAACTGAACGACATTATAGGTGGATGTCCTTGCCCCGATCCATGTTCAGCTCCCGCGATAAGTCCCGAAGCTCCATGGCGAACAGAGCAGCGGCACATGGTAATGCTGTGTCGCGTCCGAGACGGTGAAGCGCACGGGAACGACATCGGCGAAGACATCCGGCGTGCGAAAGTAGTCGGCGACCCAGAAGCGCAACTCGAAGCTCCCGGCGCGCGCCTGAGCGGCGGGCAAAATCGGCGCGTCGGTGCGGCCATCGCGATTCGTCCGCGTCCGCGCGATGAGCGTCGGCGGCTGCGTGGTCGTATCGAATAGCTCGATCTGCATGCCGGCAGCGGGCTTGCCGGTGGATACATCGAGGACGTGTGTGGTGATGCCTGCGGCCATCGTGATGCTCCTGTTCGAAATTACGGAATTAGCTGCCGCGATAATAGTTGTAGCTCCACGGCCCGAAGAGCACGGGCAGATGGATGCGCTGCGAGGCATCGGTGATGCGAAAGCGCAGCGGTATCTTCGAGAGGAACAGCGGCGTCGGCAGCTCGGTCTTGCGCGCGGCGAAGTAGTCGTCGACGTGCAGCAGTAGTTCGTAAGTGCCGACGCGGTAGGTTTCGTCGATCAGAAGCGGCGGTTCGCTGCGGCCGCTTGGGGCGAGCGTGATCGTCTGCATGAGTTTCGGCTGGCCATTTTCAATGCTGAACAGGTCCACGCGCATGCCCGCGGCCGGCGTGCCGTGCCAGGTATCCAGTCCATGCATGGTCAGGCGCGGACTCAGGCCGTCCTGCTGCACGGGACCGGTGTTCTGATTCGGCGCGGACGCGGCCTCCATGCCAGCGGCGTGCGCGGTTCCGGCGAAGAGCACGCTGCTGCCTAGCGCCATAGACTGCAGCGCGAAGCGCCGGCGGCGGGCATCGAAGGCGGGAAGGGTGGTGTCGTCGCTCATGTCATGCCTCTTGTTGTGTGCCGCCAAGCTTGCGGATATTCGCGATGACCAGCACCGCGGCGAGAATTTCGATGAAGGCCACGAGATACAGCCCGGTCGTGACCTTGCCGGTGGCGTTTTTGATGAGCCCCATTACATACGGCGCGCCGAAGCCCGCGAGATTCGAGACCGAGTTGATCAGCGCCACGCCGACAGCGGCCGCGCTGCCCGCCAGATAGCGGTTCGGCAACTGCCAGAACACGGGAATGGCGCTCATGGTGCCGGCAAGCGCCAGAGTCATCGCAATGAGCGAGACGATGGCGGGCAGTCCCGGCACGCCCATGAACAGCGCGAGCGCGGCCATCGACACGCCGCCTGCTATCGCCGGGCCGCTGAAGTGCCAGCGCACCTCGTTGCGCCGGTCGGAGCGCGCGCCGTTGAAGATCATGCCCGCCGCGCCGCACAGATAGGCCACCGCCGCAATCCAGCCCACGGCAATCGGCGAGATAAAGCCCACGTCCTTGATGATGGTCGGAATCCAGAACGTCAGCGTGGAGTTCGCGCACAGCAGGCAGAAGAAGATCGCAATGAGCAGCCACACCTTGCGGTTGGTCACGAGCGAGCGCCAGTCGTGTCCGCGCTCGCCCATCGAGGCGTTGTCGCGCTGCAGGGCATCGAGCACGACGCGCTTTTCATCTGCCGTGAGCCAGCGCGCTTCATCGGGCTTGTCGGTCATGTAGAAGTACGCGAAGATGCCGGCCAGCACGGAAGGAATGCCTTCGATGATGAAGAGCCACTGCCAGCCGTGCATGCCGTGAAAGCCGCCCATCGACGTCATGATCCAGCCGGCGATGGGACCGCCGAGCACGCCCGCAATCGCGGATGCCGACATGAACGTGCCGAAGGCGCGCGCACGGCGCTGCGTGGGATACCAGTAGGTGAGATAGAGGATCACGCCCGGATAGAAGCCCGCCTCGAAGGCGCCGAGCAGAAAGCGCAGGAGATAGAACTGTGTCGGCGTGGAGACGGTCGTCTGTAGCATGCAGATGACGCCCCAGCAGATCGTGATGCGCATGATGGTCTTCTTCGCGCCGATCTTCTGCAAAAGCATGTTCGAGGGCACTTCGAAGAAGAAGTAGCCGAGAAAAAAGATACCGGCGCCGAGCCCGTACACCGCCTCGGAGAAATGCAGTGAGTCCAGCATTTGCAGTTTGGCGAAGCCGATATTCACGCGGTCGAGCCATGCCAGCACCCACAGCACGCCCAGAAACGGCAGCAGGCGCCACGAGACTTTGCGATAAGCGCTGGCCTCCGCGTTCGCGATGACGTCAGCCGTTGCGCTGACCGTTGCGCCGTTCGGCCCATCGGCGTACGCCGGCATGACTTCCTTGATGATCGACATGATGAGTCCTCCAAGCGCGATGAAGTAAGCCGCCGCGGCGGTGCGTTCGATGGAGCCAGTATTGAAAATCAAAAAAAGCTTGGGAACGGCGGGCGTTTGAATAAGCCCGATAGCAACTTCGATATGCGCCGCAAAGCCTTGCGGCGCAAGGGTTTGCGGGGTTCGACAGAGGTGCGTTCGCCGTTATGGATTACCCTTGGAGCGCGCGTTCAGGCGTTGTTGCACCGCCTTCGTGCAGGAATCGGCCGAACGCATCGAATTAATTCGGCACGTTGCTCCCGATGCTTCTACACGTTACAACGTCAAACAGGCAAGCGCTGCCCCGACGCTGCGCTGTTCACGGGCCACGGACCTCAAAACATGAATCGCGCAGACGATCCATTCGATACCTATCTGTTGCGCGTGCTTTGCACGTTGATCGCCGAGCGCAGCGTGTCTCGCACGGCCATTCGCATGAATCAGTCGCAGCCGGCCATCAGCAGCGCGCTCAAACGGCTGCGTACGATCTTCAACGACCCGCTTCTCACGCGCGAGAAGAACGTGATGGTCCCGACCGAGCGGGCGCTGCAACTCGCCGAGAACGCGCAAGCCGCGCTCGGCGCGCTGGATAACCTGCTGGTAGCGGACGACCGGTTCGATCCCGCCACCACCGAGCAGACCTTCACGGTCGGCATGCCCGACTATCTGGCGCCGCCGTTCTTCGCGCATGTGGTGCGCGAGTTCCGCCGCACGGCGCCAAGGGCGCGTCTCGTCGCGATGCCGCTGTCCGCGACCTTCAACTACGAGCAGGCGTTGTCGGAAGGCTCGCCGGATATCGTCATCGGCAATTGGCCGAATCCACCGGAGCATCTGCATTTGTCCGTGCTGCTTGAGGACGAGGTGGTGTGCGTCGTGGCCGAGGACAGCGTGCATGCGCGACCCGGCGAGTTCACCGCGCAGACTTATCTGGACGCGGCGCATATCGTGCCGACGCCATATTCGCGCGATCAACGTGGCGTCGTGGATACCGGACTCAGCACGATGCGCGTGCATCGGGACAATCGCGTGAGCTGTCCGTACTTCAATCTCGCGCCTAGCCTCATTCCAGGCACGGACCTGATCCTGACCACGGGCCGCCACTTCGCCAACTATCACGCGCAATCGCTGCCGGTTGCCGTGCTCGAACCGCCGATCGAGTTCCCGCTCATGCGGTTCTATCAGCTGTGGCATCCGTCGCGGCATCGCTCGGCATCGCATGTGTGGCTGCGCGGCACGTTGACGGCGGCGTCGCAAGCGCTGCGCGAACTGCGCGACATGAAGCGTTAGGGTAGCCGGCGCTCGTTATCGGGTTCTGCTATGCGGTCTATAAGGCCGCGGTTCTCGCCCGCCGCGCTTGCGCTTCCTATACTCGGCCCGTAATCGTCATCCACGCCTGGCCTCGATCAAGCGGGCTTTACGGGAGCACTACATGTCTCAGTCGATCGATCTCGCGCCGATCAATGCGCTCGATCATGCAACCTTCCTGCGCGCCTTCGGGAGCGTCTTCGAGCACTTTCCACAGGCAGCGAGCGGCGCGTGGGAACGGCGGCCATTCGGCTCCGCGCAGGAACTGCATCGAGCGATGATGGACGTCATCCGCGCGCTGAACGAGCGAGGCCAATGCGACTTTCTGAACTTGCATCCGCTATTGTCGGGTTCGAACATTCGTGCAGGCACGATGACGCGCGATTCGAATGCCGAACAAAAGGGCGCCGGACTGGACGCGCTGACGCCCGCGCAAGAGGCCGCGCTCGACCGGATGAACGCGGACTATCTCGCGCGGCATGGCTTTCCATTCATTATCTGCGTGCGGCATTACACGCGGGAGGGGATTTTCGCGGCGTTCGAACGCCGTACCGGGCGTGACACGCCACAGGAGATGGACGAGGCGCTCGCGCAGATCGAGGCAATCACTCGGGCGCGGCTTTATAAGCGCTTAAGCGCTCTCGTCTCCTGACGATCGGAACGACGAGCGGGGAAAGGAGCCGTTGAGTTTGCGGCTGAACTTGCGGCTCACCTTGAGCGCGAGCAGCGCAGGCTTGGTGATATGCGGACGCAAGATGGCATGCTTGCGCACGTATTTCGGAACGTACCATTCAGAATGGGTCCCGGCATAGAACAGCGCGGCATGGCCTTCGCGCAGCGTGCGCGGTTCCTGACCTTCGGCCGTGATGATGACTTCGCCTTCGATGACGTAGATGGTCTCATCGGCATTGAAGTACCAGTTGAAGCGCCCGGCGGTGCAATCCCAGACCCAGGAAGTCGTGGTCGTGTCGGGACTCTGCGACCACTGACCGCTGCGCGCGACGGGATTGCCCTCGAGTATCCACGCCGGGTCGATCGGGTCGGGCTTGAGCAGAACGTCATCCAGACGAACTGACTCGAAAACGGGAGTGGCCATGAGAGTTCCTTTGCCGGTACTGGCGATCGATTAAATAGGGCAGCAAAAAAAGCGCCTACCCGGCGAATTCATCGCCATGACTTGCGGGAACATGGGTTCGGTCGATGTCGGCGTGCTCGGTCAAGACCATCAACGGATATGCATTGGTCCGCGTGAGCGTTATCCGCAAAGGGTTTTAAGTCTTTGAGCATGTCGTGATAGGTTGGTCGGCATGTGCTTCGTATGAACAAACCAAAGTCATGTTGCGACGCCCGGCAAAGCGTAGACAACTGGTTGGCCATTCGACAAACCTACTGAAAATTCTTCCCGATGCCAAGGCTTTGCGCGGTGACGTGCATCGCCTCAGGAACGGTCTGACGCTTATATGCGCGCTGAGTTCCGTTTTTGATCACAGCTGACGCGCACCTTTGTCATGCCGAGAGCTATTTTGAATAACCCGGCGGCAAAATTAAACGACTGCTACACTTCATTTGTCATTCAAGTGCGGTGGCGGCCGACTCTCAATGCCCCGCTCCGGTTTCTCTGGTTATCGCTCAGCGTGGGTGCCGTATGGGGTTTTCCCAGCAACGCTTTACCGTGCAAGATCGCGTCAACCGGTCTGCATGGCGCACCCGTAGCGCGCTCCGATGGTACGACAAGCTGAGCGATTGGACCGATCCTGGCGAGGCCGCGGCTATCGCTTATGTGCGCGCGGAAGTACGCGATCAACCTTTGCTCGATGTCGGTGTAGGCGGCGGACGCACGGTGCCGCTGCTGTCGCGCGTGAGCCCGGATTACACGGGTGTCGATTACACGCCCGAGTTGGTCGCGATATGTCAGAGAAATTATCCGAGCGTCCAGGTGCGTGTCATGGATGCGCGCAACCTGGCCGAATTCGAGGACAACAGCTTCGCGCTCGTGATGTTCAGCTTCAATGGCATCGATTCCATCGACAGTGAAGGCAGACGCAAAGTGCTAAGCGAGTTTGCACGCGTGCTCAAGCCAGGCGGTCTCGCATTGTTTTCTACCCACAATCTCGCCGGGCCGGGCTATAGGGAAACGTTTGCGCAAGCTTCGCATGTTTCGCAGGCGGAGAATGTCGTCGAATTCGGCATCAACTGCGCGCGGGCCTTATATAACCTTCCAATGGCGGCGTTCAATTATCTGCGTTATTCGCCTCTCAACCGCGAATACGACGGCTATGCGCTACGCGTCTGCGCCGCTCACAGATTCGGCATTCTGATCCTTTACACGGATATCCAGACGCAGCGCCAACAATGTGCCGAGGCCGGCCTGCTTACCGAGGCCGTTTTCGGAAGTAATAGCGGCGCTCAAGTATCGGAACTGGCCGACGTTAGCGGCGAGAACTGGCTGCATTTCGTCGCGCGAAAGGTCTAGCGGTTCACTTCTGCGTTGCAATCGATTGATTTTTGGGTCCTCGAACGTCACGCCGTGCAGTCCCTAAGGAACGTGACTATCGTTCGCGTTAGCGGCGATTGCGCATCGGCACGATACCGAAATGACTTTCGATGAGATCGGTGAGTCGCCAGAGCGAACATGGGCGACGGACGTGACCGTCGAAGCCGGCTTCTTTCATCGATGGCAGCGAATCGAGCGGTTGAATGTTGCTCATTGCAATGATCAATAAACCCGCCGTGTGTTCCGTTCGACGCAACTGCCGGACAGTTTCAAAGTCGGGTGGCGTGTCCATTCTCGTGTCGAGCAGCAGCGCATGAGCTTTCCAGTGCTGCAGGAAACGCTGGGCGTCGCCCATTTCGCTTGCGTGTATTGCTTCGAATCCTCTCGTGGACAGAAGAAGCGCAAGTGACTTGCCTATTGGTCTGTCCTTATGCCCGATTACGATTCGCCTTTTGCTGGTCACGACAACCTTGCTGTCGGGCCGCCACAGCGCGAACTCCTGCTCGTCGTCCAACGGTAAGCGCCCTGTCACGATGTGCTCCTCTGACCTGCGTTGATCGACTAATCATTGATTGCGGGTCTTTGCCGATGCGGGCGCCGCGTGGCAACAGACCTTGTCACTTAGTGGCGCCATTCTGACCTGATCTAAACCGCGAACCGGTAATGACGTGCATGTCGCGCATTGCTGTTGTAAGCGCTTGCAGCACTCGGAACGAATGTCAGCGTGCTAGGTTACGCGCTCTAAGTGTGGGCCGTAGAGCCAAAAGCTTCTTCATTGGTATTCATAGATATCAGATGAGTTCGGAATTGCCTAGATCATTCCTGTTGTCGTTGTCCAACGTGTCGGAGCCCGCGAGCACTTCCACATTAGGTGACTCGCATTCTTCACAACGAAGTGCCTCTTCCGACAATTGCGACGAAAACAATTTCCCGCAAGACTGACAGTGGCACGTGAGCATTAGGCCTCCGAAGTGCGGCGCATACAACGTTCTGAGGAAAGGTTAGCACGTGGTTTCGCCAGTTTCAGATTCTTCTTCTCAATGAAGCAAAACGATTCATGCATTTCAAAGAAGTGGGATGTGTGGAAATTCTTAAATAAATAACGTCAGTTGATTGAAGAGGTTGCGCGTGATCGTGCGCGTCGAACGAGCGTTATTGAGCCAGGCAATGAGCAATCGATCTGCATATCGAAGTAATTAGTCTTCTGCCGCTTGTCCGTCGCGCGCGTATTGCGACGGCGAGCGGCCGACATGCCGGGTGAACGCGACGCTAAATGTGCTGGCGGAGCTATAGCCGACACGCTGCGCGATCTCCGCGATACGCCCTTGACTTCGCCGCAACAGATCCTTCGCGAGCGCCATGCGCCACCGGAGCAGATATTCCATCGGCGCCACGCCCACCGCGCGGCTGAAGCGCTCGAAAAAAGTCGAACGCGAAAGCGCGGCCTCTTTCGCCAACTCGGCCACCGTCCACGCGTGCGCGGAGCGTTCGTGCATTCCGCGTAAGGCAGCCGCTAAACGAAGGTCCGACAGCCCGCGCACGAGACCCGGTGACGCGTCCGTTCCGGCCGTCGAGCGCAGCGCCTCGATCAGCAGCACTTCGAGCAATCGAGAAAGCACGACTTCGCGCGCGGGCCGCTGTTCGCGCGATTCCTCGCGAACCAGTTGCACGAGCGTGGCGAGCCGCCGTTCCCCGCGAACATGCACGAAGCGCGGCAACAGCGAAACGAGCAGAGCCGCGTCGGGTGAACCGAAGCTGCAGTGACCCGCCATCATGCGCGCGTTGATCGGGCTATCCGGCGGGCCGATCCTGAACTCGCCATTGCCGAGCGCAACGGGCGATTGCGTTTCGGAACCGGGCGGCGGCGCTTCGAGACTGGACACCGCAACGCCGTAAGCGGCGGGAATCAGCATGAAGTCGCCGGACAACAGTTCGATCGGCTCGTAGCCGTCGATTGAGATACGGCATCCGCCTTCAAGAATCACGCAATAAAAAGGCTGGCCTGCGTCCGAGCGGCTGATGTGCCACGGACTTGCACCATGAACGAGCTTGGAGAAATTGGCAGCCGGTTGAAGCAGCGTCACGACTTCGGCCAACGGATCGATCATTGCCGGACTCCTGCGAATGAAATCTGGATCATCGATTGTAGCGAGTACGAGAGCGGCGATCTATCGTGGTGGCACACGCAAACCACTTCAAAGGAGTCGTCATGCAAACCGTGTTGATCACCGGTTGTTCGTCCGGATTTGGCCTCGAAATCGCTCGTCACTTTCTGAGTCGCGGCTGGCAAGTCATCGCGACGATGCGCACGCCGCGCACCGATGTGCTGCCGCCGTCCGAACGCCTGCGCATCTTGCCGCTCGATGTCACGAACGCCGAGAGCATTCGCGCGGCAATCGAAGCCGCGGGACCGATCGATGTCCTCGTCAACAACGCGGGCGTCGGCGCGGCGTCGCCCGCCGAACTCGTGCCCATTGCCACGGTGCGCGACATCTTCGAGACCAACACCATCGGCACCATTGCAATGACGCAAGCCGTGCTGCCGCAGTTTCGCGAGCGCGGGGCGGGCGTCATCGTCAACGTGACGTCGAGCGTGACCATCAAGCCCTTGCCGCTGATCGGCGCATATCACGCGAGCAAGGCGGCGGTGAACGCCTTCACCGAGTCGATGGCGCTTGAACTCGAACCGTTCGGCGTGCGCGCGCGCCTCGTTTTGCCGGGCCGCGCGCCGGACACGCGATTCGGCGACAACGCGCGCGCGCATATGCATGGCCTGGAGCACGCGGCCTATGCCGATCTCGTCAAGCGCGTCTTCGAGCAGTTCCAGGACACCGCGTCGCCGACCACGCGTGCGGAGGACGTTGCCAAAGCGGTATGGCGCGCGGCCACCGACCCCTCGGCGCCGATGCGTATTCCCGCTGGCGTCGATGCCGAGGCATGGGCCGCCGAAGCGCGACAAAGGTGAAGCGAAAAATAATCCCAACGAATCGACAGGCTCGAAATGCGCGGGGAGGGTAGTGTTGCCTCGTTCGACGCGGGCGGTCTACGCGTTGGGAAAATCAAACGATTTCACCAAGACGTGATCGTTCGCGATCGAAGCCGGACCTGACATCGTCCTTCAATACCGCACGATGTCGGGGCACGAATACATCCAGCGCGCGATCATGGTGCCGGCGTCCGCACTGAAGGACGTCATTAACACGTTGAAATTACCGATTATCCCCACTCCCCGTTGTTTGCATTTCACGCTTATCGCTAAAGAACTCGTAAGCATAATTACAGCCCGTTGAGCAAGCCCTGAAAACGATCATCTTTCGTCTTTCGATATGGACATTACGCTCTGTTACACTGCACTACCAACTAAAAAAAGCTGTCTACTTAGCGATTAAATCGGGGAAACACTCTGTTGGGGGCGGTATGCGTCTTTTTGTTTACCGTCTCGCGGGCGTCTCGACGCTCGGCGATGCGGCCTGCGTCTCTACGTTTCGCGCACCGGGCTTTACAGTTCGGGCTCTTCCACTTCTCATCGCACTTGCATCTGCTGGCAGTTTCCTTCACGCGCCGGGAGCCGAAGCTGCACCGCCTCTTCCTCAAGGCGGTAAATATGTCGCGGGCTCGGGAACCATCGCACAAAGCGGCGGAACCCTGAATATCAAGCAGTCGGGCACGAACGGCATTATCAATTGGACGAGTTTTTCCATCGGCGCGGGCAATACGGTTTCCATCAACAACGGAACCGGCGCAACTCTCAACCGCGTCACCGGCAACGACATGTCGGCAATCTACGGCACGCTCAAGAGCACCGGCAGCGTCTACCTCATCAATCCGCATGGCGTGCTCATCGGGCCGACGGGCGTGGTGACGACCGGCGGACGCTTCGTTGCATCGACACTCGATACCGATAACGACTCGTTCATGAACAGCCCGGATTACTTCACGCTCGGCGGCAGTTCGAATGCCAGCGTGATCAATCTCGGGAAAATCAGTTCGTCGGGCGGCGACGTCTTCCTCATTTCGGCGAAGAGCGTCATGAATGCCGGATCGATCAACGCGCCGAAGGGCACGGCCGAACTCGTCACGGCGCGCGAAGTCGTGCTTGCGGACAGCGCATATGGCCAGCAAGTTGGAGTGCAGACGACGGGCACGGGCGGCGACGTGACCAACTCGGGCACGATCCAGGCGGCGCTGATCAGCCTGCAAGCGGCCGACGGCAACATCTTCGCGCTTGCGGGCAAGTCGGGCGCACTGCGCGCCACCGGCACCGAAACGCGCGATGGCCACGTGTGGCTCGTGGCGCAAGGCGGTACGGTGGACGCACGCGGCGCCACCATTTCCGCGCGCAACGCGGATGGCAGCGGCGGCACCGTCGACATGACCGGCAACGCCATTAAGCTGAGCGAGGCGAAAGTTGGCGCGGGACAGTGGAACATCACGGCCCCGACCTTTACCGCCGACGCAGCGCCCGCCCGCACGCTGGCCGCGAACCTGAGCAGCGGAACATCGATCACGGTCCATGCGAATGGCGCGGATGCCACCAAGGGCGCGGGTGACATCAACGTGACATCGAATATTCGGTGGAACGGGTCCTCGTCGCTGACGCTCGACGCCGGGCATACGGTGACCATCGCGCCGGGCGCGACCATCGCCAACACGGGCGCGGGCAGTCTCACCTTGCGTGCGGACGCCAGCGCGGTCGACAACGGCGGCAGCGTGACCAATCGCGGCACGCTCGACTGGTCGCACAGCACGGGTATCGTCTCGGCGCTGTACGACATGACCGGCAGCTACACGCCCGGAACCGTGCATGGCAACGCGAGTTGGAGCGCGGCGCCGTTCAGCGGTCTGCTCACGCAGGTCACGGCTTATCAGCTCGTCAATTCGATTGCCGATCTGCACGCCGTGAAGAACAATCTCGGCGGCACTTACGCACTCGGCTCGTCGCTGGAGCTGGATGGCGCAACGGGCCTCTCGGGCATCGGCAGCGCGGCGCAACCGTTCACCGGTCAGTTCGACGGCATGGGGCATCTGCTGAGCGATCTGAACATTCCGAGCGGAGCGAATACGGGCTTGTTCGGCGTGGTCGGCCCGACCGGCATCGTGCGCAACGTACTGGTGGATAGCGCCACGGCGTCGTCGTCGGGCGGTCCGGTCGGTGTGCTTGCGGGCACGAACTACGGCTACCTGGTGAATGTCGCGAGCACGGGCATCGTCAACAAACCCACGGGTACGGCCACGGCAGCGGGGGGGCTGGTCGGCATCAACCGCGGACGTATCGAGCGTTCGTGGAGCGGCGCGCAAGTCAATGGCGATGGCGAAATCGGCGGTCTAGTCGGCGAAAACGATGGTTACATCGGCCAGTCGTACACCATCAACTTCATGACGGCTGCCGCAACAGCGACGATCGGCGGGCTCGCGGGCGTGAACAGCGGCACCATCGAGCAGTCGTATTCGCAGAGCTTCGTGAATGGCGGCGCATATATCGGCGGCTTGGTGGGCAACAACACCGGCACCATTCGCCAGTCGTACAGCACGGCATCGCTTTCGCCGGGCACGGGGTCGCATAAGCCGGGCGCCATTGCGGGCACGAATAGCGGCACGATTGCCAAAGACGTCTTCTGGGACAAGGAAACGTCTGTCGCGACAGCGGGTGTCGGCAGCGGCAAGGCCATGTCCGCTTCGAGCGGTCTGACGAGCGCGCAAATGGCCACGCCGGCGAGCTTCGGTCCTACGTGGGACTTCAGCTCCAAGGGAACGTGGTCGCTTCCGGATGGCACGGAGGAGCCGGTCCTGCGTTGGACGGCCGGGCTGTAAGGCAGAACGGACGCGGGCGGACATCGTTCCGCCCGCGTCGATATCGAGATCGACGTGGGCGCGCATAAGCGTCGTGCCGTCGCGCTAAGTCGTCCTGGCGCGCGCGCCGCTTTCGCACACCGTCATCGCTAAGGTTTCCCCAGGCGCTTGCCGTTATCCAGACAGGCTCAGGAAAACGGCATGTCAGCGATGGCTTCGACGCACACGCATTATGACAATCTCAAAGTGACGCACAACGCGCCGCCCGAAGTCATTCGCGCGGCGTACAAGGCGTTGAGTCAGCGCTATCACCCCGACAGGAACACGAGTCCGGACGCGACAAGAATCATGAAGATGCTCAACGACGCCTACGCCGTCCTGAGCGATGCCGAATCGCGGCGCGGTTACGACGTGACGATTGCGCAACAGCTCCCGGAATCGGCTGCTTGGGGCGAGGTCGGTTCGCGTTCGTCGATCGGTGAATCGAATGCGACTATCAAGCGCGGGAAGCTGCGCGGCTGGGCGTGGCTTCTGGCCGTTGGCGTCGTCGTGTCGATACAGTGGTTGGTCAGTGAACCGGCGACGCACAAGCCGAGCGTCGCTGCGGCTTCTTCTGGCGAGCAGGTTGCCCGCTTTGCGGCAAAGGCGGATGAACCCGTCGCAACGGTTGGCTACGCCGAGCGCGTCGGACGGCGCGTGCGGACGAATATCGCGTGGACCAATGGCGTGGCCGGACTCGAAACGGTGATCGGCGCGCGCTGTGCGCCCAATGGCGCGTTGCTGTCCGCGTCCATCGTACATTCGAGCGGCAACGCGCAATGGGACGAAACGGCATTGCGCGCCGTTCAACGCCTCGACCCGATGCCTGACGATACGAACGGCGAGACACCCGCCGCATTCGCCGTCACCGTGCGCTCGTCGGGCAATTGACGCGAATTTCTCAACCAGCAACCCTGGCGCGATGTTCCCGCATCGAGCGTCTCTGAGCGCTTGTGCGCTATTGCGGGACTATTGTCGAGCATGTCTGCTCCGCAGATTTCCAAGGCATCGAAGAAAAGCAGGTCTTGCGCAGATCGGGTTATCGTGCGACAGGCGTCGGCGGCTTCTTAGCCTCTACATTCTTTCGACGATAGGGGCATGCGCTTCTCATGCGGCCTGGCGCGCTAAGTCCGTGCTGTTGCCGCCACTAAAATAGCCACCGTGCGAAAGGCCTCTTGCCCAACATCGGTTCGCCTGTTCCGGAGAGTACATGTTCGAGAATATGCTGCGTGTCGAAAGCGGACCAGACTGGCAGTTCCACGTCTACACGGATAGCTGGCTGGTCGCGGTCATGCTCGTGGCCGCCTTGCTGCTCGCCATTTTGCTGGCAAGCGCGATCTGCTACTACCTCACGCGCTGGATCATGCTCATGATCGTCAGCCGGCTCACGCGCAACGAAGGGCGCAAGTGGTTGATCGCCGCCGAGCGTCATCGCGTGTTTCACCGGCTTGCGCCGCTCGTGCCCGCTGCGATCGTCTATGCATCGGCGCCGACGCTCTCGGGTCTCACAATACCGTTTATCGCGGTGCTCGGACGGCCATTGGGCATTCTCGCCGCTTGCTACATGGTCTACACGCTGCTGCGCGCCGCGCTGGCACTGCGCGACAGCATCGACGAACGCTATAGTCACTTTCCAACTGCGAGCGAGCGGCCAATCAAGAGCTTTCTGCAGATCGCCACCATCGTGGTGTATCTCGTCGCGCTCATCTCCGTGGTCTCGCTCTTGATCGAGCGTTCGCCGGTCTATCTGCTCACCGGCCTCAGCGCGGTGACGGCGTTGCTCATCATCATCTTTCGTGACTCGTTGCTCGGCTTCGTGGCCAGCATCCAGCTGGCAGCCTACGACATGCTGCGCGTGGGCGACTGGATCGAAGTGCCGGGATTCGTCGCGGATGGCACGGTCATCGATATCGCGTTGAATACCATCAAGATACGCAACTTCGACAACACCATCGTGATGCTGCCAAGTCAGCTCTTGCTCACGAACAGCGTGAAGAACTGGCGCGGCATGAGCGAGTCGGGCGGGAGGCGCTTGAAACACGCGATTCATTTCGATGTCGATACCGTGCGCTTCCCCGACGACGCAATGCTCGCGCAAATGCACGACGCCATCCGCTTGCCGGTGGGCGCTTTCGAAGGCGAGCGTCGCACGAACCTTGGGTTGTATCGTCGCTATCTGAGCGCTTATCTTCGCGATCATCCGGCGGTGCGGCGCGACATGCCGCTCGTGATTCGTCATGTCCAGACAGCGGCGCCGGTGGTCGCGCTGGAAATCTGTCTCTATCTCGACGAGATACGCTGGGAGCCGTACGAGGCGATGCTCTCGGATATGCTCGATCACGCGTATGGCGTCCTGCCGTTATTCGGTTTGCGGTGCTGGCAAGAGGAGCGGAAGGGTTCCGCGGTTTGAAGACGGCGTTGCAATCAGGCGGCGTGCGTCTACAGTCAGCGTCGCGCGCGCCGCATGCCTTTCACCCAACGCTCCGGCCAAAACCGCCACACGAGCAACAGCAAGCCAAGCGCTGCCGGAATCCAATTCAGCTTGGTCGGCACGCGTTCCGAATGCGCAAAGCGCGCATCCGTCATGGCCATCAGCAAGTCCTGTGGCAACCGCAAACGTCGATAATCGAAGCCGATTTCTTTCGCAATCGACGCCAGATATCGTCCGCGCAATTCCGACAACTCCTCGTGACTCTCGACTTGAACGCTCGCGCCAGGTTGTGTCGGCACTTGAATGACTTCATCGGCGCGCCAGTAGCCGATACGATTGCCGTCTTTATCCGTTCGCGGGATGGGCGCGGGCTGATCGCCGCCTATGCCGATAAGCCAACCCTTGAGTTGCGAGCGTGGAATGTCGCGCACGCGCTGATCGCCGGGAAGAATGGGCGGTGCTTCCTGGCCGTCCGTGATCATGAGAACACTGGCGTCTTGCCCGATACTGCGCGCCGTACGCACAGCCGCGAAGATACCGCCTTCGGCTACTCGACTCCAGTTGGTCCAGCGCATCGTGCCATCGATACCGGCAAGCGAGGCAAGCAACGCATCGAAGTTGCCGCACACCTCGACGGGCGGCACCAGAAGCAAGGTGCTCTGGCCTGTGAAGATGCTCCAGCCTATCTTCGAGCCGCACGGCAAATGCTCGATGCTTTCGCGCATCGCGGCCCGCGCGAAGTCCAGTCTGCTGATCGGCGCGCCGCCGACGACACCCACGTCCTCGACGCTCATGCTCTGCGTGATATCGAAAGTGACGATATAGCTGAACACGTCGCGTTGGAACATCACGCCGGGCATCCAGACGGCGGCAAGCAGCAACGGCACGGCGGCTACCGTGGTCCAGTGTCGCCGCCGAAGGAACGCAAGTGTTGCCGCGACTGCCTTCATGGCAGATCCTCGCTTTGCGCGCCACGCGCCTTCACCGTGGCCTGATGCTTGTAGTCGCGCTCTTCGTCGCTCGTCTGGCCCTCGGGCGCGAGCCACAACGCGCGTTCGAGGTTATAACGCGCGTCCCAGTCGTCGGGCGTGAGCCGCAGCGCCGACCGATAGCGTTCCTTGGCTTGTTCGAGCAACGGCAGCGAGCGAACAGGACCGCCCGCATCGGGACCGGCCGCCTGACGCAACGACATGTTGGCAAGATCGAATAGCGCGGCCGTCTGCAACGCGGCATCGTGGTCCTGCACGAGCACGGAGTCGTAAAGCTTCTGCGCGCCCGCATAGTCGCCCGCCTTCGACGATACGATCGCACGCGCCAGCCGAACTTGGGCGGCATCGTCCAGTGACTGCGGCTGCGCGCCTTTGGCGCTTACCGCCGACACCGCGCGCGCGACAGCATGCGCATGCTGCAATGTCGCCAAGTCGAAGAGCGCGACTGCTGCAAACACGAGCGTTGCGCCGCCGAAGGCAAGATGAACGGCCAATCGCTTCATGACCAGCTCCGTACCTGAACCGCGCGCAGCGCAAGCAACGCCGCGCAACCGAGCAATGCGGCGGCATAGCACAACGCGCTTTCGTCTTGCCGCGGCAAGCGCTCGTCGAAAGATACGACCGCGTTGTGCTGCTTGTTGATCTCCGACATGGCGGCGGCCATTGCGCCCGCGTCCTCCGCCTGATACAGCCGATACGGCGAGCCCAGCGTCTGAAAATAGCGATGCAGTTCAGCTTCGGCCGAGGCGTCGTCGGCGGGCGCCATCTTCGTCAGATCGGGGCTGTAGACGCCGCTGCGCAGATACACGAAGTAAAGCGCGATCTGATTGCGCGCAAGGCCCTCGCTGATCGCCGCGCGTGCAGCGGCATCGAGATGCGCGCCGCCATCGGACACCAGCACGATGGCGCGACGGCCCGCGTATTGCCTGCCATCGAACTGTTTGATCGCCGCGATGAGCCCGCGATCGAGCTTCGTATCCGGCATACCGCGGCCTATTCCCGTGCCTGAGATCGCTTGTGTGATGATCTCGTGATTCGACGTGAACGGTACGGCAAGAACCGGGCTGATGCCGAACATGAGAAACGCAAAACGGTCGTCGGGTCGCTCGGCGACGAAGCGTTCGAGCGAGTGGCGAGCCACCGCGTTCTTGGACTGGCCGCTCGGTTCGGAGACAGGCGTCTTCGACATCACCGAGTCCATGCTCGCGCTACGGTCCATCAAAATGAGAATGTCCGCCGCCGTGCTCGTGCGCAAGACGTGCAGATGTGAGCGTCCCGGTCCCGCGAGACCGATGATGATGGCCAGCATCGCGAGCACCGCGCACGCACGCCGCAGGTGTTCGACGGTCGCGCCGACAGTATCCGCTGGCAGCCAGTTCACCGACGAGAAAGCGAATGCCTCGCTCGGTCTCGGCAATAGCGGCAAGAGCGCGAGTGGCAGCATGAGCAGCAGCCAGGGCCGGAGAAAGTCGATGGGCATGCGGTCATTGCCCTCGCTCGGCCCGATACAGCGCACGCGCGAAGTCACGCAAGTCGAACGGCGCGGGAGCGGCATCGCGGACAAAGAAGCGTTCCTGCGAGCGCGTGTAGAACTCTTCGAGTCGCGGCTTCATCGATTGCAGATACGGCGCGCGCATGAACAACGTCGGTAGCGATGCCACATGCACGACTTGCCCGGCCGTTTCGTCGAGCGCGCGATGCACGTGAACCCAGGCATCGTCGTTCGCATCGGCGTCGGTGCGTATATGCCGCCATGCGCGAGCGAACGGACGTTGCCTTGCATCGCGGCGGCTCGACCACCACCACCACGCGGCCCAGCTTGCGAGCGTGACGAGCAGCAACGCAAGCATGACGATCATGCGCCGATGAACCGCCGGATCATCCACGGGAATGACGAGCCGATCGGGCCTGAGCGCTTGCAGATCGCCCGCGCGAAACGAGGCGCGCGGCGTCAACGGCCCGACGCTGATCGGCCATGCAGGCACGCGCAGCACTGCGCCCGCAGCCGGCCTCAATTCGAGCGCGGGCAGTTCGATGTTCGTGAGAGCCTGAGCCGCGTTGGTTATCTGATATTCGAGCACCAGCCACGAGCGGCCCTGCGTGTCCTTGACGATGCGAGACGCACGGCGCTCGAACCACACGCCCACGCGCCCGGCCGATGGCAAGGTGACATCGTGGCCGTCGGTGCTCAAGAGGACGCGCTGCGTCAAGACATCGCCGAGAACGTGGCCGAAGGCGCGCGGCTGCTCGACCGTCGCGTTGACCGTCTGTTCGGCTCGCGCCGGTTTTATGCCGATCAGACCGAAGACGATCAGCATGAACGCGAGGATCATCGCCCGGTTGCCGCGCATCATGCGGACGTTTCCAGGAAGTGGCGCGAGAGGGCTTCGGCATTGAAGGCGCCTTCGACAAAGAAGGGATACGCGCCGCGTCTGCCGAAGGCCGTCTTCAAATCGTGGCGCCGCTTGGCGACGTTATCGCGCCATTGCCGAACCACGCGAGCACGCAGCCAAAGCGTGCGGTTTCTGCCGGTCTCCAGATCGCGGACCGAGAGAAATCGGCCTTGCGCGGGCGGCTCGATTTCGGCCGCATCCCAGATGACCATCGGCACGACTTGCGCGCTGACGAGACGATCCAGCGCCGTGTCGATACGGTCGAGCGGCCAATGAAAATCCGAGACCAGAAAGACGAGACCGCGACGCCCGGCAAGACGTTCGAGTGCGCGCTCCAGCCCGGCATTTTTTGGCGTGGCGTGCGATGCCCCTTCGAAACCGCGCAGCAGCGCCGCCATGTCGTCGCCGATGCCGCGTCCGTGTCGCGCAGGCATGAAGAGGTCTTCGCGTTCCTGCTCGTCGAACGCGAGCATGCCGACCTGATCGCCCGCGCGAAACGCGCTATAGCCGAGTGCTTCGACGAAATCGGCGGCTAGTTCGAGCTTCGAACGCTTTGCGCCGAAGAGCATCGATGCCGATACGTCCACCACGACTTGCACCGGCACCGCGACCCGCTGCAGATGCAGACGCACGAGCCACTGCGGCGGCACGGAGCGCTGGCTTGCGCGCAAGTCGAGGCGTCGCGGGTCGGGATGATCGAAGAGACGCGCGTGCATCGCGAATTCCTGCCCCGCGCCGAAACTCGTGCCGGGATGCGAGCCAGGCCGGAATCCGCTGGCGCGCCCCGGCAGCCGATAGTGGAATTCGACTGGGTTCTTCATGGCATCACGGCACCGCGATTTTCCGCATGATCGTCGCGGTCAATGCCTCGGCGAGTTCCTGCCGACGCATCTCATAGACGGGCGTAAAGAACACGCGATGACCGAGCGCGGGCAGCAGCACCGTATGAACGTCTTCGGGAATGGCGTGCAGACGGCCGTCGAGCCAGGCGTTCACGCGCACGGCGCGCACCAGCGCGCTCATGCCACGCGGACTTGCGCCCGCAAGGATCAGCCGCTCCATGTCGACGCCGTCCAGTTGAATGTCGAAGCGCTGAGGCGTTTCCGTCGCCTCCCAGATCTTCAGGATGTAGCTTTCCATGCTCGGACTGAGCGTCACGCTACGCTGGATCGCCGCGCCGATATCGTTAAGACGCGTCGAATCGATCACGGCGGACGGGACGCTTTCGATGAGCGCATCGGCGTCATGGAACGCAGGATCGAAAACGAGCGCGCGACGCACATCGGTGTCCGAAGGCGTCGGCATGTTCAGTTCGAACAGGAAGCGGTCGCGCGCGGCGGAAGCCAGTTCGAAGGTCTCGTCCTTCTCCACCTTGTTGCGGTCCGCGAACACCGTCATATGCGGAAAGCGATATTCGCGGCCGAAGGCGGAGACGGAACGCTCGGCCATCGCCCGAAGCAGGAGCGATTGAACCTGCGGGCGCGACCGGTTGATCTCGTTGAAAAAGAACGTGGTCAGACCTTCGCCGTGCCGCAAGAGCGGACCGGGATCGATGCGCGGTTTGCCGTCGGCATCGACGAAGGTGTGATAGATGAGATCGCCCGGCATCAGGTCGATGGTGCCTTCGATCCGTTCGAAGTCGCCGCCGGTCGCGCGAGCGAAGGCGCGTAGCAAGGTCGTCTTGCCAACGCCGACGCCGCCTTCGAGCAACACGTGCCCGCGAGCGAAGAGCGCAATCTTGATTAGATGGATGGTTTCATGCTGTCCCACCACGGCGCTCGCCACGGCCAGTTCCAGCTTTTGTGCGGCGCGGCGCCAGTCTTCCAGTTCGGTTTCCGATGCCATGGTCGTTGTTATGAGGCAGTGCGGTCTGTTCAGGATTACCGAAGCGAATGCATAAGATATGCCGATGTAGTCCGGGCTTGGCTTTCAAGCGGAAAAGGGGAGAGTAGAGCGGAGCATAGTGTCATCCATCGACAACACTGTGTGGCAGCGTTTCGGTGTGAAGCGTGTGAGGCGTGTGAGCGTTCAACTCGCCTTCGCAAGCGGCGTTTCAGTCTCGACAGCCGAATCGATCTGCGCGAGCAGGGCTGACGCGACGGCCAGTTGCGCGGGCACCAGATGCCTCGTTTCCAAAATCTGCATGACACGCCGCCGCCAGTATGCAAGCGGCAGCACGCGGTTTCGATCGCGCACTTCGTCCGGAATGACGATGCGCAAGTGCGCCAGGTCGGCGTCCGTCAAGCGCAGTTCGTATGATCCGGTGGGAAATGGGTCGTTGGGTTTCATGCCTGTATATCGGCAAGGAACACGAATTTCCTGAGTGCTTTGGTAGCCTGTCGCCAGCCACATGACCAGCCCTAAAATTTTTACACGGTTGCTGAAATGTTTTGCCGATTACTGGAAATCGCTTTTCGCTTGATCAAACGAAAAAGGCCGCATTCCCTGAGGAAAGCGGCCTTTTCACGCGGCGCACGATGCTGTCTCGCCGCTATCTTCACGCCAGGTTATTGACCCGCTGCCGGCGAAACCACGCTCGGGGTAGCCAGCGTGTTATTGGTCTTCGGTGCGCTCGTGGCCGACGTCGAAGTGCCGTTCGTGCCGCTAGGAAGCCCCGAGTTCGGCGCACGAGCGCCCATGCCGCTGTCCGAATTCGTCACGCCCGGCGTGCCGTAGCCGCCCGTTGCGCGGTTCACCTGATTCGCCGGGCTGGCCGTGCTCCCGGAAGAACCTGCGCCACCGTTCGAGCCGCCTGCTGACTGCGCGAAAGCGCCGGCCGACAAGGTGAGTGCGGCGACGGCCGCGACTAAAGTGCTGATTGCTTTGCTCATGATCCGTCTCCTTTAAGGGATTGGAATATGGAAACAGACGAATGCCGCCTGCTTGCCTGTTAGGCAGCAAACAGCGTGCCGCAGGCTTTCAATTCGCATAGAGCAGGCAGGCATCAAGTGAGGGGCTTTTTCGGCATGAGAAGCCGCAAAGCCAGCCCCCATGCGACGCCTATCTCATGCATCGATGTTCGATCGTTAGCCAGCTTCAGGCATGCCGTGGCCCATTTCGCCGATGACGTCACAGATCGACGATAGTCAATGTCGTCATCTCGATTCGCTCACATCCTCCAGCAACATCCGCGCGCCTTTCTCCGCCACCATGATCGTCGGCGCATTCGAATTGCCGGACGTGCAACCGGGCAGAACGGATGCATCGATCACGCGCAAGCCTTGCACGCCGCGCACGCGAAGCCGGGGATCGACCACGGAATCTTCGCCGCCGCCCATTCGACACGTGCCGACCAAGTGATACCCCGACACACCGCGAGCCGACGCATAGTCGAGGAGCGCATCGTCGGTGATGACGTTATCGCCCGGCAGCGTCTCGTGCTCGATGTATCGCGCAAGCGCGGTCATCGAAAAAATCTTGCGGCCAAGTTTGAGGCCCGCGACGACGGTCGCTTGATCGCGCGCATCCGTGAGGTAGCGTGGAGAGATGACGGGCGCCGCGTGAGCATCGGGCGAAGCGGCGTGCACGCTGCCCTTGCTATGCGGGTACGACTGATAGATGGCGAGTGTCATGCCCGGCTCGCGTTCGAGCGCATACGTGCCCGCCTCGAAGCTCGCGGGCGCGAAGCTCAGTTGCAGATCGGGCGCGTTGGCTTCAGCGCTGCTGCGCGCAAACGCGGCGCACGTGCTTGCGCCGCACGTGAGCAGGCCCTTTCCCGCCACATAGCGCGACAGTTCCTTGAAGAGCGCGACGCCATGCGTGCGTTCGTTGAAGGTTGACTGGCCGCGCACGCGTTGAGTGACGCGCACGGAATAGTGATCGCGCAGATTCTCGCCGACGTTGTCGTTCTCGTGCACGACGTTCACGCCGAGCTTCTGCATCAGCGAGCCCGGCCCGATGCCCGACAACTGCAATAGATGCGGCGAGCGGATCGCTCCGCACGCCACGATCACCTCGGCACGCGCGCGAACCTTGATCGTGCGTCCCGCTTGCGACACCTGCACGCCAACCGCACGCGTGCCATCGAAGAGAATGCGTTCGGCAAGCGTGTCGGTCATCGACCCGAAATTCGCTCGTTTGCCGATACCCCGAAGATACGTCTGCGCCGGCCCCGCGCGAAACCGTCCCGCGCGATTCTGCTGAAACGGCGCCGCGCCTTCGCGCTCGACGCCGTTATGACTTGCGCGGACCGTCATTCCGGTTTGGCCGCACGCATCGAGAAACGCCTGGCTGAGCGGATGCGTCTCCATGAAATCATTCACCGGCAAGACGTTCGCCGGGCTCGCACCGCCCGCATTCTCCATCTGTTCGTAGATGGGCAGGATGTCGTCGAAGGACCAACCCGCGCAACCTTCATCGATCCAACGCGCATGTTCCGCTCTGGCCGAACGCACATAGAGCATGCCGTTCATCGACCCGGTGCCGCCGAGCATGCGCCCCTGCGGATAAGCGATCACGCGCGAACCCATGTGCGGCTGCGGCGCCGACCGATAACGCCAGCTCAGAACCGGATGCTCGATCAGCGAAAGAAAGCCAGCAGGAATATGGATCATCGGATGACGGTCGCGCGGGCCGGCTTCGATGAGAAGCACGCGATGCGCGCCGCTCGCCGATAACCGGTTCGCCAAAACGCAACCCGCGCTGCCGCCACCGACGATCACGAAGTCCGCTTCTCGATCCCATTGCGTCGACATGTGGCCTCAGTAACTCGTTACATTTGCGCGCCTGCCGGCAAGCGGACCCGCAGCGGCGGCTTCGGCGATGAGCGCTTCGCTTGCACGGCGCAACGCACGCGCACGCTCCACGGGCGGCGCGAGATTCGGCAAGCCGTGCATCGGAATCTCGACGGATATCACGGTGTCGGGCGGCAGCGCGCGGACCATCGAGCGCAGATCGATACCGCCATCGCCCGGTGGCAAGCGCGCCTGCCGCGCCTGGAAGATGAGTTCAGCGTCGGTCGTCGGGCGTTCGCGCGGCGCATCGCATAACTGAAAATACGCGAGCTGGTTCGCGGGCAATGCGGCGATTTCCTCCGCGCTGCCACCCGAACGATCGACATGCATGGAATCGACGATGATCGAGCCGGTGCCCGCAAGCGTCAGCACGCGACGCGCGGACGCCATGTTCTTGATGCCTGTCCACGGCATGAATTCGAGCCCCATTCCAATGCCGTGAAGTGCGCCGAGTTCGAAGAGTCGCGCATAGCGATCCGCGATGGCCGCTTCGTCCGGACTGTCGCCCGCAACCAGCATGTGACGCGCGCCGAGTTCGGCGGCCGCCGCAAGCAAGGGCTCGTGCGCGTCGATGTCGGTATCGGGCAGCAGGCGCACGATTTCGACATCGTGCACGGCTACGTTCAGATCGCACATGCGGGCGAGGGTCTCGCGCATCATCGGCGTGAGCGTGGCGCCGATCATCGGATGCTGATGCTCGCCGGGCGCCACGGGCGCAAGCCGCAGATTCACCGAACGAAAGCCCGCCGCGCTGGCGGCCTCGATCATTTCCGGCGGCGTGAGTTCGATCAGGGTCAGGTGCGCAAGGGAGAGCAAATGCGTCATGGCGTCAGGCGTTCAGGCTGATGGGTTGAATGTCCTGGGCGCTTTCAGCGCCGTCTTCGAGCGTGTCATGCTTGGCGAAAAACGCGAGCGAGCGCGCGACGCCATCCGCGAGCAAGGTCACGGGCAAGCCGGGAAGCACGCGGTTCAAGTCGTCGGGCGGAAGGTCCGCGACAATCGGCAACGGCGGGCCGCTGGCGGAAAGACGCGCGCCGGGCACTTGCCTGCCGATCTCTTCGATGAGCGCATCGGTGCTCTGCACATCGCCGCATAGATTGAAGACATGCGCGCCTTCGACCACGCGCGTGAGGGCCGCCCAAAAGGCTTCGACGACATCATCGACATGGATCATGCCGGTGCGGCCGGTGAAGGGAATCGTGTAGAGCTCGGCGCGCGCCGCCGCCTGGCACGCGAGACTCACGCCCGCGCTTGCGCCGTCTTCGCGCCCCGGACCGTAGACCACGAATGGACGAAAGCCCACGCTGGCCACCGCGCGTCCGTCCGGACCGGCGTTGTACCAATAGCTACGCGCGCAGCCTTCCGTGGCGAGCTTGAATGCGCCGTAGTGCGTGGTCGGTTCGGGATACGCCGCGTGCTTCGGTCCGTAGACGCCCGCCGAACTCGTGTAGACCACGCGCGCGATGCCGTGCTTCTTCGCGGCCTCGAAGACGTTCAGCGTGCCGATCACGTTGATGGTCGCGCCGCGCACCGGATCGTTCTGGCAGAAGGGCGTGAGCACGCCGGCGAAATGCGCGACGGCATCGCAAGCCGCGAGCGCCTGATCGACCGCGCGGGTATCGCCGATATCGCCTTGCAACCATTCCACGCGTTCAAGCGATGCACCCAGCAGCACACGAATCAGCTTGCCCGGCGGATTCAGGTCGAACACACGCACCGTTTGTCCTTCGGCGAGCAGGCGTCTGACCAGCCACGCACCGATAAAGCCATTGCCGCCCGTCACGCAGACTTTCATTGCCGCCTCCGATGTTTCGTCCGTTCTTCGATTTCACTGACTAACTAGTAGGTTCGTTAAATCGGTGGTGGTAGATTAATCGATGGAGAAACATGGACACTTGGGGATAACCCCAGTCGCCAGTCATCTACTTGAACGATCCGATGCCATCCGATACCTACGAACCCGTTCCCGCGCCCGAGCCGAAGCGGACGAATCAGCGCGGTATGGCCGCTGTACGCACGCGCGCCGAGATTCTGCAAATCGCCACGGAAGAATTCGCGCTGCACGGCTACACGGGCGCGCGTGTGGACGCGATCGCCGAGCGCATGCGCGTATCGAAAGCGATGATCTACTACTACTTCACGAACAAGGATGGGCTCTATCTCGCGGTGCTGGAGCACGTTTATTCGTTGATCCGCGATGCCGAGGAAGCCACGCGCCTCGATCATGAAAGTCCGGCCGAGCAGTTGCTCTCGCGCTATATCGAGAACACGTTCGAGTTTCACGAGAATAATCAGGTGTTCAGCCGCATCATCAGCATCGAGAACATACACAACGCCACGTTCCTGAAGAAGTCGCCGACCATCAAGGCGACGAATCGTCCGGTGCTCGAAACGCTGACGAACATTCTCCATCGCGGCATTGCGGCGGGCACGTTCCGACGCGACATCGGCGCGGTGGATTTGCACTATCTGATCAGCGCGCTGTGCATCTATCGCGTGTCGAACCGGCATACGTTCGGCACACTGTTCGATGTCGACTTCGCCAAAAAGTCGACACGCAAGAAGCAGCGGATGCTCGCGGTCGAGTCGGTGTTGACGTTGCTCATGAAGCCGGCCGCGGATTGACTGGCCGTTCGTAACCGTCGCACGAAATTAACCCCTTGGAACAAAAGTTGCGCCTTCCCTGAGTCTCACGGCCGGCGTTCGGGCGCATGCCTGTCCGTCACCGTCACTCTCCAAAAGAGGCGCAACGATGAGTATATTGTCCGCAGTAGGTTTGGGTTCGAGCAAGAAAGTCCGCTATGCGATCGTAGGTTTGGGCGACATCTCGCAGGAAGCGATGATGCCCGGCGTGAGTCACACGGATAACTCGGAGATCACCGCGCTCGTTACGAGTGATCCCGAGAAGGCGCGCAAATTGAGCGAGCAATACGATGTAGCGCACACCTATGGCTATGAGCAATTCGATGAGATGCTCGCCTCCGGCAACGTCGACGCCATCTACCTTGCCACGCCGAACTGGCGCCATGCGGAGTTCGTCATTCCGGCGCTGAAAGCGGGCGTGCATGTGCTCGTCGAAAAGCCGCTGGAAGTGTCCACGCAGCAATGTCAGGCGATCATCGAAGCCGCGAAGGCATCGACGGCGAAACTGATGGTCGCTTACCGTTTGCATTTCGAACCCGGCACGTTGTCGACCATCGAACGCATTCGTTCGGGAGAACTCGGCGACATCATTCTTTTCACGTCCACGTTCGTGCAGAAGGTGGACCCGGCAAACCATCGCGCGACGAGCGGCATCACGGCGGGCCCGATCTTCGACATGGGACCGTATCCGCTCAACGCCGCGCGCTACGTGTTCGAGGACGAGCCGACCGAGGTTGTTTCGGCTGTCGGCGTGCGGCATCCGGAAGCCGGTCTCGGCGATTTCGACGACACCGTCGCCGTCACGCTGAAATTTCCCGGCGACCGGCTCGCGCAGTTCGTCGTGTCGTATGCGGCCAACGCAATGGAGTCGTTCTTTGCTGTCGGCACGAAGGGAAGCATCGCAATGCAGCCGTGCTATACGTACGGCAAGCCGCTCGAACAGGCCGTGACCATTGGCCAGGACGAAGAGAATCATTCGTTCAAGAACACGGACCACTTCGGCGGCGAGATGAAGTACTTCTCGGAGTGCATCTTGAACGACACGCATCCGGAGCCCGACGCGGAAGAAGGTTTCGCCGATGTGCGCGTGATCGAAGGCATCGTCAAGGCGCTCGAAACCGGTGGACCGGTCAAGCTCGATCCGTTCGTGCGCACACGGCGTATCGACACGTCCACGCAATTGCAGACGCTGCGCGCCGTGAAGTCGCCGGAACTCGTGAACACGAGCAATCCGGCCGAAGGCATCGACAAGGTGCCTAAAAATTGAATTCGCGCAAAGAGAAGACTCGACGTGACGCCGATGGCTTTCTGCCGCTCGATGCCTACGGCGCGTTGGGCGATGGCCGCTCCGTTGCGTTGAGTGGAGCGGATGGATCGATCGACTGGTGGTGCGTACCGAGCATCGACTCGCCGCCGCTTTTCGACCGGTTGCTGAACCCGCAAACAGGCGGTTTTTTCGCCATTACGCCCGCCGAACCCTTCGAAGTCGAGCGGCGTTATCGCGACGACAGCAACGTGCTCGAGACCGTCTTCACCACCGCGTCGGGCCGCGCGAAGCTGGTCGAGTCGCACAACAGCGGCGGCGCGGGCAGACTCCCCTGGGCCGAGCTAGCACGGCGCATTGAAGGCATCGAGGGCGAGATGCGATTCGACTTGCGCATCGTCTTCGGGCGTCAGGACGATACGATCAATCCGTATTGTTCGATGATCGGCAAACGCGCGGTGTTTCATGCGGGCCGCGTGTTGGGGCTCTTTCTGCATAGCGAAGGTGTGGTCGTCGACGAACGCGCGGATGCCGGTGTCGTCGCGCATGTGGTCGTGCGTGAGGGACAGCGCGAGACCGTGGCGATCGTCGCGGGCGAAGACGAGCCGCTCGTCGTGCCGCCAATCGAGGATATCGACAGGCGCATCGACAAGTCCGACAACGAATGGCGCGAGTGGACCACGAAGCTGCGCTATGACGGGCCGTATCGGCCGCTTCTGATTCGCAGCGCGCTTGCGCTCAAGCTCTTGCTTTTTTCGCCGAGCGGCGCGATTGCAGCGGCCGCGACTACATCGTTGCCCGAGCGGATTGGCGGCAAGAAGAACTTCGACTATCGCTACGCCTGGATACGCGACGCGGGCTACACCATCAAGGCGTTTTTGCGCATGAATGCGCAGGAAGAAGCGAAGGCGGCCTTTACGTGGCTGCTGAAGCGGATCGAGACGCAAGGCGCGCGCGTGTTGTTTTCATTGTCGGGCGACGTCGTCGCGGATGTGCACGAGACCGGCCTTCCTGGTTACATGAATTCTGCGCCGGTCATCACAGGCAATGCCGCGACCAATCAGCATCAGCACGGCATTTACGGCGATATATTTGGAACGGCCGCGGTTTTCGTGCGCGCGGGGAATATCCTCGATTCACAGAGCGCTCAGACGCTCTCGCGTCTCGCGGATCAATGCGCCGACCGCTGGCGTCTCAAGGACGCGGGTATTTGGGAACTCGAGGAAGCGCAGCATTACACGATGTCCAAACTCAGCGCGTGGGAAGCGCTCGCGCGTGCGGTCGAACTGGCCGATAGCGGGCAGTTGCCGACCACATGCCGCGATAGATGGGCGCGTGAGCGCGATCGCATCGAGCAATGGATCGACGAACATGGCTGGTCCGAAGAGAAGGGCGCATATGTGATGTATCCGGGCAGCGACAAGCTCGACGCGTCCATGGCGCTCGCCACACGCTTTCGCTACGACGGCAAGGAACGCGCCGAACGTACGCTCGACGCCATTCAACGCGAACTGGGCGAAGGCGCATATCACTACCGATACAGCCGTGCTTCCGAAGAAGAAGGGTGCTTTCTCGCGTGCACGTTCTGGCAGATCGAAGCTCGCGCGTTGCTGGGACAGAAAGACCGTGCGACCAAGGCCTTCGATGCGGTCATCGAAGCGCTCGCGCATGGCGTCGGAATCTACCCTGAGATGGCGGACCCGCAAACCGGCGAGTACCTCGGGAACTTGCCGCAAGGGTTGACGCATCTCGCGATCATTCAGGCTCTTACGGCGTTGCAATCATCGGGGCGAATGGAGGACGACATCTAATTCGTGGTGAACGATGCCGTCTCGACCGTCAGCGCGGGCATTCACCTATGTCATTGCGTTTATTAGACCCATACTGTGGGACATCACCGAGGGTCGTGTCAGAGACACCCCGTTCCTGACGCGCGGTGTTTCTCCGGTAGGCAGAGAGTCGTCAATGACCCGCCATGGAACACGCCCGCGACAGGTCCGTCGCGGGCGTTTTTTTATCGCTGCTCATGCGGCGGGCTTCATCGTGATGCGCCGCTGAGTTTGTGCCCGGCATCCCGCGAGAGCTTTACGTAGCCGTAGATCGACACGAGCGTCACCACGCCCGCAGCGAGAAACGCAAGGCGGAAGTCGTCGAGTGTGAAGGTGTGCGCGTGCGCGCCGTCCTTGCCGTGATAAGCCGATGCCGTGCGCAACGCCAACGCGCCGAATGCAATGCCGAGCCCGATGCTCATTTGCATCGCCGCGTTCCACATCGTGTTGGCGGCGCTCATTTGCTGCGTCGGTACATCGGCGTAAGCGAGCGTGGCGAGCGACGTGAACTGCATCGAGCGCGTCACGCCATAAACGAAGATCACGAGCAGCGTGAGTACGAGCGGCGACGCCGGCGTGAGCAGGCCGCATGCAAT
Source organism: Caballeronia sp. LP006 (assembly GCF_031450995.1). NCBI lineage: Bacteria > Pseudomonadati > Pseudomonadota > Betaproteobacteria > Burkholderiales > Burkholderiaceae > Caballeronia > Caballeronia sp. LP006. The sequence continues at coordinate 194,489 of NZ_JARTVW010000002.1, read as the reverse complement.
GGTGAACGCGCCGCATACCGCACAGTTGATGATCGCCACGTTCCTGAAGCCGTGGCGCTTGAGGATGCCGGTCGTGAGCGCCTTCATGCCGAGATTGCCCAGAGCGCTTGCAAGCAGTAACAAGCCCGACTTGAACGCGGACAGCCCGAAGCCGATCTGAAACAGAAGCGGCATGAGATAAGGCACGGCGCCGATGCCGATACGCGTAAACGTGCCTGTCACCACGGTCACCGAGAACGTGGGGATACGCAGCGTCGTCACGTCGATGAGCGGATGCCGCGCGACGAGTGCATGCCGATAAGCGATCACACCGATGACGAGACCAACCGCGATCACGGCCAGTCCGACCCACGGATTGGTATCCGGCTGACTTGCCATATCGGCGCCATACAGGATGGCGGTGAGCGACAGACCGCTCAGGATGAGCCCGGTGACATCGAACGGCCGGCGTTCGCCGCTGCGCAGATTCGGCACCCACTTCAGCACGGCCAGCAATACGACGAGGCACACCGGAAGATTCAGCAGAAAGATCCAGCGCCATGATGCATACGTGGTGATGAAGCCGCCGATGGGCGGCCCGACCACCGGCGCGACGATGCCCGGCCACGTGATGGTGGAGATGGCCTGCATCAACTGCTTCTTGTCGACGCTGCGCACCACGGTCAAGCGGCCGACCGGCACCATCAACGCGCCGCCGATGCCTTGCAGAACCCGGGCCGCCGTGAACTGCTCCACGTTCTGCGAGATGCCGCAGAGCAAGGACGCCAGCGTGAAGGTCACGATCGCGCTGAAAAACACGCTGCGCGAGCCGAAGCGGTCCGCCACCCAGCCGCTTGCGGGAATGAAGATGGCGAGCGCGATCATGTAGGCGCTCATGCCGAGACTCAGCGCATTGGGGCTCGTACTGAACGAATGCGCCATCTGCGGCAGCGCGGTCGCGATGATCGTGGTGTCGAGATACTCCATGAAGAACGTCGCGGCCACGACATAGGGAAGCGGGCCGAGCGAGACGGTGCGGTCGGTTGAGTCTGTCATTGTCTTGCCGGAAGGCGGGGTGCGGGCTGAGGGTGGATGCTACCAGTATTACTGCGTTCCCGAACCCGGCCGTGATTCAACGCGCCGTTGCGAACGCTCGCGCGGCTGGCACTTTTCGAATTCGGGCGGCGCCGCTCTGTATGACCAATACGCTCATCGTTGTTCCTAGTTGCTACTACCCATTGCCATTTCCCTTCGATTCTGTAAGCGTTATGCGTTGTATCAGCGTAGATATAGCGAGCCGATATATCGACGATAACGATCCCGGAATAAAGGACCTCACCGATGAGCTTCGCACACGACTTCAAGCGTCTTGCCTCGCTGCTGCTTTTGCTCGCGTTGCTCCCGTTCGCGGTCACGGCCTGCGGCGGCAACGACGACTCGCCACCCGCACCGAAGGCGACCTTGTCCGTGTCCGGTGAAGTCGCCACGCCGGGCAATCTCACGCTCGCGCAGATCCAGGCACTTCCAGCCACCACGCAAACCGTTTCCTTCGGCAGCGGCACGGGCCAGCAAAGCCACGTCTACACCGGCGCGACGGTGTGGTCCGTGTTGAACCAGGCTGGCATCGTCGTCAATTCGGCGGTTCACAACGACGTGCTGGGCAAGTATGTCGTGGCGACCGGCAGCGACAACTATCGCGCGCTGTTTGCAATGGGCGAACTGAGTCCGGACTTCGGCAATCGCGGCGATCTGGTGGCCTATGCCGAGACGCTCAACGGCGCGAGCGCGGCTCTCAACAGCACGGACGGTCCACTGCGCGTCACTGCTCCCGGCGACGTCAAAGGCGGCCGATACGTCTCGAACCTCGTCAAGCTCGAAGTCCATTCCGCGATGTCCACGGTCACGGCGGGCGGCGGCGGTCTCACGACGCAGTTCCAGCTTCTCGGTGCGCTGAATCACCCGGCGACTTTCGACACGGCAGCATTGCAGGCGCTGCCTCCCGTCACGCGCACGGCTGGCGGAAATAGCTACACGGGCGCGAGCCTGTGGGACCTGATCAACGCAGCGGGCATCCAGACCAACACTGCGACTAAAAACGACTTGCTCGGCTTCTACGTGATCGCAACCGGCAGCGATGGCTATCGCGTCGTGATTTCTCTTGCCGAACTGTCGCCGGACTTTGGCAATCAGCCCGACATCGTCGCTTATGCGATGAATGGCGCCCCGCTGACATCCACCGGTTTTGCGCGCCTCGTGATCCCCAACGACGGCAAGGCCGGGCGCTATGTTTCGAACCTCGCGGCGCTCGAAGTCGTATCCGCGCCGCGCTGATTAGCCTGCCTATGCAACGCTAAATCCGCCGCCTGACCTCTTGCGGCGGCAAGCCAAACCCGCGCATGAACGCCTCGCGCATATGCCGGCGATCCCGAAACCCCGTTTCCTTCGCGATGGTTTCCAGCGGATGCCGGCTTTTTTCGATCATCAGGCGCGCTGCTTCCAGCCGCAACGCTTCGATGGCCTTCGCAGGCGATTGCCCCGTCTCCTCCGTGAACACGCGGCTGAATTGACGCGGACTGAGATTCGCCTCGCCCGCGAGTTCCTCGACCGTCAGCGGCCGGCCCAGATTCTTGCGTGCATAGTTGAGCGCATTTTGAATGCGGTCTGATTTCGGCGCGAGATCGAGCATCTCCGAATGCTGCGACTGGCCGCCCGAACGCCTTTGCGGCATCACGAGCTTGTGCGCGACCGAGCGCGCAACGTCCGGGCCGAGATCCTTTTCGACCATCGCGAGTGCGAGATCCAGACCGGCAGTCATGCCCGCAGACGTCCAGATAGGACCATCGACGATATAAATGCGATCGTCCTCGATGCGCACATCGGGAAAGCGGCTTTGCATCTCGCGTGCGTAGAACCAGTGCGTGGTCGCGCGCCGGTTCGACAGCAGCCCGGCTTCCGCGAGCACGAAGCTGCCCGTGCAAATGCCCGCGATGCGCCGTGCCCGCGTACCCGTGCGACGCAGGAACGCCAGTATTTCTTGAGGTGGCGGCGTGTCGAGCGGCGTGTTCACGCCCGCCGCGATCCATGTGTCCACGGAGGCACGCGCACTGACCCGGCGCGTGCCGACGCTCATGCCTAACGACGAACACACCTCGCCGCCGTGCGCCGAATAGTTGGCCATCCGATAAAAGGGCTCGCCCGCTACGTGGTTGGCGTATTCGAACACCGACTGCGACGCGATTGCCATCACCTGAAAGCCGTCGCTCAACAAATAGCCGATGCTGTGAATGTTTCCTCGTCCTCGATGTCCGAAAAAAGTCGTTTGTCCGAAAACACGACCATATACGTCATTTCGGTCGCGGTCAATTCCGCGCAGAATCTACTCACGGATTCACCACCACCATTCGAACCGGAGTGACATCATGTCCCAGAACCATCGCGGCACGGCCCTCGTCACAGGCGCATCGTCGGGCATCGGCGCGGTCTATGCCGAGCGTCTTGCGCGTTCGGGCTACGACCTTATCCTCGTGGCGCGCAACCGCGAGAAGCTTGCCGCGCTAGCCGAACGTATCAGTAATGAAACGCAGAAGGGCGTCGAGATCATCGATGCCGATCTCAACGACCGCACGGCGCTCGCGCGTGTCGAAGCGAAGCTGAAGGACGACGCGAGCATCACGCTGCTGGTGAATAACGCGGGCGTCGGTACGCATACGCCTTTGCTCGACAGCGACGTCGATGCAATGACCCGCATGATCGAACTCAACGTGACCGCGCTTACCCGCCTGACTTATGCGGCGGTGCCGGGCTTCGTCGCGCGCGGCAAGGGCGCGGTGATCAATATCGCGTCTATCGTGAGTATTGCGCCGGAGTTGCTCAACGGCGTCTATGGCGGCACCAAGGCGTTCGTGCTGGCCTTCAGCCAGTCGCTGCATCACGAACTCGCGGCGAAAGGCGTGCGCGTGCAGGCCGTGTTGCCAGGCGCGACGGCGACGGACTTCTGGGAAAGCGGCGGGCTCCCTATCGACAATCTGGACCCCGCAATCGTGATGTCGGCGGCCGACATGGTCGATGCCTCGCTAATCGGCTTCGAGCGCCGCGAACTGGTGACGATTCCCTCGCTGCACGACGGCGCCAAGTACCAGGCGTACGAAGCCGCGCGTCAGGCGATGGCGCCGGAACTGTCGACCAACGCACCCGCCGCGCGCTACGCGGCCTGAACCATCGTTCTCTTTTCCACATTTGGACTGACCATGAAAACCACGGGCAATACCATCTTCATCACGGGCGGCACTTCGGGCATTGGCCGCGCGTTGGCGGAAGCGTTTCATCAGCGCGGCAATCAGGTGATCGTCGCGGGACGGCGCCGTGCGCTGCTCGATGAAGTCGCAAGCGCGAATCCGGGCATCGACACGGTTGAACTCGATATCGCCGACGCCGCGCAGATTCGCAGCGTCGCCGCGCAATTGATCGCAAAGTATCCGGCGTTGAATGTCGTCATCAACAACGCGGGCATCATGCCGTTCGACGATGCAGGCGGCGCGCTCGACGATGAAGCCGCGGTGCGCCTCATCGACACGAATCTGCTCGGCACGGTGCGCGTGAGCGCGGCGTTCGTCGAACATCTGAAGACGCAGCAACAGGCGTATATCGTCAACAACAGTTCGGTGCTCGCGTTCGTGCCGCTCGCCGCGACCGCGCTGTATTCGGCAACCAAGGCGGCAATCCATTCGTATTCGATGTCGCAACGCTTCGTGCTGCGCGATTCGAGCGTGCGCGTGCTGGAGATCGCGCCGCCGTGGGTGGACACGGACTTGGTCCACAAGAGCGGCGATCCGCGCGCGATGCAGCTGGAAGCGTTCATCGCCGAAATCATGCAGAAGCTGCCGGAAGCGACGACGGAAGTCGTGGTCGATGCCGCGAAGCCGCTGCGCGATAACGCCGGACCGAATGAACATGCGTTCGTCGAGCAGTTCAATCAGTTCGTGACGGACAATCCCATTCCGGTCGCTTGAGCGTGAAGGCGAGAAGGGGCGCCCAGGTTGCAACGCCCCCGATCCTCCTTAAAACTCCAGACGCGCATTGACTGAAACCGTGCGCGGCTCGCCAGGCTGAATGTAGTCGGCATATTGGAATTCCCAATAACGCCGATTCGTCAGATTGTCGATAGCCGCGCGCACGCCGACGTTATGTCCCGCGATGCGTGTCGTGTAAGTCGCGCCAAGGCTGTAGATCATGAAGCCCGGCACGTTCAGATCGCCGGACGGACGCAGGTTCGTGTTGCCCGTGAACTTCGCATTGGCGCTGAGCGTCAGGCCCGGAACCACGGGCACCGCATAATTCACGTGCGCCGCCGCGACGAAGCCTGGCGCACCCGCGACGCGATTGCCGTCGAATGTCGAGCCTTTCTTGTAGTGCGTCGCGATCCACATCAGATCGCCGCCGACCGTCCAGTCCCGGCCGATGCGAACATCCGCGCCCGCTTCCATGCCTTCGAAGATGGACTCGCCATCTTCCACGAAGACGTTATCGCCATTGGCGTATTGCGCGCCGCGCTCGATGCGGAACAGCGCAGCCGTCGCGCTCCAGCGCTCGTTCTGACTCTTCACGCCGACTTCGTATTGCTTGCTGCGCAGCGGGTTGAGGATCGCTCCGGCATTGGCGTAGAAGTCGCCGACGACATTGCCCGCTTCCAGCGATTCGACGTAGCTCGCATAGAGCGTCGTGCCCGGCGTGAGCTTGAACATCAGCGCGACGCTCGGCGTGACCACGCCGTTTTGCGAGTAAGTCGAAGTCGTCGTGCCGTCGATACCGTAGCCGTGCTGCTCGTAATTCGTATAGCGCACGCCGCCGAGCACCGACCAGCGTTCGGTGAGCGCGATGGTATCGCTTGCAAACAGCGCTTTCTGCGTGATGTCCGCGTTGCGATAGGTGTAGAAGCCCGAACTGTCGTAGCGATTGACGTTCGGCTGATAGATGTTGCCCGTGCCGATCTGGTCGTAGAAACTGTTCGCGGTGTTGTCGTTGGTTTGCTTCTGATACGCGGCGCCGAACACGAGCTGATGTTGCAGCGGCCCGGTCTTTACGAGACCTTCGGCCATGACCTGCCACGCATTCAGCTGATGCCCTTCCTTGCCTTCGAAGCGAAAGTCGTCGTAGTTGCCCGCTGGATCGAGCAGATTGTACGTGCTCTCGTTCCGATACCGCGTGCTCTTGCTAAAGCTGTATGAGGCCGAAAGCGTCCAGTCCTGATTCAGGTTGTAGCGCAAGCCGGCAGTATAGAGTTGCAAGTTCGTGTTCAGATGCTGGTCCGGCGTGACGAGCGTGCTACTGCCGCCACTGAGCGTCGCGGGCAACGAGGCGCCCGTGTATTGCGCGGTCGAGATGGCCGTCGTGATGCCCGACGCATGGCGTTCCTGATACAGCGCGCCGAAGGTGGCGGTGAGGTCTTTCGTGAGGCGTGCATCGGCGGAAAGGGAAAACGAATCGCGGCGCACGTTGCCGTCGTTATAGGTCTTGCCTTCCTCGTGCGTCGCGTTGAAGCGGTAGCCGAACATGCTGTTCGGTCCGATACGCCCACCCAGGTCGACATGCTCGGACCATACGGCCGTCGACGCATAGCCGACATCGACGCTGGCGATCTGCTTATCCGTGACGGGTGGCTTCTTCGTCACATAGTTGACCACGCCGCCGGGCGCGCCGAAGCCGTACATGAAGCCCGACAAGCCCTTGAGCAGTTCGACGCTTTCGAGTTGTTCGTAGGGCATGGTGATGCCGTAGGCGTTGAACGGCTGGCCGTCGATCCTGTAACCGTTCTGCCAGTCGAGTTGCATGCCGCGCACGGTGATGTAGCTCGCCCACGCGTTGTACGGATTGCTGTTGTCCGACACGGATGCGTCCTGCGCGAAGACATCGCCGAGCTTTTTCGCCTGACGATCCGCGAGTTCTTCGCCGGTGACGATAGTGGTCGAGTAGGGCGTGTCGAGTTGCGTGCGGGTGCCGAGCGCGCCGGTGCTGACGTCGCGGCGCAGATGCTGGCCTTGATCGGTGTCGGATGAAGCGGTGACGGAGACTGCGGGGAGTGTGGCTTCGGTGGCGTTGCCGGATGTCGATGAGCCGGTGTCGCTTTGCTGCGCAAGGGCCGATTGACTGGTGGCGAAGAGCAGGAGCGTCGCCAGTGTGGACGGGCGCATCGCCCATTTGCCGATGGTTGTACTGCCCCGTGGTGCTGATTTCATCCCTAATTTTCCGTCGTCGAGTTATTGGCCGTAAATGCGAACTATTCGCATTAGAACGGGCGCAATTCTGACGGGTGTTTGGGAATTTGTAAACTTCGATGTTTGATCTAGGGGCGCCGAGAAGGGCTGCTGGCGGCCTTTTGCGGGTAGGCGTCGCTGATTAATTCGTTCGAGGCGGCGCGAAATGTTCGATCAAACGAGCTTCACGCGCCGCCTGCTACATGCCGCAATGTGCGGCCAGCAATACCGTCAACGTCGCTCGGAATCCGCAGCCGCATCACCCAACAACCCCGGCAACTCCAGCAACGTCCTGTGCGCTCCCCCAAGCTCGACCGCCGCTGCGTAAGTCGACTGCACGGCGGTGGCAATGGCATCGACGGCATGGGTGTCGCCGGCCATCGTCACGTAGTAGCCGAGGTCTTTCAGCGCGTTCGACATATGAAAAGGCATGCTCGAAGGATCGCCGTCGATAAGCGATGGCCGCAGCCGCTCCAGCGCCGCGCCGCCTCCGCCGCCCTTCGCGAGCACATCGACGAACGTTTGCGGGTCCACGCCCGCACGCTTCGCGCAGGCAGCCGCCTCGGAGATCAACGCAATCGTGCCGAGCGACACGAAGTTGTGCAGCAGCTTCATGCTGTGTCCCGCGCCAGTGCCGCCGACCAGCGTGATGTTCTCCGCGAACGTGCGCAGCAGCGGCTCCACTCGCGCGAACAATTCCGGGTCCGCGCCCACCAGCAAGTTCAAACGTCCTTCGTGCGCTTCCTTGGCGGTGCGTGTCATGGGCGCATCGATGAAGAGGCCGCCCGCCTGCGTCACGCGCTCGGCCACGCGCGTCGTGGATGCGGGCACGGCCGTCGAGCAATCGATCACGATGGTGCCTGGCTGCAAACCCGCGAGCACGCCATCGGGCGCACTCAGAACCGCTTCCACTTCGGGCGATCCGGTCACGCACAGAATGACGATCTCGGACTCGCGCGCGAGCGCCTCGCCCGTGGTGAAGGTCTTGACTCCCCCCGCCAGCAGTTCGTCGAGCGGCTGGTTGCCGGGATGCTCGACCACGCTCAACGGGTAGCCGTGCTTCATCACGTTGCGCGCAATACCGTGTCCCATGAGACCGATACCGATCATGCCGATGCGTTGCTTCATGCTCTATCTCTTCGAGTTGTCGTTTGGAAAGCCGGTTGCATCCGCATCAACGGTTGACGAGCCTCTTGGGCAACATCACCGCCAGTACGAAGCCGAGCAGAAGGCAACCGACCATCGAGAAAATCGGCAGCGTGAGGCCGCCGGAAAGCTGTTTCAGATACCCCACCACATAAGGACCGAAGAAGCCGCCGAGATTGCCGAAGGCGCTGATCCATGCAATGCCGATAGCCGCGCTCGTGCCCAGCACCGCCGTCGGCATGCTCCAGAAAAGCGGCGGCAACGACAGCAATCCCGCATTGGCCATGCACAGCGCAAGCATGCCGAGCCACAGGTTGTCATGCCAGAGCACCGAGAGCGACAATCCTGCCGCGCCCATCAACAGCAAGGCCGCGACATGCAAGCGCCGTTCGCCGCGCTTGTCGGCGCTGCGCCCGAACAGCACCATGACGACGACCGCAACCGCGTTTGGCAGCGCCGCGAGCAGGCCGATCACGAAGTCGCTCTTGATGCCCATCGACTTGATCATGGTCGGCGCCCAGAAGGTGTAGCCGTAGATGCCGAACACGTCGAGAAAGTAGATGAGGCAAAACGCCCACACGAGCCAGCTCGACAAAAGGCCCTTGTGATTGGCTTCGGCGGTGATCGCACGGTCAGCGGCGAGCACGCGCGACAACAAAGCGCGTTCGGGTTCGCTGCAGTGTTTGCTTTGCGTGACATCGTCTTCCAGACCTCGCCACGTGTAGACCGCCGCGAGAAACGCGGGCAGCGCCTCGATGATGAATATCCACTTCCAGCCCGGCAAGCCCATCAGGCCGTTGAAGTATTCCATGATGAAGCCGGTAAGCGGCGAGCCGATCAGTCCCGCCAGCGCGAGCGCCGCGTAGAACATGCTGAGAATGCGAGCGCGCCAGTGCCTCGGAAACGACTGGCTGATATAGAAGATGATCGCCGGAATGAAGCCCGCTTCGGCGACGCCCAGCAAACAGCGCATGGCATAGAACTGCATCGGCGTGGCGACGAACGCCGTAAGCCCGGATACGATGCCCCACGACAGAATGATCCGCGTGATCCAGCGGCGTGCGCCGACGCGCTGCAAAATCATGTTGCTCGGCACTTCGAAGACCACATAGCCGAGAAAGAAGATGCCCGCGCCGAAACCGAAGACGGCATCTGAGAAGCCGAGTTGCTGGGCCATCTGCAGCTTGGCGAAGCTCACGTTCACCCGGTCGATATACGAGGTGATGTACGCGAACATCAGAATGGGCAGGATCTGTAGCGCGAGGCGCCGGAAAATCCGGTCCTCGGCGGCCGCGTCACGCGCGGGTGCGGACGGCAAAGCGCCGCCCGGCATGCTGGTCGCATCGATTTCCACGTCTGTCTCCGTCATATATGTACTGATTTTTTTAAAGCCCTGTCAGTGTCGCCGGATTCGTGGCAAACGGCGGACGCAGCAGGACATGGGAAATTTAGCCTGTGCCGCGCGCCATCGATATGCGAATTCCGTGAAGCGGGCTTTCGAATTGTTCGAACGCCCGATGCGAGCGGCCACGCGCGTGCATCGCTCAGGGTAATCCTGTAGGGCGCGAAGACTGAGGGCCGCCGCGAGGGTGCCATACTGCGCGGCATGATCCATTCACGGAGCGTCTGGTTTGTTCGATCTCACCTCACTGGCTCTCTTTCTGCGCGCAGTCGAGACGGGGAGTCTGTCGAAGGCGGCGCAGCATTCGCATATGTCCTTGTCGACGGCCAGCCGGCGCATTGTGCTGCTCGAGCATCATTTCCGGGTGGCGCTGCTCAATCGAACTTCGGCGGGCGTCGAGCCCACGCCCGCCGGAGAAGCGCTCGCGCGCCACGGCACCGAGCTGCTGCTCAAGACCGACGCCATCTATAGCGAGCTGTCCGACTACACGAAAGGCTCGGTGGGCCGGGTGCGCGTCTTCGCCAACATCTCCGCGATCAGCCAGGAGTTGCCCGAGCATCTGCGAGCGTTCTCGCAGAAGTATCGCGACATCAAGCTGCATATCAGCGAATTGCGCAGCGCCGACATCTTGCAGGCGTTGCGCGATGGCCGGGCGGATATCGGCGTCGTGACGTCGCAAACGGGCATGGAGGGCATTCGCCTCGCGCCTTATTGCAGCGACCGGATCAGCGTGGTCGTGCCGGAGGATCATGTATTGCAGGGCGACGAGATCGAGTTCGCCGCGCTGCTCGAACACGATATCGTCGCGCTCGACGACAAAGCCGAGGTCACGCGCATGCTGGTCAAGGAAGCGGCGCTGGCGGGCAAGACCATCCGCTTTCGCGTGCAGGTGCAGAGCTTCGAGGCCATGTGCCGGTTGATCGCCGTGGGGCAGGGTATCGGCGTGTTGCCCGAGGGCGCCGTGAAGCTGTTTCTTCAGCCGATGCGCTTGCGCTTCATTCGCCTGACCAATTCCTGGGCCGAACGGATGATGTCGGTTGGCATGCGCGAAGGCGCGGCGGCCTTGCCTACGCGCAGGCTGTTCGACTTTCTGAGTGAGATCGGACCCGCGAGCACGGCGCAACTCGATACCGAGCGCCCCGCGCGCTGAGCCCTTCCGGATTTTCGAAGCCACCGTTCCTCGATTCGCACTTCCGTCGTTCGAATGCGTCCGCTAGATTGGCATTCGACATAGTCCGATGCCCGGGCGCGGCCGCGCTCGCGAGCAAAAGAGACGCAGGAGACAACGCAATTTCCATAGAGGCGCGCCTTGAGTGCGCCCGCCTCCTGTGCCGTCTCGCCGGGCATTCCCGCGTCGCACTTTCGGAGGCTTTGCAGATCATGGCAACAACTCATAACATCGCCGTCATTCCCGGCGACGGCATCGGCAAGGAAGTGATGGTCGAAGGCCTGCGCGTGCTGAAGGCCGTGGCCGCGCGTTACGACATTGCGCTCAATTTCGACGAATTCGGCTCGTGGTGCACGGAGCATTACCTGCAACACGGCACGATGATGCCCGCGAATTGGGACCAGCAGATCGGCAAGCACGACGCCATTTTCTTCGGCGCGGTCGGCACGCCCGACGTCGTGCCGGATCACACCGCCGTGTGGGAATCGATCATCAAGATTCGCCGTGAATTCGACCAGTATGTGAACCTGCGCCCCGTGCGATTGATGCCCGGCGTGCCGTCGCCGCTCGCGAACCGCAAGCCCGGCGAGATCGACTTTCTGGTGGTGCGCGAGAATACCGAAGGCGAGTATTCGTCGGTGGGCGGGCGCATGTTCGAAGGCACCGAGCGCGAATTCGCCACGCAGCAGGCCGTGTTCACGCGCACGGGCGTGGACCGCATTCTCAAGTTCGCGTTCGAACTGGCGCAAAGCCGGCCACGCAAGCAACTCACGGCCGCGACCAAGTCCAACGGCATCTCCATCACCATGCCTTACTGGGACGAGCGTCTGGCAGAAGCCGCGAAGCGCTATCCGGACATCGAAACGCGCAAGTACCATATCGACATTCTGTGCGCGCACTTCGTGCAGAGCCCGGACCGTTTCGATGTGGTCGTCGCATCCAATCTGTTCGGCGACATCCTGTCCGACCTCGGGCCGGCTTGCACGGGCACCATCGGCATCGCGCCTTCCGCGAACCTGAATCCGGAGCGGCGCTTTCCGTCGCTGTTCGAGCCGGTGCATGGTTCCGCGCCTGACATCGCCGGGCGCGGCATCGCCAATCCGATCGGGCAGATCTGGTCGGCGGCGCTGATGCTTCAGCATCTCGGACGCGGCGAGGCGCGCTACGAAGCGGCCGCCAAAACCATCGTCGCGGCGATCGAAACCGTCCTCGACAAAGGTCCGCGCACGCCGGACATGGGTGGCGGCGCCAACACCGTCGAAGTTGGCACGGCGATCGCCGATGCCGTCACGGAACACGCACTGATCACGGAGTAAGACATGGAATATCGACACTTCATCGGCAACGCATGGAAGGCGCCGGATAGCGGCGCGACGCTCGATGTCATCGATCCGAGCACGGGCGAGCCGTTCGCTCACATCTCGCGCGGCAACGCCGCCGATATCGATGCTGCGGTCGCCGCCGCGCGCGGCGCGATGGGCGAAGCGCTCGATGGAGCGTGGGCCAAACTCTCGCCGGCCGAGCGCTCGAATCTGTTGTTCGCGTATGCCGCCGCCGTGCTCGAACACGGCGACGAACTCGCGCAACTCGAAGCGCGCGACACCGGCAAGGCGCTCAAGACCGCGCGCACCGACGCGGCCGTGCTCGCGCGTTATCTTCAGTACTACGCGGGCTGCGTCGACAAGCTGCACGGCGAGACCTTGCCCTATACCACGGGCTTCACCGTGTTGACCGTGCGCGAGCCGATTGGCGTGACCGGGCACATCATCCCGTGGAATTATCCGATGCAGATTTACGGGCGCAGCGTCGGCGCATCGCTCGCGGCGGGCAATGCGTGCGTGGTCAAGCCTGCCGAGGACGCGAGTCTGTCGATTCTGCGACTCGCCGAAATCGCCGCGGACATCGGCTTTCCGGCGGGCGCGATCAACGTCGTCACGGGTCTTGGCAGCGAAGCGGGCGCGGCGTTGTCGGCGAACGCGGGCATCGGCCACATCTCGTTCACGGGCTCGACGGTCACGGGCGCGCTGGTCGGACGCACGGCGGCGGAACGTCATTGCCCGAGCGTGCTCGAACTCGGCGGCAAGTCGCCGCAACTCGTTTTCGACGATGCCGATCTCGACGAAGCGCTGCCCGTCATTCTCAACGCGATCATCCAGAACGCGGGGCAGACCTGCTCGGCAGGCAGCCGTTTGCTGGTCCAGCGCGGCATTTACGAAAGCGTCGTCGAGCGGCTCGCCGCGCGCTTCGAGACGCTGCGTTCCGGTCCGCCGTCGATGGACCTCGACATGGGGCCGCTCGTCAACGCGAAGCAGCAGGCGCGTGTGCGCGGCATCGTCGAGCGAGCGGAAGGCGAAGGTATCCGTGTCGCGGCGCGCGGCAAGATCGCGGCGGAGGCATCGCGTAATGGCTTCTTCCAGGAAGCCGTGCTGTTTCGCGACGTGCCGCCGGACAGCCGGCTCGCGCAGGAAGAAGTCTTCGGGCCGGTGCTTGCCGTCATGCCTTTCGACGACGAAGCCGAAGCGGTGCGACTCGCCAACGGCACGCAATACGGCCTCGTCGCGGGCGTCTGGACGCGCGATGGCTCGCGTGGTCTGCGCCTCGCGCGCAAGCTCCAGGCGGGGCAGGTTTTCATCAACAACTATGGCGCGGGCGGCGGCGTCGAACTGCCGTTCGGCGGCGTGAAGGCGAGCGGCCACGGGCGCGAGAAAGGCTTCGAAGCGCTCTATGGCTTCACGAGCCTCAAGACCATCGCCATTCGGCACGGTTGAGGCGCACGCGCTTTCGCATCATGGCGACACTCAACATCATCGGCGCGGGGCGCGTGGGCGCGACGCTTGGCAATCTGATCGTCGCGAACCGCGTGCTCGATATCGGCGATGTCTTCGATACCGACGCCAAACGCGCCGCCGAAGCGGTCGATTTCATCGGCGCGGGCCGCGTAGCCGAAGACTTGGCCACGATGCGCCCCGCCGATATCTGGCTCTTGTCGGTGCCCGACATGCGCATCGCCGAAGTGGCCGAGCAGCTCGCTCGCGCGCACGAAGGCCGGGGCGCATCGGTGGCGGTGCATTGCAGCGGCGCGCTCGATGCCGACACGCTCGCGCCTTTGCGCGGCATCGGCTGGAGCGTTGCGAGCGCGCATCCCATGTTGAGCTTCGCCAATCCCGGCACCTCCGTGTTCCAGTTCGAAGGCACGCCATGCGGTCTGGAAGGCGACGCCGCCGCGCGTGGCGCATGGAGCGAGGTGCTGGGCGCGATCGGTGCGCGGTGTTTCGACATCGAGCCGGGCAGCAAGGCGCTGTATCACTCGGCGGCCGTCATGGCGTCGAACTTCTTGCCGGTGCTCGCGGCGATGTCCGTCGAGATGTGGCAAGCGGCGGGCATTCCGGACACGCTGATTCAGGACATGATGCATACGCTTGCGCGCAATTCCGTCGATAACGTACTTGCCCTCGGCCCGCGCGATGCGCTGACAGGCCCCGCCGCGCGAGGCGACCGCGCGGTGGTGGAAGCGCAGTCGCAAGCTATCGCGGCGTGGGACGAGGTATCGCGCGAAGCCTACGATGCGTTGTCCGTGCTGGCCGCGCGGCTTGGGCGGACGGGAACGGTGCGGGGAAGTTAAGGGCACACGTCAGCACGCTATATCGCCGCGATGCAGTCGATCTCGATATCGAAATGTCCCGGCCACGCAGGCACATTGACGAAGATTCTCGCGGGCGGATTGGGGCCGAAGAATCGTCCGTAGATGTCGTTCACGACCGGGAAAGCGGCGACTGAGGTGCAATAGACGTTGCACTTGAGAACCTGATCCAGCGATGAACCTGCCGTCTCGACGCACAGCTTCAGTTGCTCCAGCACGCGTTGGGTCTGCACTTCGATCGATGCTTGCATGATCTCGCCGGTCTGCGGATCGAACGGAGGAAAGCCTGACACGTACACCGTGTCGCGATGACGCGTGACGGCGGAGGTCGGCGCATTCCAGCGCTCGAGCCAGCTTGAAAGCGGTTCGACACGAATGATTTCCCGGCTCATGATGTGTACGCTCAAAGAGTTGTTCATCGAGTCCGCGAAGTTGCTAGCGGCGTGTGATTGCAGTATCGCCGATGCCTGAGTGGAAACGTTTTGAGTTGGAGTGAAGTGTGGAATGTCGACGATTGCATTCAAGCGCATGCTGCATGACATGCGCTGGAGGCAAGCGCATCACTCGAATTTACGGATTAGGGTAAACTACCAGCCTTCCCGGGCGATCTCCCGCCCACACCGAATTTCTCACGCACCCATGTAGCTTTCCGAGAACCTCCTACCGTTCAGACGGCTTTGCACCTTGGGGGTTCGCGTGTACGGGTGCGTTCGCCTGGCTTGCTTCAGGCGACGTACTGCCATCTCGTCGATTCGACACCGGCGACTCCGTTCGACACCATCGGCGTTTCGCGCCGGCTTTAAAACGCAGTGCGCCATGTGCGGACTGCGGAACTCATTCGATGCAGATTCAATCTCTCAAGCAGCAATGGCTCACGCATGTTCCCGCGAATGTGCTCGCGGGCCTCACGTCATCGTTTGCGCTCGTTCCCGAGTGCATTGCGTTCGCGCTCGTCGCGCAGGTGAATCCCTTGATGGGCCTTTACGGCGCTTTCATCATCTGCGCGCTGACCGCCATTTTCGGCGGCAGACCGGGCATGATTTCCGGCGCGGCGGGATCGATGGCGGTCGTCATCGTCGCTCTCGTGGTCGAGCACGGCGCTCAGTATCTTCTCGCTACCGTTATTCTCGGCGGCGTGCTGATGACCGTCTTCGGACTTTTGCGTCTCGGCAAGCTGATCCGCATGGTGCCGCATCCCGTGATGATCGGCTTCGTGAATGGCCTCGCGATCATCATTGCCATGGCGCAGCTCGAGCATTTCAAACGCGCCACACCGCAAGGCGAAGTCTGGTTGCAGGGAACGCCGTTGATGGTCATGTCGGGTCTCGTCGCGTTGACGATGCTGATCGTGTATCTGCTGCCGCGCATCACCAAGGCGGTGCCGCCGGCGCTCGTCGCCATTCTGAGTATCGGCCTGATAAGCCAGTTGCTCGATTTGCCGACGCGGACACTGGGCGACATGGCGCACATCGCGGGCGCGTTCCCGAGCTTTCATCTGCCGACGATACCGCTCGATCTCGATACGCTCAGAATCGTCTTCCCTTACGCGCTTCTCATGGCGATTGTCGGCTTGCTGGAAACGCTCCTGACCTTCAATCTGACCGATGAGATCACCGAAACGCGCGGACAGCCCAATCGCGAATGCGTGGCGCTTGGTGTGTCGAATATCGTATCTGGCTTGTTCGGCGGCATGGGCGGTTGCGCCATGATCGGTCAGACCATGATCAACCTGAGTTCGGGCGGACGCAGCCGCTTATCGGGTGCGACGAGCGGCATCATGATCTTGCTGTTCATCCTTTTCCTGTCGCCGTTTATCGAACGAATTCCTCTCGCCGCGTTGGTCGGCGTGATGTTCGTCGTGGCGCAGCAGACCTTCGCGTGGGGATCGCTCCGTGTGCTCGGTAAAGTGCCGCGTAATGACGCAATCGTGATCGTTGCGGTCACGGTTATCACCGTGTTCACCGATCTGGCGATTGCGGTGCTATGCGGCATCGTGATCGCCGCGTTGAACTTCGCCTGGCAACATGCCCGCGAGATTCGCGCGGAGTCGAAATCCGATGAAAAGGGCACACGTACTTACGTACTGCATGGCACCCTGTTTTTCGCATCGACGGCGAATTTTCAGGACCTTTTCGATCCGCAGAACGATGCGGACGATGTCATCGTCGATTGTCAGCATCTGCATGTCGCGGATCACTCTGCAATCGTGGCGTTCGAAACGTTGCAAGACCGCTATCGAAAGGCAGGGAAGCGTTTGCAGTTCGCGAACTTGTCACCGCGTAATCAGCACATTCTTCAGCGCGCGGGCGTTTCGATCGCGAATGCGTGAGACCTTGAAATGCGAAACACCCGGCGGAAGGCATGTTGAACCTTGCGCCGGGTGTTTTGGTACTACAGCAAAACTCGATTACTTCGAAGCCGCCACTGCTGCCTTCATCGTCGAATAGATCGCCTTCTTCGCGCCGCTATTCGTGAGAATGCCGTAGTCGCCGGTAGGATCGTCGTAGAGCTCGTACCACTGGAAGCCGATCACGTTATACGTGCTGCGTGCCGCGTAAAGTTCCGGGACCGTCTTCGTGATATAGGCCTGCGCCTGAGCCGTCGAAAAGTCCATATTCACGCCAATTTCCGTGAACATGATTGGCAGGTTGTACGTGTCGTGCATGATCTTGAGCACGTTGTAGTTGGTGCCGTCCTTGCCCCACGTGTTCTCAGGATCGAGACCGTCCGAGTACCAGTGCAACTGGATGATGTCGGTCTTCACCTTCGGATGTCCCGTCGAGCCATCCGGCTGCACGCCTGTCAACATGCCCTTGTACCAGCCGAGGTACAGGAAGCCCGCCGAAGCCGTGGCAATGACCTTCGTCTGGCCGGCCGTATCCACCGAGCGCCAGCCGTCGTAATAGCCGCGCAGCGCGCCGCGCCAGATTGGCCACGTCGTGTTGTCGTAGTCGGAAACGTTCACGCCATCGTTTGCAATCTTGCGGTTATGCGTGTCGAGGTCGTACTCGTTACCGAACTCGACGACCGGCACGCCCTTGAGCTTGGTCGCGGCGTAAGCGGCCATGGAATACGCATATGCGTAGGCGCTGTCTTCGGTCGGCGTCTTGCCGTTCAACGACGGGTCGTCCCACGGATAGGCATCGATCAGCGGCATCACCGTGACACTGGAACCTAATCCGGGAATGACCTTGTTCGCGAGCGTGTCGATCTGATCGTAACCGTGCACGTCCTGCCGAATGCCTGTCAGGCCGAGGTCGACCATGGTCGATGCCTGCGTGCTGAGCGGCGTCGACGAATAGACGCCGCCGTAGGCATAGTGCTCGTTGACGCCGAAGAACGGCATGGCTGTCGTGGTCGAACCGGAAGCAGAGCCCGAAGTCGAACCCGCGTTCGTCGATGCCGGCGTGCTGGCGGGCGTCGAAGCAGCAGGGCGCGGATCGGCCGAAACTGCCCACGTGTTGTTCTGCCAGACCCACCAGAGCTTGTTCACGTTCTGCTGATAGATCTTGCCTGCGTACCAAAGCAGCGCGATCACGTCCTGCGAGAAGCCGGCTTTCTGATTAGCGCGATACACCACGCCGCTCTTGACCGTCCACACCGCGCCCGACGAGTCGCTGATCGACGTGGCCGGGGGAATGACGGTGCCGCTCACCGAAGCAGGATGCTTGGCGATATCCACCACCGCAACGGGATCGGTTGCGCTGTTGACGACGCTCGACGGCGTTCCGTCACTGCCACCGCCACCGCATGCGGACAAGATTAGGGTGCCTAAATAGCACGAAATTACGACCAGACGATTATTCTTCATTTTGGATAATGGCTCAGTGTGCATTGATTCTGACCGCGCAAAGGGTCTCCCCCGAGTGCCTTAAAGGACCTCGGTAAGCAGTGCTTTGGGAGAGAGAGGCGAATCAGCCTATGCGCCTGGACAATTAAGGCGCGACCGTCATCCGTTTATTGCCGGAGGGGTCATGAGGAATGTTACACAGTTGAAACGTCGTTAAGTACGATAAAAGACGTAACAGCATGTAACCAGTTGGACCAAACGGAAAAACGTACTTTTATAGTACAAAACCGTGAATAAATAATCTGTTTTCCACCCTAAAGTTTGACGCGAAATGATGTTGGCTTTTGAATCGTTTTCAAACCTTTCAATAACGACGAATTCTGTAATCTTCATACGCGATAGCGTCGGCGCGCCATTGTGGCCAAGGCTGTGGCGGAATGCGACAGCGTGCCTTTTCGGTCCGGATATGCGCCGAATTTATTGCGTATTAATCGCCTGCGATCAACCGCGGTTGCAGTCGCGAAACGCACGAAGATAATCGCCCGCATAGACCGCGCACGAGTCCTGTGATTCCCCCCTTCAAACCGCTCGCCTAAAAGCTTTAGCCGGGCTTCAACTGGCACCTTGCGATAAGTGGCTTACCGCACGCTCGATGTGCGTGAGAGGCGGTTTGGACCGTGGCGCAAACGTTTAGCTGTCGCCCGCAAGTTCATGCGTGCGTGCGCGCACAGAGTCACTTGTCGTACAAAGGTAATTTTCGGTCCTGAGACGAGTCCGGCCAGACTTGAATCGACTCTGCGCCAAGCGTGCAAAGAACACGAAGCGGCTGCCGATTTGATCGTGCAACCGACTTTTCCTTCCGACGGACATGCGACGGTCACTCGATGAACAAAGCATCACTAAAAGACAAGCTATGGGTTGCGACGTTCATCGTCGCAGTGGCGAGCGACGTGCTCTCCGGCGTGATCCGCTACTACACGTCGACGATGGGCATGGCGCCCGCCGCGTATCTTCCCAAGGTGCTGATGTTGGGCTGGGTGCTATACGTCCTTCTCACGCGGCCCAAGGCGACGCACGCGCTCATCGCGCTATATCTGCTTACGCAGACCTTCCTTTCGCTGTCGCACGGCGTCGAGCCTGCCGCAGTCGGATTCTGGCTGTGGAGCGTGACGCCTCTGCTTTTCGCACTCACCGCGTCCCGCGAGACGCTCGCGCTCATGAACCGACGCTCGGCGTTCCTCGGACTGCTCACACTCGCCGCGCTTTGCGGCATCGGTATTCTCGCCAATAGCATGCTGAAGCTGCCCTGGGTGGGCGCAAGCGTATCGGTCGGTGGACACAACGTGACGATGGCCACGTCCTCGTACGTCGGCGTTGCATCGCGGCTGTCGGGATTCGGTCGCGACAGCGCATCGGTGGCGCTCATGGCCGGCCTTCTGACCACGTGGCTTTTGATGCACATCCGCTCGAAGGCGCTGCAGTTCGTGCTGCTCGCGCTCGCCGGCGCCACCATCTACGCCACGACCAACAAGACCGCGCCGGTGTCGCTCGCAATCGTCGTCATCGTGCACATGCTGTTTTCTACGCGCGGCATCAAGCGAGCGTGTCTGTGGGCGAGCGGCTTCCCGATCGTCTTGCCGATCGTCGCATTCTTCGCCGCCTCCGCATTCAATCTGGCGAGCCGCGGATACGTCACGCTGTCGTCGTTCCAGGATCGAATGATCAACACATGGCCGCTTCTGATCGAAGGTCTCATGAAGCACGAACGCATCTGGTTCGGTCTCGGGCCGGGCGCGTTCGGCTCGGCCGCGAGCTATTACGAAAGCCCGTTCGGCTTCAACGTTGCGTATGCCGATAACACCGTGCTCTATGCAATTGCGTGCTTCGGTTTCGTCGGCGCGCTGGTGCTCGTCGTGTATCTCGTGCGGCTCATGCTGAATTCGGCGTCGAACGATCGCGCTGCGTGGTCGGTGCTGCTGTATCTCGTCTTCAGCGCGGCGAGCACGGACATCTGCGAATCGATCGGCTGCCTGCTGTTCCTGGGTCTTGCCATCAGCTACCTGCGACAGCCGGCGCTCATGGCTCGACCGGTTGCCCCGTGGTATCCGCAAGCGCCTTCGCGTGGCTATGGCTTTAACGGGTTCGCGCCACAGTCGAACGAACATTGGCTGCAAGCGAGCCGCGCGAACCAGCAGGTCGCGGCACTCGAAGCAAGCCGTCATACGTTCGGAAGGCATTCGTCGTGATCCGGACCAACGTAAGCTTGGCGCGGCGCATCGTGCTTGCCGCGCTCATCTCCCTTTGCGGTTCGCTGCACGCGGCGTCCGCCGCACCGACGCTCGTGCTCGACGGCGCGTCGCAATCGACGGAGCATCCGTACATCGAGTTGCCGGGCTTTGCCGCGTCGCGCGCGAATACGGGCGTCGCCATTCATCAAATCGCCGATCTGCATCTGCTCGATGCCGTGAAGGACGTCGGCTTCTCCTTCGTTCGCACGGACCTCTTCTGGGAAGCGGTGCAGGCGCCGGATGGCTGGCATTTCGGCGGCTTCGACGGTCTCGTCTCCAATCTTTCGGCACGCGGCCTGGGCGCGTTGTTCATCCTCGGCTACAAGCATTACGCCTTCAGCCCGGACCAGCCACCGACCTCCGCCGTGCAATTGAGCGCGTTCAGTACCTACGTGCACATGGCGGCGTATCGCTACCGTAACGCGCCGGTGCGTTTCGAAGTATGGAACGAAGAGGACGACGAGAAGTACTGGCTCGCGCCGCCTTCGCCGCGTGCCTATCGCACGTTGCTTGAAACAGCGGTGACGACGGCGAAGTCGGCCAATCCGCGTGCGATCGTCGCGACGGGCGGCGTGCAACAGATCGATCGCGCATTCATCCGTGCCGTGGGCGACATGAGCGCGACCGCGCGACAAGCCGGCAAGCCGCTCGGTCCCGATGCGGTGAGCGTGCATCCGTATCGACAGCAGAACCCGGAAACCGTGCTCGACGACTATCGAGTGTTGCGCGAAGACCTCAACGGTTATACAAAACGCCCCCAAGTGTGGGCAACCGAATGGTCGTACCCAAGCGTTGGATACGAATATGTGTCTGAGATCAACGACGGCCACGCACCCGAAGCAAGAGCGCGGCAAGCTCGCTACGCGGTGCGGCTGCTGTTGATGAACTGGATCGCGCAAGTCGGACTGACGTCCTACTACGACATGCGCGACGATGGGACGGACCCGAAGGAAATGGAGCACAACTTCGGCTTGCTCGATTCCAACAATGCGAAGCTGCCCGCGTACGACGCAGTCAAGCATTTGTTCGGTTTCACCGCGGGCGAAGTGCACGCTCGCTATTTCATCGATGAGAAAGCGCGCTACGTCGTGCTGAAACTCGATGGCGCGCACGCAACGAAGTACGTCGTGTGGTGTTACGGGAATGGGAACGTGATGGACCTCGATGTATCGCATCTGCCGGCTGATGCGATCGTCACCGATGTATACGGCGTGCCGCACGGGGAACGTGGCACGCTGTCGTTGACCGAAGCGCGGGGACCGGTGTTCATCACCATCGCTTCGAAGTAAGGCAGCAAGGCGCGAATGGACCAGCGCGCCACTTGAAGTTCGATTTCGATCGAATCACATAACGTTAGGTTTGACGGCGGACCTTGCCACTGACGTCACGACTTTTGTTTTCTTGGTTGGGATATAAAATGCTTACATATAATATGCAGCCCGAAATGACGGCGGCTTCGCAACGGGGCGATGGCGTCGTGGACCTCTGGCGCAGTGTCGTGCGTCACAAGACTCTGCTGGGTACGGTAACTGGCGTATGTTGCGCCGCTGGCGTGCTCTACGTCCTGCTCGCCACGCCGCAATATCGCGCCGAAGCGCTCTTGCGCGTGCAGAGCACCAAGGCGGGCACGTCGATCAGCTCGCTGAACGACGTCTCCGGCTCGATGGCGGCAGACGCCTCCGCGAGCGATGAAAGCGATGTCCTGACCTCGCGCTCGGTCGTCACCAGCGCCATCACGCAGACCGGCGCGGATGTCGTCGTCGAAACCGAAAGTCACTTTCCGCTGATCGGCCGCTGGTACGCCTCGCGTCATGCAGGCGACCGCGAACTCGCGCCTGCACCGTTCGGTCTCGATTCCTACGCATGGGGCGGCGAGCGCATGAAGGCCGGCGTCTTCAACATTCCGAGCGCGGCTTATCGCAACAAATTCCACGTGGTCGCCGACAAGGATGGTCAGTGGACACTCTTCGACAAGGACGATAAGCAACTCGCCAAGGGCCGCGTCGGCGAACTCGTGCCGTTCCAGGTCTCGACCGTCGACGGCCAGGCGCCTGCAGAAGTGCGTATCGACACCTTGCGTGCACGTCCCGGCGTGAGCTTCGAGATCACGCGTTACTCGCAGCAAATGACGCTCGAAAACGTGTTGCTGCGCATGCGTACGTCAATTCCGCCGCGCGATTCGTCGCTGCATGATCCGTCGCTGATCCATCTGAGCTATCAGGCCGAGTCGCCGTTCGACGCGCAAGCGATGGTCAACGCCATCGTCAAGACGTATCAGGAACGCGATGTCGAACGCCGCGCCGCGCAAGCCCAGACGAGCCTCGACTTCCTGAAGAAGCGCCTGCCTGGCCTCAAGCAGGATCTCGAAACCGCCGAAAGCCGCCTGAACGCATTTCGCACGCAGACGGGCACCGTGGACATGGCGCAGCAGAATACCGCGCTCATTACCCGCATGAGCCGTCTCGAAGAGCAGCAGACCACGTTGTCGCTCGCGCTGGATGCCGCGCAGCACAAGTTCCGTCCGGAAAACGAGAACTATCAGAGCGCGCTCACGCAATTGAATCAGGTGAAGCACGAGATCGCCGAGACGGCCAAGACGGCGGCGAACCTGCCGACCGTGCAACGTCAGTACGTCGAACTCGCACGCGATGTCGCCGTCACCACGCAGCTTTACACGAGCGTGCTGACCAACGCGCAGCAGCTCGAAGTCGCTGCCGCCAGCACGCCGCCGGGCGTGGCCGTGGTAGACTGGGCGCTCGCGCCCGAGAAGCAATCGTGGCCGCGTGCGTGGATCGTGTTGCTCGGTTCCATCTTCGGTGGCTTGTTCGTGAGCACGGTGGCGATCTATCTGATCGCGTTGAATCGCCGCGAATTGCGCAGCCCCGAGGAGATCGACAGCTTCTCGGAAATCCCGCGCCTCGCCGTGGTTGCCCGCTCCGCCGCGCAATTGCGCCAGGACGTTCGCGCACTGACGCACAACGCCGCACCGGCCAAGCTGCTTGCCATGACGAGCCCGACCGACCCGAGCATCGAAGCATTGCGCTCCTTGCGCAGCAGCGTTCGTGCAATGCTGAACGGCGTGCCGATGACGGCTCATCCCGCGCTCAATAGCTGGAACCCGATGAACCCGACCGCGCCGATGAACCCCATGTCCACGTTGAGCGCCATGCCTTCGATGAACATGAGCGTGATGAACTCGGGCTATGTGGTCGATGCAGACAACCACGAAGGCAAGATCATCCTCTTCACGGGACCGACGCAAGGTGTGGGCAAGAGCTTCGTGTCGTCGAACTTCGCTTATCTGCTCGCCGAGACGCAGGCTTCGGTGCTCTTGATCGATGCGGACATGCGTCAGGGCCGGCTGCGTCATCTCGTCGACGGACGCACGGGTCCGGGCCTCGCCGAAGTGCTCGAAGGTTCGGCACGTGTCGAAGATGCCATCGTGCGGATTGGCACGAGCGGCCTTTCGATGATGGACGCAGGCGCGCTTTATCCGGAGAACCCGGCAGAGCTGCTTGGACGCCCGGCCTTCCAGGAAATGCTGGCGATGGTGCGTGGCATCTACGACTACATCGTGATCGATTCGCCGCCGGTGCTGCCTGTTGGCGACGCGCAATCCATCGCGATGCAGAACTGCGATCTCGTGCTGCTCGTGTCGCGTGCCGATCTCACTGGCGCACGCCAACTGGAAGAGACGCTGCGCCGCCTGCGCAACGTCGGCGCGAAGATCGGCGGTCACGTGTTCAACGGCTTTGCGCCGGGACGTTACGGCGCGCGCGAAGAGTACGGCTTCACGACGGCCACGCGTTAAGGAAGGGCGGGGCGAATGCCCTGCTCATCGCTGGTCTTGCGAACGGGCGCCGCATATGCGGCGCCTTTCGCATTGGCGGGAACGCTGTGATAACGTCACGCAAAACGCGCCAAGGAAACGAGAGTGACGTCGCAGATAAAACGAGCGGTAGACCGGCAATCGAGGCACGAATCTTCGTCCACGGAAGAACACTTCGAACACGGGGGCGCGCTCATGCTGGCCGTTGCGTTGTCCCTGGGAAGCGCGATCGCGCTGGGGCTGGCCCGCTTTTCCTACGCGCTGTTGTTGCCCGCGATGAAGCTCGACCTCGGCTGGAGCTTCGCGCAAGCAGGCGCGATGAACACCGCCAATGCATTCGGCTACTTGATCGGCGCGCTGGCCTTTCCACGCATGTCCCGCCGATGGCCGCCTTCCGCATTGCTTCTCGCAGGCTGCGCTTCAACGACGTTGTTAATGGCCGCAAGCGGCCTCGCGTTCTCGACCTGGCTGCTGCTGTTCCTGCGCGTTGCCACCGGCTGCGGCAGCGCGCTCATCTTCATCAGCGGCGGCGTGCTGGCGGCGCGGCTTGCATCGCTTTCCACGCGCGGGGCCGGGCTCTTGCTCGGCTTGTACTACGGAGGCACGGGCTGGGGCATCCTTGCGTCGGCGGTGCTCGTGCCTTTCACGGTGGCGCCGCGTGTGCATGGATGGCAATACGCGTGGTTCGCGCTCGCCGCAGTCTGCGCGCTCTGTTCAGCCGGGGCGATCGTGGCGGCGCGCAAGATCGAATCGAATCATGCGAGAGTTGCGCGCGGTGCCGAAGCGAATGCGGCGCCTCCGAGCGCAACGGTGGCAGTGTCGCGCATGTGGCTCGTGCTTGCGGGATACACGCTCTTCGGCGTTGGATACATCGGCTACATGACGTTCATCGTCGCGCTGCTTCGCAACGCCTCGATGAACGCGACTGTCATCACGAGCTTCTATGTCTTGCTCGGCGCCGCCACCGTGGTTTCGGCGCGTCTGTGGTCCGGGCTGCTCGACCGCATGCGCGGCGGCCAGGCGCTCGCGGTGCTCAACGCGCTATTGGGTATCGCCACGCTCGTGCCCGCGCTCTTCATGCATCCCGTGGCGGCTTTCGCTTCGGGTCTGTTATTCGGCGCAACTTTCTTGTCCGCGGTCGCGGCAACGACGGCGTTCGTGCGGCATAACTTGCCGGCCGATCAGTGGGCAAGGGGAATCAGCGCGTTCACCATCGTGTTCGCGCTCGGGCAGATCGTCGGGCCTATTGTGATCGGATGGGTATCGGACGGCGCGGGGCTCGAACGAGGCATGCTCTACTCGGCGATGCTGCTCGTCCTCGGTGCAATTCTCGCTGCAAGTCAGAAGCCGTTGCAAAGCGCGATGGCGCGATAACCTCACTCGAACGCCTTTGCCGTCAACGCCTCGCATACTTCCCACAGGCGTTTGGCCGCGTCTTTATCGAGTGCCTGCGATGCAACCTTCGCCGGTCCCACGGTGTCGCCGCGTGCTTCGAATAACCCGAGCGGTCCGTAGTAACCGCCATCGACGACATCGGGCGCGGTCGCTGCATAGAGCGTTGGCAGCGCGCCGCTCAGATCGCTGTTCAATAACGCGCCGATAAACCCGCTCAACACGGTGCGCGCCGCCCGGCTCACAGCCGACCGATCGTCGCGAAACAGGTTCGTGTTGGCTACGCCCGGATGCGCGGCCACCGACATCACGCGCGATCCCGCCGCACGCAAATGACGGTCGAGTTCGAACGCGAACATGAGGTTGGCGAGCTTGGACTGGCGGTACGACGACATCGGCGAATAGTGACGCGTTGCCTGGAGATCGTCGAAATCGAGCCGTCCCGTCTTGTGCGCGATGGATGCAATCGTGACGATGCGCGGGCGCTCGGACGCGCTTTCCGCCGCCATTTCGATTGCGGGCAGGAGCAGGCCGGTCAGCGCGAAGTGCCCGAGCACGTTGGTGCCGAACTGAAGCTCGAAGCCATCGGCGGTTTCGGCGCGGCGCGGCGGCGCCATGACGCCCGCATTGTTGACGAGGATGTCGAGCGGCTTACGTAAAGCGAGCTGACGGTCGGCGAAAGCGCGCACCGAGGAAAGATCCGCGAGTTCGAGTTGTTCGAGTTGCACGCGCGCGTCGGGCACTTCCCGTTGCAGCCGCGCGAGCGCTTGTGCGCCGCGCTGCGGATTGCGGCATGCGAGTACCACTTCGGCGCCATGCCGGGCCAGCACGGCGGCGGTGTGATAGCCGATGCCGCTATTCGCGCCGGTGACGATGACCCGGCGGCCCGTCTGCGACGCGATGTCATCGATACTCCAGGGTTTGCTCATGTGCGTGCGGGTTTCAGTGCGAACAGAGGTCACTATGCCATGCGCGGTGCACGGCGCGCGGCAAAGAGGCCCCAGCGATCGCCGCATCGGACGCCAATTTTCGGCGATTCGACAACGGCGGGCGAATCGCCGACAATCGCTACTTCGCTTTTTCGCTGTCCAGATCGGGCCCCGCTGCGGGCGTGGGCCCCCGCGTCAGGTAATATGTCGGCGCTTGTCCAGGTAATCCAGGTAACCTTCAAATGACCACGATTCTCGAAAGCCTCCCCGTTCAGCAACGCGTCGGAATTGCATTTTCCGGCGGTTTGGATACCAGCGCCGCGTTGCACTGGATGCGTCTCAAAGGCGCAGTTCCGTTTGCATACACGGCCAATCTGGGCCAGCCCGACGAGGACGACTACGAGGAAATCCCGCGCCGCGCCATGCAATACGGCGCGGAAAACGCCCGCCTGATCGACTGCCGCGCGCAGCTCGTCGCCGAGGGCATCGCGGCGCTGCAATCCGGTGCGTTCCATATTTCCACTGCGGGCGTGACCTACTTCAATACGACGCCGCTCGGGCGCGCCGTGACGGGCACCATGCTCGTCGCCGCGATGAAGCAGGACGGCGTGAATATCTGGGGCGACGGCAGCACGTATAAAGGCAACGACATCGAGCGCTTTTATCGTTATGGGCTGCTGGTGAATCCGGATCTCAAGATCTACAAGCCGTGGCTCGACCAGACCTTCATCGACGAACTGGGCGGCCGCGCGGAGATGTCCGAATTCATGCGCAAGGCAGGGTTCGACTACAAGATGTCGGCGGAAAAGGCTTATTCGACCGATTCGAACCTGCTCGGCGCAACGCACGAAGCCAAGGATCTGGAAAGCCTCGAAAGCGGCATGCAGATCGTCAAGCCGATCATGGGCGTGGCGTTCTGGCGTGACGACGTGCAGATCGCGCGCGAGACCGTCACCGTGCGTTTCGACGAAGGTGTGCCCACCGCGCTCAACGGCGTGGAATTCGGCGATCAAGTCGCGCTGCTGCTGGAGGCAAACCGAATCGGCGGGCGTCACGGGCTCGGCATGAGCGATCAGATCGAAAACCGCATCATCGAGGCTAAGAGCCGTGGCATTTACGAGGCGCCCGGACTTGCGCTCTTGCAGATCGCGTATGAGCGGCTCGTGACGGGTATCCATAACGAAGACACGATCGAGCAGTATCGCGAAAGTGGCCGCCGGCTCGGACGCCTGCTTTATCAAGGCCGCTGGTTCGATTCGCAGGCCATCATGCTGCGTGAAGCCGCGCAGCGCTGGGTGGCGCGCGCCGTGACGGGTGAAGTGACCATCGAGCTTCGCCGTGGCAACGACTACTCGATCATGAGCACGAAGTCGCCGAATCTGACGTATCAACCGGAACGCCTGTCCATGGAAAAGGTGCAGTCGACGTTCTCGCCGCGCGACCGGATCGGCCAGTTGACCATGCGTAACCTGGATATCGACGACACGCGCGAGAAACTTCGCGTGTATGCGCAAGTCGGCCTTCTGACGCCGGGCGATACCTCGGCTCTTCCGCAACTGGATGAGCCATCGAAGGCGGGTTCCAGGGAGTAACGCGTAAGAACGCGCGGGAGCCAGGTAAGAATCTGGCTCCCGCTTTTTTTTGGTTTGGTGTTCGACACCGCGCGTATCTGCGATCAGCCGCGCGAATTAAAGCATCCGCATGCATTCGAGCGCCAGTAAAAACCTCCAGCCGTAAAATCCCGTTTCGAAAAAATCGATTTTACGGGTCAGCGTGTCATGCGGTTTTCTTATGAAGGCGCGCTTTCTCGCCAAGTCTTTAGCTAAATCAAAACATGCACTATTCGCGTGATTTTCGGTTCCGGCGCGCGCCATCGGGAAAGTGGGCTTCGAATAAAGGGAAGAGTTACCCGCGAAATGAAACTTCCGAATCATTCCGCTTAAATCCATAATCGCAAACAAATAGACAATGAGCGAGGCGTTCGTCATTATCGGAGAGATTCTCACGCCGGAGCGCATGCATGATCCGATCGCAGGAAAACGCCATCGCCGGGCGGCTCTCGACCAGGAAGGTGCATACCAGTGCGCAAAAGGCGCGAGTATTGGTTGTCGATGACAATCAACACGGCGCGTGCGCCACGAGTGCGCTTCTCGACGCCGACGGTTTCCACGTAAGAACCGCTTTCAGCGGCGTGCAGGCAATCGAGATATTGCAAGATTGGATGCCGCACGTCATTTTGCTCGATATCAATATGCCCGAATTCGACGGATTCGCGGTTGCGTCCGTGATTCGGAGTATCGGCGCGACTAGCGATCTGGGCATCATCGCAATGACCGGTTACGACGAAGCGGAATTACGCCTGCGCGGATCGCTCGATGCATTCGACGGCTACTTCAGACGCGGAGACAGTGAGCTCAACCTTGTTGCGCTTCTTGAAGACATCGTCGAAGGGTGAGTGCAGCGACTGCTAATCTGCGCGATCAGACAGTTCGTACAGCGGTATATGCGCAATGCTCGATTCAACCAGACTTTTGCCCTGAATCAGATGGGCCGTTAAATCGCGCGTGGTGGACGGGCGTGTCAACATCAGGCACGTCACTTCCGGCTGTTCCACTCTCGTCGCGTGCCACGTGCGCGGATGCATGCACAGTCCGGTGCCCGGCGTAATCTCGAACGCGCGCAGCGTTGCCGGATCGGGCAACCCTTCGGCATTCGATGTAGCAACGATCTGAACGATCGGCCCGGTCAGCGGCACGATAGCCTGCTGCGTCAGAAGATGCGCTTCGAGTCGCGCCACCGTCGCAGGCTGCTTGCGATAAATCACCCAGAGAATCTCCGCAGGCTGATCGTCACCGGGCGCGAAGAGATGCGTGCGCCAGTAGTCGGACGCGGGGCTCAGGTAGGTGGCGGGATCGTCGGAGAGCGCGGGCGTGCCGAGCATCACGCCGTAGGGCGCGCAGGCGAGTGGATCGAGCGGTTCGATATCAAGGACGTTCGGCATAAGTCTCCAAGTGTTCAAGGCGAGGTACGGGCAAAGCCGGCGGCAATATCGTCAGCGGTTTCCGGCACGAGCGCGAAGCGCGGTCCGTGCTTCAAGCTGTAATCGAGCATGATCGCGCGTGCAAGCCGGGCGATGGACTCGGGCAACAGGCTGTCCGCGCTGCGCCGATACGACACGACGAGCGGCAGGCCAGGCACGTGGTGCGCGACACGCAGCGTCTGCAATTGCCCGCTTTCGATTTCGCGCATCACGAAGGCGGCAGGCACGGCTGCAATGCCGAAGCCATCGACGACGAGCCGGCTGATCGCCGCAGCGGACGAAAGACAATTGATCTGCATCTGGTTCTCGCCGGCCGCCGCGAATAGATCGACGAGAAAGGCGTGCGGCTGCGAGTGCCGCGCGAAACTCACGATCTGAAACGCGGCAAGCTCGCTCTCCGAGAGCGTCTCGTCGGACAAGCCCAGCGCCGGGCTTGCGACCCAGCACATGGGCAAGCTGCCAAGCAATGCGTTGCCGACATCGGCACCGTTGATCGGCGTGCTTAGCAACGCGGCATCCAAATGACCGTGCGCAACTTGAGCCGATAGATTCGCGGATGTGTCGCTCGTCAATTCGAGCGTGAGGCGCGGGTACTCTTCGCGCACCCGCTTGAGCAATTCGGGCAGCCATGTATGCACGACCGATTCGATTGCGCCGAGCCGCAACATGCCCGCGATGTTGCGCCGGTCGCCCACGCTCTCGACCATCGCGCGGTTGATCTGCACGATCTGTTCGGCGAAGGCGAGCGCCTTGGTGCCGTCCTGAGTCAGCGTGACCTCACGCGGACCGCGCTCGAAGAGCTTCACGCCGAGTTCGAGTTCGAGCGCTGAAATGCGGCTCGAAATCGCGGCTTGCGTGGCGTGCATGCGCTCGGCGGTCAGCCGGAAGCTACGCAAGCGCGCGAGCCAGACGAAGGTCTCGAGAAAGCGGACGTTCATGGTGGATGCCAGGGCGAGTCGTATCGGACGGCCCAGTGTAGCGCCGCAATAAGCGTCGAACGACAAGAAATTCTCCGCACTTGCCTCAAGTTTTATTTGTTGGACACGGCACGCGCTCGACGCGAACACTGTGGGCGTCGTCATCCTTATCTCGAAGCTCACATGTCAGCCATTTCATTCGTCATCGAAGATGGACCGCGATTCGCGTTCAGTCCCGCACGGCTCATCATCGCCGGCTGGGCGGGGCGCGACAGCGCTGAAGTCGAGCACCATATCGCCGAACTTGCCGCGCTGGGCGTAAAGCGCCCGGCCACGACGCCATGCTTCTACGAAGTCGCGGCGTCGCTGCTGACCGTGGACGAACGGATCGATGTCGTCGGCGGCAATTCTTCGGGCGAGGTGGAGGCCGTGCTCGTGTCGGACGCGAGCCATGGTCTGCTGGTCGGCGTCGGCTCGGACCATACGGACCGCAAGGCAGAAAGCTACGACGTGGCCGTTTCCAAGCAGATGTGCGCAAAGCCGCTCGGCGCGACGCTCTGGCGCTACGACGATGTCGCTGCCCATTGGGACCAGCTGATTGCGCGAAGCTGGCGTATCGATCCGCATGGCGAGCGCGTGCTCTATCAGGAAGGCTCGCTTGCACGATTGCTGCCGCCGGCCATTCTGTTGACCGGGCTCGGGCACACGCGTTCGTTACCTTCCGGCACGGTGCTTTATTGCGGCACGCAAGCACTGCTCGGCGCACTGCTGCCCGCGTGGAGCTTCGAGATCGAACTGCACGATCCGGTCTTGCGGCGCACGCTGGTTCATCGTTATGGCGTGAATGCGCTCGCGCACGTGGAGTGACGGCCATGCCGACCATCAGCACCATTCAGCACGCGCTCGCAACGGGGCAAGCCACGGCGTCGAGTCTCGTCGACGCCTCGTTCGAAGCGATCCAGCGCGATACCCACGTAGACCCGAGCACCTATGTGAGCGTGGATCGCGAGTCGTCGCACGCGGCCGCCATGACGAGCGATGCCTTGCGTCTGCGCGACTACGTACCGTCGTCGCTCGCGGGCGTTCCCGTCTCCATCAAGGACCTGTTCGATGTGAAGGGCGAAGTCACCGCCGCCGGCTCGCGCGTGCTGCAAGGCGCTGAACCGGCCACGCGCGATAGCGTCGCGGTCTCGCGTCTGCGCGATGCGGGCGCGGTCTTCGTCGGCCGGACCAACATGAGCGAGTTCGCGTATTCGGGGCTCGGGCTGAATCCGCATCACGGCACGCCGCGCAATCCGCATGATGCGCGTCGGGTGGCGGGCGGATCGAGTTCGGGCGCGGCGGTCTCCGTTGCGCGCTCACACGTGGCGTGGGCGCTCGGCACGGATACGGGCGGCTCCTTGCGCATTCCGGCGGCATTCTGCGGCCTCACGGCGTTCAAGCCGACCGCGCGGCGCGTGCCGCTCGACGGCGTATTGCCGCTCGCAAGCGCGTTCGATTCGGTCGGCGCGATTGCGAACAGCGTCGATTGCTGCGCGGCGGCCGACGCCATTCTGTCCGCCGAGACGCCCGATACCACGGCGCGCCCGCTCGATACGCTGCGCTTGTGCGTGACCTATGCCGATGTCGTCGATGACGCAGAGGATGCCGTGCGCGCGGCGTTCGAGCGCGCCCTCGATGCATTGCGGACGGCGGGCGCGACTATCGAGTCAATCGACTTCCCGGAGCTGCGCGACGTGCTCGAACATGCGCCCCAACCGGGCATCACGGCATCGCAGGCGTGGGCGTGGCATCGGCATCTCGTGGCTCGGGAGGGGCATCGGTACGACCCGCGCGTGCTCGCGCGCCTGCGTCGGGGAGAGCGTTTTCTGGCGGCGGATTACATCGATCTAATGGCCGCGCGCGAGCGTTTCATTCGCGGCGCACGACGACGGCTCGCGCCCTTCGATGCATGGCTCATGCCGACCGTCGCCATCGTTGCACCGTTTCTGGAAGCGCTCGAACATGACGACGAACACTTCTTCGCGGTCAATGCGAAGACCCTGCGCAATCCAGGCATCGTCAATTTGCTCGATGGCTGCGCGCTCACATTGCCGTGTCATCGCGAGGGCGAATTGCCGGTGGGAATGTCGATTGTCGGTCCCGCATTCGCCGATGCCGCCGTTCTCGCAATCGGTCGCGGCGTCGAGGCGCGCTTCAGGCAAATGCGCTCGAACGCTTAACGAATTCTTATCGCGGGCGACAGAAATTACTCGTTGGACAACGTATATCGGCCACCGAATACTGCGTTCACCTTGTTGCTAACCCCTTGTTGCCAACCCGATATCCACGATCAAAGAGGTCCAACCATGAAACCACGCGCTATGTATCCGTTGTCCGCGACGCTTGCTGTCTGTGCATCGTTCGCTCCGCTTGCCGCGCATGCCGCCGATGCGGTCGTGCTGATCGGTCATGCTGCGCCGTTGACCGGCCAGCTCGCCAACATCGGCAAGGACAGCGAGAATGCGGCGCGCTTGGCTGTCGATGAAATCAACGCGCGGCATCTCGTCATCGGCGGCAAGAACGTAACGCTGCAACTCGATTCGCAAGACGACGCGGCCGACCCGCGCACCGGAACGCAGATCGCGCAGAAGCTGGTCGATGATGGCGTGGTCGCGGTAGTCGGTGACATCAACTCGGGCGTGTCGATTCCGGCATCGCGCATCTATAGCGAAGCGGGCGTCGTGCAGGTCACGCCCGCGTCCACCAATCCAGCTTATACGCAGCAGGGCTACAAGACGGCGTTTCGTCTCGTGGCGACGGATGCCATGCAAGGTCCCGCGCTCGCACGCTTTGCCACCAACACGCTGAAAGCACGGCGCGTGGCCGTGATCGACGACTCGACCGCTTACGGGCAAGGGCTTGCCGAACAATTCTCGAAGGCGGTGTCATCGGGCGGCGGCGCTATCGTGACGCACGAAGCGACCAGCGACAAAGCCACCGATTTTCGCGCGATCCTGACCAAGGTTAAAGGTCTGAAGCCGGACGTCATCATGTACGGCGGATCGGATGCAACGGCTGGTCCGCTCGTCAAGCAGGCGGCCAATCTGGGCATCAACGCGCGCGTACTGGCAGGCGATGGCGCATGCACGGACAAGATGAGTTCGCTTGCGGGCGATGCCATCGTCAATCTGGTCTGCTCCGAAGCGGGCTTGCCGCTCGCACGCATGCCGCGTGGCGCGGAATTCGAAAAGCGCTATGTGGAACGCTTCAAGACGCCGATCAACGCGTATGCGCCGTTCGCGTATGACTCGGTATATGTGATCGTCGATGCAATGAAACGCGCGAACTCCACCGACCGCGCGAAGATTCTGGCCGCCATGCCCGCAACTCGCTATGACGGCGTGACCGGCAATATCGCCTTCGATCCGCATGGCGATCTGACCACTGCGGCGATCACCGTGTATCAGTTCAAGGACGACAAGAAGATCGTCGCGGACGTCATTCACAACTGACCGTCTGCATCACGCGGCCTTGGAAAAACTAACGTTTCTCCGCGTCCGTCTTCCTGAAAACATCCACGCTATCCGTATGCGAAGCCGCGAACGCCCTGACCAGCATCAAGCCGACGACACCGAGTATGACCGCGACCGAGGACAACTCATATAAAGACACGCTCATGAGAAATGCTCCTGGGATGATTGACATCCCAGTCTAAGCCGGCCCGGTGTCGTCGCAAAACGAGCATATTTCACGTGCATGTGAGAAATATTGAGATACCGCGCGACGCGCCCTCAAGCGTTCATTGCCGTTCCGGGAAGCGCAGTTTCGAATGTTTCCGGCCATACGACACATAGATCACCATGCCGATGACGAGCCAAACCACGAGCCGAACCCACGTGACGAGCGGCAAACCGGACATTAGCAGGAGGCAAAAGAGGATGCCCAGAATCGGGACGATGGGCACGCCCGGAACCCTGAACGGGCGATTGGCGCCGGAATCGCTGCGCCGCAGATAGATCACCGCGCCGCACACGAGAATGAACGCGAACAAGGTGCCGATACTGACCATCTCGCCAAGCACGCTGATGGGCGTGAGCGCCGCGACGATCGCCACGATCGAACCAATGAGAATCTGGCTCAAATGCGGCGTCTTGAGCCGCGGATGCACCCGCGCAAAAAGCCCCGGAAGCAGGCCGTCGGTCGACATCGTGAAGAAGATGCGGCTTTGTCCGTAGAGCAGCACGAGAATCACCGTGGTCAAACCCGTCAGCGCGCCGATCTTGATGAGAATGGAGAACCAGTTCATGCCGATGGCATCCACGCCCTTCGCGATGGGATCGGGCACGTTGAGTTCGCCGTAAGGCACGAGCCCGGTGAGCACGCCCGCAACGAGGATGTAAAGCACCGTGCAGATGACGAGCGATCCGAGAATGCCGATAGGCATGTCGCGCTGCGGTTTCTTCGCTTCTTGCGCGGCAGTGGAGACGGCATCGAAACCGATGAACGCGAAGAACACCACGGCGGAGCCGCGCAAGATGCCGCTCATGCCGAAGTTGCCGAATTCGCCCGTGTTCGGCGGAATGAACGGATGCCAGTTCGCCGGCTTCACGAAGAAGATGCCGAGCGCGATGAAGGCCACCACGACGACCAGCTTGACCGCCACCATGATGTTGTTGAGCCGTGCGGATTCCTTCGTTCCGAGCACGAGCAGCGTGGTCAGCACGCCGATGATGAACACCGCCGGCAAATTGATGACGCCCGTCACGGTGCTTCCGTCGGCGAGCTTGATGACGGTGCCGGGTGCGGCCGCGAGCGCAGGCGGAATCGTGACGCCCACGTTATGCAAGAGGCTCACGATATAGCCCGACCAGCCGACCGCCACCGTCGCCGCACCCATCGCATATTCGAGGATCAGATCCCAGCCGATGATCCACGCGAAAATCTCGCCGAGCGTGGCATACGTGTAGGTATAACTACTGCCGCATACAGGCAGCATGGCCGCCAGTTCCGAGTAGCACAGACCCACGAACGCGCATGCAATGCCGCCCAAAACGAACGACAACATGATGCTCGGCCCCGCGAATTGCGCGGCGGCGGTGCCCGTCAGCACGAAGATGCCAGCGCCTATGATCGCGCCGATACCCATTGCCGTAATGCTCGTGGCGCCAAGGGTTTTCGATAGGTGACTGCCTTCCGCGTCCGCGCTTCCCACGATATCGGCGACGGATTTGCGCGCCATGTAACTCGTATCGGCCATGATGAGTCGTCCCGTTCAAATGATGTTGGGCACGGACCGACTCGGCATGCTTCGGCTCGCGGAGGACTACAAACGCGCCTGCTGAGGAGTTGATGGGTTAATCGGTGGATAGGCGATGAATTCAGTGTAGACCGAAAATAATAAAGTCGACCAATGGATTTCCCGCGCCCGCCGCGCGCAAGGCCCGGCGTTCGCGGATTGCCACGAGCGATGGATTTACTTCGGAGAGACGTCGATATCGCCGAGATATTTCCTTGCCAGCGTCTTGACCGTGCCGTTCGCCTGCAGTTTGGCGATAGCCTTGTTCAGGCGCTCCTTCAACGCGCCGTCGTCCTTGCGCACACCGAACGCAATGCCGCTGCCGAGGATCGCGTCGTCGTTCACCGGGCCGCCCGCGAAGGCGTAGCCCGCGCCATCCGGTTTCGACAGGAAGCCGGATTGCCCGGCGGCGGAAAGCACCAGCGTGCCGTCGATCCGGCCGGACTTGAGGTCC
The DNA here is from genome assembly GCF_031450995.1 of Caballeronia sp. LP006. Lineage (NCBI taxonomy): Bacteria > Pseudomonadati > Pseudomonadota > Betaproteobacteria > Burkholderiales > Burkholderiaceae > Caballeronia > Caballeronia sp. LP006. The sequence goes on along the minus strand of NZ_JARTVW010000002.1, from coordinate 157,987 downwards.
GTATAGATCTGGTTCTGGTCCTGATAGGTCGTGACGGTCACGCCGTTATTGGCCCACTTCGCCTTTGCGTAAGTCTCTTGAGTGGATCCCTGCAACACGCCGATGTTCTTGCCTTTGAGCGATTCAGGTGTCGGCATGAGGCCGATGCCCGCTTTCGCCACGAGTTGCGTCGGCACCTTGTAGATGATGTTGGTGAAGTCGATGATCTGTCGACGCTTCTCCGTGACGTTCATCGCCGAATTGATGACGTCGAATTTGCGCGCCTGCAACGCGGGGATGATTCCGTCGAACGAACTCTCGGTCCATTCGCACTTCATCTTGAGCTCGGCGCAGACCGCATTGCCGATATCGACGTCGAGACCCTGCAGTTCGCCCGATGCCGACTTGAACTCGAACGGCGCATACTGCGCTTCCAGCCCGTAGTGAACCGTTCCGGCCGCCGATGCGGCGCCGGCACCGAGCGTCGCGGCGAGCAGGACAGCAGCCTTGAAAGAGGCGATCGACGTTACATTCCTCATTGCTTGATCTCTTAAAGGGGTTGAGGTTCGCTTCGCCGGATTAAAGCATAGGAAACGCATGGACAAACCGGCGCGGCAGCACTCGATTTAAGCAGGAAAACAATCTGGAAAAGTATTAATGCGGGTCGGGTTGCGGCTTGCCGGTAGGACGGCCTTCACGCTTACGTTCTGCATTTGCGCTACCCGATCCGGTCGATCGGACGGAAAACGCCCGTCTGAAACGGCATCGTTTTTGCTGCGCCGTTGGCTCTTAATCGTTGCCCGTGCGTCCCGACGCACAAGCCCAGGCGCGCGGCTCGTTCCAACTTACCTTCGCGAGGACTTATGCATCTTCTTCATGTGATTGGTTCGCCCCGTGCCGGGCGTTCCGCTTCGCAGCAAGTGGCCCGGGCGTTCACCGATGCATGGAAGGAGCGCCATCCAGATGGAAGCGTCGATGAATTGAACGTATGGGAAACCGATCTGCCCACGTTCGATGGCCCGATACTCGAAGCAAAATACGCGGGCATCCAGGGCCGTGAGCTCGATACCGCGCAGGCGTCCGCGTGGCGGACCGTGCACGCGCTCGCCGAACGGTTCACGAAGGCCGACGTGATCGTCTTCAGCGTGCCGATGTGGAATTTCGGCATTCCGTATCGCCTGAAGCATCTGATCGATGTCATCTCGCAGAAGGACGTGCTCTTCACTTTCGACGAAAACGGCATGAACGGCCTGCTCGGCGGAAAGACGGTCGTGACCATCGCCGCGCGCGGTGTTCAGCTTGGAGGGGACTTCCCGCCGGAGGAATACGATTTCCAGTCGGACTATTTGAAGATGTGGTCGCGCATGGTCGGCATTACCGATGTGCGCGTCGTCACTGTCGAGAAGACCCTGGCGGGTCCCGAGCAGGATCATGCATCGCGCAATGAAGCGAGCGAGAAGGCACGGGAGCTTGCCTTGAGCCTGTGAGCGCTAAGACGCGGCGCTCGAATACGCGGCGGAAATGAGCCGAACGGCACGTTTGCGCGACACGAGCGAAAAAGCGTTTCACTTCAACGCGATACGTCTTTCGCGAGCGAGTTATCCACGATCTTGTCCACTGAAACTGTGGACAAGATCGTGCGACTTCGATCAGTCGCCGTGGCCATGACCGTCGTGATCGTGATTGTCGTGCTCGTGATCGTGACCGTCGTGATCGTCCCGGCATGCGCGATCGTCGCGGCCACCCGCTCCGGGCAAGCGCTGCGCCACATATCCCGGCAGATCCGCCGAATCCATGGCAAATACGAAGAACCGGTTCGGATTGTCGATCCCGTTCGGGTGATTGGTATCCGTGACCGTTCCCACAAAGTCGTTGTCGTTAGCGATGAAGAGCGTGTGCCTGACCGCGCCCTTCACGCGGATATCCGGCCCGAACGCGAGGCTTTCGAGCTTGGCGGGAATGTCCGTCGGCGCGAAGCCATAGGCCGTCAAGGCCGCGACGACATCGAGGAAGAGCGTCTTGTTCAACGCGTAGGGCGCGAGGCCGCTCGCGCCGCTTGCCTGGCTCACGTCCTGCGCGCCGTTCAAATCGACGTGGTACACACGTTTGAACGCGGCCTTCGAATCGTCGCCGAGACCTTTGCCGTCGCGTTCGTCGAGCAGCAATTCATGCTCGTTCACGGCGACGATGTCGCTGATGGTGGGATAGTTCGGCTTCGCGTCCGTGCCGATGTTGGTCAACGGATATGCAAACTGCGTGGTCTTGCCGGTACGCACGTCGATGCGCAGGATTCGCGTGTACGGGCCGTTCGTGCCGCCGTCCTGAATCAGCGGGCTTTGCATCACGCCGAAGAGCGTATCGCCATCGGGTGAAATGGCGAGACCTTCCATGCCCTTGTTCGCCACGCGGCCCGAGGTGTTCTCGCTGATCTCATCGTTGCCGATGGACGATAGCGTCGTCACGGCGAACGAGGCCGGCACGCGATACACGGCGATCCGCTCGCCCGTGCGACGATCGAAACGATAGATATACGGACCGTACTCATCGGAGATGAAGACGCTCGCGCCATCGCGCGCCACGCGAATGCTTTCCGGGTCCAGACGCGCATCGCGCGGATACGTGGACGGCTGCGTCGGCGTGAAGTTGTCCGAGCGCCCGGTGAAATAGTGCGTGTGATTGGTGGCGTTCAGCGCAGGCGCGCCATTGCCGACGCCGGCCGCCGCGCCATCGCCATAGACGAGCGGCTCATGGCTGTGCAGCAAGGTCGTGTCGAGCAGCTTCGGGCTCAGCGAATACGGCAGCTTGCTGCCCTTGCCGCCGGCTTCGAGACGCAACGAGAAGGTCTGGAAGCGATTGATGTAGGACGCCGTATCGTCGATAGCCTTGTTATAGGAGATCGCGTTCGGGCCGCGGTCGGGCACGGCGAGGAAGGTATCGCATCCCGCATACGCGAGTCCCGAGCCGACGCCGCCGAGAAGGTTGCCCGGCGCGCCGTTTTCGAGCGGCGCGGCCGTCGCTTTCGAACGGTCGCCGATGTTGCCGCTCAACTGACCGATCGCGACGAGATCGACGCTCGCCCACGCGAACGTGCAGGCGATGGACATCGCGGATACGGCAAGCGACAAGGCAAAGACACGGGCTCGAACCATGAACGTCTCCTTCGATGGAATGATCTGAATGGCGCGCGTCGTAAATGGAAACTCCTAACGCGCGCGAAAAGAGTGCGGATAGCTGGCGACCGGCGCGCAGCTTGCAACGACATAAAAACCCGCCGCGCATTATTACGATCGAAAGATGACGTTCGTGTGACTGTCGAGCAGGCGAGGCGAATGTTCGCGAAGGGTTCGGGATACGCTTGTCGCGCGAGCGGCGCATAATTCGCGGTGGCCTTTGTTTGTCGCGACACCGTTCGATCAGAGACGAAATGAATACTCGCTTTATCAGTCTTGCACGTATCCCGTTTTTCTTGCCGCTAGCCGGCGCCATTTTGATGCTCGGCGTTGCGCTCTCTTTCACCGCGCCGTACTTGTCGCTGTTCAGCGTCGAGCAGGCCGACATGACGCCGCTGCAACTCGGCGTCTTCATGACGGTCATCGCGGCAAGCGGCGTGGTCGCCAGCGCGTTGGCAGGCAAGTGGTCGGACAAGCATGGGCATCATCGAGAGTTGCTGCTTGGTGCGCTGATCGCATCGGCAATCGGCTTCTTGCTGATGTGCTTCCTGCGCAACTTCGTCTCGCTCGTCGTGGTCGGCATCGCGTTTCTCGGGGCCGGTGGCTCGGCCATGTCGCTGGTGTTCTCGTTCGCGCGCTCGGCATTGCCCGTCGATGACGCAGCGGAGCGCTCGTTCGCGCTCGCCACGCTGCGCACCGTGCTTTCCATGGCCTGGGTATTCGGGCCGTCCGTTGGCGCGCTCGTATTGGCAGGCGCGGGCTTTTACGGACTCTTTTTGTTTGCGGCGGCGTGCTTCGCGGCGTGCGGGGCCATCGTCTGGCGGATGCATGACTCCCCCAAGGGCGACCCGCACAGCGCCCCCGCGCATTACGCGGGCGATCCATCGTCATTGCTCGAAGTCACGACGCCTGAGACCGAGGAAGTGATCGCGCCGCATGAAGGCGCGCCGCACACGCGCGCCGAGATCTGGCGCGCGACCATTGCGCTCACGCTTATCGGACTCGCCGCGAGTGCCACGATGATCGTTCTGCCGCTCTACGTCGTGCATGGCATGCATGGCTCGCGTATCGACGTGTCCGTCATGCTCGGCCTCGGCGCGTTGCTCGAAATCCCGATGATGCTCGTACTCGGCGCACGTGGCTCGCGCCTTAACAAGCAGCGCTGGCTCGCCTCGTGCGCGGCCGTGCATGTGGTGTACTTCATCGCGGTCGCCGCCTCGCAAAGCGTTCAGTTCCTGATTCCGATGCAGGCGTTCAATGCGTTCGTGGTCTCGGTGACGTCGTGTCTCGGCATGACCTATATTCAGGACCTGATGCCGCGCACGCCAGGCGCCGCGACGGCGCTCTTCTTCAATGCGTCGCGCGTGGGTTCCATTCTCTCGGGCGTGCTGTCCGGCGTGCTCGTGGCCGCGCTTGGTTATCGCGGCACGTTCCTTATTTGCGGATGCCTGACACTCGGCGCGCTCGTGTTGTTCTCCAATCCACCGTTCAAGTTGATCGCATTGCGGACGATTGCGTGGGTGAGGGCGCGGCGGCAAGCGGCCTAACGTCTGTCGTGTCATTCCGCTTTGTCGAACGATCCCGTGCGGACCTCGCCATCGCGCACATAGCGTGTCACCAGCACGCCGCCTGGCGTGCTCACCGATTGCGCCAGCGTGAACGCGGACGGCAGCGCGTCGTTGGCGAACAAACGCTTGCCGCGTCCCAGCAAGACGGGATAAGTCAGTAGACGAAGCTCGTCCACGAGGCCCGCCGCGAGCAACTGGCGCACCATGTCGCCGCTACCGAACGTCAACAGATCGGCGCCCTCCTGATGCAAGAGCGCGCGGGTTGCATCGGCTAGATCGCCTTCGAGCGCTTGGCTGTTGTGCCAGCCGAGCGATTCCGCGCGATGCGTCGTTACGTGCTTGGGCACTTTGTCGAACAGGTCGGCCATCGCGCGATTGGGCGAATCGGCCGGAACGTGTGGCCAGTACGACGCGAAGATGTCGTAAGTGCAGCGGCCTAGCAGCAAGTCGAACGGCCGTGAGAGCAGATCCTGCAAGTTGTCGCCGATGGCTTTTTCGGCAAAAGGCACGATCCAGCCGCCGAAGCGAAACCCGCCGCTGCGATCTTCTTCTGGGCCGCCAGGCGCCTGAATGACGCCATCCATGCTGATGAACGTGGAAACGATGAGCTTGCGCATGATGTCCTCTTGGTAGGCAGACGCGATCGGTCCGTATAGAGACGACGAACGATTCGCGGATGAATCGACACGGCGCTCGTTCAGGGGTTATCCCTGATCCCGAAGCTGTCGAATTCAGCGACGATGCATCGTCGTAGCAGTGTGTCCAACTTCTCAAAGCGAGGCGAATGTGATGGCTACCGGAACCGTCAATCTTCACCGCGTCTTGCGCGCGCCGCCCGAACGCATCTACCGCGCATTCCTGGAACCCCATGCCATCGCAAGGTGGCTTCCGCCGTACGGGTTAATTTGTCAGGTCCATCACATGGATGCGCGGGAGGGCGGCACTCACAAGATGTCGTTTCACAACTTCCGCACGGGCCAGAGCCAGTCCTTCGGCGGCGAGTACCTCGAACTGAAACCGTTCGAAAAGATCCGCTACTCGGACCGTTTCGACGATGCCAACCTTCCCGGCGAAATGCGCGTCACCGTTTCGTTGCGGCAGGTGTCGTGCGGGACCGAAGTTACCATCGTGCAGGAAGGCATACCCGAGGTCATTCCGGCGGAGTTGTGCTATCTCGGCTGGCAAGAGTCGCTGCTGCAACTGGCGCACTTGGTCGAGCCCGAGATCTCCGGCTGAACTCGCGAAACTAGCGGGGCTGGCACAATCGAGTGGATATCAGCTCCGCTCGGGAATTTACATGTCCGACCCTGTCAGGTCTTCGTCGTCTTCATCGTCTGCGCGTTCTTCATCCGGTGTCGCACAGCTCTTCGGCTTGTCTCCGTTCCTGCGTCCGTATGCCGGACGCTGGGCGCTCGCTTTCCTTGCGCTGGTGACATCGGCGGGCGCGACGCTGGTGTTGCCGGTCGCGTTCAAATACCTCATCGATCGTGGCTTCGCCGAGGGCGACCGGACGCATATCGATCGATATTTTCTGGCGCTCCTGGTCGTCTCGCTGGTGCTGGCGGCCGCGACGGCGCTGCGCTTCTATCTCGTCTCCTCGCTGGGGGAGCGCGTGACGGCCGATTTGCGTCGAGCCGTGTACGACCACATGCTGCGGATGAGCCCGCAGTTCTTCGAAACCACGCAGACCGGCGAAGTGCTGTCGCGACTCACCGCCGACACCACGCTGATTCAAACGGTGGTAGGTACGAGCCTGTCGCTCGGGCTGCGCAATTTCTTCCTTCTGACCGGCGGCGTGGCGATGCTCGCGGTCACGAGCCCGATGCTGTCCGCGTACATCATCGCGACGCTCGTCATCGTGGTCGCGCCTGTCGTGATCTTCGGGCGGCGCGTGCGGAAACTCTCGCGCGCGAGCCAGGACAAGATTGCGAACACGAGCGCGCTGGCAGGCGAGGTGCTCAACGCGATGCCGACCGTGCAGTCGTACACGCAAGAGCCTTTCGAGACGAAACGATATGCCGGCGCGGTGGAAGCCGCTTTCGAGACCGCGCTCACGCGCATTCGCGCTCGCGCCTGGTTGACGGCCGTGGTGATCGTGCTGGTGTTCAGCGCAATCGTCTTCGTGCTGTGGCTAGGCGCGCAGGCAGTGCTCGCCGGTCGCATGACCGCGGGCCAGTTGTCCCAGTTCATTCTCTACGCGGTGTTCACGGCAGGCGCCGTGGGCGCGGTCGCCGAGGTATGGGGCGATCTGCAACGCGCCGCCGGCGCCACCGAACGCTTGCTGCAATCGCTCGCCGCACGCTCGCCGGTCTTGGAGGCCGAGAGCACGGTCACGCTGCCCGCGCGAGGCGAGGGCATCCGCTTAGAGAATATCGGGTTCTCGTATCCGTCGCGGCCGGGTATTGCCGCGCTTTCGGGGCTTTCGCTGCAGGTTCGTCCGGGCGAGCATGTCGCGTTGGTCGGGCCATCCGGCGCGGGAAAATCCACGCTGTTTCAACTGCTGCTGCGTTTCTACGATCCTCAGTCAGGCCGAATTCTGATCAACGGCGTGCCGACGCGCGATGTGCCGCTCGTCGAATTGCGCAAGGAGATTGGCGTGGTGCTGCAGGAATCGGTGATCTTTTCTGGCAGCGTGATCGACAACATCCGCTACGGCTCGCCGGACGCCACGCTCGCGCAAGTGCAGCGCGCCGCCGACATGGCCGCCGCGGCCGGGTTTATCGAGGAGCTGCCTGAAGGCTACGACACGTTTCTCGGCGAACGCGGCGTGCGATTGTCAGGCGGTCAGCGCCAGCGTATTGCGATTGCCCGCGCGATTCTGAAGAACCCGCCCATCCTGCTGCTCGATGAAGCCACCAGTGCCCTCGATGCCGCCAGCGAACGGCTCGTGCAAAAGGCGCTGGACAACGCGGCGCACAACCGCACGACGCTCGTCATTGCGCATCGGCTTGCGACGGTTCAGCAGGCCGATCGCATCGTCGTGCTGGAACAGGGGTGTATTGTCGCGCAGGGTCGTCATGCGGAGCTGCTCTTGAGTTCGCCGCTTTATGCGCAGTTGGCTGCGTTGCAGTTCGGGGATCAGATGGGGGTTGCCGGGATTGCTCGCGGGCATGAGGCTTCGGCTTGAGCTTCGCATGACAGCCGTCGCTTGCTCAGCACACGCGTTGAGACGACTCCCGCTACAGCGCTGCAACTTGGCGCATGACGGCATCGGACGGTCGATGTGGCAACCCGGTCGCTCCATCGGCCAAAGCATCGTGGCCAACGAAGCGTCCCGACGGCCGACGAACAAGCAGTCGTCGTTTGGCCGAGCGACGACATCGAAAAGATCATGCCGAACACGCCGGGTGCAATGACGCTTACTGCTCTCTTTGTAGCACCTCGTGATCCGACTCGCATGCGCACTCGTAGGCCGATGATCGTCCCCAATTGAAGAGCCGCGAGGTCTTGCCGATGCCTGGATTGAAAGCATTGGTCGGGTCCAGTTCTTCGTAGAACCGTGCAAGAGACGCTTTCGCTTCGTACAGGTGACCGACGTTGTGTTCGGCGGGATACTCGGCGCCCCGCGCGGCGAGCAGAGCGAGGATGTCGTCCTTGATCCGGTCGCAATCGACACCTTTCTTCACCAGGTATTCCTGGTGCAGAACGTGGCAGAAGAAGTGGCCGCAATACATCGTGAACTCGATGTCTTTCAAAATATGCGCTGGCAACCGTTCGAACCAGTCGGTCGCGTTCCGTGGAAGCGCAACGTCGAGCGCGACGATGTCCTCCACGGTTCGCGAATGGACTGCCCGATAGCGCACCATGGCGCCTCCAATCGCGAAGCGGTTGAGGAAAGCCGCCTTGCCTTCCTCGGGCGTGCATTCGAAATAGCCACCCTGTTGCGACGGAAAACGCGACTCGAGGTAGGTTCGCGCTTCGTGCACCCCGTCGTTGCCCATCTTCAGCAACAGATGATGCTCGAACCGGTCGCGATACTCGATGAGCCGGCGCGGCAGATGCTCGGGCAAAAGCCGGCTCGCCGCCTGCAACAGCCGATCGCTGATGCCGTTACCAAGACGCGCTTTCTCGGTGAACCCGTCGAACCTGCTCTTCGCCGCGAATGCATGCGGCACCTTATCCGTGCCGAACGCACGAATGTACATGTACATGTCCTTGCCGTAGCGACGGGCGATATCGAACGCTCCGCGGTGCATGTACTCACCGGCGATCGGTAGACTACGGAAGCCATTTAGTATGTCGCGGCGTATGGTTTCCAGCTCGGCGGCGTCGTTGCTGCCGATATAGAACACCTGGGTTTGTTCGTCCGCCGCAAAGGTGTCGAGCCGCAGAGCGAAAACCGCAAGGTGTCCGGCCGAGCCCGATGCTTCATAGAGACGGCGCGGGTCGGCATTGAAGCGCGCGGGCGTGGACGCATCGATGTCGCGCACATGGGTGCTGTACCCGTTATCCGAAGCGAGCAGCCCTGCGGCTGCCGGAATATCGTCCGGCAATTCGCCCGCGTCCAGATGGCCGAGTATGACTTCGGCGGAGTCGCCCAGATCGATTCCCAGATGATTGACGAGCTTCAGTTCGCCGTCCGCCGTGACGCGCGCGTGGATCGACAATTGGGTAAATGCGGGTCCTCGGCGAATCAGCGAGCCGCCCGAATTGTTGCAGATGCCGCCCGTTACCGAAGCGCCGATGCAGCTTGAGCCGATCACTGAATGCGGTTCGCGGCCGAGCGGCTGCAGTCGCTTTTCAAGCTGATCGAGCGTCACGCCCGGCTGGCAGATGACCTGCTCGCCGTTTCGAATCACGTCCAGCCGCCGCAATCGCATGGTGTTCAGCACGACGACCGGGCGGTCGTAGCCGCCGTCCGCAGGCGTCGATCCGCCCGTCAACCCGGTGTTCGCCGCCTGACAGATGACGATAGTCCGTGCACGATGACAGGCCTGAAGCGCCCGCCACATTTCGACCAGCGTGCCGGGCTGAATGGCCGCCAACACCTGGCCGCTGCCATAGCGATAACCCTGCCGGAAGCGGCGCGTTTCAGTGGCGCCCGTGAAGACGAACTGGCTGCCGACGATGTCGCCAAGCGACTGAATGAGTTCATGCATGGTTGAGGACTTTGGACCCTGGGGCGGTCATGACGAGTTTGAGAATCGAACGGTGAAACTTTACGCGATTCATCCGGAAATGACATCGCCGGACACGTCGAGATCGAAACCGGACGGCTCGCTTTATGTCGTTCCAGGGTTTTAACGAGTAGGTCGGACTATGCGATGTACTTGGGCATCGACGGTGGGCAGTTTTCGCATCTGGAAAATGCAGGCCGCTTGTCGCCGGTACACGACGAATCGAGGCAGCCGCGCGGCGCACCAATTAAATTGCGCCTCTCAAAACTTGAAGGCGAAAAAAAACCCGCGAAAATCGCGGGTAATAGCACTGATGGGCCGTCTCGGCTCTCTACCAGTGAACCGCACCGAACGACGAGCCAGCATTTCCTGCTCTTCTCGATCAGTCGTTATCGGCCCTCGGGTTCAAACGAAGATTATCCAGATCAACTTGCGAGAAGGTCGCATTTACACCACACGGTTTGGATATTTTAACTATATAGGTAGTATGTTCCGACTAAGCCACTTTTCTTGGAGCGATTAGCCAGAGATCGCGAGTGATTTGCTTGAGCGTCAGTGTAGAAGTGGGTAATTCATGGCGCTCAACCGTAAAAAAAGCCCATACGTGTTATTAATGAGCGCCCGCAATGCGAATTTCTTTTAAGGCATGATGCGAACGGACGTGTTGAATTACCCGTACATCAGGCCATATGTTCAATGGCTTGCACCTTTGGCGTGAATGACGAGCGCTAACGGGGACATTTCGCGAAAATCGTGACATCGATTGAATATCGCGCGCGATCCGAGACTCGCATGTTCATAAAAAAGCAGGCTTGGCGCGCTCGGTCGGCTATCATGCCTATCCTCTTCGAAGTAGCTCTCTATGATTTCCGTCCGTAATGTCACGCTACGCCGTGGCGTCAATGTCGTACTCGACTCCGCGTCCGTCACCTTCACCCCCGGCGAAAAGATCGGCCTCGTAGGGCGCAATGGCGCCGGCAAGTCGTCCTTCTTCGGCCTTCTCAATGGCACGCTGCACGAGGACAGTGGCGAGTTTTCGATTCCCGCTGCCTGGAAGATGGGTCAGGTCGCGCAGGAGATGCCGGAGACCGAGCAGAGCGCGACCGACTTCGTAATTGAAGGCGACACTGTGTTGCTGGCCGCGCAGATCGAAGTCGCCGCCGCGGAGACCGACGACGATGGCATGCGCATGGCGCACGCCTACATGGCCCTTCACGACGCCGGTGCGCACGATGCCCCCGCGCGTGCCCAAGCGCTGATCCTGGGGCTCGGTTTCAGTGCTGCGCAACTTAGCCAGCCGGTCAATAGTTTCTCCGGCGGCTGGCGCATGCGGCTGCAACTGGCGCGCGCGCTCATGTGTCCGTCCGACTTGCTGTTGCTCGACGAACCGACCAATCACCTGGATCTCGACGCGCTGGTCTGGCTGGAGGCGTGGCTCAAGCGTTATCAGGGAACCTTGGTCGTGATCAGCCACGATCGCGAATTCCTCGATGCGGTCACGCAGGTAACGGTCCACGTCGATAACGCCAAGCTCGTGCGTTACGGCGGCAACTACAGCAAATTCGAAGACATGCGCGCCGAGCAGATGGCGTTGCAGCAGGCCTCGATGGCCAAGCAGGCGGACAAGATCGCCCACCTGCAGAAGTTCATCGACCGATTCAAGGCAACGGCTTCGAAGGCGAAGCAGGCGCAGAGCCGGGTCAAGGCGCTCGAACGCATGGAGAAGATCGCGCCCGTGCTCGCCGACGCAGAGTTCAACTTCGAGTTCAAGGAGCCACTCAACGTCCCAAACCCGTTGTTGTCGATGCTGGACGCGACCTTCGGCTACCCGGCGCCGAGCGATGCCGAGCCCGGCACGCCGCCGACGGTCATCGTGCGAGGCATTTACCGGTCGGTGCTGGCCGGACAGCGCATTGGTATTCTCGGTGCCAACGGCCAGGGTAAGTCCACGCTGGTGAAGACGGTGGCGCACGAACTTGCGCCGATTGCGGGCGAAATCAGCGAAGGCAAGGGCCTGAACATCGGCTACTTTGCGCAGCAAGAACTCGACGTGCTGCGTCCTCTCGACACGCCGCTGGAACACATGATCCGCCTTGCCAAGGACACGCCCGCGAACATGCGTGCGCCCGGCCAAAGTGGCACCGAACAATCGCTTCGCACGTTCCTAGGTACTTTCAACTTCAGTGGCGACATGGTGCATCAGGCAGTCGGCACGATGAGCGGCGGCGAAAAGGCGCGGCTCGTGCTGTGCATGATCGTATGGCAGCGTCCTAACCTGCTGCTGCTCGACGAGCCTACGAACCACCTCGACCTGGCCACACGCGAAGCGCTAGGCATGGCACTCAACGAATTCGAAGGCACGGTGATGCTGGTCAGTCACGACCGGTCCCTGCTGCGCGCGGTATGCGACGAGTTCTGGCTCGTGACCAAGGGCGGCGTCGAACCCTTCGACGGCGATCTGGACGATTACCAGCAGTTCCTGCGCGACGAAGCACGTCGCATGCGCGAGGCCGCTGGAGAGCAAAAGGTCATCGCCTGAGTTCACCCTTGGCATTGCCGCGTAAGCATCAGGTTCAGGTTCTGGACCGCAGCGCCGGATGCCCCTTTGCCAAGGTTGTCGAACACCGCGGACAGCAGAACCTGCCCGTATTCCACGTTGGAAGATACGCTCAGGTGCATGTCGTTCGTACCGTTCAGCGCCTGAGGATCGAGATGCCGCAAAACGCTCGATTCATGCGGCGGCAAGACATGCACGTGGGCCGCGTCCGCATAGTGGCGCGCGAGGCAAGCGTGTAACGTGGCGCCATCCACGTCGGATGCGAGCAGCCGCAACTCCAACGGCACCGTCAGCACAATGCCCTGGCGAAACGCACCATACGCAGGCACGAAAATCGGCCGCTGCGCGAGTCCGGCGTGCGCCTGGATCTCCGGCGTGTGCTTGTGCGCGAGCTCCAGACCATATACCTGGAATGAAGGCGCGTTGACGGCATCTTTACCTTCGTGTTCCTCCACGCCGGCACGACCGCGTCCGGAATAGCCGGATACCGCATGAATGCTGACAGGATAGCCGCCGGGTATGAGTCCGGCCTGCAACAGCGGACGCAGCAAGCCAATTGCCCCTGTCGGATAGCAGCCGGGATTGGTGACGCGACGGGCGCTTACGATGCGATCGGCTTGTCCTGCCGTCATCTCCGGAAAGCCGTATGTCCAGCCCGGCTGTATGCGGTGGGCCGAACTCGCGTCGATGACTCTGACGGCAGGATTGACGATAGCGTCCACTGCCTCGCGTGCGGCGGCATCGGGCAAACAAAGAATTGCAATGTCGCAGGCGTTGATGGCTTCCGCGCGACGGCGTGAGTCTTTACGTTCTTCGGCGGCAAGCGTGAACAGCGTGATGTCGGTCCGATCACGCAGCCGTTCTTGGATTTGCAATCCGGTGGTGCCTTGGTCGCCATCGATGAAAACAATGGGGGCGCTCATACGCGGGATACTCCGAGTGGTGGTAACGAGCAGAACGAGCGCCTATGTTCATCCAATCGTTAGAATAAGAAAATTCGAATTTCATGACTTGAACATTCAACTTTTCTGAATTTGGACGCCAACATGCGAGAGATCAGCCTTGACCGTTTGCGCACTCTCATCGCGGTTGCCGAGCGGGGCTCATTTGCCGATGCAGCGCGCGCTCTGCATCTGGCGCCTCCGACGGTCAGTTTGCATGTCGCTGAACTCGAAGACCGCATTGGGGCGCCGCTCTTGTCACGCAAGCGCGGGCAGGTCAGGCCATCGGCAATAGGAGAGTTGCTGGTGGAACGCGCGCGTCGGCTGCTGGCCGATGCGGAGCAGGCGTTGGACGATATCGAACGCCAGGTGCAGGGACTGGAAGGGCGGGTGCGGCTCGGTGCATCGACTGGTGTGATCGCGCACTTGTTGCCGCAAGCGCTCGACGTGTTGCGCCAGCACAATCCCGCAATCGATATTCAGCTTGCGGTGCTCACGTCGCATGAAACGCTGTCCCAATTGGCGGATGGGAGACTGGATGTCGGGCTGGTCGCGCTGCCTCAACTCTCCGTGGCCGGACTCGTGATAAAGCCTTGGCGCCGCGACCCGGTGATGGCGTTCGTGCCCGCGCATTGGCGTTGTCCCGCCCGTGTCACGCCTGATTGGCTGGCCGCTCGGCCTCTCATATTGAATGATGCGACTACGCGTCTCTCGCGTCTGACAGCGGAGTGGTTTGCGACGGCGGGTCATCATCCGACGCCGCGCATTCAGCTGAACTACAACGACGCGATCAAGAGTCTCGTGGCGGCAGGTTACGGCGCGGCGCTTCTGCCGCATGAGGCCACGACGCCATCGCCCGACGGACGCGTCGTCATGCGTCCGCTGCGCCCGGCGTTGTGGCGTCGGCTAGGCATTGCACACCGTGTGGGGCACGTTGAGCGCACCACTCGACAGGTACTCGATGTCTTGTGGGATCTGCGACTAGCCTAGCGTTGCCGGGTCGAGGCTCACGAAACTCCCGAAGAGAACGCCGACCACGCTTAGTGGATCGTAGAGAGCTTGGTCGTGATGGCGGAAAAGGTGGTCGACAGTTGAGTGGCGACGCCGCTGACGGACGTCATGATGCCGAGCGCAAGTACGCCGGCGATCAGGCCATATTCAATCGCGGTAATGCCGCGCGTATCCTTGAGATAGCGCTTGAAGAAGTGCGTCATGATTTGATCCTCGGGTTCAACGTTGTGGTGTCTTTGCCCGGTGTACCGATTGGTCGTCTGCATCGGTAGTCGTCTCTCTCAGTTGACGAATCCGAAGGTTTTGAATGCGCAGAAGCTTCATCGTGTACCCGGGCCTACGGTTCAGGCTCTGGGTATGAAGCGTCGCTTGAGCGCACAGTGCCTGATGCGATGCTCCATGTATCCAATAACGGCTCCCGGCGATAGAACATGAATGAGCGAGAGGGGATTTGTTCCGCCGTGGCGTCGGGGGCGCACCTTTTTACCGAAACTGCGGTTGCGCAAGCCGGCTCGTAATCGATATGCGAGCCGCCGAACCATTCTTTTCGAACCGATACGGTCGTACTACGCACATTCCCTTATGCGCAAGGGCGATTGTGACGAAGCAGGGAAGTTCTCGATTCGGATTACGGGGTGGTCGCCGCCTCGGGAACGCAGACGGGGACTGGCTCTCGCGCCGAATGGGCCGTCATCTGCAGTGTGAATCGACAGCGCCCGGTATAACGCAAAGTCATACCGCTATCAAAAAGTCTCAGTTCCCGGCCTGTAAAGTTTTCGCTAGATTCACTGCAAAGTCATAAGTGCCTATCCATGCCGGATAAACCGCTCCGGGCCAACCGCAGACGAGAACAAACAGAAGCCGTCATGACTCGACACGACACAGAGAAGACATTGCGCGTAGCCATCGTCACAGGAGCGGGCAGCGGTATTGGTCGGGCAACGGTGCACGCGCTCGCGAACGATGGCTGGTGTGTCGCGCTCGCCGGACGTCGGCAAGAGGCGCTCGACGCGGTCATTCGAGACTACGAGCAACACGATCCCGAATCCGCCAGCAAGTTGATGGCCATTGCCACCGATGTCACCAACGCGGCATCGGTACAACGTCTCTTCGACACGGTGCAGGAGCGCTACGGTCGCCTCGATCTGCTTTTCAACAACGCGGGAGTGGGCGTGGAAGGCGTGTCGGTCGAGGATCTTTCGATAGAGCGCTTTCGCACGATGCTCGATATCAATGTGATCGGCACGCTTTTGTGCACGCAAGCCGCCTTTCGCCGGATGCGTGCAAATAACCCGCCAGGCGGCCGGGTCATCAACAACGGCTCCTTGTCGGCACATACGCCGCGTCTTCATTCCGCGGATTACACGTTAAGCAAGCACGCAGTCAGTGGCTTGACGAAGGCCTGCGCGCTGGACGGGCGCAAGTACGACATCGCGGTCTGTCAGATCGATTTCGGCAACGTTCTGACAGAGATGGCCGCAGGAATGGCCGGTGGCGTTCTTCAGGCAAACGGCGAGCGAGCGCCGGAGCCGACGATGGACTTGGCGCATGCGGCGCAATCCGTCGCTTACATGGCAAGCATGCCGCCCGGCGCGAACGTGCAGTTCATGACGGTGATGGCAACCAAGATGCCGTTCATAGGACGCGGCTAGACAATCGAGCGAGCGCAGCGTGTACTGGTTGATTGGAAACCGGTGCCCGCAATTAGAAGACAAAACAAATCGATGGAGACAGGTATGCTCGAAACGCTGACCGAAATACCGGAGATGGATACCGCTGCCGAGGCGCACCTCTTCAATAAAGTAACCCGACGTATCGTTCCCTTGATCCTCGCCTGCTTCGTGGTTGCTTACCTCGATCGCGTGAACATCAGTTTCGCCAAGCTGCAAATGCAGGCTCAACTCGGCTTCAGCGACGCCGCGTACGGCTTTGGCGCAAGCGTATTCTTCGTCGGTTATTTGCTGTTCGAGATTCCAAGTAACGCGATCATGGTGCGCACCGGTGCGCGACGCTGGATCGCGCGCATCATGATTTCGTGGGGCATCGCGTCGGCGGCAATGATGTTCGTGCGCGACGAAACCTGGTTCTATATCCTGCGCTTTCTCCTCGGCGCACTCGAAGCCGGGTTCGTGCCGGGCGTGCTCTACTTCTACACGCAGTGGTTTCCCGCCGAACGGCGCGGTCGCGTGAACTCGTATTTTTTCGGGGCGATTGCACTGTGCGGAATCATCGGTGGCCCGATTTCCGGCGGCATCCTGAAGTTCTTCGATGGCTTGAATGGCATGCCCGGCTGGCAGTGGCTGTTTTTGCTCGAAGGTTTGCCCTCGGTTCTGCTCGGCATCGTGGTGCTGATCGTGCTCGATGACCGGATGGAAGACGCCAAGTGGCTGACGCCTTCGGAGAAGACGCTTCTTGCCTCGATCCTCTCGCGCGACCGCAAGGTCGACAGCACGCATTCGTTCCTCGTAGCGCTGCGCTGGCCGGTGATCTATCTGTTCTCACTGATCTATTTCGGGCTTTGCATGGGGATCTACGGCTTCCTCTTCTGGATGCCGCAACTGGTGAAGAGCGCGGGCACGAGCGACCCGCTCATCATCGGTCTGATCACGATGATTCCCTATCTCGCGGCAATGGCTGGCACGGTGCTCATCAGTCATAGTTCGGACCGTACCGGTGAGCGGCGCTGGCATCTGGCCGGCTGCGCGATCGCGGCGGCACTCGGCTATCTGATCAGCGCCACATGGCCCGGCCATACGGTGTTGCTCGTGCTCGGCCTCAGCATCTCCGCTACGGGTGTCATCGCTTCGTTCGGCATTTTCTGGATGTTCCCGGCCAGAATGCTGACGGGTGCCGCGGCAGCAGCCGGGCTTGCGTTGATCAACTCGCTTGGACAGTTCGGCGGCATCGTTGCGCCTTATATGGTCGGCAAGGTCAAGGACCTGCTGGGGAGCCCGTCGATGGGACTCTATGCAATCGCCGTGGTGTGCGCGATTACGGCTGTGCTCATCGCGTGGGGATTGCCCCGGAAGATTCGGTTCCGCGATGTCGTGGTAGCGCGAGGACAAAACTAAAAATACGGCGCGAGGCGTGGGAACCTGGAAAGTGGTCCACGCCTCGTTCCCACGCGAGCCGCTCACTGCGTCAAGCGATCCATCCATCATCTAGCCGCCAGCATCCCGAGTCGTATTGGCGACTGCTCTGGTGCGTTCCGCACCTGCAACGCAACATCGACGCCTTCGTCGAGAACGATGTTGACGCTGAGGTCAAGGCGTCGATCGAGGAACGACTTGAGCGCCGGCAAGACACGCAGCCGCGCCCATGCGCGGTCCTCCGAAAAAGCCGTCTGACGAATCGCGCACCGCCTGCTCGGCTTGCTCCGCCTCTTCGATGGTCCGGCGCGCGTGCAAATGAAAGCGCTGACCGGCTTCCGCCGGCGCGAGCCCTCGTGTCGAACGCAGCGGCAGACGCGCGCCTAGACGTTCCGCCATTTGCGTAACCGTCTTCGCTACGGCCGGCTGCTCCAACTTCTTTTGGCGCGCGGCGCCGGAGAAGGAACCCGCGTTGACAACCCCTAAAAACGTCTAAGTCGCTGCGGGCCATGTCGGTCGCGGATATCGCCTGCGACACCGTGCGCGGTCAGTACGCGGCGGGCGCGGTTCATCGCCGCCATGCGGGCCATGCGCATTCTGCGGGCAGAGCGGTTAGCGAGAACGCCGTGTTGCGATGCGTTGACCAACGGCTCAACGCCTAAGTGCAAGCGTCTCTCGGCAACCGGCCGCAGTCCATCTCGTAAACCCGCTTGCATCGTAATTTTGATCGGCCTATATTGCCATTCACCATCAACTATTGCGATGCGATAATTATGAGTGAAGACGTCCTGTTTTCCAGTCATGGCCGCGTGGCGGTCATTACGCTGAATCGTCCCGAGCGCCTCAACGCGTGGACCACGCCGATGCGCAACAAGATCATCGACGCGCTCGATCGCTACAACGACGACGATCAGGTCGCCGCGATCATCATGACCGGCGCCGGCAACCGCGCATTTTCGGCGGGGCAGGATCTGTCGGAAGCGCACGACTTCGACGGCGAGCGCGCCGTGGAATGGGTCAAGGAATGGCAGCGCTATTACGCCGCGCTGCGCGGCCTTCAGAAGCCGCTCGTCATGGCGCTCAACGGCACGGCCGCCGGCTCGGCATTTCAGGTCGCGCTGCTCGGCGACATTCGCGTCGGTCATCCGGGCGTGCGCATGGGTCAGCCGGAAATCAACGCGGGTATCGCCAGCACCACAGGTCCGTGGATCATGAACTCGATGCTCGGCATGTCGCGAACCATCGAACTCACGCTCACCGGTCGCCTGATGGACGCGGAGGAGTGTCACCGCATCGGTCTCATGCATCACCTCGTGCCGGAAGAAAAGGTGTTCGAGAAGGCGCTCGAAATCGCCACCGAACTCGCGGACAAGCCACCGGTCGCCATGCGTCTGGACAAGCAGCGTTTTCGCGAGATGACGGAGCCGGGTTTCGTCGATTGCATCGAAGCGGGCATGCGCATTCAGCGCGAAGCGTACGACTCCGGGGAGCCGGCTCGCATGATGGAAGCGTTCTTCAAAAAGCGCGCCAAATAAATCGGGCTGAAGCCGAGCCGTTCCTTTTCAATCCCTGTGCGGGAGACCTGAAACATGACGCAAGACTTCAATCCGACGCGACGCCGCGCCCTGCAAGGCGCGCTTGCGCTAGCCGTAACTGGCGCAATGCCGCTTGCAGCACGCGCGCAGAGTAAGCAGATCGTGGTGTCGGACCCGGGCGGCCCGTACACGACGGCGTATCGCGAGGCCTTCTACGATCCGTTCGAGAAAGCCACCGGCATCAAGGTGGTGAGCGTCGCGCGCGAATCTCAACCGGTGGCGCAGTTCGCGGCGATGGTGCAAACCAAGAACTACGTGTGGGACGTAACCACGCTCACGTTGTCCGCCGACATTCCGTATCTCGAGTCGAAAGGGCTGCTCGAACCGATCGGGCTCAAGGCGAGCGACTTCCCGGACATCATGCCCGAGGCGATCACGCCGAACTGGCTTGGTGTGGACGTGTATTCGACGGTGCTTGCCTATCGCGCCGACAAGTTCAAGGACAACGGCCCGAAGTCGTGGGCGGATTTCTGGGACGTAAAGAAATTTCCCGGCCGCCGCTGCCTGCGGCGCAGTCCGCTCGACACGCTGGAGCAGGCGCTGCTGGCCGACGGCGTGCCGCTCGACAAGCTCTATCCGCTTGACGTTGATCGCGCCTTCAAGAGTCTCGACAAGATCAAGCCGCATATCGCCATCTGGTGGACCTCGGGCGCGCAGGCCATGCAGGCGATCCAGAGCGGCGACGTCGACATGATCTCGACCTGGAATGGCCGCGCGCAAGCCGCGAAGGATTCGGGCGCGCCGGTCAACATCGTGTGGAATCAGGGCCTGTATTCCATCGAGGGCTGGGGCATTCCGAAGGGCACGCCGCGCGCCGATGCAGCCAGGCAGTTCGTGCGCTTTTGCGCCGATGCGAAGCGCCAGGCCGCGCTCACCCGCACGCTGGCTTACGGACCGACCAACAAGAAGTCGTTCGAGACCATCGACAAGGAGCGTGCCGCGCTGTTGCCGACGGCGCCGGAAAACATCAAGGACATGAAGCTGCCGAGTCCGCAATGGTGGGAAGAGAATCGCCAGAAAGTCACCGAGCGGTTCAATTCGTGGATCATTTCGTAAGGAGCGGAAGATGAGCTCGAAACTCGAGGCAATCGGCATCGCGAAGCGTTATGGCGACGCCATCGCGCTGGAAGCGACGGACCTCGCCGTGCAGGCGGGCGAGTTCCTGACGCTGCTCGGTCCCTCGGGTTCGGGCAAGACCACGTTGTTGCAGATGATCTCCGGGCTCGTTGCGCCGAGCGCGGGGCGTATCGAGATAGATGGCCGCGACGTGACGCATGTCGAGCCGGGCAAGCGCGGCATCGGCATGGTGTTTCAGAGCTATGCGCTCTTTCCGCACATGAGCGTGTGGGACAACGTCGCATACGGTCTGCGCATGCGGCGCAAGTCGCGCGAGGACGTGCGCGCCGCCGTGGACGACGCGCTCGCCATGGTGCGCATGACCGAATACGCCAAGCGTTTTCCGAAGGAACTGTCGGGCGGCCAGCAGCAGCGTATCGCGCTGGCGCGATGCTTTGCGTATCGTCCGTCGGTGATCTTGCTGGACGAGCCGCTCGGCGCGCTGGACAAGAAGCTGCGCGAGCATATGCAGTCGGAAATCCGCCGTCTGCACAAAGAGCTTGGCGCGACCTTCGTCTACGTCACGCACGATCAGGACGAAGCGCTCACGCTTTCGGACCGCATCTGCCTCATGAATCAGGCGCGCATCGAACAGGTAGGCACGCCCGCCGATCTCTACGACCGCCCGGCGACGCGATTCGCGGCGGGCTTCATCGGTCACTCGAATCTGCTGGAAGGCGCGCTCGACGACACGCGCGGCAAGGGCGGCGAGCCCATTCTGCTTGCCGCCGGCGGACGCATTCCCTTGCCGATGAACGCGCAAGTCGCACCGTCGACGCGCCACACGCTGTTGCTGCGTCCCGAGGCGCCGCGCCTCGTGGAACCGAAGAGCGGCTTCATCGACGGCACCATCGCCGATGTCGTTTTCTTCGGCAGCGATACGCGCGTGCAACTCGCCATGAACGACGGCAGCGAGATCACGGTGCGCTGCGAGCGCAGCCTGTCGCCACGCATCGGTGAAAGGGTGGGTCTCGTGTGGGACCCGTATCGCACCACGTTGCTGCACGGCTGAGGACGCGCATATGACCATCGCACTTCACGCGCAACGCGAGAACGAAGGCTCGCGGCGCGGCCGGTCCGTGTGGACCGCGCGCACGTTGCGCATCTTGCCTATCGTGCCGACCTTGTTGTTCCTGCTGGTGTTCTTCATCGTGCCGGTCGGCGAGATTCTGCAAGGCGGACTCGTCGGCGCGGACGGGCAATACGGTTTCTCGCAGTTCGAACGCATCGCGCGCACGCCGGTTTATGCCAAGGTTTTGTGGATTACGTTCGGCATCTCGTTCATGACGGCGGCGTTGTCCATTCTGCTCGGCTATCCGGTTGCGTACATGTTGAGCCGTCTGTCGGAGCGCGTGCGCGAACGCTGGCTGTTGTGGATCATGCTGCCGTTCTGGACCAGCTACCTTGTCAAAACCTATGCGTGGATGCTGCTGCTCTCCAAGACCGGCGTGCTGTCGACCATCGCGCTGTCGCTCGGTCTCGTGCGGGAAACGAGCGGTACGATTCCATCGCTGACCGGCGTCCTGATCGGCATGGTGCATTCCATGATGCCGCTCGCCGTGATGACCATGCTGCCTGTGATGCGCGGTATCGACGACCGTCTGACACAAGCCGCCGAAACGCTCGGCGCGCAACGCAGCATGAGCTTTTTCACGGTGTTTCTGCCCTTGTCGTCGCCGGGTGTCGCGGCGGCGGGACTGCTCGTGTTCATCTCGAGTCTCGGCTTCTTCATCGTGCCGGCGCTGCTTGGCTCGCCGAAGGAAACGATGATCGCGCAACTCGTGATCTCGTCCGTGCTCGAACTCTTCGACATGCGGTTCGCCGGCGCGCTCTCGACCGTGCTGCTCGTCTGCTCGATCGTGATCTTCTTCGTCTATGACCGCATGGTCGGCCTGACTTCGCTCACGGGCGAAGTCACCGAGCGTTCGCGCGGCTCGCGGGCGCAAGGCATCAAGGCCGCCGTTCTGATGCTGGCCGGCCGCCTCTTCGCGCCGTTTCTCATGCGCCGCAATCCGCATGCGGATATTGCCGCGCGCGCAGCCAGTCCGCTCGGCGTCTACACCTGCGCGATCATGGTGGTGCTGGTCGCGCCGGTGCTGTCGGTGATTCCGTACGCGTTCACGAAGAGCGACTACATCGCGTTCCCGCCGAAGCTTTTCAGCGGCAAGTGGTTCGGCACCTTCATGGATTCGCCCGTGTGGCACAGCGCGATCATCCGATCGTTCGAAGTGGGATTCGGCACCGCGGTGCTGTCGCTGCTGCTCGGCTTCGGCGCGACGCTCGCGATGACGCGCATGCCGCGCCGCGCCAGCAAACCGGTGTTCGCGCTGCTGGTCGCGCCGTTGATCGTGCCGCGTATCGTGGTGGCGGTCGGGCTCCTGTATCTGTTCGGACGCTTCGGGCTGACGGGCACCAACCTCGGGCTCGTGATCGGGCATACGGTGCTCGCTATTCCCTTCGTGGTGGTGACGCTTGCAGCCGGCTTCCAGCGCTTCGACTGGCGTCTGGACGATGCCGCGCGGGTCATGGGCGCATCGCCGCTGCGGCGTATTACGTCGATCGTGCTGCCGCTTCTGATGGCGAGCGTGACGGCGGCGTTCCTGTTCGCATTTCTGGTTTCCTTCGACGATCTCACCATTGCGATCTTCGTGAGCGGCGGCATCAACTCGACGCTACCCAAACAGATGTGGGACGACATCCAATTGGCCGTGACGCCCACGCTCGCGGCGGTATCGACCACGCTGATCGTGCTGATCGCGCTGGTGGTGGCGGTGTCGTCGTGGTTCAAGCGCCGCGCGCGCTGATTTCGACACCATTCAGCGACACCCAGCCATAAAAGCAGTCCATAACCCGATTCGAACATGCATCGTTATTCAGAATACTTTGGCCACCGGCACGCGAACGACGAACTCGATTGCGCGCCGCTCCTCGCGGCCGGATTGCGCGCCACGCCCGCGCGCACCGTCGTGCATTTCGACGATCATGCAATCTCGTGCGCGGACGCCTCGCGTCATATCGTGCAATTGCAACGCTGGTTCGCGGGTCAGGGGCTCGTGCCGGGCGATCGCGTCGCGGTGATGCTCGGCAACAGTCCCGAACACATTCATCTGATTTACGCACTCGTGTTGAGCGGCCTCGTCTGGGTGCCGGTGAACATCAAGTTGCGCGCGTCGGGCCTCGACTATCTGCTGCAACATGCAGAACCGAAACTCTTCGTCATCGACGGCGAGTTCGACGCGATCACGGCATCGATCGACTGCGGCATGTCCAAACGCACGCGCCTGCCCGCGTTCGATGCGGCGGATACGAACGCCGCGTTCGCCACGCCGGCGATCCCCGTCGACGCGCCGTTGTGCATCATCTATACATCCGGCACGACGGGCGCGCCGAAGGGCGTCGTGTTCACGCATCGCATGATGCGCATTGCGAGTGAAGCGGCGTTGCGTGTCGCCGACGTGCGCGAGGGAGACCGCCTGTTCCTGTGGGAGCCGCTGTGCCACATCGGCGGCGCGCAGATGCTGTTGCTGCCGTTCCTCGAACCGGTGACACTGCATGCGGTGCCGCGCTTCTCGGCTTCGCAGTTTTGGCCGCAAGTGGAGCGCGCGGGCGCGACGCAACTGCATTACCTTGGCGGCGTGCTCGATATCCTGATGCAGTTGCCCGAAGCCGCGCAGCCTTCAGCGCATTCGTTGCGCGTGGCGTGGGGCGCGGGCGTGAGCGCGTCCGCGTGGGAGCCGATACAAGCGCGCCTCAAGGTGCGTCTGCGCGAGTGCTACGGCATGACGGAGTGTTCCAGCTTCGCTACCGCGAACGTTACCGGCAAGCCGGGGTCCATCGGCCGCGCGCTGCCGTGGCTCGATATCGAATTGCTCGATGAACACGGCCAGCCGGTGCCGCCAGGCGAGGCGGGTGAGATCGTGTTGTCGAGCAAAGTGGAAGGGACCTTTTTGCCAGCGTATCTGAAGAATCCCGAGGCGACGAAATCTGCGCTTCGCAACGGCAAATTGCACACGGGCGATCGCGCGCGCCGCGACGCCGATGGCGATCTGTATTTCGTCGGCCGGCAGACGGACAGCATGCGTGTGCGCGGCGAGAACGTGTCGGCATGGGAGATCGAACGCGTTTTCGCGACGCATCCGGCGGTGCGGTTGAGCGCTGCGATGGGCGTGGCGTCGGCGGTCGGCGAGCAGGACATTCTGCTCAACGTGCAGTTCAAGGACGAGCCGGTGGACTGGGAAACGCTGCACTTATGGGCGCGAGAGCGCCTCGCGAATTTTCAGTTGCCGCGTTATTACCGCGCGGTGCCGGGCTTCGAACTGACGGCGAGCGAACGCATCAAGAAGCATCTGCTGTCGCGCAGCGTGGAAGACGCGTGGGATCGGCTGGTCAGCGTGAAAGCCTGAGGAGTTATCGCATTCAGATAGGGTAATAGGGCTATGCGATAATTTTGCCATCGACGACAAAAGCATACGAGAGATGAGCGACGAGTCCAAAGCCCCGCGAAAACGCAAGAACGCCGCCGCGAAAGGGGCGGGCGAGGCGGTGGACGCAACTGCGTCGTCGCTGTACGTGCAGTCCGTCGAAAAGGCCATGAAGGTGCTCACGGCTTTCGACGGTAGCAAGCGGCAGTTGTCGCTTTCGGAAATCTCGGCCATCACGGGCTTCGACATGAGCGCGACGCAGCGCTTCAGTTTTACGCTGGCGGCGCTCGGCTATCTGTTCAAGGACCCCGACAGCCGCAAGTACGAACTGTCGCCACGGCTGCTGGACTTCACCTATCACTACCTCACGTCGAACGATCTCGTGAGCCGCGCCACGCCGTATCTGCAGCAACTCGGATCGGAGACGGAAGAGGCCACCAATCTCACCGTGCTGGACGACACGGACATCGTTTTCGTGCTGCGCATCGTGAGCCGCAACGTGTTCAACGCGCACGTCATCACCGGCTCGCGCTTGCCGGCTTATTGCACGGCGCCCGGTCTCTCGATCCTCGCCACGCTCGCCGACGGCGAGATCGACGACATTCTCTCGCGTACCAACCTCGTGCCCTATACGGCCTCGACGGTGTATCAGCCGCGCAAGATCAAGGAGCGTGTTGCACAGATTCGCAAGCAGGGCTATGCGCACACGGAGGACGAATATTTCGTCAGCGATATCTCCACCGCGGCCGCCATCACCAATGCGCACGGACGAGGCATCGGCGCGGTGAACATTGCGGTGGCGCGTTCGCGCTGGCAGGCCGATCGCGACGAAAAGCGCTTCGCGGACCTCGTCATTTCCACGGCGTCCGCCATTTCCACGCGCAGGCGCATCGAATAGGCCGCAACGGATACGTTCGACGCCGCTTGGAGCGCGACGATCGGCACGCCCTCCAACGACGGGCACAACAGCGATACTGTGTAGATTCAAGCGCCGGCAAAAAGCCGCGCAAGCGCCGCACGATAGTCGCGATAATGCCGCGCTTCATCGTGATGCCGACGCTCACGGATCACGCACTCGCCGCCAACGAACACATCGCGCACGGGCGATTCGCCGTGTTCGCAGAATACGACGGAAGAGAGCCACGTCGCGCTCGTCTGTTCCGCGAGATTCGGATGATCGGCGTCGAGCACAATCCAGTCCGCGCGCGCCCCCGGCATGAGCGCGCCGACTGCGCGGCCGGTCGCGCATGCGCCGCCTTCGAGGGCGTCGCGAAACAGGCGATCGGCAACCTGCGCCGTTTCGTGCGATGCCAGCACGTTACGCTGCCGCCGCGACAGACGCTGGCCATATTCGAGCAGTCGCAGTTCCGCGCGCCAGTCCACGCCGACATGACTATCCGAGCCGATACCGAAAGCGCCGCCTGCGTCGAGGTATTCGTTCGCGGGGAAAATCCCGTCGCCGAGATTCGCTTCGGTGGTGAGGCACAGGCCCGCAATGGCGCCGCTTTTCGCGAGCGCAGCGGTTTCGCTGGCGTCGATATGCGTCGCATGCACGAGGCACCAGCGCGCGTTCACGTCGAAACGATCCAGCAGCCATTGCACGGGCCGCGCGCCCAGCGCGGCAAGCGAAGCATCCACTTCTGCCGTTTGCTCCGCGATGTGGATATGAACCGGCGCGTCAGGCGAGATGTCGTTCAACGCTTCGATGACGACGCGCAGAGACGCCTCCGACACCGCGCGCAGCGAATGCGGCGCGACGCCGTATCGCAGCGCGCCGTGTTCGGGCCGGGCATGACGCAACGCGGCTAGCAGATCGAGATAGCCTTCGGTGGTATTGACGAAGCGCCGCTGATCGTCGCGAGGCGGCTCTTCGCCGAAGCCGCTGAACTGATAGAGCACCGGCAGCATCGTCATGCCGATGCCGGTTTCGCTCGCCGCATCCACCACGCGTTGCGCAAGCTCGGCGGCGTTTGCATGACGTGTTCCATCCTCCGCGTGATGCACGTAATGGAACTCGCAGACGGACGTGTAACCAGCCTTGAGCATCTCGACATACAGCCAGCGCGCAATGGCGCCGAGCGTCTCGGGCGTGATGCGCGCGGCGAAGCGATACATCAGTTCCCGCCAGCTCCAGAAACTGTCGGTCGGGTTCGCGCGATACTCGGTGAGTCCGGCCATCGCGCGCTGGAACGCGTGCGAATGAAGATTCGGCATGCCGGGAATGACCGGTCCGGCGGCACGCGCGACGTCGGCGGGCGCATCGCGCTTATCGGGTGTGACCGCCACGAGCGTACCTGTGGCGTCCCATTCGAGCAGCACGTCGGTGCGCCAGCCTTCGGGCAAAAGCGCATGCGCCGCAAAGAGTGATTTCGTGCGTGTATTCATGAGCGGACTACTCGGTATCGGGCATCGGTGAAACATTCACGCACGCGACAAAACCGCTTGCAGGAACGAGCGTGTACGAGGCTGCGTGGGTGTCGAAAAGATTTGCGAGGGCGGGCCCGCCTCGACGATCTCGCCGCCATCCATCACGACGACGACATCCGCCACTTCTCTCGCAAAGCCCATCTCATGCGTGACGACGAGCATGGTCATGCCTTCGGCGGCGAGCAGCTTCATCACTTGAAGCACTTCGCCGACGAGTTCGGGATCGAGCGCGGACGTGGGTTCGTCGAAGAGCATGACGCGCGGTTGCATGGCCAGCGCCCGCGCAATGGCGACGCGCTGCTTCTGGCCGCCCGACAAACTCGCGGGCATGGCATGCGCCTTGTGTTCGAGGCCGACTTTCCTGAGCAGGCCGAGCGCGGCCGTTTCGGCATCTGCCTTCGATGCACCGCGCAACATCCGCGGTCCCACGGTAATGTTGTGCAGCACCGAAAGATGCGGGAACAGGTTGAACGACTGAAACACCATGCCCACTTCCGTGCGCAATGCATTCAGCGCGCGCTCCTTGAGCATGGTTCCCTGATCGACGAGACGATGCCCGCAGATGTCGATGGTTCCGCGCTCGGGTTGCTCCAGACCGTTGCAGCAGCGCAGAAACGTGCTCTTGCCGGAGCCGCTTGGCCCGATCACCACGACAACTTGACTCGGCTCTATATCGAAGTCGATACCGTTCAATACGCGATGCGTCCCGAACGACTTGGTGAGATCGCGAATGCTGAGAATGGGTTGGGCGCTGTTCATTGCACCATGCCTCCTGCGCGCAGCCGTCGTTCCACGCGATGAAGAATGTAGTTCGTCGTCTGCGTCAGCACGAGATAGACGAGCGCGACGACGAGATACACCTCCAGCGACCGGTACGACACGCTGATGATCTTCTGTGCTTCGTGCATGAGATCGTCGATGGTCAGAAGCGACACCAGCGCCGAGTTCTTGATGAGCGCGATGAACTCGTTGCCGAGCGGCGGAATCATGCGCACGACGGCTTGCGGAAGAATGATCGCTCGCATGGCCTGACCCGCCGACATGCCGATGGAGCGCGCAGCTTCCATCTGTCCACGATCCACCGATTGAATCGCGCCACGCACGACCTCCGACACGTAGGCCGCCGAATACAGGCCGAGCCCGAGCATGCCGCACACGAAGGCAGGCAGCAGGATATTGAACTGCGGCAGGCCGAAGAACAGCAGAAACAGTTGCACGAGCAGGGGCGTGCCGCGAAAGAAGATCAGATATCCGGTGCAGAAGCCGTAGACGATGCGCCGCTGCGGCGAGAGCCGGCCGATGCCGATCAGAAGTCCGAGCAGGCACGAGAGCACGAGCGCGGCGGCGGTCACTTCCACCGTGACGAGCGCGCCATGCGCCAGATCGTCCCAACCGGCGAAGGCTGGCGTGAAGTCGAGTTGCATGGCTCAGGTCCGCCGGCTTACTTCGCGCTTGCCGTCGTGCCGGCGCTCGCGCTGAACCACTTCTTCACGATCGCGTCGTAGGTGCCGTCCGCCTTGATCTTGGCGAGCGCGGCGTTCATCTGATCGCGCAATTGCGGCTCGTCCTTGCGCACCGCGATGCCATATGCCTCGGTCGTCAGCTCCTTGTCCAGCACGCGAAAGCCGGGGCGCGTGCGCGCGAACTGGAATGCGGCGGGCTTGCCCGTGACGGCGGCATCCGCGCGGCCGATGCCGACCAGATCGAACATCTCCTGATTCTTTTCCACTTCCACTCGCTGCACTTGCGGATAGTTGTCGCGCAGGAAGTTGACCGATTTCGTGCCGACCTGCACCGTCACTTTCTTGCCGTTGAGATCGGCGAGCGTCTTGATCGGCGAATCCGCCTTGACCAGTGCGGACAGGCCGCCCGCGAAGTACGACTGGGTGAAGTCGATCACCTGGGCGCGTTCCGGCGTGATGTAGATGCCGGAGATGGCTGCATCGAAACGATGGGCGACGAGGCCCGGAACCAGTCCCTTGAAGTCGATATCGGTCCACTGGATCTGCTTGCCCATGCTCTTGGCGAGCGCGTTCATGATGTCGATATCGAAGCCGGTGCGCTGACCCTTGTCGACGAACTCCATCGGCGGGAAGGTAGCGTCCGTGGCGACGTTCAAAACGTTCGAGTCTTGCGCGGCCGCGGCGCCAGGCAGCGCGGCAATCATCATGGCGATACCGAAACTCGCGGCGGAAAGCAGGTTCTTGATTTTCATGGCGTGGCTCCAGGGGTGTGGTCTGTCGTTGATTGGCGGTTCAGGCGGCCTGCAGCCGCGCGGATATGGCATTGGCGGCGCGCACGGTCCAGTCCGCGAGTTGCTGCTCCCGGCCTGCCGCGCGCGAGGAGGGCGCCATCAGCGTGATCGATGCGCTCGCGCCCGCGCTGCGCGACGCGCGCCGGAACACGGGCGCGCTTACGCCCCATACGCCGGGATCGACTTCGCTTTCGCTCACCGCGAAGCCGCGCGAGCGAATGCGCTCCAGTTCGGTTTCGAGCGCGGCGCGGGTGGCATCGTCGTTGGCGAACAGACGTTCCAGCGTCTCGGCGCGCAGTTTGTCGGCCATGAAGGCGAGCAGCGACTTGGCGGATGCGCCCGAGCGCAACGGCACCGAGCGTCCCTTTTCAAAAGAGCAGCGCAACGACTGCGTGCTCTCGATCATTTCGAGGCAGATCACCTGATCGTTCACGGCGACGATCAGGCCGACGCTTTCCTGCGTGGCGTTCGCGAGCTTCAGCATGCCTTCGCGGCTCGCTTCGACCAGCAGCGAATTGACGTCGAAGCCGAGCGCGAGTTGAAGACTGATCGGGCCGGGCGCGTAAAAACCGGCGTCCTCGGCGACGAAGCCCCAGCGTTTGAGCAACGCCACTTGCCGATAAAGCGTGCTCTGCGCGAGACCGGTGGCGGCGAGTATGTCCTTCGCGGACATGGCCTTGCCGTGGCTAGCGAGCGCGGTCAGCACGAGCAGCAAGCGCTCGGCGCCGGTGACGTTAGATTCCCGTTTCACTGTGATGTCCAGCCGGAAAGGCGATGTCGATGAGCGCAGAATGCCACATCGCTCCCGGCGGACAAAAAAGGGATTCCCAGCGATTGGGAATGAAGGTGAGGTTTTTAGCCGAACGTGAGGGGGTCATGCACGCGAGGCGCGGCAAGGTTTGCCCGATACGCCTCCTGGGTCAGCGCATGTCGATCGTTTCAGTCAGTTCCGGCACGAGCGAAAACAGGTCGCCGACGACGCCGTAATCCGCGACGCTGAAAATAGGCGCTTCCGGATCTTTGTTGATGGCGACGATGAC
This sequence comes from Caballeronia sp. LP006, assembly GCF_031450995.1. Classification (NCBI taxonomy): domain Bacteria; kingdom Pseudomonadati; phylum Pseudomonadota; class Betaproteobacteria; order Burkholderiales; family Burkholderiaceae; genus Caballeronia; species Caballeronia sp. LP006. The sequence goes on along the minus strand of NZ_JARTVW010000002.1, from coordinate 127,702 downwards.
CTTACTGTCCTTCATCCCGGCCAGATGCTGAATGGCACCCGAAATACCAACGGCCACGTACAACTGCGGCGCGACGATCTTGCCCGTCTGCCCCACTTGATAGTCGTTCGGCACGTAGCCGGCATCGACCGCCGCGCGCGATGCGCCCATTGCGGCGCCAAGCTTGTCGGCCAACGGTTCGAGCACCTTCGTGTAGTTCTCGCCGCTGCCGAGACCACGTCCACCCGAAACGATGATCGAAGCCGAAGTCAGTTCCGGCCGATCCAGCTTCGTCACTTCGCGGCTGACGAATGACGAGATGCCAGCGTCGGCTGCCGCTTCGATCTTCTCGATCGATGCACTGCCGCCTTCCGCCGCCACCGGATCGAAGCCCGTTGCACGGACCGTGATGACCTTGATCGGATCGCTCGATTGCACCGTCGCGATAGCGTTGCCCGCGTAGATTGGACGCTCGAAGGTATCGGCGCTGTCGACGGCGGTAATGTCGCTGATCTGCGCGACGTCAAGATGCGCTGCGATACGCGGGGCGATGTTCTTGCCATAGGCCGTCGCGGGCGCGAGGATGTGCGAATAGTCCTTCGCGATATTCAGCACCGTGCCCTCGACATTCTCGGCCAGACCTTCGGCGAGTTGAGGCGCATCCGCAAGCAGCACTTTAGATACGCCCGCGATCTTCGCTGCCGTATTGGCCACGCCCTGCGCGTTCGCACCGGCGACCAGCACATGAATAGCGCCGCCGATTTTCGATGCCGCCGCTACCGTGTTCAACGTCGCGGCCTTGATGGACGCGTTGTCGTGTTCCGCAATTACCAGAATCGTCATCAGATCACCTTCGCTTCGTTCTGCAACTTCCCGACCAGCGTCTTGACATCGGGCACCACCACACCCGCCGAACGCCTGGGCGGCTCGACGACCTTCAGCGTCTTCAGTCGCGGCGCGACATCCACGCCGAGGTCGGCCGGCTTCACGACCGTCAGCGGCTTCTTCTTTGCCTTCATGATGTTGGGCAGCGTCACATAACGCGGCTCGTTCAGGCGCAGGTCGGTGGTGATGACAGCGGGCAGCTTCAGCGACAGCGTTTCCGCGCCGCCGTCGACTTCGCGCGACACGGTGGCTTTGCCGTCGGCCACGACGACCTTCGATGCAAACGTCGCTTGCGGCAAGCCTGCCAGCGCGGCGAGCATCTGTCCGGTCTGATTCGAGTCGTCGTCGATTGCTTGTTTGCCGAGGATGACGAGTTCGGGCTTTTCTTGATCGACCAACGCCTTGAGCAGTTTGGCGACGGCAAGCGGCTGCAACTCATCGACGGACTCGACGAGAATGGCGCGATCCGCGCCGATTGCAAGCGCCGTGCGCAGCGTTTCCTGGCATTGCGTGACGCCGCACGACACGGCGATCACTTCGGTTGCCACGCCCGCTTCCTTCAAACGCACCGCCTCTTCCACGGCGATCTCGTCGAACGGGTTCATGGACATCTTCACGTTGGCGATATCGACACCCGTGTTGTCCGACTTCACCCGGACCTTCACGTTGTAGTCGACCACGCGCTTGACTGGCACCAGAATTTTCATGGGTGCATATCTCCTTGCTTGAATGATTCGAAAAGAGCCGCGCGGATCAGCGCCGACTGTCGGGCTCGACGAGGACGAGCGCAATCGATGCATCGCTTCCCGACGACCGAGGCGCGAGATGAAGCGCAGGCGCGCCCGGCATGCGCGTCAACACGTGACCTTTCGCCAGCATGATCTCGTCGTCGCTGTCGGCAGCGTGGACGAGGCAGCGGCCATTCATCGTCAGCACGAGCGCGACACATTCGAGGGGCACGAACGCGGCGTCGCGCAATGGCTCGATGCGTGCTCGATAGCGCCCGCGCAACGCCATGACATTGAGCGCGACAACAGGGCCGTCGTGCAACGTGGCTTGCCACGCAACGCCGCCGTCGTATTCCATGGCGATACCGCGCCGCAAGTGACATTGCACGGCGTCGTCTTGCAGCGTGACGCCCGCACCGGTCATGACGAGCGATTGCCGCGTCATGCCGGGAAAGCGCGAATACGGACCGTCGCGTTCCACGTCGGCCAGGCTGATGCGCCAGCCGCCCTCCGCATCTTCCGCGAGCGCGCGCGTGGTGCCGCCGCCGTTGCGCCATGCCTGCGGCGCAAAAGACGCGAGCGGTGCAATGGCGACGCCCTCGGGCGCGCGCGCTTCAGGAGACGGCGCCGACACCGTACTTTCCAGTGAGCAGCGCGCCGGTCTCGAAGCGTTCGATCGAGTAAGGCGCGAGCGAGACATCGGTTTGCAGGCCGAGTGCGGCTTGCGCAAGCACCTTGCCGACCGTTGGCGAGAGCTTGAAGCCGTGCCCCGAAAAGCCGTAGCCGACGACGAGCCCTTCGATGCCGGGCAGCGCGCCGAGCACCGGATTCCAGTCGGGCGTGACGTCGTACACGCCCGTCCACGACGACGCAATGCCCGCAGCTTCGTATGCGGGAAACCGTTCGGCGACCTGCGCGCCGACCTCGACGACATAGTCCATCGAGATGTCGCCCTGTTCGGTATCGGCCGTGGCGAGTTTTTCTCCGGCGGTGCCTTCGCTGACGAGCATCTGATTGCCGCCATAGCAGCGGTAATAGAGCATGCCGGGCGAGGCCAGATCCTTGAACACCGGCATGGTGTAGGTGTAGGCCGCGCCCTCGCATTCGAGCGCAAGCACCGCATGACGCTCCGGCGAGACGGGCAGTGTGCGGCCGGTCCATCCGGCGAGTTCCGGGGTCCAGATGTTCTGCGTGCTCACGACCATTGCCGCTGAAAAATCTCCGATGCTCGTCGAAACGCCGCTCACCTTGCCGTGCTCGATCAGCAAGCGGTTCACGGTGACGTTCTCGCGGATCGTCACGCCGCCGCGCCGCGCCGCGCGAGCGAAACTGGTCGCCGTGAGATACGCATCCGCGAAGCCCGCCTCGGGTTCATAGCCGATCAACGCGGCGTCGTCGAACTGCGCGATGGGCATGAGCTCGTGAGCCTGGCGAGCATCGAGCAATTCGAGCGGAATGCCTTGCTGCTTCTGCTGTTCGAGCGATGCGCGCAGCGGTTCGACCTTGTCGCCATCGGCCGCGACGATCATGTAGCCGCACTTCACGAGTCCGCACGAGGCTTCATCGTCGCCGACGTAGCCCGCGAAATCGTTGAACACGGCCCAGGACTTGCGCGCGAGTTCGACGTTTTCCTTGACCGAATAATGCGTGCGCAAGATGCCCGACGATTGCGACGTCGTGCCCGCGCCGATGGTCGCGCGATCGAGCACGAGCACGCTTTTGGCGCCAAGCTTTTGCAGATGAAACGCAACGGAACTGCCGATCACGCCCGCGCCGATCACCACTACATCGTACGTATTCACTGTCGCGCTTCCTTTCTCATGCGGATGATGTTTGCAGTGTGCCGGGTTGCCGCCATCGCGAGCGCTTCATAAGCAAAAGCGATGGATAGCAGCAGTACCGGCGCGTTCGAACGTCAGCCAGCGCCTTCCAGGCCTCGCATGACTTCGGCCTGCACCGTTTCCCAGATCGACTTCTTCATCTCCAGATACGCAGGCGATAGCTGCACTTCGGCGGTACGCGGCAAGGGCAGGTCGTTGCGGATGTCCTGCACGATGCGCCCCGGTTTCGCGCCCATCACGACCATGCGCGTGGAGAGCAGCAGCGCTTCGTCGATCGAATGCGTGATGAAGACGATCGTCTTGCCGCTCTTCTCGTAGATCGACAGAAGCTGTTCCTGCAGCACTTGCCGCGTCATGGCGTCGAGCGCGGCGAAGGGTTCGTCGAGCAGCATCACGTCCGGGTCGTTGGCGAGTACGCGCGCAATCGACACGCGCTGTTTCATGCCGCCCGAAAGCGCGCCGGGATAGCTGTCCTCGAAGCCTTTCAGCCCCACGGCTTCGATATAGCGACGCGCGGCATCACGCCTTTCAGCCCGGCCGACACCGCGCATCTTCAACCCGAACGCGACGTTCTCGCTGACCGTTTTCCACGGAAACAGCGCGTATTGCTGAAAGACCATGCCGCACGCCGGCTCGACATCCTTCACTTCGCGGCCATTGACGAGCACGCGGCCCTGCGTCGGCGGCTCGAAGCCGGAGATCATGTTGAGCATCGTCGATTTGCCGCAACCCGACGCGCCAAGCAGCACGAGAAACTCGCCCTTCGCGACATCGAGATCGACTTCCTTGAGCACTTGCAACGCGCCGAAGGACTTCGCCACGCCTTCGAGGCGAATCATGGGGGCATCTATCGTTGCCATGCGAGCACTCCGCGTTCGATGAGCCTGAACAAGCCATCCGTGATGAGCACCGTGATGCTGATGAGCACCATGCCGAGCACGACCGTATCGGTCTGGAAGAATTCGCGGCCGTTCATGATCATGAAGCCGAGCCCTTGCTGCGCGGCGACGAGTTCGGCGGAAATCACGCAGGTCCACGAGAGGCCGAGAATCACTTTCATGCCCGACAGGATCTGCGGCATGCAGCCCGGCAGGATGACTTCGCGCATGACCTGCCAGCGGTTCGCGCCGAGATTGCGCGCCGCGCGCACGAAGATCGGGTCGATGTTGCGCGTGGCGTCGATCACATAGAGAAGGGCAGGCGCGAACGATCCCATGAAGACGATGCTGTACTTCTGCGTCTCGGTGATGCCGAACCACAGCAGCGACAGCGGTATCCAACTCATCGACGGCAGCGGGCGCAGGAAGGACAGTAGCGGGTCGAACACGGCGCGCGCCACGCGCGAGGTGCCGAGCGCAATGCCGAGCGGTATCGACACGACCGCCGCGGCGAGAAAGCCCACCATGACCCGGCGTATGGAGGCCAGCACGTTATCGAGCAACGTATGCTGATTCCACATGCGGATGCCGCGGCTCAGCACTTGCGACGGCGCGGGCAGAAACACCGCATCGACCAAACCCGCGCGGCACACGAGTTCCCAGAGCAGCAGAAAGCCGATCAGCGAGCAGGCGCTGACGACGAAAAGCCCGCCGCGCTTCGTCCATTTGTTGTCGGATGCCATGCTGCGCGCTCAGAGATACGACGCGTTGATCCAGTCCGCCACTTTCGGCGACTGGTCGATCTGCTTGAGATCGACGAGCATGTCGCTCAGCTTTTGTACGCCGTCGACGAACGGTCCCGGCTTTCCGCCGCTGCCGACGAAAAGCGTCTTTTGCTGCGCGTGGGAATACCACTGCGTCTGCTTGAGCACGGCCATCTGCTCGTCCTGCGTGAGATTCGTGAGCGTCATCAGAATGGGCGCGACCTTCTCCGGCTCGTGCGTCATCATGTCGTTGGCTTGCGCGACACCTTGCAGAAAGGCTTTCGGCACATCAGGATGGGCGCTGGCGAATGCGGTACGCACCAGCAGCACGTCCGGGCCGGGCGTCAACTGATATTGCTTGTAGAGCGAGAACGAGGAATCGTCGAGCAGCAGTTTGGTATCGGGCAGCGCCTTGATGCGGTCGAACGTCGGTGTCCATGCGGCGGCGGCATCGATCTGATTACCGCGATACGCCGCCAGCAGTTCCGTCGCCGGCAAGTTGATGATGCTCACGTCCTTCGCCGGGTCCATGTTCGCCTGGCGCAGCACGTCGAGCAGCAGGACATGCGAGCTCGACGCATACGTGACGCCGATCTTCTTGCCCTTGAGATCGGCGAGCGACTTCACATTGCCGCGCACGAGAAGGCCTTCCGATTTGCCGAAGTTGTTCGGCGTCGAGATGAGCTGAAACTGCTTCGCGCCGCTTGCCATCAGCGCGAGCGCCGAGACGACGCCGGTCCCCGCAATGTCGATGTTCCCCGCCATCACCGCGCCCATGCGCGCCGACGAAGTGGAGAACGATTGCCAGCGGCAGTCGATGCCGAGCTTCGTGAAGATGTCCGTCTTCATCGCGACATAGGCCGCGTAGTGCCCGAGCCATGCCGAGCCGCCGTAGTTGACGACGGTCGCGGCGCGCGCGAATGACGCAAGGCCCGAGGTGGCCGCGGCTACGCCGACGAGTGAAGCCTGCTTCAGAAAACTACGGCGGTTTGTGGTCATCGTCCTGCCCTGTCTCTTAGGTTGAACTGCGTGTATCCGCTGTCAGCTACGGATGGTAGAGGCGAACGCATCCCTGCCATTAAGCCGCGCGGCCGAATCAGAAACTCTTATGTTTTGAAGCAGTTCCGCTAATTTCACGCGGCGCTTTGCGCGGCGAACGCGGCGGTGTAGGCATCGAAAAGATGGGGCGGCGCGCCGGGCAAAGCCGCAAGCAAGCCGGGTGCAATTACGTCGCGCGTCACGGCCACCGACTCGCGCGCGACGGCCTCTGCCATCGACGACCATTCGGCCTGACGCGTGAGAATGTAGAAATGACGATGCCCGATGCGCGTCGTGGCCAGCGGCACGACCGCGATATCCGCCAGATGCGCGCGTGATTGCCAGAGACACAGCGGCGACGTGATGGCGCAGCCGAATCCCGAGCCGACCAGACTCAGAAGCGGGTCGGTATCGTCGAATTCATAGCGGTTCGGGGCATTGAAATTCATGTGCCTGATGAGCCGCTCCACTTGCTGCCCGATGAGCGAGCGGCCCGTATAACGCAAGAGCGGCAACTCGCGCAGCACCTCATGAAAGGACTCGGGCGCGCGCTTGCCGCTGAAGCGCCTCGGCGCCACCGCAATGAAAGTCTCGGAGAAAAGCGGCCTTAGTTCGACGCGTCGTGGATCGAGCGTGGCTTCCGTGCAAATGGCGAGATCGAGCTCGCGATTGGTAAGCTGTTCGCTGAGGGTCGGCGTGAGGCCGGACCACATCGACAAGGTTTTCATGCGCCCGGAAAGACGTTGCACGAGATGCGGCCCGACGCTTCCGGCGAAGGAATCCACGCAACCAATGCGCAGACTCGGCACGCCTTCGCTCGTCGCCGTACGCACGTCGTGCGAGACCGCCTGCGCGTGTTCGAGCAGCGCGCCCGCGCGATCGAAGAGAATGCGGCCCGCCGCGTTGGGCCGCACCGGACGGAACTCGCGATCGAAGAGCGCCACGCCTTGTTCGCGCTCGAGCGCCGCGATGAGTTGGCTCACGGCGCTTTGCGTGACGCCGAGTACGCGCGCCGCTTCCGTCATGGAGCGGGTTTCGCAGACCGCGACGAACGCCTGCAACGCGCGCAGATCGACCCCGACGAACGAATTTCGCATGCTTTCTCCTCGGCCGATTCCGCCGCAGATGCAGCGCGTGTCGCCGCTCAGATCCCATACCGTTGCGGCGCTTCTGGCCATACGCTTGTTTTAGCGACCATAATAGCGCTCACATGCTGGCCCCAAGCCGCCTTCGCGAATGCGGAGGTTCGAATCGTCCATTGCGAATCGCGCGTTGCTCAAATCCGCTTCTTCGTCCGCCGCCGTGCCTCGCCAGTTCGTGTTCTTGCTGGCCGATGGCTTGTCCATGATGAGCCTCTCGTCCGCCATCGAGCCGTTGCGCTCGGCCAACCGCCTCGCTGGCGAAACATTGTATGCGTGGACGCTCGCCAGCCTCGACGGCGAGCCGGCGCCTGCATCGAACGGCATCGCGCTTGCCGCGCGCAAGTTCGACGACGTGCTGGCCGGCGCGGACTATGTGTTCGTCTGCGGCGGCCTGCGGCTCGCGCCCGCGCTCGAACCGGCCTTCGTCGCCGCGTTGCGACGCGCGGCGCGCACCGGTGCGGTCATCGGATCGCTTTCCACGGGCACTTATCTGCTCGCGCTGGCAGGCCTGCTCGATGGCTATCAGTGCACCATCCACTGGGAAAATCTGCCGGCTTTCACGGAGGCTTTTCCCGACCTGCTGTGCAGCAGCAAGCTGTATGAAATCGATCGTGACCGCATGACGTGCTCGGGCGGCATTGCTTCGATGGACCTGATGCTGCATCTCATCAAGATGCAGCACGGCAGCGATCTCGCGGTGCGCGTGGCGAACCAGTTCCATCACGAGCGCATGCGCGACACCGCCGACAGCCAGCGCGGCTGGCGCGACCAGAATCACGCGAGTCTGCCGCGCGGCATCCGCCGGGCGATCGAGATGATGCGCGCGCATGTCGAGACGCCGTTGCAGATCAACGATATCGGCTCGGCTATCGGCATGACGTCGCGGCAGATGGAACGCCTGTTCCTGCGGCATCTGAACGCGACGCCCGCACGCTACTACGTGCAGTTGCGGCTGGAGCGCGCGCACGAAATGCTCACGTATTCGAGCGTGCCGGTCGCGGATGTCGCGGTGGCGACGGGATTCGCGTCGCCTTCGCATCTGGCGCGCTGGGTCCGGCGCGCCTACGGCATCAGTCCGACGGAGTTGAGAGCGGCACAGACGCAGTCGTGAGCAGGCGGGCGTAAGGGCGACGCAATGCGCTCAGGCCGCTTCCAGCACCGGCGCCGATGCGCGCAGCGGCAACGGCAGCCAGCCCTGAAGCTCGCGCCAGTCCGGTTCGAGATGAGCGAAGCGCGCCAATCTCAGCGACGACAAATCCGCAAAACCGCAGCGCCCGTCCATCACGAGGTCGCGGATGGCGTGACCGCTTGCGGGCGAAAGGCCGAAGCCGACGCTCGATAGCGTCGCGACCGTCACATTGCCTCGTTCATCCGGACGATCGATCACGGGCCGTCCATCCGGCGTGTTCTCGATATATCCCGCCCAACTGCGGATGACTTTCGCGTGCGCCGCCTTGGGCAGCAACGCAGCCAGGCGCGCCGCGATACTGCACTGAAGCGGAGTCGATTGCGGCCGCACCTTCGGCACATCGTCGAGGCCGATCCATTCGTGCGGACCGCCGCCGTAAGCGAGATTGCCGCGCAGCGTCTGCCGTCCATAGAGGCCATTGCCGTCCACGCCGCCGATGGCCATTGGCGGCAACGGCTCGGTGACGATCATCTCGGCGCGTGCGGCGGCGAGCGGCACATCGATATCGAGTTGCGCCGCGAGCACGCCGGTATGCGGCCCGGCCGCGATCACGAGATGATCGCAGGCAATCTCGCCGTGAGCCGTTCTCACCGCGCTCACGCGTCCGCCTTGCCGGACGAATCCTGTCACCGGCGTGTGCTGGAGAATGCGCCCGCCGTGATCCTCCAGCGCCCACGCATAAGCCTGCAACGTGCGATGCGGATTCGCATGTCCGCCGAAGTGATAGAAGTAGCCGGCATGGACGTTGTCGCCGGCGAGCGGCACCAGTTCGCGCACCTGTTTCGCATCGAGCACGTCCGAGCGCAGGCCGTGGTGTTCGCCGTTTTCGAGCGCGCGCCGGTACAACACGAACTGCTGTTCATCGAGCGCAATGCGCAGACGCTCGGCGCGGAACTCGGTCGGATAGCCGAGCAGGTCGTCCATCATCGGCCAGAGACGCTGTTCTTCGAGAAAGAGCGGGCTGTGATGATGCGAGCAACCGCCGCCGTTTCGGCCCGACGCGCCCCAGCCGATCATTCCCGCTTCGAGCACCAGCACGTCGACACCCTCGCGCGCGAGCCACCATCCCGCCGACAAACCCGTTACGCCGCCGCCGACGATAACCACCGAAGCGCCCTTCGGCGTGCCGCTGTCCTGTTGCGTGTCTGCTTTCATGCTTGTCTGTCCGGAAGATTCGATTCGAGTGCGACGGCCGGTCGATGCTTCGTTCATTCGCTCGCCACCGGTTCGCCCTGACGGCGTGTGCCCGCGCGATACAGCGGATCGACACGCCAAAACGGCACCCATTGCGACGCCATGCCGAACCAGCTGTCCCAATGCGCGCCGGTCTCCTGCGCTTCGGCCACCTCGGCTAGCTGCCGCAGCGCGAGCGGCCGGACGGGCGCGCGGAATGTGGCGAGCGGAATCCGCGGCAGCGCGCAGCCGGAGCCTATCGCGAGCAGCGCGGCGACTTGCTCGCGGCATCGGCGGCCCTGGCACGGGCCCATGCATGCGCGCGTGAGACGCTTCACCGCGTCGGGACTGGGCGGCCCGCTTTGCGCGAGACCCGCGACGCCGCGTGTGTCGTGAAGCGCGTCGGCGGGCTGCCAGCCGAGGTAGCGCGGCGGCCGCACATCGAGGATTTCGCGCGCCGTCACTTCCTCGCACTGGCAGACGAACGGCTCGCCCGCCGCGCCGATGACGCTTGCCCGCACCCATTCGACACGCGATAGCGCGATGTCTTGCGCGGGCGCATCGGGTTGGCGCGCGGGCGGCGCGTCGGCGAGAGAAGCGCTTTCGTCCAACGACGATAAAGCCGCGCGCGCCGCAAGGCGGCCTTCTTCACGCGCGATCGTTTCGTCGCGGCTCTTCGCCGGCCAGACGCCCGCGCAGTCGCCTGCCGCGTAGGCGAACGGCAACGAGGTGCGCTGCATCGCATCGACACGGGCGATATGACCGCCGCGCGCGGCATCGAACGCAGTCGCGCAGCCTGCCGCTTCGAGCAGCTCGATTGCAGGCAACGCGGCGATGCCGAGCAGCACGGTATCGCAATCGAATGTCGTCAGGGCGGTCGTGTCGGGCGTGGCTGCGTCGACGGAAGTCACGCCATAAGCATCGCCATGTGCATGGCGCACGACATGACGCGTGAGAATGTGCGCGCCGCTCGCTTCGAGTTGCGCCGCGAGCGCCGCATCGCCGACGATTTCGCCAGCCTGTTCGATCACCGCGACGATCTGCACGCCGCGCGAGACGAGTTCGAGCGCGACGTTCAGCGCATCCGTGTCGCTGCCGACGAGCACCGCGCGCCGCGCGTCGAGCGCGCCGTAGAGAACCGCGAGCCGCCACGCGGCGCTTGCACCCATCACGCCCGGGCGTTGCCAGCCGTCGAAGGCGAGTCCCATGTCGCGCCGCCCCGACGCAACGATCACCTGACTGAATTGCAGCAGCCAGGTATGTTCGGCGTCCGCGAGACCGGCCACGTGCGTGCCGATCCAAGCGTTCGCCGGCCCGTGCGGGAAGAGTCCCCACACTGCCGTGCCCAGCTTCACGTCGATACCCGCTTCGAGCGCGTCGCCCAGTTCGGGACGGGCGTCGAGCATGGCTTCGAGCATCGCGTTGGCGTTGCCTGCCTCCGCGCCCATGCGGCTGCCGAAGTGCAGCGGCACGTCTTCGCCCATGGTTTCGAGCGGCACGGGGTTTTCGTCGACGAGCGTGACGCGCATACCGCGACCGGCCGCTTCGAGTGCCGCCGCGATGCCGGCCGGCCCCGCTCCGACGATCAGCAGATCGGTCGATTCGCCGATGGGCGGCGTCTTGCCCGCCACGGACGCGGGATCGTGGAACGGCGTTGAGAATGCGTCGGGATTTACTGGCATGGCTCGTTGTTTCGTTGGCTGATCGGAGTGTTCATGTTTGCGACGCACTGGGCGGCGTGCCCAGCACGAGTTCGCACAGGCGCCCGGCGCGGGCGTGCGGTTCGGCGAGCGCGTCCACCGCGTCTTCGAGTTCGCGCGCGAACCGTGCGCCGAAGCGCGCGCCGCAGAGTTCACGAAATTTGTCGCGCTCGGCGTCGGGTGTCATCGGGCGCGCGAGGTCGCCGCTTGCCTGCATCGGACCGGAATCGAGGCGGCGGCCATCGCGCAGTTCGACCGTCACGCGCGCCCAGCGCTCGGCGGGAAACGCGGCGCTGAACGCGGCGTGCTCCTTTGCGACGAGGCGCGGCAGCAACGCGCACGCGGCGGGATCGGCAAGGCCCGAATCGCCGATGGTGCCGGCATCGACACGGCCATGCGTCAGCGCCGCCGCGACGGGAAACAGCACGCCATACTGCGCTTCCTCGGTGGTGCGTGGCAGCGCGGACCAGAGACGCGTCGCCTCGTGGAAGGTTTCGATCTCCACGCGCTCGATGTTGGCCGCATCGAAACCATCGAGCGCGCGCACTGCAAGCGCGGCGGCGATTGCCGGATGCGCCCAGCGGCACACTGGATACGGCTTCACATACTGTTCGAGGATCAGCCAGCGATCGCCGAGGTCGGACCAGCAGGCGGGTGCATCGCGTTCGACGGTGGTCGCGGGCGCGCCGGTGTAGCCGCGCGAGGCGAGCAGGGCGGCGCTGATGCCCGCCAGCGCGCCCCAACCCGAGCCGTCCTTCAGCATGGTCGGATGATCGATGCAGCGCATCATGTCCGAACGCGGCCCGTGATATTCGGCGATGCCGAGCGCGTGGCGCGTCGCCGGTATGTCGAAGCCGAGCGCGCGGCTCGCGATAGCGGCGGCCGCCAACGCATTCCACGCGCCCGAGGTGTGATATTCGCGGCTCGTCGCATGCAGCGCGATACCGGCACGCGTGCCTATTTCATAACCGAGCACCGTCTGCACGATGAACTCGCGTCCGCTCATGCCGGGCACGCGCTCAGTCATGGCGAGCAGGGCCGGCAAGACGGTGACGCCCGCGTGGCCCTTGGTGAGCGCGTGGCCGTCATGGCCGTCGAGACTGTCGATGGTCGTTGCGCCCGCGAACGCCGCGCCCGGAGCACTGACGATGCGCCCGTCGAATAGCATGCGCGCGGGGGTGCGTCCGGCCGCGAAGCAATCGAGCGCATGCTCGCGCGCGATTGTCGAAAGCCGTGTGGACGTGCCCGCCGCCGCGACGCCGAGCAGGTCCAGAATGCGGCGCTGTGCGTCGCGCACGACGGTAGCGGGAAGCATGTCGAAGCCAAGCGTGTGCGTGAAGCGGCTGGCGTCGTGATGAAGCGTCGGTGCCGTTTGCATGTCAGAAGGCGATTTCGACATCGGTCAAGGGACGGCTCGAACACGCGAGAATCCAGCCTTGCGCTTCTTCGGCCGCGGAAATTCCGCCTGCATGTTTCATCGCGACTTCGCCCGAAAGGTGGCGCACTTTGCACGTGCCGCACAGGCCGCTCGCGCAACCGCACGGAATCACCACTTGCTGACGCGTGGCCGCGACGAGCAGCGTTTCGCCCGCGCGTACATCGAAGCGCCGGCCGTTCAGCCACGCGTTGAAAATGGCATCGCGCTGTTCGTCGGACGAAGGTGCGCCGCTCGTCGCGGCTTCGCTTTCCATCGGCTCGATCACGGGACCGAAATGCTCGATATGAAACGCCGCGCGGCGGGCGCCTTCGGCCGCATGAATCTGCCGCACGCTCTGCATGAAACCGGCCGGACCGCAGCAATAGACCGTGCGGCGTCCGAAGTCCGGCGCCATTGCCCAAAGCGCGCCGCGTGACATGCGCCCGCGCAGACCGAACCAGCCGGGTGCGGGCGCGCTCAGCCACACGTGTACTGTCAGATTGGGCATGCGCGCCTGAAGCGTCGCGAGTTCATCGGCAAAAAGAATGTCGTCCACGCCGCGCGCGCAATGAAGCCAGGCGATGTCGGCGTGCGGCGAGCGGCGCGCCAGCGTGCGCAGCATGGACATCAGCGGCGATGCGCCCGAGCCCGCCGACACTAGCGCGAGAGGCGTATCGGCCGATGCATCGAGTGTGAAGCGTCCGAGCGGATAGCGCGTGTCGATGCGCATGCCCGGCGCGAAGCGCTCATGCAGCCAGCGGGTGACGACGCCGCCGGACTGCGCCTTGATCGTCAGTTCGAGCGCGTCCGCTTCGAGCGGCGTCGAGGCGATAGAAAACGTGCGGTCGAAGCGCCGCCCCTCGATATCGAGCGTCAGCAGCATGGCCTGGCCCGGCGCGTAGCGGCGCGCGCCGTCGGGGTGCGGATCGCGCAGGCGAAAGGTCTTGACGCCCGGCGCTTCGTCACGCACGCCGATGCACTCGAGCGTGCGCGATGCGGGCGTGTCGCAGGCGAAGGCGAGGGTGCCGTCGAACGCCGTATCGGAAGATGTCGGCACATCAGCCATTCGACACCTTCAGCGCGATTGAGCGCTGCCCGTGTGCGCCGTCCAGATGTGACGCGAGCTTCCTTGCATACCAGTTCGTGAAGTTGCGCAGCATGAACTCGGACGGCGCATACGGTCCCGGCGCATAGCCGAGCGAGCCCACGCCCAGCTGATTGTTCGCCGCGAGCCGCGCGTCCTGCGCGTTGGTCGCGTTCCATACGGACGTGAGCGTATCGACGTCGTAATCGACGCCTTCGACGGCATCCTCGTGTACGAGCCACGTCGTGCGCAACACCGTGCGCGTGGCCGACAGCGGCAGAATGCGGAAGTGGATGATGTGGTCGGCGAGAAAATGATTCCAGTTGTTCGGCACGCGAAACATGCGCACCGAGCCGAGATCCGGATCGGTGAGGTCGCCGAGCAGCTTGCCGCACGCGGGCGATCCATCCGGCGTGAAGGACACCGCGCCGCGATGAAACGGCAGCCGGATGCAGCGGAATTCGTCGCCGCCATCGGCGGGCAAATGCGGCAAGCCGTGACGGTCCCACTTCGCAGCCTGGGCTTCCATCAACAGACGGAAGTCGCGCGAGCCAGCGGGATCGTCGGGCAACGCGAATTCGACGAGCGTCGCAAGCAACTCCGGATGATTGGCCGCGCAGTGATAGCACTCGCGATTGTTCTCGATGACGAGCTTCCAGTTGGCTTCCTCGATCATCGTCACGCTGGCCGCGACCTTGGTGCGCCACGGCTGATGCGGCGCGAGGTAGGGCGTGACCGCGTCGCGAAAGCGCGTGATGTCGGGCGGCGTCGCGGCAAGGCAGATATAGACCATGCCGCACACGATCTCGACATGCACGGCGCGCAAGCCGTAGCCCTCGCGCTCGAAGCCCGCCGGCATCTGCCGCGCATGCAGGAGCGCGCCGTCGAGGTCGTACACCCACTGGTGATACGGACAAGTAAGCCGATGCGCATGCCCTTTCTCTTCGAGACAGATGCGCGAGCCGCGATGCCGGCAGGTATTGAAGAACGCGCGGATTTCGCCGTCCATGTCGCGCAGCACGAGCACCGATGTCGCGCCGATTTCCAGCGTCAGATAATCGCCCGGTTCGCGCAGTTCGCAGCTGTTGCAGGCGAACAGCCACTCGTCGTTGAAGACGGCGTCGAGGTCGAGCCGATGAAAGGCTTCATCGGTATAGAAAGGCTGCGGCAGCGAGAAGTTGTCCTGGCGCTCGGCCAGGGCGGCGCGCACGCGCGTCGGGTCGATCATCGTCACACTCCCATGCGAACGATCAGTTGAATCGATTGTCGGTCGCGGATATGACCGGTGCGGGCAGACACACGACCAACGCGATCACGAAACCGACACGATGCCGCTTTCGAGTGCGTGGATGCCGCGGGCATCGCGCAGGGTCGGCAAGTCGAAGCGCGCGGCGCGCACGGCTTCGTAGTCGAGCGTCGCCACGACCAGTTCCTCACGTGCCGATTCGCTTTGCGCGAGCGTTTCGCCGCGCGGCCCGACGACGCGCGAGCCGCCCCAAAAGCGCAGGCCGTTTTCACGGCCGACGCGATTGGCGAACACGACAGGCAGACCGTAGACGAGTGCATGGGCGCGCAGCACCGTGTCCCAACCGCGCGGATTGTCGAAGGCGTCGCCCACGGCTTCGACTGCCGAACTCACCGGCGCCGCGCATAGCGTCGCGCCGTCGCAGGCAAGCCGATGCATCACCGCCGGGCTCCACAAATCCGCGCACACGGGCGTGGCGATCTGCCAGCGCGGATCGGCGGGCAGCGTGAACTGGTCGAGCCGCGCGCCGTGTCCGTAGTGCTTGCCGTCGTCGAGCCGGCCGTAAGTGGCGAGCGCGATCTTGCGATGCACGTGCACCACGCGTCCCGCGTACAGTGTCGCGACGCTGTTGTAGAACTGCGCGCCCGCTGCTTCCTCGACGAAGCCAACCACGGCGGCAAGCGGCGAGCACGCTTCAGCCAGCTCGAGGAGCGCGGCGGCGTTACGCGGCAAGGCGAGCCTCAAGGCATCGGCGCCCGCACTGTGACCGGCAAGCGACAACTCGGGAAACACGAGCAACTGAACGCCGCGCCCGCGTGCTTCGTCGATAAACCGGCGATGCGCCGCCAGATTCGCGGCCAGATCGCCCGCGACGGTTTCGGTTTGCGCGGCGGCGACGATAAAAGGCTTCATCGGACGCGCGTCAGATCAGTCCGGCGGACTTGAGGAAAGTAGCCGACACCTCGTCGAGCGACTTCTTCTGGACGTCGACCTCGGCGTTGAGTCGCGCCATCGTTGCGTCGTCGAGTTTGGCCGACAACGCGTTCAGGATGCCCGCGAGATTCGGATTCGCGTCGAGCGCCGCCTTGCGTGCGACCGGCGTAAGCGCGTAGGCGGGGAAGAAACTCTTGTCGTCACGCAGCACTATGAAGTTGAAAGCGGGCACGCGGCCATCGGTCGTGAAAACGAGCGCGGTGTCCACCTGACGGTCCTTCAGCGCTTGATAGGTGAGACCCGAATCCATCCGCTTGATCTGCGACGGACCGAAGCTGAAGCCGTATTCTTTTTGCAGCGGACGCAGGCCGTCCGGGCGCGCATAGAACTCGGAGTTACACGCGAAGGTCAGTTCCTTGCCGCTGTTGAGCACCTTGGCGAGGTCGCTCATGGTCGTGACGCCGAGCTTCTGCGCGACATCGCGGTTCATGGCGATGCCGTAGGTATCGTTCGCCTTCGACGGGTCGAGCCACACGAGACCTTTCTGGGCATCCAGTTCCTTGACGCGCGCATAAGTTTGCTGCGGGTCGAGCTTGTCGGTCACCTTGTTGTAGGTGATGAGCGAAGTGCCGGTGTATTCCCAGTACACGTCCACCTGACCGTTTTCCTGCGCCTGACGCAGCACCGTGCTGCCCATGCCGTCTTTCTTGACGACCGTGAAACCCTTCGCCTTGAGCAGTTGCGTGGTCATTTCCGCCAGCAGCACTTGTTCGGTGAAGTTCTTGCCGCCGACCGTGACGGTTGGCGCAGCCTGCGCGGCCTGCAGGGCCATCGTTCCGAGGGCAAGCGTGAACAGGGATGCGCCGAAAAGACGCGACCACAGTTTGCGTGACAGCAAAGGCTTGAGCATGAGCTTCGTTATCCAGGAAAGTTCAGCGTTGAGGACTGACGCCGCGCGGCACGAGCCAGTGCTGCATCTGCGCGACGAACAGGTCGGTTGCCACCGCGAGCAGGGCGGTCGGGATGGCGCCCGCAAGCAGCATCGTGAAATCGTTGAGGTCGATGCCCGTGAAAATCAGCTCGCCGAGACCGCCGCCTCCGACGAGGAACGCGAGCGGTGCGGTGCCGACTGTGATGGCGAGCGCGGTGCGCACGCCCGCGAGAATCACGAACATGGCGTTGGGCAATTCCACCTTGAAGAGAATCTGCCGCGGCGTCATGCCGATGCCGTTCGCGGCCTCGATCAGCGCGGGCGGCACGGCGCGTATGCCTTCGTATGTATTCATCGCGATGGGCAGCAGCGTGGCGAGCCATAGCGCGAGAATCGCGGGCTTCGCGCCGATGCCGAGCACGCTCATGGCGAGCGCGAGAATGGCGAGCTTGGGCACGGCCTGGCCCGCGTTGAGCGTGAACATCACGAACTGCGCGGCCCGGCCGTTGTCGGGGCGACTCAGCCAGATGCCCGCGGGCACCGCGACCACGATAGCCGCGACGCCCGCGATCAGCACCATCAGCATCTGCTGGCCGGACTGATAGACGATGTCCGCGCGATACTGCCCGATCGATGCGAGCCAGTCGTCTGCATGCGCCGATGCGCTGGCCAACGCCATCATCGCGCCTAACGCAATACGCGAACCGCCGCGTCGATGGTTCATCGCGCGCCTCCGAATGCGAGTTCGGGATGCGCCCCGTCATCGCGCGATGCATCGCCTGCTTTCGCCGCGTCGCCAGCGGACGAGGCCAGGCCGCCTTCGGGCAATGCCGCGCCGGACACGCACGCCGCGCGCGCCATCAGCGCGATGCGTTCATACGTCACGTAGCCGATGAAGCGTCCGTCCGCGTCGACGCCCGGCAGCCACGACGCGCCGTGCGCGAGCAGCATCGACATGACCGCGCGCAGGTCGTCGCCCGCGCGCACCACGCCCGGCAACGCGCGCAGACTCGGCGCTTCGAGCGTGGCGCCGCTGGCGTCGAGTTCGGCCGCGCCGACGTGGCCGGCCGGTCTGCCGTGGGCGTCGAGCACGACCAGTGCGTCGGCCACGTGATCGCGCAAGAGCGCGCGGGCATCGGCGCTCGGGTAGCCGAGCCGCGCGACGCGCGCCGGTTCCAGCGCCGCATCGACGGCGCGCATCAGGCGCAGACGCTTGAGCGCCCGGTCAGTGCCCACGAAATCGGCGATGAACGCGCTCGCGGGACGCGCCAGCAGTTCATCCGGGCTCGCCAGTTGTTCGAGCTTGCCGTTGCGGAAGATCGCGACCTTGTCGCCCATTTTCATGGCTTCGTCGATGTCGTGGCTGACGAACATCACGGTCTTCTTCAGGGTCGTCTGAATATGGCGGAATTCGTCCTGAATCGACGCGCGATTGATCGGATCGATGGCGCCGAACGGTTCGTCCATCAGCATTACCGGCGGATCGGCGGCGAGCGCGCGCGCCACGCCCACGCGCTGCTGTTGCCCGCCCGACAGGTCGCGCGGATAACATCGCATGTAGATGGCCGGATCGAGCGTGACCATCTCCAACAGGTTTTCGGTGCGCTCGCGGATGCGCGTTTTGTCCCAGCCGAGCATCTTCGGCACGATACCGATGTTCTCGGCGACCGTCATGTTCGGGAACAGGCCGACTTGCTGAATCGCATAGCCGATGCGCCGCCGCAACTCGACGATATCGAAGCCCGCCGTATCCGCGCCGCCGATCAGAATCTGCCCTGACGTGGGCTGCACGAGCCGGTTGATCATCTTGAGCGTCGTCGTCTTGCCGCAACCGGACGGCCCGAGCAGCACGCAGAGTTCGCCTTCGCCGATCGTCATCGACACGTCGTCGACGACTGGCTTTTCGCCGCGCTTTTCGAATCGCTTCGTCAGATGTCGAAGATCGATCATCGTCCCTCCGCTGTGGATGAAATCGGCGTCGCGGCCGTCGCGGCCGTCACCAGCGGCCCGCGCGTCGCGTTGCGGCGCCAGAAGAAGCGCGCCTGGCGCGGCCGCATGCCTTCCGGCGTCAGGCGCCATTGCAGCGCGCCCAGGCCGAGGTCGGCGAGGATCGCGAGCAGCGCGACGATCACCGCGCCCGCGATCAACTGGCGCGGATCGGATTGCGAAATGCCCCGGCTGATCAGCCGCCCGAGCCCACCCGCGCCGATATACGTGGCAATTGCCGCAATGCCAATATTCATGACCACCGCCATGCGTACGCCCGCCATGATGATCGGCACGGCAATCGGCATCTCCACGCGGTAGAGCCGCTGCCACGCGGTCATCCCCATGCCGTTGGCGGCTTCGCGCAGCGCGGGATCGAGGTTGCGGATCGCGGCGTAGGTGTTGCGCACGATCGGCAATTGCGCATACAGAAAGAGCGCGATGGCGGCAGGCAGAAAGCCGATGCCCTGTCCGATCAGCGAGAGTACCGGAATCAGCAAGCCGAAGAGCGCGATGGATGGGATCGTCATGAGCATCGCGGCGGCGTACAACACCACGCGCGCGAGCCGCTCGTTGAGCGTGATGACGATGCCGAGCGCGACGCCCGTCACGATGGCGCAGCCGACGCCGGCAAGCACCAGCAACACGTGATCGACCAGCATGGAAGCGATCGACGCCGCGTTGCTCCAGATAAAAACCAGTGTCTCCACTGCAGCCTCCCGCGCCTCGATGCCCGTGACGAATGAATGTACCGGTCCAAAATCGCCGGAACCGGCACAAACTCGACGTCTACTGTCATCAATGCGACACGGGCCCCGATCTCGACAAACGACGCACGATCATTTTGCATAAGGCAAACTTATGGTCCATGCGGGCGTTTGCGCGAGACGCGCGGCTTCCAGCCAGTGCGTGCAACATGAGCGCCGCACGGCGGGACTTGGCCGGGCGCGTGCCTGCAAACCACGGAAACGCGATGAGACGCACCCCACCACCTATCGACCTACGCGCATTGCAGGCCTTCGTCGCCGTTTGCGAGACCGGTTCGATGACGGCAGCCGCGAAACATCTGGGCGTGAGCCAGAGCGCGGTGAGCCAGTCGATTGCGTCGCTCGAGCGCGAGCAGGGCGCTGGCTTGTTCGATCGCGACAGCCGCCCGCCGCGTCCGAATCTGGCGGGACGCGCGCTGCTCGAACTCGCCGGGCCGCTGCTCGACCATGCGCAAATGGTGAGCACGCGCATCGGCGATGCGTCGCTGGCGGGAGCGCTGCCCTTGCGGCTTGGCTGCGTCGATTCCTTCGCGGCGACGGTCGGCCCCGAACTCATTCGCGCGATGTCCGGCTCCGCGCGGCAGATTGCCTTGTGGTCGGGACTCACGCCGGGCCTGTCCGACCAAATGCACGCGCGCGAGGTCGATATCGCGGTCTGTACGCAGACGGTGCTGAACGACAGCCGTATCGTCGAAATGCCGTTGTTTTCGGAAGCGTTCGTGGCCGTCGTGTCGCGACGCTGGCTCGATGAGCGCCAAGGAGCGTCGTCATGGCGGCAGCTTGCAACGGAACTGCCGTTGATCCGTTATACGGCGCGCTCGGTGATCGGCCAGCAGGTGGAGCGCTTCGCGCGGCATCTGGGTATCGAAAGTCCGCGCCGCTACGAGTTCGATGCGACCGATCCGCTCCTGAGCCTCGTCGCCGCGAAACTCGGCTTCGCCATCTCGACACCGCTGTGTCTCTGGCAAGCGCGGCATTATCTGGATGAAATCGCCGTGCTGCCTCTGCCCGCGAGCCGGCTTGGGCGACGCGAGTTCTTTCTGCTGCATCGACAAGGCGAATGGAGCGATTTCGTCGATGAGATCGCCGTGCTCACACGCCGCGTGCTCGACCATCTGATTCGTCCCGCGCTCAAGCGTGCCTTGCCGACATTGCAGGACGACGCGTTGCTTTAAATGTACTGCTCTCAACCTCGATTACCCTTCGCTACTCACGCCATGAACGAAATCTTCACCCTGACTCGCGACGATGCGCCGCTCCTGCTGTCGATTCCGCACCTCGGCACGATCATCCCCGACGACCTGCGCGGCCAATACACGGACATTGCGCTGACGGTCGCCGATACCGACTGGCATCTCGACCGCCTCTACGCGTTCGCGCGTGAACTCGGCGCGACCGTGCTCGGCGCGCGCCTGTCGCGTTATGTGATCGACCTGAACCGGCCGTCTTCGGACGAAAGCCTCTATCCGGGGCAGACCACGACGGGCTTGTGCCCGGATCTGACGTTTCGCGGCGAGCCGGTTTATCGCGAAGGCTGCGTGCCCGACGCCGCCGAAAAGCAGCGCCGCGTCGCGGCTTATTGGAAGCCGTATCACGACACCATCGCCGGCGAACTCGCGCGCCTGCGCGAGAAGCATGCAAACGTGCTGTTGTGGGAAGCGCATTCGATCGCAAGCGTATTGCCGCGTCTGTTCGAGGGCAAGCTGCCGGATCTGAACATCGGTACGCAGGACGGGCGGACGGCAGCGCCGCCGGTGTTGCAGGCGGTCGCCGACGGGGCTGAGGAGAGCGGCTATACGTGGATTGCAAATGGCCGCTTCAAGGGCGGTTTCATCACGCGGCACTTCGGCGCGCCGGAGAAGGGCGTTCATGCCGTGCAGCTGGAGATGTGTCAGAGCACGTATATGGACGAGACGCCTCCGTTCGACTATGCGCGAGCGCGTGCCGATGCCGTACAGGCGGTGGTCGAGCGGATGGTTCGGGGGGCCGTGAAAGCGGTGGCTGGGATATCGTCAACGACTGGTGGATGACGAACTCGCTGGAGCATCGAGCGGGCATGCGTGGACACAAAAAGCCCAGCAGCATTCAAGGCCGCCGGGCTTAATTCAAGTCATTGGATTGCCATCGCGGTCGCCTTTACAGATTGTTCGGTTTTCGCCGCGGCTTCGGGGTTGAGCGTCAGCGTTTTGCACCTCCAGCCGCGTCGCCTTCACTATGTCGCTCGCGGGGTCGTCCGGCGCGAATCAGGTGCGACGGCACGCGCAAATAAGGCGCGACGTGCGAAAAGAACCTGTACTACCCATCGCATGGAAAATTCAGACCGGCTTCGCCGTCGCGCGTCACGGCGAAGCGAATGAGATTCTTTTGTTCTAGGGTGCTTGCCGAAGTTCTGGTGTGTGCCACTGATCATTTAGAAGCTCAGGCTTGGGCCAGTAATACCGCATTGTCACCATGAAAGGGCCGGCCGGCGAGGGTAGCCAGTTTGCCTCCTTGGCCTTGCCGGGTGATGTGCTTTGGACGTAGATCGTCGTACCACCATCGCGATCGGTTTTCAACGAAGGCAGCATCGGAGAATTGATCAAGTAGCGATTGATGGAGTTCTTCACCAGCAACTGGCTTGGCAAGGCATACATGGTCATCGACCAGAACGCATTGACGGGTGGCAGTTGGCCTTTCTCGAAGTGCAACGTGTACCGATGCTTGCTGCCGTCAAGTTGCTGGCCGCTCGAATCCTTTTCGAGGATCGGATAGAGCGCCTCCTCCCGCGAGTTCGCGCCGATACCAACCTGCGTACCTGTAGCCCGTTCGACATAGTCGTTCTTCAGGTACGCGCGTGTTCCGAATAACGTGTCAGTCTTCCCACCAAGGGACGCGCGCTTTAAGTCGATCTCTTTCTGACCGTCTTCCATTCCGGAGAGCAACGCCGCTTTCTGTTCCTCGGAAAGCGCGCCGACGTCGAACGGTCGTCCCGGAACGATTCCAATCGTCGTGAACCGGCTTCGCAAGTCGCTCTCCGTTGGGTTGACTGGCGTGAACTGCAAGGCGAACGCGAGTTGGTTGAAGAACTCGAGCGACGTGTGCTGCATGTCAGGTCGTAATGGCTTGATCCATTGAATCGAGGGTGCCGAGGGCGGGGCCGCGCTACCAGCAAACGAAGAAAGAGTTTGCACCCGATAGCCTTCCTGGATTGTCTTGACGTTATCGAGATCGCCTGGGTTGAAGAGCTGGGTGCGGCCAACGACATTAACGAGCTCGGTTTCTGAGCGGATAACCTGCGTGATACCGGGCGGCGGCGCTTCCTTCCAGTTGGGTCCGGCAATCAAGAAATTGCCCCCACCATTACCAGTGGTGCGAGTGCCGATATAGGCAAAGTTGAAGGTATAAAGGTCCATCAGTTGGAACACGAAATAGCGTTTCGGCTCCATTGGCGGGATCGTGATGACAACCGGCTCGGCGCGAAGGTCGAGGCCGGCGAACGAGTAAGGTGTGTCCGAGTTCGGTGTGACGAAGGCAGTGTCGTCCGGCGTGAAAACCCGAGAGATATTCAGGATAGTGTTGAAAGGACCTTTGTACTGCGGGTTGCTTGAATCGATCGAGAACGCGTACATCGTCGTGTAGGTCGCGACCATGGGTGTTCCATAGATATACGCTTCCTTGGCAACGGCTCGAATTTCATTCGTACTGGCAGTAATCGCAAGCTTCGTTGGCGGCTGGGACGAATTGATCGAGTGAGTCGTGTGGCAGGCGGTTAGTGTCACTGCAATCAGTGCGGCCGCGATGGCTCGTTTGTTGTTTGCAGTCGCGCTGCGCCGTTGCAGCGCGCAGTACGACTCCATCGGCAAACCGGTCACGGCAGTCACAAGAGAGACGAGCTTACGTGCTCTTTTCATCGCGAAGCCCTTTTTCTTTGAAGTACGGTTCAATTCACAGCAGACGGCAACGTCGCTTACCTGAATGTCCTACTGAAATGTCGCGCTCATCGAGAGTTGCATGAGATTCCCTTCGGATGACGGCTTACTTGAAATTCGTCGACCCGCCGAAGCGACGCTGACACTGGCGTGACTGACTGTGCCCGATCGTGTGACCATCGGGCCAATGCCGAGAGCGTGCCACGTGCACCGCCGTGGGCTTCTTCACAGCACGCTCCCATAGTGTTGATCAACCGTCCAATCAGTCGAATTCAACGCTTCTGCGGAACCGGAAATTTCCACGTTCCATTAAAGACCGACGGGTCTGGTCCGTAGATTCGCGCGATGACATCATAGGGGCCGTTTGGGGCTGGCAGCCAGTTCGATTCCTTGTCTGCTCCAGGCGAAGCGTGCTGTAGATAGATATCGAGCGAGCCATCGGCACCGTATTTGATGCCTTTGGTGCGGTCGCCGATTGAGTATCGCTTGATGGGATTCGCGACGAGGTGCCGGCCTGGCAAGTCGTACATTGTCATTGACCAGAAGAAGCGTGCAGGCGGCAGATCTTTCTTGTCGAAATGAACGACGTAAGGTTGCGAGCCCATCAATTGTTGGTGATCGGCACCCAGTCGAGTGCCGACATACACCGCCTCTTCCTTGGTGTTGCCGTAAATTCCCATCGCGGCAGCCACGGCGCGCGTCAGATAGTTTCCCTTAAGGTCGTCCCGCGTGCCGAAGAGGTCATAGGAACTGGTCGTGTGCTTCATGGCATCGTCGAGCGCGGCTTTTCCATCCGCGACGCCCGCCACGATGCTCTGCTTCATGTCCGGCGACAAGGCAGATGCGTCGAAACGCCGGCCCGGCGCAATGCCAATCTTGGCGAAGCGCCGCATGAGTTCCGCTTCGGACGGTGCGGGCGGTTGCGTGAACTGCAGCAAGAAATTCAGATAGGCGATGAAGTCGATAGACGTTGCCTTCGCCTCGTTCCAAACCGGAAAGTTCAGCTTAGGCGCTGCAGCGGGAGCATGATCGTGTTCAAAGGCAGAGAGCGGCGTGAGCCGGTATCCTTTCTGCACGGCCTGCATGCTCTTAACGTCCTCAGGACCGTTCAGGGCGGTACGGCCGAGCGTTAAGATAAAGTCCGTCTCCGAACGAAACACCTTGTCAACACCCTTTGGCGTTTCGCCATGCCAGTTCGGCCCTGCAAAAAGATAATGACCCGCGCCATTGCCCGTGGTTCGCGAGCCGACATATGCAAAGTTGTACGTGAAAAGGTCGATCCACTGGAACACGTAGTAGCGCTCGTCAGGGACACGCGGCACGGTCAGCACCCAAGGTTCCCGTCGCAAATCGAGCCACGCCCAGGAATAAGGCGTGTCGTTGTTGGGCGTGACAATGTCCTTGTTCTCGGGACTATAGGGCTGCGAGTAATTGCGAAATTTGCCGAAGCCGCCTACATAGCTCTTCGACTTGGGATCGACCGCTTGCTCATACATTGTTTTGTAGTTGAACAGCATCGGGTAGGCGTAGATGAACGCATCCTTGGCGATGCCGCGCGCCTCCTCCGGACTGACCGTATCTTGCGAGTAAGCGCCGGGCGCGAGAAACAACAGGCTCAGCGCAATCGTCCCGAAACGAGTGATGACTCGATGCATGGCGTCTCGTCCTTTGACGTTGCCGTCTATCTTCCGAAAGTCATATTGAGTCCCGCGAAAATTTGCCAGCGCGGAACACCTGCGCCCGAGTGAGCAACGGAATATTGAGGTTCGACGAACGCGTTGTAGATAGTCGATCCGCCTTTCCACGCCTTTCCGGCACCCAGGCCAACAGGGATGTAGTAGCTGCCGTGCTGAAGATCGAAGGTCCAGATTCCCGTCGACCGGATATACCAACCATCGGGAAGATTGAAAATGCCGAACGGCTCCGCCGTCAATGACTGAACCGTCGGCCGGCTGCTCTGTCCGGCGAATGAATGCTGCCACTGAACCAACGCACCGATGAGCCGGGCTTTATTCGCGTTCACCACGACCGCCGCGAGCCCGGCCTGCCACTTGCCGCTTCCGAGGCTCGGGTCGGTCGCTGTCGGCAAAGTGATGAGCGGGCCAATGCCGATCTGCGTCTGTCCCTGACTGAGCAGAAAAATGTCGAAGAGATTGATGTCGCCTAGTCCGGTGTTGTAGCCGCCGGTTGGATCTGGCCTCGTGCTGAGTGGTGCCGTCAATCGAAAAATTTCAGGCACCGGCACGATGCTGTTGGGACCGACGGGAACGGTCGGTCTCAGCAGGAAGTCGTTGGTATGTGCGTGCGCGCCATGTACGCTCGGCACGTAATAGTCTTGAATGTTGAACGATGCCGCGAGATTGAGCGGGTTGTTACTCTTGTTTGCGTCATCCGCGGAACTTTGGGCGCGCGACGCGTTACCGAAAAGCAGAAGCGAGGCCGCGACAATCGTGCTGATTGTGGATCGACATCCGGCCGGCAACGATCTCGTATATCGCTCACACATCAGCCGTCCTCGCAAACAGCAGACACGTATCAGGGTCGCGCGCACACGCTGGAAGCGTTCCCCGGCACTGGGAAACGACCAGCGCCGCGACCGATTTTGGTGGCCCTACAAATGATAGATAACATTGTTGGAAGGGCAACGTCAAGATGATTGCCACCCTACGACAAACGTCGTGCAAGCGATATTCCGGACACGCGGCTTTTAAGCCGAAGCATTCGATCCTGCGCGTCCGCTCGCGACGCCTGCTGGCCTCAGAACGGATAACCCGGCGATCGCGGTGGCGCTGAAGACGAATGGTTTCGCGTTCGATTCGACGCGCGGCGAAATGCTTTATGCGCTCGATGACAACACGAAAATCCCGCTCTACGGCGGTTGCGATCCCGAAGGTTATCTCACGGTGGCGTGTCCGTCGCACGACCTCGATAAGCACGGCCTGCTGCTCGATCGCGATGCACATGGCAATCGAATCGGACGATCCGGCATCTCCGCGTTATCGCGATGGCACGAAGCGTTACGCGCGCAAGGAGCGGACGCGTTTTGCATTCACGGAACAGGATATCGATAAGTCGCCCGGGGTGGTCGAGACGGTTTTGGAAGGGCGTCGAAGCGGGCGCTTTTGAGATTGTGCTATGACACGATCGATGCTGAAGACCACGCGACGGCGGCGACGTAGCCTGCCGGCGCATCGAGCGCCGCGGCGCGAATATCGCCCGCCGCGCTCGATACGGCGAAGCGGCCCTCCAGACAAGGCAGCACCGAAAAGCTGGTGAGACCGAACTGTGCGCTAACCAGGCCTTCGCCGCGTGCCTTCAACACCGATTCCTTGCCGCTCCAGCAAGCGAAAAAGCTTGCGCTGCAAGCAAGTTCGGGCAGTGCATCGAGAGCGCGCCGGTCGGCATCGGCAAAAACGGCGGACTGCAGTTCGAGCCAGTCGAGCGAAGACCGCGTCTCTTCGATATCCACGCCCACGCGCCGCGATGCCGATAAGGCGATCAGTCCATAAGCACCCGAATGCGAGACGTTGAAATCCGGCGCGTGAGGCATTGCGAGAAAGGGTCGGCCATTCGCGTCGGTTTCGAGGACGAGGCCTGCGGGATCGGCATCCAGCGTGAGAGACAACACGTGTCGCAAGGCGGCGCGTACGGTGGCGAAGCGCGCGGCATCGGCCGGATGCCGATAGCGACTCGCGCGTGCGAGTTCTTGGGCGTTCAAGACGCCGGCGGCCGCTTCCGTCAACGACGCGGTTACGTCGATTTCAACTAGCCACATGTAGACGTCGTCAGGGACATCGCGATGAAGCGGAGGCTTCGATAAGCATGGTTTCGGCATGGACGATAGTTCGATGCGTGTTGCGATTTTGATGTTGACGATCCACAAACGGTCGCTCTTTCCGCGTCAGGTCGCTTCCAACAAACGGTATTGCGCAACGCTTCAAAGAGTCGACGACCGAAGCAAACGCGGCAGATCCGCAGCATCGGGGATGTGCCGTCGCATTTTGCTTGAATGTTTGCAGCTGCGCATGGGAGGGCGCGTTGACTATCGCCAGCTTTCATAGCTGGCGACAGAAAGAAGCAATGGTTCTAATGACGATTGACCCCCACTCTAAGGGACATTATAAAAATAATGTCCAATCGACTAGACTCAGAAGACAGGTTTCTCGTGAATTACGTCGTATTTCGTGAGCCAGCAAACCTGGCATTGTCCGCCTACACCGTCTGCCCTAAAGCATTCGACAGATCGGCGATCAAATCGTCAGGATGCTCCAGCCCCACCGACACTCGAATGAGTCCTTCTGACACGCCCGCGGCGGCGCGTACTTCAACGGGAACACCAGAGTGTGTCGTCGATGCCGGGTGACAAATAAGCGACTCCGTGCCACCGAGACTCACGGCCGATTTAAACAAGCCGAGTCCGTTGATGAGCTTGAATGCTTGTTCGCGCCCGCCGTCGAAAACGAATGCGAATGTCGATCCCGGCCCGCTGCATTGACGTCGATACACCGTCTGATAAACCGGGTCGTCGATGAGTTCGGAATGCAGCACCTCGATCGGTGTGAAAGGGTTGTTTGCGAGCCATCGCGCGACGGCCGTGCCGCTCTGCGCTGCGCGCTCCATCCGCAAAACGAGGGTCTCCATCGAACGCGTGATCATCCAGCAGGAGTGCGGGTCGAGTTGTGATCCTAGCGTGCCGCGAATCGCGCGAACTCGCGTGATCAGAGGTTTGCTGCCGGTGACGCCTCCCGCAACGAGATCGCTATGCCCCCCGATGTACTTGGTCAGCGAATACACGCTCAGGTCGATGCCTTGATTTACCGGTTGCTGAAACAACGGCCCGAGCAAAGTGTTGTCGCATACGGAAAGAGGGCGATAGCCATGCCGCGATTCAAACGCATCGATTTCCTGACGCAGACCGTCGAGATCGAACAACGCGTTGGTCGGATTGGCCGGCGTTTCGACGTAACACATGCCGACACGGCCTTTCTTCGCTGCCGCTTCCAGTGCGGTGGAAATCGCTTCACGGGAAAGGCCATCGGCAATCACGTGCGAACGAATACCCCAGTCAGGAAGGAATTTGGAGATCAAAGTTTTGGTGCCGCCATAGAGCGGCGCGGACTGTACGACGCAATCGCCGGGTCGGAGGAACGCGAACAGGATCGCGGCAATCGCCGCCATGCCGCTAGACGTGACGGCGGCGGCTTCTGAGCCGTCCAGCAGCGCGAGACGATCCTCGACAATCTCGAGATTGGGGTGATTGAAACGACTGTAGACGAGACCGGCGCTCTCTCCATCGGGCGAAGGCTTGCGCCCGGCGACCATATCGAAAAACGCCGCACCGTCTTCGGCCGTGCGGAACGCGAAAGTCGATGTGAGAAACACGGGTGGCTTGACTGAACCCTCCGAAAGAAACGGGTCGTAACCATACGACATCATTTGCGTTTCGGGATGCAGATCCTGATTGGCGATCTTGCGCTTGTGATAGTTGTGATAGGCCATTCGTCACTCCATGCAGGTCAGGAAGAATCGGTTCCGGCTCACATCGATCGCGCAGGGTCGCATGCACAGTGCTCCGCTCTCGGCGCGTCGATGCTCGGCCATGCTACTCCCGTCTGGATCGTGTTTAAGCTCGCAGGTCTCCATTGCCATTCGAATGCGCCGGGTTTCGCGCGCCGTGAATCCGAGTCACGCAGCAACGTTCGAGCACTCCCATCATCAAGGCGTCTTCACGGTCATCAGAAACCGTCATCAACCTTATCAATAACTTTTGTTGGCGCTATGAGAGGTTGGCGGTGGAAACTGCGCGTGTCGCCTAAGTCATTGAAAGTAAACGAATTTATTTGATTTAAAAGGAAACTGAGATGCTTGATCGCACGAGCGTTCGGGACGGGTCGGCACGTCTGTCGACAAAGAACTTCTCCGACGAACTAGAAGCATTAGCCCGATCCGCCATGTCGAGTGGAGCGCTCGATAACGACTTCTACTCTCTATGGACCCGTGAGCGCTTGAACGCACGGCAGATCGCAATCTTTGCGAGGAACTACGGGGAATTCAATCGCGCGTTCCCAGAAGTCTTGGCGGTGATGATAAGCAGCACGCGCAACGTGGTCGCGCAAGCGGAATACGCGAAGACGTTGTATTCGGAAATGGGATACGGCAATCCGGAGAAGGTCCACTCGATTCTCTTCGACGCTTGGTTGAGCGATCTCGGTCGCAAGATTGGAGAAGATACTCGTCTCGATTGGGCTTCGGTTCAACATGACTTGAAGGTTCTGCCGGAAACGCAGGCGCTCATCGAAGGAGAAAAGCGTCTTTATGGCGATGACAATGCAACTGCCGCTGGAGCACAACTGGCGCTCGAATGGCAGGCGTACACGATGCTTCGAAAACTCTATGACGGAGCTTTAGTCTACAAGGACCTATGGGAAGAAGAGGACGAGTTTCACGAGTCCTGCGAGTACTTTTACGCACACATCGGCGCTACAGAGAAAGAACACAAAGTCGAGTCCCTAAGCGCGGCGAAGCAATTCATATCGGACACAGACGCGCTCACGAGATTAACCGCAGGCTTCAACACGCACCTGCAACTTTTCGAGCGCTTTTGGAATGCGGTCGCCCGCGAGATGATGTCCGTTAAAAGCCACTGACCCGGCAGTTCTTCAAAAAGTCCCG
Source organism: Caballeronia sp. LP006 (assembly GCF_031450995.1). Lineage (NCBI taxonomy): Bacteria > Pseudomonadati > Pseudomonadota > Betaproteobacteria > Burkholderiales > Burkholderiaceae > Caballeronia > Caballeronia sp. LP006. The sequence continues at coordinate 97,441 of NZ_JARTVW010000002.1, read as the reverse complement.
CCCACGCCGCGCGCTTATCGCAGCAAAGATTTTGCGACAAGGGCGCTCGCGCAGCTCCATACAACCGCTCGTTGCTGTCGAGTTTCCATGCTCGGCCGCTGGCTCAACTCGGCCTAAACAATCGATGAATTCGCGAATAATTGGTAAGTCGCACTTTATTATGGCTCCGTGCGAACTCAACGCAGTTCTTGCATTTACCGATGACAACAAGCACTACAGCGAGTTTCACTTCGGAGACTGGAAGAGCTTCGTCATTTGGAATCAAACAGGAAGCGACGACGATGGCGTCGTGCTAGAACGCGGGTCATCGGTCAGGCCGACATCACGCGGGAATCTTCTCCCTGCGCTCAACGATTGGATAAGCGCGACGTTCGACACGTCGTTGCTTCGACTTGCTCGAATTCATTCGCTTGGCGACGGCGTGTTGGTTCCCCACAGAGATTTTGTGGAATTCGCGGCTGCGCCATGGACTCGTGTGCATGTACCGTTACTGACGAATCGTATCTGTCTGCATTCCGATGGCGACACGGTCTTTCGCATGCGTCCAGACGAGATCTGGTTTCTCGATGCATCGAATCTGCATTCGGCCATCAATTACTCGGCTGGGCGCCGCTTGAATCTTTGTCTCGACTTTGATTTGGGCAAGCTGCCCATCGAGAGCGTCTTCAATGCCGGTGCGGGCTCAACCGGGCACGTCGTGAATCGACCCGAAGTCGTGCAGCGAATGCCTCTGGGTGATTCATTCCAGGAAGAGCTTCGTTCACTCGCCGCCACGCTCACTCTTGCAAACTTTCATCAGGCGGTTGGGCTTTTATCGAAAGTCCATTTCTTTCGGCAAGCGCATATCGCCGAGTTCTTCGAGTGGCTGCCTTACGTGGCGGAACATTCGCGCGACGCCTCGTTGCGATCGAAGGCAGATTGCTATGTTCGTTTTCTCCGCGACAAACGCAGTGTTGGCGAGCGCTTCAAGCTGCAAGATGAGGTGCGAATTGGCCTCGACGCGTGAAAGTTATCAGGTATTTCCGTGGTGGACAGCCAGGTTCTGGACCTGGTTGACAGGAAAGCCGGCGCCCGGACAAACACCTCTGTTCGAACCGACGCCGACGCTTTACGCCTTGAGTGCGGTGGCGACTTATGTGACGGGTCTCTCGCTTGCCGTCATTGCCTTCAGGACCGAAGGTCCGTGCTTCATTCTTGCGCTATCGTGCGGCTGGATCATGGCGGTGAATGGAGCGCGTCGCATGATCAGCACGGTCGCGCACCAGTGCATTCACGGTCGCTTTACAGGGATAGCTTCTCGTGATCTTTTCATCGCCGATCTTCTCGCAGTAATGACGCTGACACAGACCGCGGGTGACTATCGTGAAGAGCACTTCAACCAGCATCATCGGCCTGCCGTATTCACGACAATCAGCGATCCGGCTGGCGCCTTTCTATGGCGCGCTGGCTTTAAGTCTGGAATGTCGGTCGGGGCACTCTGGCTTAAGCTCTTCGTCACTCTGCTGTCGCCGCGATTCCACGCCTCGTTCTTCATGCATAGGCTCATGAGCCTGGTTCGAAATCTGCCACCGAAATTCAAGCTAATCGCTGCGGCTGGCGGTGCACTAGCGTGTTGGGGCGCAATTGAACTCTGCCCCGTAACAGCGCTGGTTTTCGGCCTGCTGTTTCCAATCGTTGTTCTTTACCAAATAAGCGTGCTGCTTGAATTTATCAGCGAGCACGCGTGGTTTGTGCCGGCGCAAAGGTGGGATCAGCCCAAGTACATCCATGCGACGCATTCGTGGGGGCGTTTTTGCGGACGAAGAACTCCTGAGCGGGACGAAAGGCATGTCGCGCTTTACGTTTTGTCCTGGATTGCATGGGCCGTCGAGCACGCGATTTACCATTTGCCAGTCCGTTTGTTTGTCATTCCCGGCGATCTATCGCAACACGATTTTCATCATCGAATGCCATCTACCTTGCGCTGGACTACCGCAACGTACGCACGAGAAGAAGACCTGAGATCGGGTGACTCACGTTGGCCTCCTTACCAGGAGTTCTGGGGTCTTCACAATGCGATCGCGCATGTCTTCAATGGAATGGCTAAGACAGCTTCGCATGTCGATGCCGGTACTTCAGACGCGGCGAGCGAAGCGGAAATCTGAAGCCGTATCAAGACGAGACCGCCGAAAAGCGTGTCTCGCCTAAAGGCTCACCGTACTGCGTCAGGACAAAGACGCATTTTCGTCACCGCGCGTAGGGCGAGTAAGCGCGATGAAGCCATCAGCCCGGACATCCGAAGATGGCTTTTCTCGGCTCGTCATTCGATAATCGCCGGAGCAGTTAAAGACTGTATGGTGCTGACTTTGCGCTCGCACAGACGTGCCGCAAAATGCTTATGGATGATTTCGGAGACGTTGCGAACGACCGGTGATACATCGGATCGGCGTGAATACAATTCAATCGCGGTCGGCTCCAACGTTGGAAAACCGTCCGAAGGTTCCAAAACCCGGTGATGCTCGGTCACGGCGCTCTCGATCATGATCGACACAGCACTGCCGGCTTCCACGGCAGCGAGAAGTCCCTCGTGATTCAGACTCGTGTAGGCAATGCGCCAATCTTTCTTTTTCGCGTCGAGCGCTGCAATTCCCGCGCGCCGATAAAGGCATCCGTCTGGAAACACCGCCAGCGGTACAGGCTTTTGCTGATAGACGTCGCTACCCTGTTTGCAGACCCACATCAAACGCTCATGTCCCAAGGGCACGCCGTCGGGGCGGGAGGGATATTTCGTCGCGATAACCAGGTCGATGTTTTCAGTCTCCATGGACTCAAGCATCTTCCAGCTATGGCCGCAGCGGATTTCCATTTCGATGTTGGGAAACGTCGTCCCAATGGCGCCGAGAATGGGCGGCAACAAGCACGATGCGAATGTTTCCGAAGTCGCGAGCGTGAGTTTGCCGGCCGCAAGGCTATGCTTGAGCGAGAGAAACGCGTCTTCATGCGCTTCGATCAGCCGCTGGGCGATTCCGACGAACCGCTCGCCAATCGAGGTTAGCGTTACGGCGACGGTGTCTCTTTCGAACAGGCGCTCGCCTATCGATTCTTCGAGACGCTTGATCTTCATACTCACAGCCGACTGAGTACGGTGTAGACGCGCGGCCGCCTGCGTGAAGTTGCGCGTGTCCGCGACCGCAACGAACGCTCGGACAAGATCTAAATCAAAGTCTTGTGGCCTCACCTGGCCTTCTCCCTAAACAACGCGTGCGCCAAGTCGGCTACGGCGATTTCTCTCATGTCGATCAAACATCCAGTGCGCCTTACGTGCTTAACCAAGTTCGAATCTGCACGGCCGCAGTAGTTGAGTCTGCTCCGTTCGACCTTGTAATCGCAAAATAACGAAAGTTATACTCAGTGGATTCAGGTATTTTACCTCGTAAAACCGCCCAGTCAGTTATAAAATTCACCGCCGCCTAGTTTTAGTATGATTAATAATTTAGTTCTTACCTGCTTGATACGGACCTTCACCTGATGCAACCCGTCAGGCGCTTCTATCACCGTAGATCGCACGGTGGCGCCTAAACGAAAACCGCGAAAATCGAGGCATCCTCAAAGGTTAGCTCCATCATATTATCAACGCCAAAAATGGTGGGGCGTCGTCAAGGTTATATTCAGCAATTTTGGCCTTTAAATAAGGCAAAGCTTCTTGATGAGCGGTTGCTCAGTGTTGATGAACGGGAGCGATCCAGCGATGGCCATCTGTAAAGGGCGTCGTATGGCAGCATCGATCTTTGTGAAGTAAAGGCTCGAAGCTTATTTAAGAGCTGCTATTGATCCTTGCATCGACTTAAAAAGAAGGAAGATTCGCCATTAGCTTTATTTGAAGGGCGCCGCAGATCCAAATCGGTAACAAGTCGAGCGTCAATCTATAGCTTAAATGCGCATGAGCCGTCCAATCGCGATTAGAATCGACCAGTTCATACGAATAATCGAAGCGGGCAAATCGACGAATTTAGCAGCATCGAGAAAACACACTAGCACCACGCGCCGACGAAGCCTGCAAGTGCGGAAAAGAGAGGAACAGAAGGTTGTTCACGGAGCCCGAAATGCGCGAGTCACGATAAACGAAGAAGGGAAGCTAAGATTGATTCCTGCGCCCCGGCCGGCTTGGCGACCGACCGGGGCGCAGGGCAGACAAGGCTCTGCTTGCTTATCGACTGCTCTCTCAGGTCCCTCACGCGCAAACGAGATAAGCGATACGCTGTCGCTCCAGTCGCTCCCTCCGACTTCAACGAATCTGGGAACGCTCACGCAAGGCGAACGCTACGCGTCACAACATACGCCCGCGCAAAAGGCGAAACGTCTTGTGACAAATTTTCGTATGCGTGCTTTCTAACGGCCAATTCATAAACTTCATTAAGCATATCAGCGACGCGAATGAGTCAGCGGAGAGCGTTCACGTAGGCCGTCCGAGGCGCCTTTACTTCTGGCCGAACTCATCTCTATGGTGAATGGCCGCCATCAGGATAATTCGTTGGGCGGTATTAAAAGGAGTCTGTAGATTTCAGGTAATTTAGCAGGGAAGGGCAATGAAAGAGCGTCGTGGAATTTTGGAACTTGTCTTTGCCATGCTTCTTTCGGGAAGCATCGGCATTTTCGTCGTTTCCTCGAATCAGCCACCCGCGAACGTCGTTTTCTTCAGATGTATTATCGCGTTCATTTGTCTAGTTCCGTATTGCGCTGCCCGTGGTCATATCCGCCGAGAGTATTTTCAAGTCCGGCTGCTTTTGCCCATCATCGTCTCGGGGATCTTTCTCGTTCTAAATTGGTTGCTGCTGTTCAAAGCGTATCCGCTTATCGACATCGGGCTGGCTACGGTCATTTACCACGTCAACCCGTTCCTGGTGATTTTGGGCGGCGCCGTGGTCCTCCGGCAAGCGGTAAGCCGGAACGACATCTTATGGTCGGCCGTGGCGTTCGCCGGTTTGGTCTGCCTGGTCGGGACCGCCAATGGCGCTCTAATGCTGGGCTCGAACGTGTTTGCCGGCGTCGTTCTGACGCTCTCAGCCTCCGCGCTGTACGCCGGCACAGTGTTGTTGTCTAAGGCTTCCGCGGGCGTTCCTCCCGCTGTCGTCGTCCTGGTGCAGACAGCGGTGGGTTCGCTGTTACTCGCTCCGCTCGCCGATTTCTCGGCTTTGCCGACGAGCACCAGCGAATGGGCGCGCCTTGCGACACTCGGCGTCGTTCACACGTTTTTTCTTTACTGCCTGGTGTTCTCCGCGTATCAGAAACTCAGCGTCAAGGCGATCGCGATACTTTCGTTCATCTATCCGCTGTCCGCCGCTGCCTTCGACTACATCGTCTACGGCCATAAATTCAGCATGGGTCAATGGCTCGGCGCGGGACTGGTGCTGCTGGGTATTCTCGGCGTCAAAACGGGATGGGCGCCGATCAAACTGCGGCGCGCGATAGCCCAGTGAGTTGGTTTGCTCATCGCGTTTTCCAATGCCGCGCACTCCTTCCCGCGACGATAGAACGATGAAACGCATCCGCGCGGAATAACGTCGACGCGAGATTCATCGACCCATCTGCTTCAAATCCCACATCGATGTTCACGTACATCAACCCGCAGCGACGGCGTTGATCATCGAAATCCGCTTCGCCAGCGATGAAGCCGTCGACTGAGAAATCAGCGTAAGGCTCACCGGCCACCTTTATCCGCAAGCGACCGAAGTTCCTTCCCAAACTTACAGTTCTCTGGGTTTGCCCCAATGTTCAACCAACCAAGATTGAACGACATTCAATCTAAGAACGGCGCTGAATCTTCATGCGGTTGCCGTTTATCAAGGCATCGAAAAAGTTCTGCTTCGGGAGCGTTCTTCATGAATCAAGCATCGGCGCGAGCACCGGCGACCCATCCACCTTCGGCGGCGCTAAGGCGCGCGAAGCGGATCGGCTGGCTATGCCTGCCACCGTCGACGTTCATTGCGCTCATCGTGCTATGGGCGGTCGCCATACCTGTGTTCAAGATTCCGCCTTATCTGGTGCCTAGCCCGGCAGGGGTGTTCGCGCGCATCGTCACCGACTGGCGGGATATCTGGTCGAACTCGCTCATCACCATCGCGGAGATTTTGCTGGGCTTCGGCGTAACGGTGGTGACCGCCATCCCGCTTGGTCTTGCAATCGCGCTTTCGCGAGTTGCGCGGCAGATCGTGTATCCGCCGCTCATGTTCATGCAGCTGGTGCCAAAGATCGCGGTCGCGCCGCTCTTTCTCGTGTGGCTTGGATTCGGCATGGAGTCCAAGGTGCTCTTGACCGTGTTGATGACCTTCTTCCCGCTCTTGCTCGCGAGCATCAGCGGATTCCAGATTCTCGACACTCGCTTGCTGTATCTGACGAAGTCGATGGGCGCATCGTCCTGGCAGACCTTCCGCTTCCTTCGCCTTCCCGCGGCGCTGCCCGTGATTTTCTCGGGTATCAAGACTTCTGCCACGATCGCGTCCACCGCGGCAATCGTCGCCGAGTTCGTCGGCTCGAACAAAGGTCTGGGCTACGTGCTCCTGCGCGGGACCAGCACGATGGATGTCGAACTGACCTTCGCCGTCCTTGCCGTCCTCACGCTGATCGGCATTGCGATCAACTATGTCGTCGAATTCGCCGAATGGGCCATGACGCCGTGGCAACGTGCGAAGTTCAACTGAGGTCAACGCTCGCGCATTGGCCTAAGGCCAGTCGCCTACAACAAACGGACCGAGCGGGTCCAACTACAGAGGGAGCGCGACTATGCGCAGCACCATCGGCAAACTGTCTTCGGCAATCTTGACTTGCGCGCTCGCGACGGGTCTATGCGGGACGGCCGTCGCCGACACCGAGGTTCCTTTCCAGCTGAACTGGACCGCAGGCGGCGCGAACGCCGGTTTTGCGGCAGCGGTGGCGGAAGGGTTCTATAAGCAGGTCGGGCTCGACGTGAAAGTGACCGAAGGCAACGGCTCCGGCAATACGGCGCAACTCGTCGCAAACGGGCGCGCTCAACTTGCCTATGCCGACGCTGTTGCCGTGAGCCAGCTGATTGCCAAGGGCGCGCCAATGCGAGTCATCGCCACGATCTATCAATCGAACCCGAACGAAGTGTCGGCATTGAAGAAGTCGGGCATCAAATCGATCAAGGATCTCGCCGGGCACAAAGTGGGCGTTCCTTCCGGCTCCTCGCAAACGACCATGCTTCCGCTTTTCCTGCAGGCAAATGGCCTCAAGGAGTCGGACGTGACGCTCATCAGCATGCCCGTGGCAAGCATGGTGCCCGCGCTGCTGCAAGGCCAGGTCGATGCGATCCTAGGTTCCATGGATTCCTACCAGTTGCAACTCGAAGCCCAGGGCGCCGAACTCGTGAATTTCCGGTTTGCGGATTATGGCGTTCCGACGGTGAGCACGTCGATTTTCGCATCCAACGAATATCTGAAGGCCAATCCGGATCTCGTGAAGAAGTTCGTTGCCGCGAGCCTGAAAGGATGGAGCTTCGCCATGGATAACCCGGCGAAGGCGGTAAAGGATCTCAAGACGGTGTTCCCCAACGTCAACGAGAAGCTCGCTACCGCCGAGTTGGCCGCCATCACGCCGTTGTTCTGCAGCGGCGGCGCCAAAAGCGTAGGCAAGGCCGAGGATGCGTCATGGACCAGGACGCAAGATCTGCTCGCACAGGTCAAATTGCTTCCCGCCGGACAGAATCCGAAAACGTACTACACGGACGACTTCTTGCCGCCAGCGAACCAGTTGCGCGCGTGCAAATGAGCCGTCCGTTCGGACAGACTTTTTCGCACGACGGATATCGAATCACGACTAACGAGAAACACATGGGATACCGCTACTCGGACCTTCACGTAGGCATGCAATTTCGCAGTCCCGGACGAACGATCACGGACGCGGACCTCGTCGGGTTCGCGGGACTGACGGGCGACTTTTCGGAGTTGCATACGAGTGATGTGTACGCCAGAGCCAGCCAGTTCGGGCGGCGCGTCGCGCACGGCATGCTTGGACTCGCGTACGCGCACGGCTTGATGTGGGCGCGCACCGGCGAGTTACGCGAGACCGCGATTGCCTTTCTCGGCATCAATGACTGGAAGTTCGTCGCGCCGCTGTTCATTGGCGACACGATGTTTGTCGACTACGCGATCAAAGAGCTGCGCGACAGCAAGTCGAAGCCCATGCAGGCCATCGCGCTCTTCGACGTGAAGATCGTGAATCAGGACGGCGAAGTCGTGCAGCACGGCACCAAGGCGCTTTTGTGCTCCAAGGTGCCGCTGGCCGCGGTCGAGAAGTCCGCCTGAATCAATGACATCGAGCCGATCATGCCTACTTCCGTACACGACGATATAACGCCGGCCGGTGTGCCGATCCGCATCGAGAGCGTTTCGAAGACTTTCGGCGAGGACACGGAGAAGCCGTTTCGCGCGCTGAAGCCAATCAACATGAACATCGAGGCGGGCGAGTTCGTGTCCGTCGTGGGACCGTCGGGCTGCGGCAAGAGCACACTCATGCTCATGGTCGCGGGTCTGCTTGCGCGCTCCGACGGGACGATCGTGGTGGGCGACCGGACTGTGGACCGGCCCGTGACGGATGTCGGCATCGCGTTTCAGGATCACCTGCTGCTCGACTTTCGCACGGCGATGGAAAACGTGCTCCTGCAGGCCGACATTCGCGGATTGCCCCGTGACAGGATCGAAGCGCGGGCGCGTGAGCTCTTCAACCAGTTGCGTTTGCAGCCTGCGGTCGACAAGTATCCCCGGCAGCTTTCCGGCGGCATGCGCCAGCGCGTGTCGCTAATTCGAACGCTGGTCCACGACCCTTCGCTCATTCTCATGGACGAGCCTTTCGGCGCGCTCGATGCGCTCACGCGTTTGCAAGTTCGCATGGATCTCGAAGCACTGTGGATGCGGCGCCGTCCCACTGTGCTGTTCATCACGCATAGCGTCGAAGAAGCCGTGGGACTGTCCGATCGCATCTTCGTCATGAGTCCGACACCGGGAGAAGTGGTGGACGAGATCGTCGTCGAGCTGCCGCGCCCTCGGCCGATCGTGCTCGGCGACGCTCCGGAGTTTGCGCGCTATGTCGACAGCATCTATGGCCACTTCGCACGCATGGGCGTGTTGCGCGGTATCGACGTTCCGCGTTCCCGCAGCGAGCAGACGTGAAGAACGGAGACCTTTTCATGGACACGTCCGGTTCGCCTCCCATCTCACACGCTGATGCCGCGAGCGAAGTCACCTTGTGGATAGACGGCCATGTCGCGGAGATCGGGCTCTCGAACGGTCCGCTCAATCTCGTCACGCGCACTCTGCTGCGTTCGCTCAACAAGGCGATCGACGCACTGGAGGCGCAAGCCGATCTGCGGTGCGTCATCGTGCACGGCGGCTCGGCGCGGGCCTTTTGCGCCGGCAGCGATATCAAGGAGTTCGCGGAAATCTTCGCCGACGCGAGCGAGAAAAAGATTCTTTTCGAGGACATGGTGCTGCGGCGCCTCGCCCGATTGCCCGCGCCGACCATTGCCGCAATGGACGGCCCCGCGCTCGGCGGTGGCCTCGAACTCGCGCTCGCGTGCGACCTTCGCGTTTGTCGTGCCGAGGTGGTGCTTGGACTGACCGAGTCGCGTCTCGGCGGTCTGGCAGGTAATGGTTCGCTGCGACTGACGCGGCTCATCGGCCCAGCTCGCGCGAAGGAGATGCTCTTCACCGGAAACACGATCAGCGCGCAACAAGCGCTGGCCTGGGGACTCGTCAACCGTATCGCGGAGACGGGCGCCGCACTCGAAACAGCACGCGCGCTGGCGCTCGAGATCTGCGCGCGCGGCCCGCTGTCGAACCGCCTGGCCAAGCAACTCGTCGATGCCGCGCAGGATCAGCCGCTCGATGCCGCGTTGTCGCTTTCAACCGTCGTTCAGCAAAGGATCTTCGACAGCCACGACCTTCACGAAGGCGTCGCCGCGTTCTTTGCCAAACGAGAACCCGAGTTCCTCGCACGATGAAACCCGACAGCCAAACCACGCCGGATAGCCTTGCTGCCAGCGCGCCCACGCACGACATGCCCGGTGCGACCAGCGCCGCGCTGCTAGGCCATGGCATCGTTCTCGTGTGGAACGACATCGAATTCGAAGGGCGCGAGCAGTTCTACGCGTGGCACGACAAGGAGCACATTCCCGAGCGGCTCGCCATTCCTGGCTTCAGGCGCGGCAGGCGTTTTCGCCGGGCAGGCCATTCGCCCGAGTGGTTGACCATGTACGAGGCGGCCGATCTCGACGTCATGGTTTCGCCCGCATACATGGCGCGCCTCAATGCCCCGACGCCCGCGACCACGAAGACGCTCACGTACTTTCGCAATACCTCGCGAGCCGTTTGTCAGCCCGTTTGCAGTATCGGCGAGAGCAGCGGCGGCTATTTGTTTGCCGTTCGTATCGACCGGACGGGCGCAGCGGACAACACGCCGGAAGCTTACCTGCGCGACGTGGCTTTTCCACAGGCGATGCGCGCGACCGGCGTGCTCGCGTGTCATCTCTTCGCGTCGGATCAGGCGAGCTTCTTCGACACCGAAGAGGCGCGCACGCGCGAGTTCGATGTTCCGGCGTGGATCGTTCTCGTCGAGGCATCGACGGAAGAGGCCGCAAGCGAGGTGCATGCCCTGATCGCCGTTCCGCAATTGCGCGATGCAGGCTTGCACATCAGGTCCGACGCCGCCGTCTATGCACTTGAAATCTGCCGCCTTGGCGCTTCCTCGCACCAATCCTGAACTCAACCCGCTCAACCAGAACATGAAACTCGTCCGACACGGCCAGCCCGGCCAGGAACAACCCGGCATTCTCGATGGCGACGGTCGCGTGCGCGATCTCACTGGCCATTGCGATGACTTCAATCCCGCGTTCTTTGCAAGCGGCGGCATCGAGCGCTTGCGCGCAATCGATCCGCACACGCTGCCCCTCGTCGATGCGTCCGTGCGCCTCGGCCCTTGCGTGGCGCAGCCCGGCAATTTCATCGCGGTCGGCTTGAACTACGTTCAGCACGCAATCGAAACCCATGCCGATATCCCAAAGGACCCCATTCTCTTCAACAAGGCGCCGTCCTGCATCTGCGGACCCGATGACGACGTCATTCTGCCTAAAAATTCCGTCAAGTCGGACTGGGAAGTGGAGTTGGCGTTCGTCGTCGGCCAGGAAGCGTACTACGTGAGTGAAGCCGAAGCGCTGAGCCGTATTGCGGGTTACTTCATCTGCAACGACGTCTCGGAGCGCGAGTTTCAACTCGAACGCAGCGGTCAGTGGGTGAAGGGGAAGATGTCGCCGACCTTTGGCCCCATCGGTCCGTGGCTCGTTACCTCCGACGAGATCGAGGACGTGCAGAACCTCGGCTTGTGGCTCGAACTCAACGGCGAGCGCATTCAGAACTCGAACACGAACGACATGATCTTCACGGTCGCGAAACTCGTGTCGGACATGAGCCAATACGTCCGTCTCATGCCCGGCGACATCGTGACGACAGGCACGCCGCCCGGCGTAGGCCTAGGCATGAAACCGCCGAAATACCTGAAGCCAGGATATCGCATGCGGCTGGGTATCGAAGGCCTGGGCGTACAAGCGCAGCGGGTCGTCGAATGGCGCGACCGATGACCGGCGCGACAGCCTGACGAGACCGATTTCCCATCCCGATTACGGAGCGATCAGCGAATCATGGAACGAATCACCGCGGACGAAGCGGCTCAACTCGTCGCCGATAACGATGCCATCCTGATCAGCGGTTCCGGCGGCGGGCATTCCGTGCCCGAGGCGCTTCTGGCTGCCGTCGAGCGCCGCTTCCTGGCGGAACGGAAGCCGCTTGGATTGACCTCGGTGAGCATCGTGGGTGTGGGCGACCGCGGTGAACTGGGCGCATCGCACCTCGCTCACGAAGGTTTGCTGCGACGGGCCATTACAAGCGCGCTCGTCGATTCGCCGGGACTGGTAAGACTCGCGGCGGAAGACAAGATCGAGGCTTACACATTCCCGCAGGGCGTGCTGTCGCAATTGATGCGCGAGATGGCGGGCGGCCGTCCGGGTCTCTTCACGAAGACGGGCTTATACACCTTCGTGGACCCGAGGCAACAGGGTGCGCGGCAAAGCCCCTGCACGCCGCCCGCTTTCGTCGAAGTGACCGAGATTGCCGGCGAAGAGTGGCTGTTCTTCAAGCACATTCCGGTCGATGTCGCGTTCCTGCGGGGCACGACGGCCGACGAAGACGGCAACGTGACAATGGAGCAGGAAGCCGTATTCGGCGAGATGCTGGCAATGGCGCAAGCGACGCGGCGCGCCGGCGGCATCGTCGTGGTTCAGGTGAAGCGCATGGCGCGAAACGGTACGCTGCCCGCCAAGCACGTCAAGATTCCCGGCATTCTCGTCGATTTCGTCGTGGTGGAATCGGGACAGCGCCAGACCTACGCGACCGACTACGACCCGAGCTATTCCGGCGAGTTGCGTGTTCCTGTCGACCAGATCAGACCGCTGCCGTTCGGGCCGAGGAAGGTCATCGTCCGGCGCGCGGCAATGGAATTGTTCCCCGAGGCGATTTGCAACCTGGGTGCGGGCGTATCCACGGGGCTATCCACTGTTGCGGCCGAAGAGGGGCTGCTCGAAGCGGTGCATCTGACCAACGAGCAGGGACTGATCGGCGGCGCGCCCATTACGGGTCGCGATTCGGGCGGCGCCCAGAACTTCGCCGCGATGATCGAACAACCGTCGCAGTTCGACTTCTACGATGGCGGCGGCCTCGATCTCGCCTTCCTCTCGTTTGCCGAAGTGGACGCTCAGGGGAATGTGAACATCAGCCGGTTCGGCGACAAGATCATCGGTGTTGGCGGCTTCATCAACATCAGCCAGAACGCGAAATGCGTGATCTTCAGCGGAACGCTCACGGCGGGCGATCTCGACATTGGCTGGGAGGACGGGAAGACCGTCATTCGCAGGGAAGGGCGGCACATGAAGTTCGTGCCGAAACTCGAACAGGTTTGCTATAGCGCCCGGATTGGTCAGCAACGCAAGCAACTCACGCTTTTCGTCACCGAACGGGCCGTGTTTCGCGTCGGGCCGCAAGGGCTCGAGCTGATCGAGATCGCTCCGGGGCTGGATGCCGAACGCGATGTCGTCGCCCACATGGGTTTTCGGCCCGTGGTGTCGTCGCAGTTGCGTGAGATGGATGCCAGACTCTTCGAACCGGGCGTAATGAACCTGGCGCAAGACGTGCGCGCCAAGGCGCGTCGTCACCGTAGCCAGCGCGTGGCGCAATGGTACGAATCGCGCGGGAGAGGCTGAACATGGCGGACAGCATTCAGATTTCAGGCGCAACGCGTGTCTATGGCATCGTAGGCGATCCTGTCGTGCAGGTTCGATCTCCGGCGGTCTATACTGCGCGCTTCGCGCAGGAAGGCATCGATGCCGTGCTCGTCCCTCTGCACGTCCATGCAGATCGCTTCGACGACGCATTCCCCGCGCTGCTGGAGATTGCGAACCTCGATGGCTTGCTTATCACCGCACCGTTCAAGAAGCGCGCTTGTGCGTTTGCCCGACAACTCGGCGTGGCCGCGAAGACAGTCGGCGCGGTGAATGCGCTGCGGCGCGAGGCCGACGGTTCGTGGACCGGCGACATGTTCGACGGCGCCGGTTTCGTGCGCGGCGTCGAGGCGCGGGGCTTGAGGGTCTCCGGCAGGCGCACACTGTTGTTCGGGGCGGGAGGCGCGGGCAGCGCGATTGCCGCGGCGCTTGCCGAAGCCGGCGTCGCTTCGATCTCCATTCTGGATATCGATGCCGAGCGCGCGGGTATCGTGGCAAGAAACTTGAGCGAAGCGTTTCCGCATACGCGAGCTGCTGGCGTATCGGACGCGCGCGGCGAGTTCGACCTGATCGTCAACGCATCACCGGTTGGCATGTCCGCGGGCGACGGCTTGCCCGGCAACCTCGGCCCGCTGAAGAAAGACGTGCTCGTGGGCGATGTAGTTTTATCGGAAGAGCCGACGGCGCTCATCGCCCATGCGCAGCGATTCGGCTGTGCATGGGTCAACGGAAAGGACATGCATTCCGGTCAGATCGAATCCATCACTTCGTTTTTTCTGACCGATAGATAGCATGTGTCGTCAGTGGCGCACGCGGCGAAATTTCAACCTCAACACGTCTGGATCGCTATGTCGCATGTTCCCGCTGAACGGTGTCTGGAAATCATCGCGCTCCTTGCCGAAGGCGCGAACACCTTGCCCCTCGGGGAAATCGCCGAGCGCCTGTCATTGCCGAAGAGCGGGGCACACCGGCTGCTCTCGACGCTCGTCGATCTTGGCTGGGTTGCCAAGGAGCCCGACACCGGCTTCTATCGGCTGACCATGCGCCTTGCGGTGATGGGGCAGCGGTTTTACGCGGCCACCGGCATTCCGAACATCTGTCAGCCGGTACTCAACAGGCTTGCGCACGAGACGCGAGAGTTCGTGCGTCTAGCCGTTGCGGACGGCGACACCCTCGTCTGGCTCGCGCAGGCGCAGGGCGCGACGGCAGGTCTCATCTACCAGCCACCCAGTTCCGCGACTGGGAGAGTCACGGTCTACTCGACGGCAACCGGCAAGGCATGGCTCGCTTCGATGCCTCGTGACCGGGCGATTCAAATCGTGGCCAGCATGGGCTTCGGAGAAGCCGACCGGCAAGGGCCCAATGTCGTGCGGTCTATCGAGGACCTTTTGAAGGAACTCGCGCTTACGGAAAAGCGTGGCTATGCGGTTGCGGTCAGCGAGGCCGAGCCTGGTGTTTCGGCTGTTGCCGTGCCGATAAGGGTGAACGGTCTTGGAACCGCGCTCGGCACGGTCAGTGTTGCGGGTCCAAGTGTTCGCATGACGACCGAGCAGATCGAGGAAATCGCCCCGAAGTTGCAGAGCACGGCGTCCGAACTCGCGGAACTGTGGCCGCTGAGACCAAGCGGGACCGCGCTGCGTGAGCGAACGACGATGGTGGCTTGAGAGGTCGGTGGGCGACTGTGGAAAATCGGATGCATCGAAGAAGAATTTCACGCAGGCTATGTGACATACAAAGGATGGCGGAGAACGTAATCAGGGGATGAACGTTCGCCGATCTTGTGTTCTTCGACGATAAAACCTAAGGCCATCAAAAGGGGCGGGAGAAATACACAGGTGATTTCACCTTGTATGTAAGCCCAATGTGCGAGATAGCTTCCTTCGTCGCTAAAAATATTTCTGCACGAGGCGCACCTGGTAAAGCCGCCTTTGTATGGCAGGGCTTTGCGAATCGCCTCTTGTATCATGTCCAGTCTTTCTATCGACGCGCGCAAATCCTGCTCGGCCAGCCTGCGTTTATCGTCATCATGGGCCTGATCCAACGCGCACCATGCTAAAGACACGGTGATAAGGGCGTAAGATTCTTGCTTGCGGAGGCCTGCAGCCATCTCATGGGGTCCCGGTCCACTTCGCTTCGTCAGCGAGCGTAGCGCACGAATGGCTTCGTGCTGGCGTCCAGGCGTCTCGATAGTTGTTTATCTTATGTTACAGGAGTTTAAGTGGCGGCTGATGGGGGTCGCTGGGCGGGGTTTGTAGGAAGGCGCTGGATTAGCGCTTCGTGGAATTTTCGTTTCGACGTCCGGCTTGGATTTTGCGGTTCGTGTCGGTGCGGGAAGGCCTTTAGCAAATGGTGACTGGGATCGATGTGAGCGCTGTAGCGGGTGGCGTTGGTGACTGGTCGAACTCGTAGCCGTGCGGGAACTTTGTAGGTTCAGGGAAAGTAAGTGTGGATTGGAAATGTTGCGTCGTTTTGTGGTCGGCTTGATCTTATTAGACATAATGTAAATTAGCGAAGTTTTGCGTGTGTAGCGGCTAGATTGTAATGTCCGTATATGGACTCCTCCTCGTTTGCAAACACTCCGCGTGTCAGCCCTAGTATCGATCGCTCACGTATATCCGGTCTCATGAAGCTGCGCCTCAATGAGGCAGCGGACCCTGATGGGCTATTCGCGCGCTGATTCCCAATCGCTTTTACGGGCTCGAAGCCCCGGACATTAGCGGGTTCGATCAGCGCCGGTTCGACCTGTTGGCCATCATGCGGCTTGTTTTGCAATCTTAAAGAAGGTATCGCTAGTCGCGAACGACTTTACTGCGCAGCCAGCCTTGGCTGGTAATCTGTTTGCCGTGTGATCATCGCCCACGCGATCCTCGTAGTCTTGTTCGCCAAGGCGACCGCGGCAACGTTGGGATGCCGGCTTGCCGCAATACGCATGACCCAGAGACTTAGCGCATCAGTCCTGCGTTTGGCCATCTGGATCATCGCTCGAGCGCCGTGAATCAAGAGGCAACGCACATAAGAATCGCCTCTCTTACTGATTCCGAGAAGCCGTTCCTTGCCGCCTGAACTGTTCTGCTTGGGCGTCAACCCCAGCGATGCAGCCATCTGTCGTCCATTGGCAAATTGCCTGGCATCGCCCACTGCGGCCAACAAGGCCGTGGCGACCATCGGACCGACGCCACGCAACTGCTGCAGACGCACCGCTACGGGATCAGATGCCGCGATGGCAGTGATTTCGCGGTCTAGTTGTGCTATCCGATCGTCCAGTGAGCGCAGGTCTTCCCAGATCCCCGTGAGCAGTCGACGGAAACGATCACTCAGACCGCAGTTGGTATCTTCGAGCCAAACAGGAACTGCGCGTCGTAGCTGAAGTATCTGTTTGGGAGCCACGAGACCGTACTCGGAGGCCAAGCCACGAATCTGGTTTGCTTTCGCGGTTCGTTGCTCCATCAGTCCAGTGCGCACCCGGTGAGCTGCCTGCACGTCTTGTTGCCCGACCGTCTTGACGGAGACGAAACGCATGCCAGGCCGACTTATCGCTTCACAGATAGCTTCAGCATCGTTGGCGTCGTTCTTATTGCTCTTGACGTACGGCTTCACGAACTGCGGAGCGATAAGCTTGACCGTATATCCAAGCATCTGGAGACGCCGTGCCCAATAGTGAGCCCCGCCACACGCCTCCATTCCGATCTGTGCATGCAGGGGAACCGTTTTGCGCAGGATATCCAGCCATTCATCGCGTGCAAGCTTGCGACGCCAGACCGTCTTCTCGCGTCGATCCACGCCGTGAACTTGAAAGACATTTTTTGCGAGATCGATCCCGACGCGAATGATGTCCATCTTGTGTTCCTCCTGATTGACCGGTTGAAGACAACTGCAATCATGCGCCCTGTTCCCGCGGGGTGAGGAGGAGTCCATCCCATTGCTTTGGGGATGCGGCGGAATTCTTGGACTGCCTTATATCGTCAGCCCGAGGCTCGCCCGGTATTCAATCGGAGTGAGTGCGCCAAGCGAGATCTCGATCCGCTTCTCGTGTACCAGCGAATGTACGAATCAACGGCCTCAATGAATTGACCGGTGCTGCGGTACAAGCAGGCGGCGCATAGCCTTCGCCCGACGCCCGGGCAAAGGCATAAGCGACCAACCTAACCCACCCCCTTAACGTCCATCAACCTCCCCCACTCATAATCGACGATATCTGGATGCATGGGAAACACACCTGCACCCGGCGTGAAGGTCAACTCGCCGAAGAGGATTCGATCGTCCGGTGCGTAAAGATCTACCCGCACGTATTCGAAGCCTTCCGCAAGGCTAACGGCGACCGAGATCAACTCGTCAAAGCACTGCGGTCGCGGCGCCGCGACCTCACTACGCGGATAGTGGCCGATCGCAATATCGAGCCGGTTCCAGTTCCCGTCATACATGTCGCCACGTGGATGCTCGCCAAACCGGTCCGAAATGAGCGCAATGTAAATCGTGGGCTGGCTGTCTCTTCCGTTAAAAAAGCAATGGATCTTGATGTCAGCAGGAACGGCACCGCTGGAATCGAGTAAAAGCTCTTCAAAGAAAATGCGCGGCTTGATGGTCCGATAGTGACGCTCCCGCGCTATGCGATAGAAGTCGGTGATCAGCCATTCGCGCGCAAGCGCGTCGAGCTCCTCGAAGGACGTCTCGGCCTTGTCGCGAACGAGCTTGACGAATCCACTGCCGTGATTCGCCTTCATCACAAAGCTTATCGGCAGAGAATCGAACTCCTCGCGGGTGAACCGCTCTGGTGTGGCGATTATCTCGGTCAGGTATTGCTCACCGACCTTGCGCTGAACGTAGTCGCGCACATTGAGCTTGTCCGCAAGGTCCGCATACCGGGGGTCCGGAAAAAGACACCGATAAAGAATCTTCTCGTTGAACGTCTCGGGAGCGCGCACGTTGGGAAAACGTCCTACCTTGTGACGATGGTAGAGCATGAGATACGCGGTATCAGGGAGCCACCCCTTTGCACCGTTGAACAGTCTCCTCGGAAGCGACATCCCTCTCTCCTTAAGAATTTCTATGTAGCGCTTGCTGTGATCCATCCATTCGAGCCCACAAGTCACTGCGTCACCTTACTCGGTGACCTCGTCTTGTGAATGCACGGTCATGCAAGGAAGAACTCTCGAAACTTTCGATTGGTTGACCACAGTATGAACAGCTCGAATGCTCGACGTTGTGCGCTAACCAACAGACGTACGATCTGCGTTTTTAAGCACGACGTCCGGTCATTCTTTACTGGAAACGATATACGCGGCAGGGCAAAACGCCCGAAACAATTTCACCTATTTTGAGGATTCCCTTGCAATTTGTTGGCGGCCATCGAAGTGTTAGGTACACCACAAAAATTGGGATTTCTACCTAGGACCATAAGGCCTTAAGCCTAAGAAAGTCTCCTCATTCGTTTCTCTAAACGAGGGAAAACCGTGAAAATTGCGATTGTCCATGATTGGCTCGTGGTGTCTGGAGGCGCGGAAAAAGTTCTGCAGCAAATTATCGAGTGCTTTCCAGGCGCCGAGATTTACACCATCGTTGACTTTCTTAAAGACCGTGCCTGCGTCAAGGATTGCAAAGTACACCCGTCCTTCATTCAAAAAATGCCCTTTGCAAAAAAGCGCTACAGGTCTTATCTGGCGCTAATGCCTATAGCAATCGAGCAGCTCGATCTTTCAAGCTACGATCTCATCATTTCCAGCTCTTACGCGGTTGCCAAGGGAGTAATTACCGGGCCGGATCAGCTTCATGTCAGCTATGTTCATTCGCCAATTCGCTATGCCTGGGACCTGCAGCATCAATATCTCAACGAAGCAGGCCTGACCAAGGGGTTGAAGTCGGTCATGGCGCGGCTTTTGCTGCACTATATTCGCGTATGGGACGCACGCTCGACCAACGGCGTGGATTATCTGATCGCCAATTCGCACTTCATCGCGCGCCGTATCAGGAAGGCATACCAACGTGACTCGACTGTGATTTATCCTCCGGTCGATGTGCGTTCACTTCCCATGCGAACACAGAAAGACGACTTCTATTTGACCGCATCGCGACTTGTACCGTACAAGCGCATCGACCTTATCGTAAAGGCGTTTTCCCGCACGCCGGAGCGGCGTCTTGTCGTGATCGGGGACGGTCCTGACATGCATAAGATTCGTGCGTCCGCAGGTCCGAACGTCGAGATCCTCGGCTATCAGTCATTCGAAGTCTTGCGTGACCACATGCAGCGCGCGCGCGCTTTCGTGTATGCGGCCGAGGAGGACTTCGGCATATCGATCATAGAAGCCCAAGCATGCGGCACGCCGGTCGTCACGTTCGGCAAAGGCGGCGCACTGGAGACGGTGATCGGCCTGCCACGCGAACGCCCCACAGGCCTCTTCTTCAAGGAGCCAACGTGTGAGTCGCTTATCGATGCCATCGAGCGCTTTGAGCGCAACGCGCATCTGTTCGATCCGCGCGCATGCCGCGAGAATGCCGAAAGATTTTCGACCGAAAAATTCAAGGCGTCGTTCTCGGCGTTCATCGAAGTCAGGCTTGCTCGTTTCCGTGCCGAAAAAGAAGTGGCTCTTGTACCAAGTCGAAGCAATGTAGCGGTGACCGAGTCGCAAGTGTGACCGAACACCTCGGATGCGAAAAAAGGCGTTGCGAGTAATCAACCCGCAACGCCTTTATCTTTTAGGGATTACTTCGGCTCAACCGTGGGCCGACCGATGGCCTCGTAGACAAAGCCCAGCTCCGCCATATTCTCGGGATCGAACAAGTTGCGCCCATCGAAGATTAACGGCTTCTTCAAACCAGCATGCAGCGCTGCGATATCGGGGCTCTTGAACGCTTTCCATTCGGTGACGATTACAAGCGCGTCGGCGTCCTTCACTCCTTCATACTGGTTGCTACAAAATTTAAGCCTTGCGCCGTACGAAGGGTCGTCTGCCAAGTCAAGCGCGAAAACCCGTTGCGCCTCCTCCGAAGAAACCGGATCGTATGCACGAACAGTCGCGCCTCGCTTGAGCAATTCGGCAATCAACCTGCGGCTCGGTGCTTCGCGCATGTCGTCGGTGTTTGGCTTGAAGGCCAGCCCCCAAACCGCAAGTGTTTTCCCCGTCAGATCCTCACCAAGCCGCGCGCAGACCTTGCTGACAAGCACGTCCTTTTGCGCATGATTCACCGACTCCACCGAGTTCAGTATCTGCAGATCGCGGCCGTACTCATGCGCTGTTTGAATCAATGCACGCACGTCCTTAGGGAAACACGAGCCACCGTAGCCGCAACCCGCATAAAGAAAATCGTAGCCGATGCGCGGGTCCGATCCTATGCCACGCCGCACTGCCTCGATGTCCGCGCCCACCATATCGGCGAGATTCGCCAACTCGTTCATGAACGAGATACGCGTCGCAAGCATTGCATTAGCAGCGTACTTCGTGAATTCGGCGGAGCGCACGTCCATATACATCGTACGTTCGTGGTTCCGATTGAATGGCGCATACAGACGCGTGAGCATGGCTCGTGCGCGTTCGCCCGAGGTATCGGACGCGCAGCCAAGTACGATCCGGTCCGGGCGCATGAAGTCGACAACGGCTGCGCCTTCCTTCAGAAACTCAGGATTAGACACGACCGAGAATTGATGATTTGCGCCCCTGGCATCAAGCGCTTTTCGCACGGTGTCGATGACTCTATCTGCTGTGCCGACCGGAACAGTCGACTTGTCGACGATCGTCTTGAAACCTTGCGCGTACTTGCCAATCTGCTCGGCAGCCGCTAATACGTATTGAAGGTCTGCGGAACCATCTTCATCGGGTGGCGTGCCTACGCAAATGAACTGTACGTCTCCGTGCTCTACCGCCTTGGCAACGCTCGTCGTGAAGTTGATTCGTCCTGCCTTCACGTTGCCCTGAATCAGCTCCTTGAGTCCTGGCTCGTGAATGGGAATGCCGCCCCGGTTAAGCAAATCAATTTTTTCTTGGTCGACATCCATGCAAAGAACGCTGTTGCCCACTTCGGCCAGGCATGCGCCTGTAACAAGGCCAACATAGCCCGTACCAACGACGGTTACTTTCATAAGCCCGCTCACAATAGAAAAGTTAAAAGGGACCGTCTAAGCGGCGCGACGGTCAAAGGGCCTTACTAACCACTTCTTGAGACGTCGAGCATGAAATCGACGGTATGCTGGCTAAAGCGACCAATGAGCATGAGCCGACGCTGTGCTTCTTGACCGCCGTATGTTTTTGTTGCAACGATGATTACGGCCAGGCCGCTAGGCGGCTTCGCCTCATCGGCTGGAACACCACGCGATTCGAAGTCGTCCGGCAATTCGACTCTCGTTGGCCACGCCCTCGCGAGTATCACGCGCTTTATTACCGATCCCGCTTCGTTCCGTATCTCGACCGGCATGGTTAGATCGTTGTCGGCGGTGTCCGTCGATGACGCAGCAAGATTGAGAATGAGCACACGGGCCATCGCAGCATCTCCTGTTCGGTGTCTGAAGCTCGTTGATGCACCTGCTCTTTTGCAAGCGACAAGCTCATTCTCTTTACGGGGTCGTGATTGTCGCTGGCAGCAAGCGATTGAACTCCGCCTTGATAAGACCGTAGCATTCGCAAGCACGCGCTTCGAGCGCCTTGCGATCGAGAACGCGAATGCAGCCGCGCGTCTGATACACGACGCCGTGCGAGTGCAATCTTCCGACTGCTTCGGTGACGCCTTCGCGACGCACCCCCAGCAAGTCGGCGATATGCTGCTGCGTGACGCGCAATTGATTCGATGAAGCCCGGTCGAGCCCGACCAGAAGCCATCGACAGAGTTGACTGCTTAGCGAGTGATACCGATTGCATGCCGCGTTCTGCGCGATCTGCGTGAAGAACGCATGGATATAAAGCATGGAAAGACGATCAAGGAGCCGCGAGCGCTGCAAGTGTTCGCGCAGCAGATGCGCGTCCATGCGGTACGCGGTGCCGCTGCATTCCACTGTGACCATCGTGGGCATGGTGTCGCCTTCCGTTAATACGGGCACGCCAACCATGCCTTCACGCCCTACCGTTGCAATCTCGACCGAGCAATTGCCGTCCAACGCATGTGACAGCGAGATGACCGCGGACGCCGGAAAGTACACATGAAGAAACGAGTCATGTGCATTGCAAAGCACCTGTCCCGCTCGCAACTCGATGATCTCGAGATCGGGTGCGAGCGCCTGCCATTCTTCCAGTGGCAACGCTCGCAACAAATGATTTCCGTGCAGATCCGATTGAAGATTCAGCATAAACTCGCTCTCGTTTTTTTGGGGCGCGTAACAACACGCGCTCTAGAAGGTGAATCAGCTATTCGTTCGAATCTCGTAGCTTTCCGCTAGCGGGCACGGTGGAGGGGTTTGCACCCATCGGATGTCGATTCTTCCGGTCTTGGCGGAATTTCGACAACCTTTCCGATCGCTGCTCCAACTTGCTGAAAAGCGACATGAGAACGACCAAAAAAACAAATGTGCACAACACCCAGACAACTGAAGCCGCACGAGCGATGAGAGCGAAAATTGCGCGCGCTCGGTCGATGATCCACATAGACGACTCCGTGAACGAAGGTTCGTAGTCCAAATCCCTTCAAGTCGAGATGAGCCAATCGCATGCCTCTGTAGGGAGACCGTCGACATCTCGTACTAGCGGGACGGCGGACACACGGTGGAGCGTTCGCACCGACGCGTTGTCCAATAGGGCTGTTGACTTTCCGCATGATCGTCCTTAGACGAGCGGCGCCCTACTTTGCTCTAAAGATGTTATCGAATGCTGCGTATCAGTCGAATGCACCTCCAGAGAACAGGTCCTAGGCCTACTAACTATCGTAGATTGCTTACGAGGTTCAATGTGGTCTAGGGCACTAAAGTCCAAAGCGCTCGAAATTTCAATGCTCACATTCCATCAAAACGAAAAAAGTCTTGTTCAACCAATGAGGAGTACGATAAAACGCGTGCCAGCTGCAAAGTGCTTTATGCGATCAAGTACTCAGGTATTAGGTGCCCAGTTAGCTAGCGGAAATCGGGTCTGCTAACAACAAACAACAATAAATACGCTTTGCCGCATTCATCAGACTAATTGGCCGACGTGCTTGATCGAACTACATGCTTTCTGTCTGATGAATTTCGCGCAAACCTTTGCGCGAAAACGTTAGTTGGGACCACCAATTTTAAGATGTCAAGCACATGTAAGGATGAAGCCGATTTTATCAGGGGATTTCGCTAGGCGTACAGGTAAAGCGCGGACTCATTAAAGAGTGAACGTACGATCTAAAAATCGGCAACGTTTTTCAATTTTGAAACAAAACGATTCTTAGTGCTTGCTTTTTTGTACGGCATGTACGTCAGTGTTTTCCCGCACAGAGCCAAATATAGCGGCAAGAAAAACTTCCTGTGTGTCTTCATCACACCAATGCGCGTGCACCACTGACGTCGACTGCACGTGTCGCTGGGCCGGGCTCCTCCATCTCGGACTATTTTGTCCGGGACTCGCCTTCCTCGTCGTTGAGCAATGGGTATCTTCCTCGGAGAGCTTTCCATGAAAGCAGTGCAATTTGCGCTGGAGCGAATTAGGAAGTCGATTAACACCGCTGATGCCTTGAACATGCGGTCGTCCGCCGTTCTCGTATCGGACTTACGGCTTTTAATTGAAGTAGTTGAGACGGCCGAATTGGAACGTCTGACAAATGCAGGTTCACAAATTCCCGTGGCCGAACGATAAGCTGCGTACCACACCGTAGCCGGTACGCACCGGAATAATTCGCAGTATTGACGGGGGGTCCATGGGGTTTACCATTAATGGCAAATTTGCATCTCAACGCATCACAGGCGTGCAACGCGTTGCATTTGAATTGACGCGGGCGTTGCAGGCGCAGGCTTCGACTCCGAGCGATCTGCCGCTCGTGGTGCCACCCGACGCCAAAGACCTTGGACTAGCCAGCCGCAAAGGGCGTTTGCCGCAGCTGCTCAAGGGAAACCTATGGGAGCAAGTCGTTTTGCCGCTCGAATCGGCACAGGACACACTGATCAGCTTGTGCAATACCGGGCCGTTGCTTAAACGTCGCCAACTGGTGATGATTCACGATATGGCGGTTTACGACGTCCCTCAAGCATTCTCGAAAAAGTTTTCTTTTTGGTACCGATTCAAGTTCTCAGTTCTCGCTAAGCAGACCCGACTGATTCTCACCGTATCGGACTTCTCGAAACGGCGCATTTGCCACCATCTAGGCTTAGCGGAATCGCATGTCGAGGTTATTCGTCCCGGCGCGGATCACATGGATCGCATAGAGCCTGATCCGGCTATTCTCACTCATCTATCGCTTGAGAAAGGGAAATTCTGCGTTCTAGTCGGGAGCCTGGATCCTCGCAAGAATCTGCAGCGCGTGCTCGATGCTACGAAGCTGCTCGAAAAAAAATCCGATATCAAGTTTGTCGTGGCGGGAGGAGCAAATCCGCGTGTTTTCGCCGCACAGGACGTGCAGGGCGTCGCGCAATCAGATAAGGTGACTTGGGCAGGTTTTGTATCGGACGGCGAATTGAAGGCGCTGTATGGAAGCGCTGCTTGCCTCGTTTTCCCATCTCTGTATGAGGGTTACGGACTTCCGCCGCTAGAGGCCATGCGTTGCGGGTGTCCGGTCATTACGTCTTCGGAAGCTTCGCTTCCCGAGGTCTGTGGCGACGCGGCCATGTACTGTGATCCGCTTTCAGCCGCTGATATTGCTGCGAAGATCGAAGTGATGACCACACAACACGATGTCCGCGAGTGGCATCGTCAACGCGGATACGCGCGAGCCAACCAGTTCAGGTGGGACCGCGCTGCGTATGCGCTTGCGCAAATTCTCTATGGCGAACGCCACGAAAGTGCGCTTTACTTAAAGACGCAACCTACCAAGGATTAAATAAATACCGTAGTATTACAGATGACTTGCGGAACGCTTCCTGGATCAGCGATAACACCAACTACTGCGGATGCCGTGAAAATACTCATCGCGAACACTTTGTATCATCCGGATTCCGTCGGCGGGGCAGAGATATCGACGCGACTCCTTGCAGAGGGTCTCGTCAAGGCCGGAATGGAAGTGTGCGTAGTTTGCGCTACAGGCGCCGGCGTGGATCGGATCAGCAGACTTAACGGCGTAAAGGTCTACCATCTTCGCTCGGTCAATGTTTATTGGCCGCACAAACCGAAGAAGCATTCGTCTGTCGTCAAGCTCATCTGGCACGCCATCGATCTGCACAACGTGATCATGTCGCGCAAGCTCAAAAATATCATTGCGCGGGAAAAGCCCGACATAGTCAACACGAGCAACCTTTCTTGCCTCTCAATTGACATCTGGCGCGTGGCTCGTAATGCCAACGTGCCTATAGTGCATACAGCTCGCGACTACTATCTCATGTGCCCGACGTCCACCATGTTTTCCGGTGCGAAACCTTGTGAGCGTCAATGCGGCATGTGCTCGTTGTATGCGGGACCAAAGCGTGCCGCATCCGCGAGTGTGGACGTGGCCGTCGGCGTAAGCAGATTTGTCTTGCAGAAGCACGTCGATAATGGCTTCTTCCCAAGCGCAATGCGCACCGAGGTCATCAGCAATTGTTATGTTCCGCTGGACGATGCTGTTCCCATTAAGCGCGTTTCAAAGTACGAAAGCGGCCCTGTACGGCTTGGCGTGCTCGGACGCGTTTCGCCGGAAAAAGGACTTGAGGTTTTGTTCGAGCAGCTTCTTGCGGATCATTCGCTCGAATGGACGCTTGCCATCGGTGGTAAGGGCGATGCGGAATATCTGGGGGAGCTGAAAGAGAACTATGCCGACCCGCGCGTCGAATTTCTGGGGCAAGTGAAGCCCGGCGAATTTCTGGAAGCTATCGACATTCTCATCGTGCCATCGAAATGGAATGAGCCCTTTGGACGCGTGACGGTCGAAGCTTACTCACACGGCGTGCCGGTCGTGGCTGCAAACACAGGTGGAATTCCGGAAGTAATCGAGCCGGGCTCCAACCTTCTCTTCGATATGGAGCAGCCGCACACGCTTATAGACAAACTCCGCGATGCCGTGAAGCTCTTGCAGGACACGTCATTGCACGACCGCTTGCGCCAATACGCCGAAGGTTTTAGCGTTGCCGCGATGGTCGATGCCTATATCGACGTCTATCAAACTGCGTTGACTAAGCCTGTTCTCAAGAACGTCGCTTAAAGCAACCCCATCGCACAATCTATCTCGCCGAGGCGGCGCCTGCCGCTTCATTCGGGAACGCCCTGCTTCAAAAAGAACGGAACTCGCTGCATATAGAGCGTTGTCGCCATGGCGATCGCGACGTATGCCTGCACTGTGAGAAGCGCTGTTGCGGCGCCTAGTTCCGCAAAGAAAGTGGATAGAACGGTCAGAAGCGCAACGTTAAGAACCGCCGCGCCCAAAAGCACGCGCCCAAACTGCGACTTCATTCCAAGGGGCAGCATGGTCTGCACGCCAAAAACATCTGCAATACCTGACAGGAACGGCACGAACGCCATGAGACGCAATACGTCGACTGTAGGCTGATAGTGCGGACCGTAAAGCAATTTCACCGCCAACGGCGCGGCTGTAAAGATGGTCAAAGAGATCAACGCAACAACCGTCCCTTGGAACGCTAGCATTTTTCTCAAGAAGGAAAAAGCCGCATCGCGCGAATGATGCATGAGATAGCTGATGCGCGGATAAGCGGCGGTTTTGAGCGGGCTCATGATGCCTATGGCGGCGCGGATTAGCTTATCGCCCGCAGCGAAGTAGCCGGCGGCAACGTTCCCGGAGATAAGGGCTAGCAGCACCGTGTTGCTCGACGCGCTGTATTCATTGATGGCTGTCGCGAGGAAGACGCTCCAGCCGTCCTTGAGGGACTTTGCAATCGAATCCAGCGATACGGAAACAAAGTCGAGCTCACGACGAAAGTAAAGGTACGTCATGATGGTCAGACCCGACATCAAAGGTACGAGCGAATTGACGCCCATTGCCCAGTAAATGTCGTCTCGACTGTGCACGAGCAAATACATCGCGGGAACGCTCAGCACGCGACTCGCAAAGACAATGGCGCCCGTGATGCGCAAGTCTTCGATGCCCTGGAAATACCAAGTCGGCGTGAGCATCGCGCCAAAGGCAAGGCCAAAGCCTAGGAGGAGAAGTTCGCGATCTTGTGCAAGGCGGTCAAACACGAAAGACAGGGTCAGCAAGATGGTAAAGCCGCCAATCGTGACCACACCCTGCGCGCAAAGCGTCGACCAGAAGACTCGAGAGCGCTCTTCGCGATTGGCGCGGTTGACGGAGATTTGCGGCGTAGCAGTTAAGCCAAAGCCGTAGTTCGTCAAGACAATAAAATAATTAATGAAGGCCAGCGCAAACGCGAGGCGCCCGTACCCCTCCGGTGTAAGCACGCGGGTGAGCAGGGGAAGCGTGAGCAGTGGAACCGCGTAGGTCGATACCTGAAGAAGCAACAAAACCGCAAAATTCTTCCGGAACGAAGAAGCCATATATGTACTCGAGCGTGAAGGGTTTCACGTGTCGCATTCCAGTCACGGGCGAGCACACGCGATGAGTGCGGCAAACAGCGACAGACACAGCCGCGCTAAGCAGCGCTCGAAAAATCGCATGAAAGACCATTAAGTCCTTCAAACTATCGCACTGCGTCATTCGCAAAGGTGCGCTTAGCCGGTTAAGAACACAAGTTCGAAAAATTCAAGCCCTACTATGCGGGCTTACGGGCGGGGCTGCAGCGGTATAAATTCGTTCGTGTCGAAAGCTCGGTGAAAACACTTTGTCGTGTGCGAGACCGTACGATCAGAACGGCATCGAATGCAGTAGAACTTCATATCAACACGTCAATTCCTCGGCTACGCGAACGTTCGAAGTCGCCACCCGCCCGAAGCAGGCTGATCGAGCCCTTGGCTCGTCCGATCCGCCCTTGCCTGAACCTCTTCCGACACGAAAAAGCGCACCAAGATCGCGCTTCGACGGACCCGCATTACTTAGGCAAACTACGTTATGGAGCGCTGATGTCGTATCTTAAACTTGATCGTCGCACTTTCCTGGGCGCCTCTGCGTCCGCACTACTAGTGGCTCCCTTTCCACAAAACGCGCTGGCTACCACGACATACGTACGCCTCGAATGGGAGCAATTCAAGCTGACGCCACAATATGGATCGTTCATTAACGCTCTGCAGACGATGATGGCAAACAAGACGGCCAGCAGTCCCAATTCCTGGCTGTACTGGGCGAACGTGCATGCTAATTACTGTCCGCATAAGATGCCATATTTTTTAGCTTGGCATCGCGGATATCTTTATTACCTGGAGAAGCAGTTGCGGATCGTGTCCGGTGACAACGCTCTGACGCTGCCGTACTGGGATTGGTTTCACACACCAAGCATCCCACCAGAATTCACCGATTCGGCTAGCGGCAACCCGCTTTTTTGTCCGCGGCTAAACAACAATGTGTACTCGTCGCTGGACCTGTCGCCATTCGCCGCCACGACCGTAAATTTTCAGCGCGGGACCGCTAACTCCTTCGAGGAAAAATTCGAAACCGCGCCTCACAATCCGGTGCACAACCTGATCGGCAACGTCATGGCAACAATGCAATCGCCGCGCGATCCTATTTTTTACCTGCATCATGCAAACGTGGATCGCCTCTGGCATGCATGGGCCTTGCCTGATGGCAGAACCATGCCTGTTCCGACTGCAGCTTACTGGGCAGGCACGTTCACCTATGCAACGGGATTAACCATCAAAAAGTCCGACTGTTATTCGAACCGTCGCACGCTTGGCTACGATTACGCCAACACCAATCGCCCTACCGCGCTTCCGCCGCAGGCAAATGCAGCGCACATTATTCGCGTCCAGGCGCAAATCACACCGCTTCGCTCGCGCCCGGCACTCGTGAGCCTTGCCGCCACACCCGCACGCACGCTTGCCACCGGACGACGCGCAATAGGCGGCGTGAAAGGCTTGGCACTACGAGAAGCATCGGTCAGCGTTCGCGTAACGACGGAAGCGAGTTCGACGCAAGACCTTCAGGATTTACTATCCGCAACGTCGATTGCCTCGTCCACGGACGCTAAAAGCTCATCGGCAACGCAGGCGCTAGCCGTCCCTGCAAGTCGTTATCGGTCGGTCAAGATTGTCTTCGACGGACTCGCCTTGACGCGCGCAGGCGCTGCTGGCGGATACTTCTATAACGTCTATCTCAACTTGCCAGATAAGGTCGACGCCGAAACCGCCAAATCCACCTATTTTATTGGCACGCTCGGTCCATTCGAGATAGCCGGGGCTGCGCATCACGGCGACGTCGAGCTTGAATTTCCCGCAACCGAGGCGCTTGCCAAGATGGGCGCTGGCGCGACCCGAGAGTATGTCGTTTCCTTAGTGCGCGTGAACGGATCCGAGACGGCAAAAGGCGAGGTCATGACAGTAGGCGAAGTTCGCGTCGAATTAACCAACGACGCGCCGTTTATCGTTCAGCCCGCAGTCTCGCGCAAACCGGGCGATGCCTATTAAATGCTTATGAGGCGTCGTGTTTATCGTTCTATTTTTTTAGATGAAGACGCCTCACTTATCCCTTTTCGGGCCGGTTCAGAACCGCCTGGCATGCGTTTGCCGTATGCGCGCAAATTTTGTCAATGCAACTTGCGCGAAGCGCGCTTCCGTACGTGTGTGAGGAGGACCACATTTCCAAAAAACTCTCCCAAGGTAAATTGAGTTCAGCCTCTTCAAAGGCACGATAGGCGTTAAAGCCTGACTCTGATGTGACATTTAGAGTTCTTTATTTCGAAGGTCACTAATTTGAAAGAAAGATCGTCTAAGACGCGGCGACCAACCAAGGTCAAACGTGTCTTCGTTTGCGCGGTTCCACCGTGCTTAGCCTCGTCTTGCGATTGATCGCCGCTCACGCGTAGCGCGTTTGTGATAGTGCGGCCCGGTTTTAACCGGGCATTCGTAAGCTTTCTATCCTGTTCCACGCTCCGGGAAATACACGTGAAAGACTCCGTCGCCACACATATGCCTGATTTTAGCCACGAGCGCGGCCAGTTATCTGTGCGCGCCATGTTGGCTCTCATGAGAGATCATTACAAGGAAATTCTCCTTGTGGCGCTTGGCGTCACATTGATCGCGGTCGCGTATGCATTTCTCGCCACGCCTCAATATCAGGGCGATGCGGTGGTCAGAGTCGATCCAACGGAGCCCAATGCGCTTGGCATCGCCCTGCAGAATCAGGATGCGCAAGTATTGATGAACCCGTCTCCTGGCGCCGAAATGGCGGTCATGACGAGCCGATCCGTGCTTCAGCCGGTCATCGAAAAATATCGATTCGATGTCGCCGTGATTCCGAAGCAGATCCCTATTATCGGGTCGCTCGCAAATAAATTGGCTACGCCGGGAAGGCCCGCGTCTCCTTGGCTTGGGCTCAGCTCATTCGCGTGGGGTGGCGAGCAACTGCAGGTTGCTTCGTTCGACGTGCCGCATGAACTGGAAGAAGAGAAATTCACTTTGACGGCAGGTGCTGATGGGCATTATCAGCTCACGGGTCCCTCCGGCGAATTGCTCATTGCGGGCGTCGCTGGCAAGCCGGCCAGCGCCAACGGTGTATCGCTCGATATCAAGAAGATTGTCGCTCGCCCGGGTACCGACTTCACTTTGATCCGCTATAACTCGCGCGATGCCGTAGCGCGTTTCACCGACCTGCTGCAAGTGCAGGACATGGCTAAAGACACGGGCGTCATCGAATTTACATTCCTCGACAGCAATCCTTGGAAAGCGGCTCAAGTGACGAACTCACTTGTCGATCAGTACATTGCCACCGCGGTGGCCGCGAAGCAACGCTCGGACAGCGCCACGTTGGAGTTCATCAATCAGGAATTGCCGAGATTGAAGGCGGATCTCAAGCGCTCGGAACTGGCGCTCAACGAATACCGTTCCAAAGCCAAGGCATTGCAACCGACCGCAGAGTCGCAAGCGTATCTTCAAGGTGGCATCGAACTGCAAAAGCAATATGCAGCTTTGCAGATGGAGAGGACTCAGCTTCTGAATCGCTTCCAGCCGAGCAGCCGCTGGATAGTGAATATCGACGATCAGCTCAACGATCTCAAGCGCGCAATGTCGACGCTGGACACGCGCTTCTCCGAGATGCCGTCCTCCGAGCGCCAGAGCCTCGATCTTGAACGTGACGCCAAAGTCGCCGAAACGATTTACCTTGGAATGGTGCAGAAGTCGGAGCAGCTCTCCGTGCGGCGTGCGAGCTCGACAGGTGGCGCGCATATTGTCGACTACGCCATCACGCCTTTGCATCAGGTCAAACCTAATCGGCTTCTCGTGATTGGTGGCGGTGTGTTTGTCGGGCTCATCTTTGGCGTGTTCTCGGTCTTCATCCGCAAGCACGTCATGACTGGCGTGACTGACCCGTCATACATCGAAGAGCTTAGCGTTCCGCTCATCGGTGCCGTCTATTTCAGCCAGCATCAGATGATGTATTCCAAAAGCGCTGCCCAACGGCTCGCCTTGCCTTCCGGCTCATCGAGAATTCCGGGCAAGCGTTCAACTGGCATTGCGGCGCCCTACCGGTCCAAACGTCGAAGCGCTGATCCGTTCCGTGACGATCATCTGGCGTTGCTTGCCGCGCAATACCCGCAAGACCCGGCGGTCGAAGCGATCAGAGAGGTGTGCTCGCCCCTACTCAATGACCTCAGTCATATCCCAAACAAAGTCATCTGTCTGACCGGACCGACACCAGGCGCTGGCAAGAGCTTTATCGCGGCTAATCTCGCGGCAGTGCTTGCCGAGATCGGTCATCGCGTGCTTCTCATCGATGGCGACATGCGTCGTGGACGTCTTGCATCGCTATTCGGTCAAGGCAACGCTGGCGGCCTGCATGAAGTACTGCGCGGCGATCGTGATCTACACTCGGTGGTACGGTCTGTAGGCGTGGATGGCCTTTCATTCATGTCATGCGGATCGCGCGGCGCAAATCCAGCCATGCTCTTGATGAAGACATCGTTCGATGATGTATTGAGGGACTTGAGACCGCTCTTTGACGTGATCGTCATCGACACGCCGCCGATGCTCGCGGTGGGCGACGCTTCTATCGTTGCAACCAAGGCCGACGCCACTTTACTCGTGCTGCGTTCGGGCTTGCAGAGTGAGAAGGAAATTTCGGAGACGGTCAAGAAGCTTGAGAGATCCGACGCGCGCGTGCTCGGCGCGGTCTTCAACGCTATTCCGATACGCCGTAGCGACAAGAGCTATAGCTACATCATGGCGGACACCGCAGCGGCGGCACAACCGGGCTAAGCAGCGAAGCACATCGCGTTTCTTCTTGCAGCGAATGCTAGCCGCCTTAGCGACTAGTATTCGTCGCCGCCTTGCGCGGCTTGCCCGCGGCATTACAGTCTCTTTGCCTGAATACCTTGACTAACGATCCTTCGATCCCAGAAAGCGCATTTTCCAAGCTATTTGAAAAGCGACGCACGCTTTTGCGACTGGCGTGCCTTGGCGCGGCGCCGGCGCTAAGCGTTCACGCGTTAAATTCACAAGCGCAAGGCAATTGTCCAGCCCTTAGCACCGGACCGCGACGCATTACGGACCTCATCGGCTCGAATGGTTTTCCTCAGACGCCTACCGACATCTGTATGTGGCGCGAAATGGGATTGACTTGGGGCCGTGACTCGGTGGGACCTGGTCAGCCGAATTCTTCAAGCGACGCGATGAACGTCTCGAAGACGAGTCCGGGTTTCGACGTGGACTTGTCGAGCTGCATTTTAAGGAACAATCAAAACGGCGTGCATACGCTGCTCTATCTTGGCTATACGCCGAAGTGGAACGCGAGCGTTGACGGCGATTCGAAATCCGCGCCTAAGGACGTGAGCTATTGGCAGAAATATGTCGAAGCGGCCGTTAGCAAGTACAGCGCGCCTCCGTACAACGTGAAGTATTTCCAGATCTGGAATGAAGCGGCCGGGCGCTTGTCGGGGGGATCGCCGCAGGCGACTTTCTGGCACGGATCGGGATATAACAAGGACCGTAAGCTCTCGTCCAGCTATGACAGCGCCATGCAGGACTATGTAGACAAGATCCATCTCCCGGCGGCAGCCATCATTAGGAAGTACAAAGGCTATGTTGTTTATGGCGGCTGGCCCGATCAAGGCGGCGTGGATTCGTACGTGAAGTGGCTCGAATATCGCAGCGGCACTTACCAGACTCGCATGATCGACAATGTCGATTATCTCGACACTCACTACATGAGCGTCAAGGATCTGGACAGCCTTTACTCGCGTTACGTGCAGCCTGGGACGGTCCGAGGCATCTGGCAGACGGAGATCGGCGACCGCTACATGATCGATCCACATTACCTGCCTCAGTATTTTTTTTCCTTCGCGGTATGGGCGCTTAAGCGCGGATGGGACGATCCGAACAAATATGTCTCGATGATTTATCACTGGGACGGCTACGATCCATTCCGACTCACCAAGCGTGGCACGCCACGTACCTATAACGTCCCCGGCCGCACATTGATCGTTCTCTGCTCGACGCTTCGCGGCACGCTTTCGCCCTATACAGGCCAAGTCACGGCAAGCGACGACAAGAGTCCTCAGGCGCTGTACTCGGACAACGATCTGATCCTCCTGGTGGGCTCTTCCCCAGGACAATCGACCGTACAGTTGAGCGATGGTGGCAAGCTTGCAAGCGGCGGATTGGATGCATCGCTGGTAGATGCGGTTACCGGCGCCGTGTCGACGGCTCAGGTCGAAAAGCGTCAGGGCAGTCAGATCAACGTGAGCTTTTCTACGCCTGCCGCACTCGGCACCGGCGAAAAAAAGCATCTCAGCTATCTTGTTCTGCGGCGTAAGGCCTGAGCTCAAGCATTAAATCAAGGGGACTCAGCATGGTCTACATAACGCTGATTGCGTTGTTGCTGACAGTGACGAACTTCGTGCCGTTAAGCGCGATAGGATTTCTGCCGATCCTTCTTTACGGGTGGCGTTTCTTCGGACGCTCTTACCCTTCGTTCGTCACGCCGCTCGTGGCCTTTGCCGCGTTCGCGACGATATCGACCATATTTTATGATCCCGCTTCTCTCGTCGATTTCGAATTCTATCGTCGCGATGGCAACTTTTACATCTCTTACGCGCCGATACTCGCAGGCTTCTTATACACGCACGACCTCGATCTGAACAAGCTTCTACGCCGCTTCTATATCTTCGCGGTCTGCGTCAACGCTCCGCTTTACGCTTACTATCTGGCACACGCCGGACTGCTCTCGATTCTCAAGCATCCGAGCGATAGCTACGGGAGCTTGTTCATCGCACGAAATGCAGCGGGCGGCTTCCTTGCCATGCTGCTTTGCCTGGGCATTGCAAACTACATGCATAAGCCCAGCAAGCCAATGCTTGCGCTCATGGGCGCGAACTTCTTGATGCTTTGGTCGACTTACAGCCGCGGCTCGTTGCTCGGCATCGTGATGATCGTGCCTTACATTGTGCTGGGTCGCAAACGCTGGGTGCTGGCGACCATGATCGCAGGGATGATCCTGGCGTCGCTAGCGGTGGCGCAGTGGCACACGTTACCGCACATCAATTACATGGGCTACACGTTCGCGATCAGCGATCCCGACGAGAAAGTGGCGAATCTCAACATCCGCTATGAATGGTTATGGCCTCGTGCGCTGGCGTACTTCGAGCAGAGTCCTATCGTCGGAATGGGCTTTGGATCGTTCGATGATCGAATAGCCTCATACATCAATTACTTTCACCTATTCGCCCAACCGCTGCGGATCACCACGCATCATAGCGACTCGCACGCGCACAACTCTTACCTCAACTTCCTCGCGGAACTCGGGATCGTTGGACTGGTGTTGATGTTGTCTTTCTACTGGAGGCTGACGGGTTGGTGTCAGCGGAAGGCACAGGAATCGTTGCTCTTGAGAGGCTCGCGCGACTTCGTTGCGCTTCGCTTCGTGGAGCTTTCTTCGGTCTGCCTGATGGTCATGGCGGCCACGGAACACCGCTTGACGTCGCCATCCAACGTGTTACCTCTGGCGCTTGTGCTGTCTCTTGTGGTGTCGTCTCGCGGACTTTCCATGCGCTTTCTTCGCTCGCGCACGGCGAGAGCGCCGGTCAGAAGCGCGCTCGCCGTCCGGCCGGAACCACAGTGAACTCGACCACTGTGTTTCCGGTCACTAGCGCGGGCAATCAAGCACCAGAGCGCGCACGGGCGAAGTTGGTGTAGCTCGAGTACACCGGGTTGATTGGCACGCCGTTGGTCATGATGCCAAAGGTGTGATCGCCGCTATCGAGCACGTAGTACATGGTCGACTGGATGTTGTGCGTCTTGCGTGCGTTGTAGAACGACTGCAGGCGCGATTGGACAAACGTGGCGCGGTAAGCATCGGTCTGCTCGGGATTCGCGTTCCACTCGGTGATCATGAAAGGAACACCGTAGCGTGCCTTGCAGTACTGCGGTAAATCGAAGTGAGGTCCCGCGCCGTCCGAACCGATGTCGAACAAGTCGCCGTACACCTCGTAGTTGTGCCATGTCGTAATGTCCCAGCGAACCTTGGGATGCCCGCTCGTACCGTCCGGCTGCATGCCGTCCCAAAGTGCATCCGATGCGCCGATGTCCGCCACACAGAAGTTGATGCCGCACTTCGCGTCCGGCTGAATGGCCTTCACACCAGCCATCAGGCCCCGCATGACGCCGCGCATGACGGGCCAGTTCGCGTTGTTGAAATCCACTACGTCGGTACCCGCACGGTTCGAATGCAGCACGGTCTGCGAGCGACGGGTGAGTTCGTTGCCACACTCGTACATGGTCACACCGTGCGGCTTGAGCGCGGCGGCCACAGTCATGCCGGTGTTGTAGGCCGTAGCGTAAGCCGCTGCCTCGCTACCGAACAGATTGCCCGAAGCGTCGGTCAAGCCTTGCTGAACGAGCGCAAGGATTTTGATACCGGTCCCATTCATGGCCGAAGCCATTTTGGCTACGGCGTTGTTCTGCTGCGTGGTGCCGTTACTGCCGAGGCGATACATGGTACAGCCCAAGGCCTTCAGAATAGAGATGGTCTCGGCGGGCGTATAGCGATAGTCCCAGTGACCATTCATGCCGAAGAAGGTGCCTGCCGGTGCGGCGACGTCGACGCGCGGGTCGTTACATGCGAGCCACTTGTTCGACCAAACATAGAACTGATTGCTTTTGTTTTTCTGGTAGATCTTGCCGCCCGACCAAAGGAGCATGACTACGTTTGCAATCGACACAGAGGTCTTGTTCTTGTAGACCATACCGCCTGAGAGCGTCCACACGGCTCCCGTCTTATCGATGATCGACGTTCCGTTAGGGATGGTCGTGCCATCCGCTGACGCGTTCGCTGCTGCCTTGGCAGTCGAATCCGGCAAGGCGGAGTCATCCGAAGCCTTTGCCGACGACTCCGGCAGTTCGCCCACGCCTCCGCCACCACAAGCGGACAGCATATAAGTTCCGGGCAGCGCGGTCATGCTAGCTAGAAATTTCCGTCGATTAATCATCGTTTCGTACTTCCGCCAAGTCGGGCGGAAAACTCCCTGAGGTTAGAGATGGATGTCTTCGTGCCCCCTTTAAAGAGGACTGCTAACGGATGAACCAAGGTACTTACGCTATTTGGCAGCGTGTCGACCTTGGAAGCTCTAAGGATGGTGATCACCGATGCGCGATGCCGGGAATAACGGCCGTTGCGCGATGACTAACCCTTGCTGCATCAAAAAACTAAGGAACTTCTGACGACTCCGAGAGACACAGTGGTTCCGCGATTTGCAGAAGACATGGCAGATACGCACCTTGTGGAACGCAAACGCTTGCCTTAGAGGTCATACGATAAGAGGATATTACCTAAAATGACACGCCCCGTGAACCCTCGTTCGGTACTTTCTGGAAGAAAAGCAAGAAAAGGGCTGTTCGAATTAGTCTGAGCGGAACAAATGACGCTAGTCAATCGCCGCTTAAGGGCAAATTGTACCTTTTTAATTTTGATGTCATTGTTACTAAGTAGATCTTACCTTGTGTGAATCTATTGGGCGTAGGGCCATGTCGCACGGTGGCCTCAGGCGTGAAGTCTCATATCGTGGAATCATCGCGTCAAAAAATTTACCCGAGATTCGACTGTTTATACGAACGTGCGTACGCCAAAATCTGCCTTCATAAACGCGGTTTTTTCCGCTTCTATTTTTTTCTTAGCTCAAGCGCTGCATGAGAAATAAAGCGCTCCTCCGTCTGGCAAACCCGCATTTCGTTCAATCGAAGCCCTCACGCCCCCAAGTGACCGCCCTATCGAATCGTTACCGACGTATAGATCGGTTCGATGCATTGCGCATCTGTCTCCAGTCCCTGATTGCAAGCGCGCTCGCTTATGCGTGCATGAAGCTGATGGGCTCGACGAGCTTGACTTGGGCCGTCTTCTCTAGTCTGTTCACCCTTCAGGCTAATTTCGACCGCAGTCTCAAACATGGCATCGGTCAGATGATTGGCGCGGTGGCCGGTACGGTTGTCGGCCTGGCGACCCTGCATGTCTTCCCGGATGCCGGCGACGCGATACTGCGGTTAGGCGTCGCCACGCTCGCAACATGCCTGATGTCGTCGATCTTCCCGACGACCAATTACAGCATCGTGGTCGCTGCCGCAATCGCGCTCGAGCCTTCGGCAGGCTTCGCGGGCGCCATGTCGCGTGCGGAGGCCATCGTGTTGGGATCTGCCATCGGCATCGTGGTATCGGTGAGCGTCTGGCCGCAACTGGCGCGCTCGCGTGCGTTCGGCATTATGGGGGATCTCATCGACGATTGCCGCGCATTGCTGCATGCCTTGCCGATCTTGAGCGCCGTAGAGAACCGCGCATCCGTCGACGCCTTGCATGAGCGCTTTTTACGCCATCTCGTGGACGCTCGCGCGGTCAGTAGCGATGCTCGCGTCAAGGCGCGCTTTCGCGCAGGACCGACGCTCAGTGCGGCGCTGACAGCGTTCGAAACCTTGTGGCATGGGCTGGTACTGCTCGATCGTGTTGGGGAATCGCAATGCAAGGTGCTTCCCGAAGATGAGCGCAAGCTGCTGCGCGAAAGCGTCAACGCAGTAGGCGAATGCGCGAGCGGCTACTTGGAACAACTCGCCGCGTACCTGCGCGACGGCGCCGCGCTTCCACCCAGCGAGCATTTTCTAAAGCCGCTCGGCGATGCATCCGCATCCGTCAAAGCGCGCTTCGTAGAGGCCGCC
Organism: Caballeronia sp. LP006; assembly: GCF_031450995.1. NCBI lineage: Bacteria > Pseudomonadati > Pseudomonadota > Betaproteobacteria > Burkholderiales > Burkholderiaceae > Caballeronia > Caballeronia sp. LP006. The sequence goes on along the minus strand of NZ_JARTVW010000002.1, from coordinate 58,867 downwards.
GAACGTCGTGGTGAGTCGTCGCAACAACTGCAGGCGCTGGCTACGCTGTTATTCGCTCTCGAGCAAATCGAGGCGAACCTCAGGAACATAGGGTGGCTTTTGGAAACGAGATTTTAGAACGGCTGTCGAAGCGACCGCTCGATACGAATGCCGTGCCGCTTCATCTTTGCGTAGAGCGCGGGCTTCGATACGCGCAGCAACTTCGCGCAGGTCGTAACATTGAAGCGACATGCTTCGAGCGCATTCTCGATCGCAATGCGCTCGGCCTCCTGAAGCGACACCGGCTCTTGACGTGAAGCGTTGCGCGTATCGCTGCCTGGCTGCGCGCTCGTCGTACTGCGCAAAAACGGCGATACATCCGCAATGCAATCGCCTTCGTTCAAATTCACCATCTTCTCGACGAGATTTTCCAGCTCGCGCACGTTACCGGGCCAACCGTGAATTTCGAGCTGTTGCAGCGCATGCTTCGAGAGCGATGGCGTCGGCTTGTGCATCCGCGTGCAATATCGTTCGAGGAAGAATGCCGTCATTGCCGCGATGTCTTCGCGCCGCTCGCGCAACGGCGCAATCGTGATCTCGATTACGTTGCATCGATAAAACAGGTCTTCGCGGAAGGTTTTTTCCCGCACCATGGCCGCAAGATCACGGTTGCTCGCGCAGACGATGCGAACGTCCACCGGAATGCCGCGTGTATCGCCAATACGCGTGACCTCGCGTTCCTGCAATACACGAAGCAGTTTCGCCTGCACGTCGATAGGCAACTCCGAAATCTCGTCGAGGAATACCGTGCCGCCATCGGCGGATTCGAACTTGCCTGGACGACCATCGCGCGCCGCGCCCGTAAAGCTGCCGGGCGCATGTCCGAAGAGTTCGCTCTCGATGAGCGCATGAGGAAGCGCCGCGCAATTGATTGCGATGAACGGCAGCGTGCTGCGCACACTCGCATTGTGAATGGCCTGCGCGAAAACCTCCTTGCCGACGCCGCTTTCGCCCGAGAGTAGGACGTTGGACGCGCCGCGCGCCGCCTTCTTCGCCGCATCGAGCGCGCGCTTCAAAGCGGCACTCGAACCGATCACACTGTCGAAGGTAAAGCGCGCATGGTTGCCCGCATAGCGTCCCGCCATCTTCCGCACACGACGCATCTCACGGAACGTGTTGACGACAGACACCACTTCCCCGCAGCGGTTTTTGATGGGAATAGCCGTATCCAGTAGATGAAGATGGCGCGCTGGAGAGTCGATGATCAACTCGCGATCAACATAGCCCACGCCGGTGCGAAAGATCGGGCCAATGATCGGCTCGAAGTCGATCACCTCATTGAGCGTCTTGCCGATACTCGCTTTCGGATCGATGCCGAGAATACGCCCCGCCACCGAGTTGACGTGGCGTAGCACATGGCGCTGCCCGATCACCATCAAGCCATCGCCGATATGGTCGATGATCGCGCGTTGCTCTTCGACGAGCGTGTCGTACACGGCGAGATCAAAGGCGCTTTGAAGGAGCACGTCGAGCGTTGCACCCAGCAGCGTGATGAGGCTTGCAGGCGAGCCCTTGCCGTTGCCGCTTGCGTCAAGCACACGCAATGCAACGAGGAAAACACGTCGCCCATGCGTCTCGACTCGCAGCGCGAAGGCTTGCGCAAACGATGCGGCGTGTCCCGCGAGCGTCAGCATCACGCAGCGTCCATCCGACATCGACGTGGCCGCTTCCGCCAACGCGGCAAGCTGCGCGGACGGACAATGCGCAAAGAACGTATCGCGTGTCGCCGCGTCCGCTTTCGTGAATTCGTCGATGCTTTCCAGCACGTGCCCCGCGCGATCCAGCGTGAACAGGCATACCCGTGCTTTGTTTGCGGCAAGCACGCGCGCGCTCTTCCATCTCGTGCTGGCGAGTGCCCCTTCGAGCGTGACGGTATCGGGATCGAGCGCGACGGTGGCCATGTCTTCCTGCAAGCGGTCGGGCAACGTCATCGAATATAGCAGTTCAAAATCCCGCCGCCGCACTGCGATTTTTCAGAGCGGACGCGTCAATCCTTCTGCGCAATCGCAGTGAGCGCGCCGCTGTTCAACTGATACACCGTGACCGGCGCATCGACCCAATCGCCGTTTGCATCGAAGCGCACGGGGCCGAGAATGCTCGTGAACGCCTGCTCGCGCAGCGCTTTGACGTATACCTCGGGCTTCGACGATCCCGTTTTCTGCATCGCGTCCGCGACGACGAGCGTTGCGGCATAGAACGCGGGCGCATAGGTATCGACATCGGCGCTGAACGCACTCTTGAACTTCGTGCGAAAGGTCTTGCCGTCCGGTAACGAGTCGAGCGGCGCGCAGCCTTGCGCACAGAACATGCGCTTGTCGGCGGCTCCGGCCGATAGCTTGTCGAATTCAGGCGAGCAAATACCGTCGCCGCCTACGAGCGTTGCGTTGATGCCGAGTTCGCCCATTTGCCGCGCAAGCGTCGCGGCCTGTGCATAGTAGCCGCCATAAAACACGACCTGCGGATTACGCGACTTGATCTGCGTGAGAATGGCCTTGAAGTCGGTTGCCTTGTCCGTGCTGTATTCACGCGCGACGACCTGCAAGCCCGCCTTCTTTGCGCTGTCGACGAATACATCGGCGACGCCAACGCCATAAGCGGTGCGGTCATCGATTACCGCGGCGCGTTGTGCATTCAACACTTTCGCCGAATAAAGCGCCATGCGGCCACCCATGACGTTGTCGTTGGTCGCGAGCCGGAAGACATAGGGATAGCCGAGGTGCGTGAGTTGCGGGTTCGATGACGCGCCGGTCATCATCACCACGTGCGCATCGTTGTAGATGCGCGCGGCGGGAATGCTCACGCCCGAGTTGTAATGGCCAATGACGGCGGATACGCCATCGTCCACGAGCTTTTGCGCTACGCTCACGCCTACTTTCGGATCGCCCTGGTCGTCCATCGAGATCAGTTCGAAGCGCACGGGCTTGCCCGCAATTGTGAAAGCCTTCGCATTGAGTTCGTCGATGGCAAGCCGTACACCGCGCTCATCGTCCTTGCCGCTTTGCGCCGCGCTGCCCGTGAGCGGCCCTGCCACACCGATCTTTATCACTTCCTGCGCGTATGCCGCGCGCGTTGCGCCAACCGTTGTCAATGCGCATGCCATGAACGCCATCGCCAAGTTGAATCGTTTCATATCGTTTCCCCAGTCGCAGTCAATGACAGACCTTCAAGAACGTCCCGTACTGGCGACAGCGTGTCGAATTCGAAATCGGGACGTGGCTGCCACGTTCCGAGCGTCTCTCGCGTGCGATTAATCCAGGCCACCGCTATACCAAGAGGCTTTGCTCCGTCGATATCGGCCCAGCTCGCGAGCGAACAATGCAGCACGTCGTGCGCGTTCACCGCCAGGCGGTCGAGCGCGAGCGCAAAGATCGCCTGCGATGGCTTGTAGGCCTGCGCCATCTCCGCTGTCGTCACATGCTCGAAATAGCGTGTGAGCCGCGTGCGCCGCCAGAGATCGCTGTCCATGTTGGTGATCGGCATGAGCGGATAGCGCGCCGCAGCCCAATCGAGGAACGGCTCAGCATCGGCGTGCGCCGGCGATGCTTCGACCAGATGCGAGAGGAACACGTCGTTTAGCGTTTCCATCGCATGGCCTTTACGCGCGCCGGGCCAGTGCGTATCGAGGCAATCGGCGAGTGCTTGTTGTGCGACATCGCGATAACGCACGTAGGCCTGGCCTCGATAAAGCCGCACGTTGCGGATGTCCCAATCGAGATAGATCTGGGAGACAGGTTCGTCTGCCTCGACCGAGATGCGCCGCAGGACTTCCGCCATGCCGAGCGTGCCGCCTTGATCCACATCGACGAGCGTGCCGAAGTAATCGAACGTAAGGGCTTTGGGACTCATTGCGACGTCTTCCTGTTCGCGAAGGCCTTCACGCGCTCGGCAGCATCCGGCAGCGCGAATGCCTCGATGGTGACGGCACTCTCGAGTTCGAGACTGCGAGCCAGCAAGCCCGACAGGTCGCTTGTCACCAGTTTCTTTAGCTTCGATACGGACGTCGATGAGCGTTGTGCGATACATGCTGCAAGTTCGAGCGCGGTTTCCAGTACGGCATCGCGCGGAACCACGCGATTGACCAAACCCATCGATAGCAGCGTCTGCGCGCTCTGCCTTTCGCCGAGCAACCAAAGCTCCATCGCGCGTTGATGCCCTATCGCCTGAGGCAGCAGATGCGTGACGCCGCCCGTCACGAATTGTCCCCACTCCATCTCGGGAAAGAAGCACACGAGATCGTCCGATGCGACCACGATGTCGCAATTGAGCATCCACTCGAAGCCGCCGCCGACGGCATAACCATGCACCGCGCCGACCACGGGCTTGGCACCGAACATCAGATCGCGTGTGATGCGCTGAATGCGCCCGATATGACTGCGGATACTTTCATCGCTTTCGCTTTGGGCGTCGAACTCCTTGAGGTCGTCGCCCGCGCAAAACGCGCGTCCCGCACCGGTGAGCACGATGACGCGGCATGATGCATCGCCGAGCGCGCCTTGCAGCGCGTCGTGCAGATCGTCGAGCAACGCACCGCCGATTGCGTTCATGCGCTCTGGTCGATTCAACGTGACGATGGCAACCGGTCCTTCCATGTGTAGCGTTACGTCGCTCATGCGAGCTCCTTGTCGATCCAGCGCGTCTTGCCTTCGGTACGCGGAAAATGTTCGAATGGCACCATCGTGACCGTTGCGCTCGCGCCTATACGATTTCGTACGGCCGCCTCGATGTGATGCGCGGCATCGCCCCAGCGGGCGATATCGAGACCGCTCGCCGCTTCCACAGTCATCGCAATGCGGTCGTAAGGGCCATCGCCCTTGAGCACGATGCGAAACTGTCCCGAGGCCCATTGCGGCAGCGCTTCCACAGCGAGCCGGACGGCACCCGGAAAGACGTTGATGCCGCGCACGTTGAACATGTCGTCGGTGCGACCCGTCACGCGAAAACGCCATGCCGTGCGTCCATCCTCGCCGGCATCGACGGCAGTCACCGTCACCACGTCGCGGGTGCGATAACGCACGAGTGGCTGACATTGCTTGCGCAAATGCGTGCACACGAGCTCGCCCGTGACGCCCTCTTCCATGGACAAACGCGCGAGTGTCTCCGGATCGATGATCTCCGCGAACACGACATCCGCCGCATGAAACAAGAGGTCGTTGGTCCAGTCCGTCTGTCCGCCAAGAATGCTCAGAACTTCCGATAAGCCGAAGTTCGCATTGCGCACCTTGAAGCCCCACTTGTCTTCCATCGTCGCGCGTAACTCGGGGTTGTCGAGACCTGCTTCGCCACCGAACAGTCCGAGCTTCAGGCCGAGTTCGCGCGGTGTAGGTCCGCCTGTTTCGCGCAACACTTGCTCGATAAGCGCCGGATACGAAGGCGTACAAGAAATCGCGTTGATGCCAAGACTCAGAATGGAGTCGATCAACATCCGCGTGTTGCCGACGCCGAACGGCGCCACCGTCGCGCCAGTGGCTTCGAGAATGGTGTGATCGGTGAAGCCGCCGGTCCACATGCAATAGTTGAGACAGTGGATCACGCGATCATCGGGGCGCAGACCCGCCGCCCACATCGAGCGTGCGCCGACGCGTGCAATGTCCAATGCATCGCGTGTGCTGTTCGCGAGAATCAAAGGGCGCCCGGTCGTGCCCGACGTGCGATGCAAGCGCGCAATGGCGCTTTCCGCGCAGGCCACGTAATCGCCGAATGGCGACGCACCCTCCTGACTCACGCGCAACTCGTCCTTCTCCGTGAAGGGCAGGTCCTGCAGCGAATCGAGCGTGATGTCGTCGCGTTCGATCCAGCGTGCAAGCTTCGAACGATAGAACGCCGACATTGCACGCAGATACGTCCATTGCGTCGACCAGAGCGCGTCCTGATGACGACGCACGCCGGCTGACGGCAGCGTTTCGATGGCTTCGTCGAAGTACACGCCATGCGTTTGGGCAGTCACAGCCACGTCCATGTCTTTCCTCGGTTGAGCGGCCTTTGCCGCGAATTCTTCGTTATGGCGGGCACGCTCATGACGAACGGCGCTTCGCGGCGCGCGCCTCGATGACGCATCTCTCGACGATGGCCCGTGCATGGCTCGCGCTGCCGACGGGGCCGCCGTTATCGGCTGCGACAACGTCGAACCAGTACAGCGCGCCTTCGATTGCACGAAACGTCGCGGTGGCGGAGACATCGGCGCCATGTGGTGTCGGTGCGAGATGATTGAGATGCGTGGTGACGCCCACGGAGAGCTGCCCGTCGCGCAGGGAGTCGCGCATGAGTTCCGCGCAGGCGCGCTCGATAAGGGACAACAATGCGGGCGTGGATAGCACGTCGGGATAGCGCTCATCCGCTTCATGCGCGTGAGCAGAGGCGAGATCGGCGGATGAGACGGTATGCGTAAGCGTGGCGGTTCGGCCTGCTTCGATCATGGACGGCTCCGGTTTGTTATCGGAGCTATCAATGCAAGGGCTGGGCCAATCATGCGAAAGCCCCGGCTGGCGGGACTCGCCGCAAATCGCTGAATGGTCGAAAGGGCTGACCGTAAAGATTCTTAACGTTGCGAATCGAAACGGTCGTCGGCTTTGCTTAACGGGTTTCGATGCGAGATTGTGCGTATCAACGAAGCGGCAGCATCGTCAGTCCGACGATAACCAACGCAGCACCGCCGCCGCGCCGAATCATCATGAGACGACTGTGGCTCGTGATACGCCGATGCACGGCATGCGTGACGAACGCGTAAGTCGACATCACAGTGAGCACCACGGTTGTATCGATCGCGATGAGCGTGGCGAGTTGCGGCAGTATCGGCGTATGCAGATCGACTAGCTGTGGCACGGCGGCCGCGAAGAAGCCGAGCGTGTTCGGATTGACGAGCGATACCGTAGCGGCCTCAAGAAAGATGCGCAGACAAGGCTGCCTGACGTGCGGCGTCACATGCGTGACCGCGGCTTGTGGGCCCTGTCCACGCATCGCGCGTATGCCGAGCCAGATCAGATATAGCGCGCCCGCTAGCCGCAGACCGATGACAAGCCACGGCGATGCGTTGAGCAAGGCGCTCAAGCCGAGCATGACGCCGCTTGCCATGACGAAGCGCGAACACAGATTGCCCGAGACCGTGAAGAGCGCGGCATACAGTCCGTGACGCACGGTATTGCGCACGACGAGCATGGCATTGGGGCCCGGGGAGCCCGTGGCGGCGAGCGTTGCAATGGAGAAGGCAAGCCAGGTGGCGGTAGTCACGGCTAGCTCCCACGCGTGGCGTATGCGTCGACGGAAGAGGCTTGAATACGTGCTGACATGCTGGCTCCCGAAACGTTTGCGATGGAAGCCATTGTTGTTCATGCGGATGCGCGCAGACACCCTCCTTGCGTTGGCATCGGATTGGCGGGAGCTGACTCACGACGCGCACTGAAGGCTTTAGCCGCCTTTCTTGCGTGCCGCGACGGTCTTTTTAACCGCGGGCTTACGCGTCGCACGCTTGGGCGTCGTCTTATCGATATCACGCATCGACTTGAGCTCGTCTTTCAACGACGCATGCGCCGTTTCCAGCGCTGCCAGTTTGCCTTGGAGCACGCCGGCATGATGACGGCCGTCGCCAACTTGCGCTTGCAAGACATCGACGGCACGGCGATGGTCCACATCGCGCTTGTCGGCCCGTTTGACCGCCTCGGCCAGTTCCTTTTGAAGCTTGGCCGTCGCGCTGCGTTCGCGATCGATTTCGAGCAGCGCGCGTTTCTCCGATGCTCTCAAACGCTCCTCGGCGCGGCTCGCCGTTTCGCGCAGCTTCTCGAGATCGCGCGAAAAGCCTTCGCGCACCTTGTCCAGTTCTCGGGCGCGTGCGCTTGCTTCGTCGTTGAGCCGTTTGATTTCGGCATCGACTGCCTTTCGCGTGGCCGCGTCTTCGGCGCGTTGCCGCTCCAACTCGCGAATCTCCGCCTGTGCGGCCGACAATGCAACCGTGCGCTGTTCCAGCGTCGTTTCCATGCGCCCCAGTTCCTCGCGCGCCGCAACTACCTTCTGCTCGGCCCCGGCGCGTTGCGCGTCAAGCTCTTCGCGTTGCGTGTTGAGTTCGGCCTGTGCCGACGTAGTTGCGCGCGTCCAAAGCGTGCCGATGAGTTCGCCAGCGGCATCGCTCAAATCCGGCGGCAGGTCCGGATGCTCGATGCGTACCCGGCTCTTCTCTCGCAACTCGGCCCAGAACTCGCCCAGCACCGATGCCGGCGTGCTCATGGTGCCGCGCCGAACCAGGCTGTAAAGGCGATTGGCCGTCGGCGGCACGCCGAATCGAAAGAACAGGAGCGTGCAGACTTCCCGGTAGAGCTCGCGCGTTTTCGGGAATTCGACTTTCAGGCGGTCAATGGCGGCGGCCAGTCGTGCGTCATCGGAGAGCGGTTCGGACATTGCGGTTTGGTCAGTTCTTGGAGGAGCAAGAATATAGCGTAGAGCGGCCGATAATTAACGCTCGCTCGACTGCTTGGCCATATGGACAACCCCGTACTTACCCGCGCCAGCGTTCACACGCCGGTCCGCATTGTTATAATCCTTTCAACCCACGACTAAAACCTAACACCGCATAAAAGCCGTATTCCGATGGCCAAACCCGAACGCCTGCGCGTGCTCTCAAGCGCGCTCGAAAAGCAGAACGTGATGCGCTTGCGCGATGCAGCCGCCTTGCTCGGCGTCTCCGAGATGACCGTTCGCCGCGATATCGCAGCGCATCCCGGTCAATTCACTTACCTCGGCGGCTATATCGTCAGCGCGGCGGATTTGCCCAATGCAGCAGGCTATACCATCGAGGAAGAGAAGGATCACTTCGCTCAGGCCAAGGCGATTGCATCGAGCCATGCCGCGCATCTGCTTACCGATAGCGAGACCATCTTCATCGATTGCGGCACCACGCTTACCACGCTCGCGCGGCAGATTCCCACGGACATGCATCTCACCGTCGTGTGCTATTCGCTCAACGTGGCCGAGATTTTGCGCCGCAAGCCCAATGTCCGGCTGATCCTTCTTGGTGGCGTCTATGTGCCGTCATCCGAATCGTTTGCGAGCGATGAAAGCGTCGAGACGCTGAGGCGTATGGGCATCAACAAGGCGTTCATGTCGGCGGGTGGCGTGGATGAAGCGCGCGGTGTGACGTGCTGGAACTTTCACGAAGTGGCCATCAAGCAGGCGGCCATGGCAAGCGCGGTGGAGCGCCATCTCGTCGTCGATGCAAGCAAGCTCGGCAAGGTCAAGGCCGTGCGCTTCTCACAGATTTCCGAGTTCGACTCGGTCATCACCGAGGAAGGGCAGCGCAGACGCAAGCACGCGTAAAAAAGCCCGCAAAACGCTATGCGGGCTCTCTGCGGCTTCTGAACGACCAACCCACTACTGCCGTCGTCCGAGCGCGAACAACGTCCCTGCGACGAGAATGAATGCGCCGATGATCACCTTCTGCCAAGTGCTCGGCACGCCCACCAGAATCAGCACGCTGTTGATGAGCGTCACGAGCACGACGCCGAGCAACGTGCCCACCACCGTTCCCGTACCACCGGTTATGCGTGCGCCGCCCAAAATCACGGCGGCGATCACATCGAGTTCCGTGCCGACCAAGTCGAAAGGATTGGCAAGCCGGTTGGTCGATACATGCAGAATGCCCGCGACGCCCGCAAGCAATCCCGTATAGCCGAACACGAACAGATGGATCGCGCGCAAGTTGTAACCGAGCCGTTCGGCGATGGTGAGACTACCGCCCATCGCGTAGACGCCGCGACCCATCATCGTGCGATTGAGCAGCCACCATGTGACGACCGCCGCGATCACGAGCGCGAGCACGGAGACCGGCAACACGGCACGCAAACCATCGGACGTGTGATAGAAGAAGAGCGGCAGGCGTCCGAACGTATCCATGCTGTGCGGAATGTTCATGAAGAACTGCGTGCCCACGAAAGTCAGCAACAAGCCGCGATACAAATACTGCGTGCCGATCGTCACGATCAGCGAAGGCGCCTTCAACCGATGCACGAGCATGCCATTGATGATGCCAAGCAAGACGCCGCCCAGCGCGCCCGCGATCAGTATCAACGCGAACGGACACTCCGGCCACCATGCGAAGACGGCCTTGGTGATCGAATACATCGTGAGTGCCGCTATCGCCGTGAACGACACGTCGATACCGCCCGAAGCCAGCACGACGAGCGTACCCAGCGCAAAGAGCGATACGGTGGTCGCCGAATGCAACAAGTCGAACAACGTGGCGAATTGGAAGAACCGCGGGTTCAGGCCACCCACGATCAGACACGTTACGAGAATCAGACCTAGGGTGAACCACTCGGGATTGCGCATCAGCCGCGCATAAAGACTGCCCTTGCGCACGCGCGGCGCGACGTCGCTCACGGCTTGCGGCACCGGCTCGCTTCCCGTGCGGCGGATGGATTCGCTCATACTCATGCTGCCTCTGAAAGTAACGCGTGATAAAGCTCGGCCTCGCTCAGACGATCCGCGCGATACTCGCTCGAAATCCGGCCCTTCTTCATCATCAAGATACGGTCGCAGTTTTGCAGCAGTTCGGGCAAGTCGTCGCTGATCAAAATGATGCCGATGCCCTCCTTCGAAAGCCGCTGCATGATGCGGTAAATGATGTCCTTCGATCCCACGTCGACACCGACAGTCGGTCCGTGCAGGATCAGCACGCGCGGATCGATGGCAAGCCACCGCCCGATCAACACGCGTTGCTGATTGCCGCCCGAAAGCGATTGCACGGGCTTGTCGACGTCGGGCGTGGCGATCTGCAAGTCCTTCACGGTGCGCTCGGCAAGCTCCTGCGCGCGCTTGCGATCGATCTGACCGAAGCGGTCCCGCAAGCTCGAAATCATCGCGGTCACGACGTTATCGCGAATCGGTTTGTCGAGAAAAAGCCCTTCGTTCAGCCGGTCTTCCGGGACATAGCCTATGCGTTGCGTCTTCGCATCCGCCGGCGTTTGCAGGCGCACGCGCATGCCGTCGAGCGTGACCGTGCCCATGTCGGCGGGCGCGACACCTGCCAGTGCGCGCGCGAGTTCATTACGGCCCGAATCGAGCAGCCCCGTCACACCGAGTATCTCGCCCTTGTGCAGCTTGAACGATACATCGGCGAACTGGCCTTTGCGTCCGAGCACCTGCACGTCGAGCACGATCTGCGATGCGCCTTCTTCCCCTTGCGCGCGATAGCGCTCGGTTGAAAGATGCTTGCCCGTCATGAGCTCGCTGATCTGCGCCTTCGTATAGTTTTCGATAGGACCTTGCGCCATCTTCTGGCCATCGCGCAGCACGATCACTTCGCCGCCGATTGCGTAGCACTCGTCGAGCTTGTGACTCACGAACAGCACGGCGACGCCGTCGGCACGCAAACGCGCGAGGACGGCGATGAGATTGTCCACTTCCTTTTGCGTGAGCGACGTGGTGGGCTCGTCCATGATGACGAACTTCGCTTCGCTGGCAATGGCGCGTGCGATTGCCACGAGCTGCCGCGTGGCGAGCGGCAATTGCTCGATCAAGGTCTTCTGAAAGTCCGCATCGCCCGGCAAGCCCACGGCTTCCAGCGCCCGTGCAGCGGTTTCGGCAAGCGCGCGGCGATCGAACGTGCGCGCGAGCTTGCCGTTGTGTTCGGCGAGCTCGGATGTGAGCGCGACGTTCTCCGCCACGTTCATGTTCGGCAGCAGCGACAAGTCTTGATAAACGGTCTCGATACCCGCGGAAAGCGATTCGAGCGGCGATAGCCGCGCATGTCTCACGCCTTCGATCACGAGTTCGCCTTCATCGGGCGGTTGCGCACCCGAGATGATCTTGATGAGCGTGCTCTTGCCGCAGCCGTTCTCGCCGAGCAGATGATAGATCTGCCCGCGTTCAAACGAGAGGCTCACGCCACGCAGCGCATAAACGCCTGTGAAGCGCTTATGAATATCGACGACTTCGAGGAGCGGTGTCTCTTTGGTCATGGCTTATAGAAAGCAGGCAGCGCGCGGCAATGAACCACGCGCCGCGTACGTCACATCAGAACGGATACTGCTTGTAGTTGGTCTTGTCGACATCAACCCAACCGGTACCGCGCACGATCACACCCTTGCCCGGGCCCTTGCTCACGGTGACTTTGTTGTATCCGGTAATGCCGAGGTCCGTACCGTTGTCGATGGTCTTGCCTTCCACCAACATCTGCGCGACCTTGTTCATTGCGAGACCGGCGAGCTTCGGGTCCCAGAACGCGATGCCGTTGACCGCTCCGCTTTCGAGGAACTTGCCTGCTTCAGTCGGCAGGCCCGTGCCATACACGCAGATCTTGCCGACCTTGCCCGCTTCTTCCACTGCACGGCCAATGCCGATCACATCCAGCGACGACGAGCCCTGAAAGCCCGTCAGATCCGGATGCTTGCGCAGCACTTCCTTCGCGACCTGATAAGCACGCTCGCCGTCGTTATTCGTTTCAAGCTTCGGCTCGACCAGATCCATTTTCGGATATTTGGCCTTTGCATTGCCGATACCGCCATCGGCCCATTGCACTTGCGAGCGGCTGCCGAGCGAGCCCACCAGCACGGCCCACTTACCCTGGCTTCCCATGCACTTCGCAAGACGTTCGTTCAAGCCCGCACCGTAGGCGGTGTTATCGAACGCTTCGATATCCACCATGGTGTTCTTCGCGTTGTCCGCTTCATGCGTGACGACCTTGATGCCGCGATCCATCGCCTTCTTGAGCGCGGGTTCGAGCGTCGGCGGATCATACGGCACGACTGCAATCGCCGTGACTTTCTTCGCGATCAAGTCTTCGATGATCTTCAGCTGTTGCGCGGCATCGGCACGCCCCGGACCTGTCTGATACACGGAGATGTTCGGATTGTCCTTGCCGAACTGCTTTACGCCTTCGTCCATGCGATTGAACCAGTTGATGCCGGTCACTTTAACGACCGTCACGATGGTCTCGTTGTTCGCAGCTTGCGCGGCTGCAATGGCTCCTGCCGCAAGCGCGATTGCCGTGAGCGCGGTGGTGATTTTCTTGAGTTTCATAGTGCTGTCTCCTTTGCCTCTGTCACTTGGTCTCTTTATGAATCACGGGGAAATAAAAGCGTTTCAACGTCCGGTCGATGCGGGCGGATGCGGCACCTTGCTGGAAGGCTTCGCGCCGCCTATACCGAAGATTGCGCGCACGCGTTCGCCACCTGCGAATGCAAGCGATGCAAGCAGCAAGAAACCCCACGCGCAGTCACCGAAGAATTGCGACACGCCGAGCAGATTGAACAGGCTCGACAGAAACTGCAAGACGGTCGCGGCAAGAAACACGCAGACTATACGTCCATAGCCGCCAGCGGGATTCACGCCGCCCATGACCGCGATGAGGATTGCGATCAGCAAATACGAATTGCCGTAATCCCATTTCGCGCTCGACGTATGCGTCGCGCTGATGAGTCCGGCAAGCGATGCAAGCACGCCGCAAAGACCATACGTGACGATCAGCATGCGCGTGCGCGGAATGCCCGCATAAAACGCGGCCTTCGGATTCGTGCCCATGAGATACAGCCGCAGACCGAACGGCGTGCGCTTCAATATCCAACCGAGCAACAAGACGGCGGCGACGAAAATCCACAACGATATGGGTACTTGCAGGAAGGTGCCGTTACCGATGTTGGAAAGCGGATCGACATATTCCACCCGCACCGAAGCACCGTTACTCAGCACCACCGCGATACCCGTGAATAGCAGTTGCGTGCCGAGCGTGCAGAGAATGGGCGTGAGTCTCAGCTTCGCGATCACCACGCCATTTAGGATACCGCCAAGCGCACCCATTGCCACGACGATGCATACGAACACGCCGGTATAGAGCGCCGGTGAATCGTCGCCCGAGACCATTTGCGGCAGCAACATTGCCGCGACCATGCCGGACAGATTCGCGAGCCCCACTCCGGACAGATCGATCCCGCCATTGCCCGACACCATCGACAGCATGATGCCGAGTGCGAGCAGCCCGAGTTCGGGCAACTGTCCGCCCATCGACTGAAGATTGTCGATGTCGAGAAACTGTCCTTTGGAAAGCCATGTCGCGATGATCACGACCAGCAAGTTCACGCCGACCAGAAAGTTCAGCTGGCGATCGGCGAGCCACTTCGATCCCTTCATCGCACCTCGCTCCTTTCGCCGAGCACAGCGTTGATTTCATCGAGACGCGGCATCGACGGAGCGGTGCCCGCGCGTGTCACCGAAAGGCTCGCCAGCGCGCAACCGAAGCGCACGGCAGCCAGTGCCGAATCGCCGCGTGCAAGCGCCGCTGCGAAGCCGCCTGTGAAGCCATCGCCCGCGCCTGCGGTCTCGACTACACGGCCGCAGTCGAAGGCCGGCACGAGTTCGGATTTGCCGCCCGACGTATGCAGCAATGCGCCCTTTTCTCCGAGCGTGACGATCACCGCACGCGCGCCCTTCTTGAGCAAGACATCCGCTGCGCGGCGAGCGTCATCGACCGATTCGATCGCCACGCCCGTGAGCGCGGTTGCTTCCGTTTCATTGGGCGTGATGTAGTCGCAGAGCGGATAGATGTCGTCGGTGAGCGGAAGCGCCGGCGCGGGATTGAACACCGTTATCACGCCATGCTTGCGCGCGAGTTCGAGACCACGACGCGCAGCGGGCAGCGGCTGTTCGAGTTGTGTGACGAACACGGATGCACGTGCGATATCCGCTTCGATCGCCTCGATGTCTCCGGGTCCAAGCGTGCCCGCAGCGCCGGCCGCCACGATGATCGCGTTGCCGCCCGTGTTTTCGTCGACGTAAATATGCGCGGCACCCGTGGCGATGTCGTCCAGCACGGTCGCACGCGATGCGATGCCTTCAGCCGCCCACGTTGCCTGTGCGATTTGGCCGAACGCGTCGTTGCCAATGCGCGTGCAGAAGATCACGTCGGCGCCCGCACGCGCGGCCGCCACGGCTTGATTCGAGCCCTTGCCACCCGGACCCATTGCAAACGCCGAGCCTGCCACGGTTTCGCCAAGCAAGGGCATGCGTTGTGCACGGAACGCGAGGTCGGTGACGTAGATGCCGAGAATGACCACGCTCATCGCGCTTCTCCTTCAGACGCGTCGGCAGCGAGCTGCACGCCCTTCTTGAAGATGAAGCAGCCATAACCGCGCGCTTCGCCCGTGGCTATCACGCAATACGCATTCTTGGCGCGTTCGTAGAACGCAAAACGTTCGATCGGCGCGAAAGCCTGTGCACGCCCTTCTGCGTCGTCCACTTCGCGTTGCGCCTCGCGTTGCACAGCAGGCAAAGTAGTTGCATTGCCAACTACTTCCATGCGGCCTGCCGGATCTTCGACGAACGTATCGAGCGGCAAAACCGAAAGCACGGCACGCACCGCACGCGGCGCGCTCGCGCCATCCATGCGCAGCACCTTGCCTAACACCGTTTTCCGGGCCACCGAGTCAGCGGGAAAATGAGCGTCGCAGATCACCACTTCGTCGCCATGTCCCATCGCGGCAAGCGCGTACAGGATGTCGGCATTCAATAGTGGATCGATATTCTTCAGCACAGCGTCTCCTCCATGCATGGGCGCGCTTCGTCCCGAAGTCTTCGCCCTTCAATTCTCACATGCGTACCGTCGATCAATCGCCGTACGGCACCCAGATATTCTTCACCTGCACGGCCTGCCGCAAGAACGGCAAGCCTTCGCTCGATGCATCGTGCCAGTCGAACACGCGACCGTTATCGACGAACGTGCGTTTCAGATTACCCACCGACTCACGTTCGGCCAGCGTCGAAAGGGCCGCGCCGTGGAAGCACCAGAGCGCGTCGACATCGTCGTGCTGCGCGAGCGTTTGAGCTAGCGAGCGTACATCGCCCGTGACGATATTGAGCGCACCGCCTGGCACATCCGACGTTTCCGCGATCTGATAGAAGTCCGTCGCCATCAGCGGACACGTCTCGCTCGGCACCGCGACCACGCGATTACCCAGCGCAAGCGCAGGCGCCACCAGCGACACGAAGCCGAGCAACGGCGCTTCGTCGGGGCACACCACGCCGATCACGCCGAGCGCTTCGTGCATGGCGAGCGCCACACCGTGCAAAGGCGGCGCATGCACCACACCGTCGAATTTGTCGGACCATGCCGCATACGTGAAGAAACGCGCAATGGATGCTTCGACTTCGCGCTTCGCATCGCGGTCGCTGGACCCGGCACGCGTGACGAGTTGCCTTGCGAACTCATCGGCGCGCGCACTGAGATTCTCGGCCATGTAATACAGCACCTGCGCGCGATTATGCGCGCTTGCGGCCGTCCACTTCGTCATGCTGCGCGCAGCGGCCACCGCGTTGCGAATGTCCTTGCGATTGCCCTCGCCCACTTCGCCGACAATCTCGCCCGACGGCGAACGCACGAGCCGCGAATAGCCGCTATCGGGCCGCGCTTGCTTGCCGCCGATAAAGAGCTTCGCCGTGCGGTCGATGGTGCTGACATTGCCCGTATCGAGCAACGCATCGGGCTGTGCCGGCGTTGCCTTCATTTCCCCGCGAACTGGCAGCTTCGCCCAGACACGCGGTTTCAGGTATTCATAGACGCCTTCGCGTCCACCTTCGCGGCCAAAGCCCGACTCGCGATATCCGCCGAAGCCCACGGCTGCGTCGAAGAGATTGGTTGCATTGATCCACACGACGCCGCATTGCAGGCGCGGCGCAACGTCCAGCGCGCGGCTGATGTTCTCGCTCCACACGCTGGCCGCGAGACCATAGCGCGTGTTGTTGGCCAGTGCGACGGCTTCCTCGGGCGTGCGAAAGCTCATCGTCACGAGCACCGGACCGAAGATCTCCTCCTGTGCAAGCGTGCTTGCAGGCGCCACGTTGGTCACGAGCGTCGGCGGAAAAAACGCGCCGCCTTCGGGCAACGTGAGACGCGACGGCTGGAAGATGGCGCAGCCTTCGCTTTCGCCCTTGGCGACGAGCGAACGAATACGTTCGAGTTGCACGTCATCGACGATAGCGCTCATGTCGATGCCTTTATCGAGCGACGTCCCGACCCGCAGCGTCTCCATGCGGCGCTTGAGCTTGTCGACGAAAGCCGCTTCGATGCCTTCCTGCACGAGCAAACGCGAACCCGCGCAGCACACTTGTCCTTGATTGAACCAGATGGCGTCGACCACGCCTTCGACCGCGCTATCGAGATCGGCATCGTCGAATACGATGAAGGGCGACTTGCCGCCCAGTTCGAGCGTGAGCGATTTTCCCGAGCCCGCCGTCGTCGCGCGAATCTGCCGACCCACTTCGGTCGATCCCGTGAACGCAATCTTCGCGACACGTGGATGCTCGACGAGCGCCGCACCCGTGCGGCCATCGCCCGTCACGACATTGAGCACGCCTGCCGGCAAGCCCGCGCGATGCGCCAGTTCGGCGAAGAGCAACGCGGTAAGCGGCGTGTATTCGGCCGGCTTGAGCACCACGCAATTGCCGAGCGCGATAGCAGGCGCGATCTTCCAAGAAAGCATCAGCAGCGGAAAATTCCACGGCACGATTTGCCCGATGACACCGAGCGGCGCCCAGTCGGCGAACTCGCGATCCTGCAACTGCGCCCAACCCGCGTGATGCAGAAAATGCCTTGAAACAAGGGGGATATCGATGTCGCGCGACTCGCGAATCGGCTTGCCGTTGTCCAGCGATTCGAGCACGGCGAAGAGCCGCGCATGTCGCTGCACCATGCGCGAAAGCGCATAGAGATGCCGCGCGCGTCCCGCACCGCCAATCGCTTGCCAGCCTTCGAGCGCGGCTTGCGCGGCTGCCACGGCAGCCGCAACATCGGCATCGGTGCCTTGCGCGATGGACGCAAGTACGCGCCCTGTCGCCGGCTCGCGCGATTCGAAACGCTCGGCGTTGTCGTCATCGCGCCATGCGCCGTTGATGAAATGACCGAAACGGCCGGCGTGTTGATCGAGCCACGCGCGCACGGCGCGATCGTCTTCCGGTGCGGGTCCGTATTCCATCGAAGAAAAATATTCGGCTACGCTCATGAGGGCTGTGTGTTGGATGCGTGATGCGTGATTCAGGCGACGGGATGGCGATTGAACGACGAATACCGTCCGCTCACGTGATGTTCGAGTTGCCGCTCGATATCGGCGAGAAGGCTCGACGCGCCAATGCGGAACAACTCCGGTTCGAGCCATTCACGCCCGAGTTCTTCCTTCATGAGGATCTGATATTCGAGCGCGGTCTTGGCCGTCGAAACGCCGCCCGCAGGCTTGAAGCCGATGGCAACGCCGGTGCGCGCCAGATATTCGCGGATCATGCGCACCATGACGAGCGAGACGTCGAGCGTGGCGTTGACGCTTTCCTTCCCCGTCGATGTCTTGATGAAATCCGCGCCGGCCATCATGCAGATCATCGATGCCTTGGCGATGTTCGACAGCGTGCGGATGTCGCCCGTGCCGAGAATCGCCTTGACGTGCGCATTGCCGCAAGCGGCGCGGAAGTCGCGCATCTCGTCGTAGAGCGCCTTCCAGTTACCGGTCAACACGTACTCGCGGGTGACGACGATATCGATCTCTGCCGCGCCGTCCTTCACCGAGGCCTCTATCTCGCGCAACTTGAGTTCGTGCGGATTGAGACCAGCGGGAAAACCCGTGGAGACGGCCGCGACCGGAATGCCGCTCCCGTCCAGCGCGTTCACGGCGGCTTTGACATAGCGGTGATACACGCAAACCGCGCCTGTCCTGATCGATCCAGGCGTCATGCCGAGCGCTTCGAGCAAATCGTCTCGCACCGGGCGACGCGCCTTTGCGCAAAGACGTTCGACGCGCGCGGTGGTGTCGTCGCCGCTCAACGTGGTGAGGTCGATGCAGGTGATCGCCTTGAGCAGCCACGCGGCCTGTGCGTCTTTCTTGACCGCGCGACGCGTGCCAAGCGTGGACGCGCGGCGCAGCACGGCGGACTGATTCACGCGCAAGCCATCGAGCCACGAGAGGTCGAAGGGCACGCCAGGATTACGATCGCTCACATGCCCGGCTTGGACTTTCCCGGGCCACGCGACGACGGACTTCGTTGCAGTTTCCAGCATGAGATCGAGGTGCTGCGGTCTTGTGCGACGCACAACATGTTTTGATAGATTGATCTCATTCTAAATCACATTTGTGAAGATCGTAACATAGGGAAAGTTCGGAGGCGCTGTGGGAGGATTTAGGGCATGGGGCTTGCGGACGGTTTGCTTTCTCATACGCTGGAGCCCCCATGCATATTATTTGCCACATGATGTCCTCGCTCGATGGCCGCAGCCTTACCGACGGCTGGCATCTCGACTTTGCATCGCCGTATTATGAAGAAACCGCCGCGACCTTCAAGGCCGATGCCTGGGCGTGCGGCCGCGTCACCATGCAGGAAATCTCCCACGGCAAGGACAAGGATTATCCGCGTGGCCTCGCCAAAGGTCCTATCGAACGCACGGACCATTTCGCCAAACGCGACGCAAGCCAGTACGCAATTTCAATCGACCCTAAGGGCCGCGTGACGTGGAAGACGAACACGGCACTCGACTCGCATATCGTCGAAGTGCTCGCGGAAGATGTCGATGACGACTACCTCGCCTATCTGCAATCCATCGGCGCGTCCTACGTGTTCGGCGGAAAGAAGGATATCGAGCTCGCGCGCGTCGTGGAAACGCTCGAGCGCGAGTTGAAGATCGGCACGTTGATAGTCGAAGGCGGCGGACATGTATCGGGCGCGTTCGTCAATGCGCAACTCGTCGATGAAGTCAGCGTGCTGATCGTGCCGCTCGTCGACGGCCGCGAGGCGCATCCCTCTTCATTCGAAGTGGCGATGGACAAATGGCAAAAGCCCGCTTATCTCAAGCTCGATTCGGCGAAGACGCTCGATAACGACATGGTGTGGCTGCGTTATAAGCGCAAGGACTAGGCTAGCGCATCCACGCGCGCGAGGAACGCCAGCAATTCGCCGACAATCGCTTCGGGCGCATCTTCCTGCATGAGATGCCCCGAGCACGCCACTCGCGTGAACCGCGCGCCCGGAATGCGCGAAGCCAATTCGACGCCGCGTTTCGCTGGAATCCACTGGTCTTCCTCGCCCCAAAGAACCGTCACGGGGCAACGCAAATCGCCAAAGCGTGCTTCGATTTCATCGGTATAACGCTGGTCCATCTGCGCGATCTGTCTGTAGAAAGCCGCCTGTCCCGGTTCGCCGATCCACGGCCGCGTGTAGATGCGCAGCACGTCTTCCGAAAGCGGCCGATGCGCCGCGCCTTGCACATAGGCATCGACCATGGCGCGGTGTATGTAGGGCGGCACGCCCGCGAACGCACTCTCATGCTCACGAACGTGCAGCACGAAGGGCGATCCCCACGGCGACAGCGCGACAGGGTCGATCAGCATCAAGGAACGATAAACGGAGCCGTTCAGTAACGCGGCCCGCAACGAAGTGGCGCCACCGAAGTCGTGCGCGAGCACGTCGGGCAACGCGCCCTTCCAGTCACGCTTCCAGTGATCGAGCAATGCCGCGAGCACGCGATTCTGCACGCCGAGCGATACGTCCTGCCCCTCGCGCTTGTCCGACTCGCCGTATCCCAGAAGATCGAAGTAATGCACGCGATGCGTCCGCGCCATCACCGGCGCAATCCGCCGCCATACCTGCGATGAGAACGGCGTGCCGTGCACCATCACGAGCGGCGCGCCCTCGCCTATCGCGCCATAACGGATAGCCTGACCTTCGAAGTCGAAAACCTGGTCGAGCGGCAATGCGCCCGCTGATGAATCGCTCATGGCTCGCTGTCTGCGTTGGATGTGGTCCGACAGCATAAACCACGAACGCGAAATCGGCCGCAACTCTGTTTGCAACTCGTTTTGATGATACGAGTTGCGGCCGGATGCCTTGCTTAACGCAGATTCGTGCGTGCCAGCTCGACGATTTCGTCGCCACGGCCGCTCAAAATAGCACGCAGCATGTAGAGACTGAAGCCCTTCGCTTGCGATAGCTCGATGGTCGGCGGCATCGCCAATTCATGCTTGGCGGTGACGACATCGACGAGCGCGGGGCCGTCGTGCGCGAAGGCATCGCGCAATGCGCCCTCCAGTTGCTCCGACTCTTCCACGCGCACCGACCATATGCCCGCGCCCTTTGCAATCTGCGAGAAGTCGGTCTTGCTGAGATCGACATTGGTGTCGAGATAACCGCCCGCCTTGAGCTCCATCGACACGAAGCCGAGCAAGCTGTTATTGAAAACGACGACCTTGATCGGCAGCTTCAACTGAATGGCGCTCAAGAGATCGCCTAGCAGCATGGACAAACCGCCATCGCCCGACAGTGAGACCACTTGCCGTTGCGGATGCGCCGCTTGCACGCCGAGCGACTGCGGCATTGCGTTCGCCATGGAACCGTGATTGAACGAGCCATGCAACTGACGCTTGCCATTCATCGTGAGGTAGCGCGCGGCCCACAACGTGGGCGTGCCGACATCGACGGTAAAGATGGCATCCTCGGCGGCGATGTCATCGACCAGCTTCGTGAGATATTGCGGATGAATCGGACGGCCAGGCGCGGAAGGTGTCGCGTAGTGATCGAGGTCCTTGCGTGCATCTGCATAGTGCTTGAGCGCGTTGTCGAGGAAGCGTCGTTCCGTCTTGCGCGTGAGCTTGGGCAAGAGCGCCGTGAGCGTCTCCTTGATGGTGCCGACGATACCCATGTCGAGCGGCGTGCGCTTGCCGAGCTGCGCCCCGCGCCAGTCTATCTGCACGACCTTCGCGTGCGGCGGATAGAACGGCCGATAAGGGAAGTCGCAACCGAGCAGCACGAGCGTATCGCAGGACATCATGGCGTGATAGCCCGAGCTGAAGCCGATCAAGCCCGTCATGCCGACATCGAACGGATTGTCGTATTCGATGAATTGCTTGCCGCGCAACGCATGCACGACCGGCGCTCCGAGTGTATCGGCAAGCTCGACCACTTCGTCGTGCGAGCCCGCCACGCCGCTGCCGCACATGATGGTCACGGCTTCGCAGCCGTTGAGCATGGCCGCGAGTGTGTCGAGTTGCGATTCGGCTGGAACGATTGCGCTCGGCTCGCTTGCGGTCCACCGTGGTTCGACTCCGGGTCCGTCGCTCAAGGCAACATCGCCCGGCAGCACGATTACCGCGACGCCGCGTTGATCGAGCGCCGCGCGCATCGCACGTTCGAGCACGCGCGGGAACTGCGATGCGTTCGACACCAGTTCGACGAAGTGACTGCATTCCTTGAAGAGCTCTTGCGGATGCGTTTCCTGAAAGTATCCGAGGCCGATTTCCGTCGATGGAATATGCGCGGCAATGGCCAGCACGGGCTGTTGGTTACGATGACAGTCGTAAAGCCCGTTGATGAGATGCAGATTGCCGGGACCGCAACTGCCCGCGCAGACGGCGAGCTTGCCGGAAGAAGCTGCGTCCGCGCCCGCGGCAAAGGCCGCGGCTTCTTCGTGGCGAGTATGCATCCAACGAATAGACCCGACTTTATCGAGGCTGTAGGCAAGTCCGTTGAGGCTGTCGCCCGTCACGCCCCAGATGCGTTCGACGCCCGCAGCGGCAAGCGTCTTTGCCAGATAGTCGGCGATGGTGCTTTTGGCCATGTTCACTCCAATGACATACAGGTTCGTTGGACGGTTGCACGTGTACTTAGACAGAAGAAATATCACAGTGCACGCTGACACGTCGTAAACCGTGCTGTCATACCAAGGGCCCGGTCCGAAGACCAGGCCCCTGGTGAAGCGTTTTCAAAGGTCGTCGAGCGTTATTTCATCGACATCAGATGCGGCAGAAACTGCGGAATATGCGGGAAGAAAATGATCAGCAGTAAGTCGATCACGAGCGCGAGAATGAAAGGCAGAATCGCACGCGTCGCCTTTTCGACCGATACACCACCAATGGACGCCGCCGTGAAGAGGCAGAAGCCAATAGGTGGAAGATTGATGCCGATAGCCGAATTGATCAGCACGATCACGCCGAATACGACGGGATCGATATGCATCTGCACGACGAGCGGCAGGAACACCGGGATTATCACCGCGATACTCGAAATGGTTTCGAGCACCGTATGCGCCGCGATCAGAAACAGGTTGATGAGAATGAGCAGGATGATCGCGCTCGTCGTGATCGCAAGGAAACTGTTCGCCACATGCAAGGGAATTTGCGCTTCGATCAGATACCGGCCGAGCACGAAGGCAAGACCCAACAGGAACGACACGCGCGTCGTGTTCACCGACGTCTTGACGAGAATCTCCTTGAAATGCGAGAGCTTCAAGGTGCGGAAGATGAACGCGCTCACCAGCGTGACGTACACCGCCGCAACCACGCCTGCCTCGACCGGCGTGAAGATGCCGCCAAGGATGCCGCCCAGAATGATGATCGGCGTGAGCAAGGCCCAGAATGCTTCGCGAAACGTAGTCCACAACTTGCGTGCGCTGAACGGCTCGACCGCGCTGTAGTCGTTGCGCACGGCGGTCACGTAGTTCACGATCATGAACGAAGCGACCACTAGGAGCATCGGCAAGATACCGGCAATAAACATTGTGCCTACCGATACATTCGCCGTGTAAGCATAGACGAGCATGCTCATCGATACCGGCGAAAGCAGCCCGAGCGATCCCGCCGCCGATTGCAATGCCACCGCGAACGCACGCGAATAGCCCTTCTTCACCATGCCCGGAATCATCACGGAGCCGATCGCCGCCGTATCCGCCGTGGCCGATCCCGAGAGGTCCGCGAAGAACATGCTCGCAACAATCGTGACCTGTCCGATACCGCCACGCATGAAGCCGACGAGCGCTTGCGAAAACTCGATGATGCGTCGCGAAACGCCGCCCGAATCCATGATCGCGCCCGTGAGCATGAAGAACGGAATCGCGAGCAGACCCCCGTTATTGAGGTTCGAGAAGAGCTGTTGCGGAATGACGAGCAGCGGCGTGCCATTGATCGACAACGCCAGCGTCGCCGCGATACCAATACAGATGGCCACCGGTACACCGAGGCCAAGCAGCCCTGCGCCTAGAGCGATTGCCCACATGATGTCTTTATCCTAGAGATGGTCGGACACGCCTTCGATCAAAGTGGCGTTGGTCTGCGTCTGCGGCGCGAGGTGCGACACGACGATGCGCACCAGCGAATGAAACACGAGCAACGCGCCGCACACGGGAATGGAAAGATACGGATAGACCATCGAGATGGGAATCGATGCGGCTGTCTCCGTGCCCATCAACGCGAGCATGTCCGAGCCATACGCGACGAACACGGCGCCGAGCGCGAGAATCGCGCAGTCCGTGAAGTCCTTGAGCAAGGGCGCGATCGCCGCCGGCACGCGATCGGCCAGCACGCGCACTTCAGGATGTGCGCGTAACTTGACGCCTGCCGCCGCACCCAGGCACGTGAGCCAGACGAAGAGATACGCCGCGGCTTCGTCGGACCACGAAAGCGAGTCGTGCAGCACGAAGCGGAACACGACCCCGAGACCGGCGACGATCACCGCTGCCAGCAAGAGGCAACTGCTGACGAACAGGTTCAGCTTCAGAACCATGTCGTCGATGAACATCAAGCCACGCGCGAGCTTTTCCATACGGGTTTCCTCCGGCACTTCCGGTGACAAAGGCGTCATTTGGATGCCACGGACGAGGCCTGCTTGGCCGCGTTCATCTCGGCGTAGAGCGCGGCGCCATCCGGAATCTTCGCAACGAGTT
Organism: Caballeronia sp. LP006; assembly: GCF_031450995.1. Lineage (NCBI taxonomy): Bacteria > Pseudomonadati > Pseudomonadota > Betaproteobacteria > Burkholderiales > Burkholderiaceae > Caballeronia > Caballeronia sp. LP006. The sequence continues at coordinate 34,167 of NZ_JARTVW010000002.1, read as the reverse complement.
CGTCACGCGCGGACTTCGTGGCTTCGGCCCACGGCGCAGTGTCGACCATCGTCACTTGAATGCCCTTGGCCTTCATCGTCGCGAGTGCGGCGTCGTATTCGCGCTTGTACTCCTTCAGGTCGAAATCGGCGGCGACCGCGGCTGACTCTTGAAAAGCCTTCTGGTCAGCAGGCGACAGCTTGGTCCAGGCGCTCTTGCTCATCGCGAGCACGACGGGCAGGTAGTTCACGTGCGTCACATAGAAATGCTTGGCGACGTCGGAGAACTTGTCCTGCACGAATTGCTCGGGCGATGTGTCCGCGCCATCGACGAGGCCTTGCGACAGCGCGAGGAACAACTGGTTATAGGCGAGCGGCGTGGGGTTCGCGCCGAGCGCCTTATAGCCCGCGATATAGCCGGGGCTTTGCATCACGCGCACCTTCAGGTCCTTCATGTCGGCAAGCGACGTGACCGGACGCTTGGTCGTGAAGAGATTGCGTTCGCCGACAGCAAGCCACGTAAGACCGACCATGTTGACCGGCTGCATCATGTCGAGATACTTGCGGCCGACGGGTCCTTGCAGCACCTTGTTCGCCTCATCCATGCTGCTGAAGAGATAAGGCATGTCGAAAATTTGCCATTGCTTGATCGTATTGTCGATAGGCGCTTGCGCGGAGATCATGAGTTCCTGCGTGCCGGTGCGCAACGCCTGCGCCATCTGCACTTCGCCCCCGAGTTGCGATTGGGGAAAGAGCTGAATCTCGACATGGCCATGCGTGCGTTGCGCGACTTCCTTGGCGAAGACCTGCGCGGTCAGTTGATAGTGATTGTCCGGTGCGAGCGTATGGCCAAGCTTCATCACGACCTTGTCCTGCGCCATCGCGCTGCCTGTTGCGGCGACGCACAATGCGGCGAGCACGGCGCTCATCGTCACGCGCAACGAGCGATGCGCCTTGAAAAGCGAATTCATGTTGTCTCCTTCCCACGTTCTTCACGATATGGACACCGCCTTCTGCCTCTTCTTGTGCCTCATGTGTCGTGCATGTCGAAGAGCGACGGGTTGACGCAAGTATTTGTGATCGCGTCAACGGTGCGTTAGGACCAGGCTCCAGATTTCTTGTACTTTTTAACGCTGGTTTCCATGCAAACGCGACGTGACGCTAAAAAGTCCAAAAGATCGCGCGAACCGTCCTACCGCGTGAACCAAGCGCATCTTTAAAGTGACTTCCACGTTGACGGTGTGTCGCTCGCAAGCGATACGCCGTGTTTACCCCACCTAATACACTGGTTCGTCAACATGGCCAAACGCCCGCACATGGACTGTTATGCAATCGGCGATACCGCCGATTTCGCAAAGACCGTATCCGAATACGACATCTATGGATTTGCCGGGATAGTCGGCGACTTTTACGCCGTGCATCTGAACGAAGAGTTCGCCAAGACCACGCGCTTCGAGAAGCGCATTGCGCAAGGCTGTCTCTCGGTCGGCTTTCTTTCGACAGTCATGGGCCATATGGCGGCGAAGGCGCCGAGTCCGGGCGCGGTGTCGTATCGCTATGACATCACGTTCAATGCGCCGGTGTTTATAGGCGATACTGTCACTGCGCGTCTCACGCTCGAAGAGAAGGATGAAGAGCGCAACGTGTGCGTATTCGTCGCCGATGTCACGCGGCAAGACGGCGTGGTCGTGGCATCGGGCAAGACTTACCTCAAGGTGCTGTGACACGATGCTGATGAACACCTCGCCCGTCATAGCGGAACAGCACGGCGCGCTGCGTCTCCTGACGCTCAACCGCGCCGATAAACTCAATGCCTTCACGCCGGAAATGCTCGCGGCGCTCGAAGCAGGACTCGACGATGCACTCGCCGACGATGCAACGCGCGTTATCGCCATCACGGGTAGCGGTCCCAAGGCCTTCGCTGCCGGCAACGATATCGAGCGACTGGTCACGCTCGACAGCGCGGGCGCGTATCGTGACATGGTAGCCGGGCAGCGCGCGTTGTTGCGCCTGCATGAAAGCGCCAAGCCGACCATCGCAATGGTCAATGGCTTCGCGCTAGGCGGCGGTTTCGAATTGGCGCTTGCCTGCGACTTCGTGATTGCATCGACGAAAGCGAGCTTCGGGTTTCCCGAGATCACGCTCAATACCATGCCAGGCTGGGGTGGCACGCAACTCGCCGTCGCCAAGATGGGGCTCGCCTGCGCCAAGCGATTCGTGTTGAGCGGGCGGCGTCATACGGCTCAGGAATGCGCGTCGTTCGGCTTTCTGCACGAGATCGTCGAACACGATGCATTGTTCGATACAGTGCGCGAGTTCGCCGAAACACTCGCCGTCTACGACCCCTTCGCAATGGAAATGGCGAAGCGCGCGCTCAATCGCGCGAACGAAATGCCCTTGTCCGCAGGACTCGACTTTGAAGCAGCGCAATACGCGGTGAATTTCACGAGTGAAGGCGCGCGCGCGGGCTTGAGGCAGTTCATGGAAAAGCGCCTTGCACGGCGCGCCTCGACCGTGACGGTGACTGAATGAGCACGATACATCGTTTGCCTCACTGGCTCGGCGAAGAGCACGCCATGATTCGTGAAGCCGTTCGCCGCTTTGCCGACAAAGAGATTGCACCGCATTCCGAGGAGCTCTGGGAGCAAGAAGCCTTTCCCTACGATATCTGGCGTCAAGCCGGCGAGCTTGGCTTCACCGGCCTGCCTTATGCGGAGCAATGGGGCGGTGGCGGTGGCGACTGGCTTTCGTTTGTCATCGTGCTAGAAGAACTGGCGCGCGTGGATTGCGCGGTCGCGAACGCCTTGATGGCCAATTCGACTGTCGCGAGTCTCTTGTCGAACTACGGCACCTCGACGCAAAAGGACCTTTATTTAAGGCCTATTCTCGAAGGCCGCCAGATCGGTTCGATCGGTTTGTCCGAGCCCGATGCGGGATCGGATGCGGCCAACATCGCCACACGTGCGCACTTCGATGGCGAGCGCTGGGTCATCGATGGTGCGAAGACTTTCATCAGCAACTCGGGCACTGAACTCGGCGGGCCGGTGGTAATCGCGGCTGTGACCGGTACGCGTGCCGATGGCAAGAAAGAGATTTCGAACTTCATCGTGCCTTCGGACACTACTGGCTATCAAACGGGCCGCAAGCTGCGCAAGATCGGCTGGCGCGCTTCGATCACGCACGAGTTGTTCTTCGAAAACTGCGCAATTCCCGCAGAGAATTTGCTTGGTGAACGCGGCGCGGGTTTGCGTCAGACGCTCGCGCAGATCAGCACAGGCCGCATTTTAATCGGCGCGCTTGCGCTCGGCATCTTGCAAGGCTCGCTCGAACGGTCCGTCGAATACATGAAGACGCGCCGCGCGTTCGGCCGCGCGATAGCGGAGTTTCAAGGCCTGCAATTCAAGGTCGCCGACATGGCGACGCACGCGCATGCCGCACGTCTCATGCTTTACGACGCCGCCACATTGAAGGACAGCGGCGCGCCGTTCGACATGCAGGCATCGCAAGCCAAGCTCTTCGCCTCCGAACAGGCGATGCACGCAGCGCATCAGGCTTTGCAGATACACGGCGGTTACGGTGTGATGGCGGAGTATCCGGTAGCGCGTGCATTCGGCGACGCCAAGGTGCTCGAGATCGTCGAAGGGACATCCGAAATACAACGCATGATCATCGCGCGTGCGGCGCTTGCCTGATAACGCGCGGACGAAGGGGGAGTTTATGCTGGAAGGCATCAAGGTACTGAGTTTCACCCACTTTCTGCAAGGGCCCGCCGCCGTGCAGATGCTCGCCGATGTCGGTGCTGACGTCATCAAGATCGAGCCACCGGGCGGCGCGTTCGAGCGAAGCTGGACCGGCGCGGACGCTTTCGTCGAAGGCGTGAGCGTGTTCTTTCTGCTGGGCAATCGCAATCAGCGCAGCATCTCGCTCGACTTGCGTGAGGAAGCCGCGTGTGAAATCGTGTGGCGTCTGATCCGCGAAGCCGACGTATTGATAGAGAACTACCGCCCCGGTGTGCTCGACAAGATGGGCTTCGGCTATGCGCAAGTGCACGAGGTCAACCCGCGTCTCGTGTATTGCTCGTGCACGGGTTATGGATCGTCGGGTCCCTATCTCAAGCGCCCGGGACAAGACCTGCTATTACAAGCGATGAGCGGCATGACCATGCTTTCAGGTGAAGCCGATTCGCCGCCGACGCCTGTAGGCTCCGCTATTGTCGATCAACATGCAGCGGTGCTGGCAGCGTTTGGCGTGGTTGCTGCACTTCAGTCGCGCGAACGCACGGGTGTGGGTACGCGTGTCGAGAGCAATTTGCTGAACGCGGCACTGGATTTGCAGATCGAGCCTTTCACGTACTACATGAACAAGGGACCGCTCTGGCAGCGCACCCAGCCGCCAACGGGCAGCCGCTTTCATCCTGCGCCCTATGGCGTCTATAAAACGCTCGACGGTTATATCGCGATCTCGCTTACACCGACGCAGAAGCTCTCCAATGCGCTCGATGTCCCCGCGCTCGCCGAGTTCACGCATCCGAAAGACAACGTGCGGCGTCGCGATGAAATCAATCGACTGGTCTATGACGCGTTGACCAGGCGCACGACAGAAACATGGATGCGCGTCTTCGAGGAGCACGATATCTGGTTCGCGCCGGTCAACGACTACGAGCAGGTCGAGGTCGACCCTCAAGTCGCGCATAACCAGATGATCATGTCGTTCGAACACGAAGAGGCGGGACCAATACGCGTACTTGCGCATCCGGTGCGCTATGACGGCGAGGCGCCGCCCATGCGACGGCATCCGCCGCGACAGGGCGAGCACACACGTGAGGTGCTGGCCGAACTGGGTTATGACACTACGCGGATCGACGAACTGGTCGATGCCGGCATCGCGCTGACTTCGAGGAGAAATGCATGAGCGCCCAACTACACGCTGCTCCCGCAGCACCCGAACTGCTGCGCTTCGACGATGTGGAAATCGGCCGCTCGCAGGTGGACGTCCACACCGTGGTCGAATCGGCGGTCAATGCGTTCGGTCATCTGTCGGGCGATCTGAATCCCCTGCACATGGAGCAAGCGTTTGCGGAGCGCTCACCGTTCGGAAGACGCGTCGTGCACGGCCTGTTGACGGCCTCGCTCGTCTCGGCCGCACACACGCGACTGACCGGTCCGGGCTTCGCTTATGTCGGACAAGAACTGCGTTTTCTGGGGCCAGTGTTCATCGACGACACCATCACCATCAACGTGACCGTGGTGGAGAAGAAGGACGCCAAGCGAATTCTCGTGATGGACACCATGGTTCGCAATCAACGCGGCAAGGTCGTGCTGAGCGGGCTTTCCGCGCTAAAAGAACTCAAGTTCGAATGAGACGCGTCGGGGAATCCGCCAGTTACGGGCGGCGCAAGCATTCGTTAGACTCGGATGCAGCGCCGCGAAAACGAGCGCAGCACGAATGAAGCGCCGCCCGCAGGAGACGAAAGTTGAGTACCGCATGTGGTTGCCACGTTCCGGTCATCAAGATCGAGAACTACGAATATGGCGCGCACGTCAAGTCGATGGACTTCCACTTTGCGCCGCTCGAAGTCATGAAGTCGACACTGCCTTATCCGCATCGGCATGACTTCTATCACATCGCCTGGGTGGTGACGGGCACGGGTCATCATGTCATCGACTCGGTGCGTTACGAGGTGCGTCCGCAGTCGCTGTTCTTCATGGCACCAGGCCAGATACACGACTTCGTTCTATCCCCCGATACGGTCGGCTGGTCGATCAGCTTCTCATCCGAGTTCTTTTCGTTTCGCGTGCAGAACCGGCATTCGGAAACCGAAGTGCCGGTGCACGACTTCGATCAGCTTGCCGCAGCGGTCTATCTGAACGACGCGCAAGCGCATGAAATGATGCGTCTCATCGACGGCATGATGGACGAGTATCGCTCGGAACTGCACGGCCATCAGGATGCAATCTGGGCTTATCTGCGTATCTTTTTGCTCAAGGCCGCGCGCATGAGCAGCGCGGCGGCGGTCACGGAGTCGGGCACGTCGCGTAACGTGTTGTTGTCGCGCCGCTTCAAGAGCCTTCTGGAGAAGCATTTTCGCTCGATGAACGATGCCGCCGACTATGCGCGTCTGCTCAACGTGACCGAGCGCGCGCTCAACGAAGCCACGCGCGCGGCGCTCGGCAGCACGGCTGCAAAGCTGATACGCGAACGCGTCATGCTCGAAGCCAAGCGCTTGCTGCTGCATTCCGAAGTGAACGTCGCGGAGATCGCATCGCAACTCTCTTTCGACGACCCCGCTTATTTCAGCCGGTGCTTTCGCAAGCACACAGGCCGCTCACCGATCGACTATCGCCGCAGCCTCGACAAGTTGCATATTTGAACGCGCATTCGGTATTCCATGCAGAAATGTCCAACAGATCCCGCGTTTCATCCTAACGTCGCGTGAGCATGGGTTTTTAGAATCGACGTGCGTGTTCAACGTATTCTGCAACCCACTTGCATGAGACAAGCGCGAATTAAGCGCGTCCGCTCTCGTCCACAGGAGACAAAGTGTCGAACGCTACAACCCCGCTCTCCGATATCTATTCACTCACGCAGGACCAGACACGGCTCTTTCGCGAAACGCTCGACCGCACGGCTGTAAAAGTCGCGGCCGATGAATTGAGTTTCGGTGTCGAGTTTCCGCAAGTCACGGGTCCCGATGGCGAATGGGTGCGTCTGCCCGCTTCGCTATCCGCCGGCTATGACGGCGACGCCTGGAGTCACGGCAACTGGTTCTGTGGCTTCTGGGTAGGCCTTTTGCTCACGTCGCATCTTCATACCGGCGACGCGAAATTTCTCGAATGGGCTCGTGCGCGCATGCTGCTGGTCGAACAACGCGCGGACGATCCGAACACGCATGACATCGGCTTCATCTTCGACAGCAGCGCGGTGCCCGGCCATCACATCACGGGCGATGCACGCTTTGCCGATATCGCGTTGAAGGCGGCGGACAAACTGCGCGCCCGCCTCGTCACCACGCGCGATGGCGCTTATCTCGCGTCATGGGGACCGCTCGCCGATCCGCGCGGCAGAAGTGCATCCGCAATCGATACGATGGCCAATCTCTCGCTGCTCTACTGGGCGGCGAATCATGCCGATGACGGCAGCTATCGGCATGCAGCGGACGCGCATGCCGCGATGACTGCACGCGCCTTCGTGCGTCCCGACGACTCGACGTATCACGCCGTCGAATACGATCTCGAAACGGGCGCGCGCAAACGTGGCTACACTTTTCAAGGCGCATTCGACGAGTCTGCATGGAGCCGCGGTCAGGCCTGGGCGATCTACGGGTATGCGAATTCCGCGCGCGAAACGGGCAAGCTCGCGTATATTGAACTCGCCGAGCGTCTGGCCGAATACTATCTGCGCCGTCTCGATGGCCGTCAAATTCCCCCTTGGGACTTCGACGCAACCGGCAGCGATGCCGACATCAAGGACACGGCCGCCGCCGCTATCGTCGCATCGGCTTTGCTCGAACTGGCGCGCATTCATCCATCGGCGGATGCCGCTGCAAAATGGAGCCGTCACGGAGTCGCGATGCTCGAAGCGTTGTGCCGCGATGAGTTCACCAAAGACGGCGAACACGGCCTGCTGCACAACTCCTGCTATTCGAAGCCGCACAACATTGGCGTGGATGGCGCGACCATGTTCGGCGACTTCTTCTTTGTCGAAGCCTTGTGTCGTGTCGTGCATCCGGGCAAGCTGCGCCCGCTCGACGCACCGCGCATTCCTCTAGCGTAAAGAACAATGCCGGCGACATACGCATGTCGCCGGCATTCGTTCAGCCCTTGCGGACGGCGTCGGGCAAATCGCGTCCGTGGAACTTCTTGTAGATCGCGTTGAGGTTGCCGTTCTTCTGGTTCGTGCTGACCCACTTGTCCACCCACTCTTTCAGAGCCGGTTGATCCTTGTTCATCGCAATGCCGAGATCGAAGTTCTTCTGTTCGAACTTGAGTTCGATATTGCGTGCGGGCGCACGTTTCTGCATTTCCTGAAGGTTCGACGGCGTGCTGGAGAAGATGTCGATCTGACCCGCGACCATCGACGTGATGAGCGTGGCGTCGTCTTCATAGCGCTGAATTTGCGCGCCCTTCGCTTGCTGCGTCGTCAGCGTGTCGTTGACCGTTGCACGCGTGAGCCCGATGGTCTTGCCATCGAGGTCCGCATAGTCCTTCACCTTGATGCTCTTAAGCCCACCCACGATGATGGTGATCACCGCATAGGGAATCGAGAAATCGACGACCTTTGCGCGCTCCGGCGTGATCGACAAGTCGGCGATCACGAGGTCGGCGCGCTTTGCCTGCAAGGTCGGAATGCGCGCGGCGTTAGTGATCTGCACGAGTTCGAGCTTGACGCCGAGATCTTTTGCGAGCGCGGCGGCGGTATCGACATCCGAGCCTGCGGGCTTGAGGTTCTCGTCGGCGTAGCTGAAGAGCGGCGTGCCCATTGCGATGGCAACGCGCACGACGCCGGCCTTCTTGATGTCATCAAGCTGATCGGCCATTGCGCTGTGAATGGCGCCTGCCATCATCAATGCCGCCACGCATGCGCGTGCAATGTGTTTCTGTGCTTTCAAGTGATGTCTCCGTCTTCTTGGATTGAAAAAATGCCGTTCAAAGGCCGTTGTTCAGAAACGCTCGCAATTCGGGCGTGCGTGGCGCATCGAGCATGCTGCCGTCGCCCACTTCCCACACCTTGCCCTGATGCATATAGATGATGCGGTCCGCCACGCGCTTGGCGAACGCCATTTCATGCGTGACGAGCAGCATGGTCATGCCATCGGCCGCGAGGTCTTCCATGACACGCAGCACTTCTCCCGTGAGTTGCGGATCGAGCGCGGAAGTCACTTCGTCGAACAACATGACCTTGGGGTTCATAGCAAGTGATCGTGCGATCGCCACGCGTTGCTGTTGTCCGCCCGACAATTGCTCGGGATAGGCATCGGCCTTCTGCCCAAGCCCGACTTGTTCGAGCACGTTGAGCGCGACGCGTCTCGCTTCGTCACGCGATAACTTCTTCACGTGCCGCAATGCGAGCATGATGTTTTCTTCGACCGTTAGGTGCGGAAAGAGGTTATAGCTTTGAAACACGATGCCGACTTCGCGCCTCAAGAGATGCAGATCCACCTTCGGATCGTCCACGCGAATGCCGCATACCTCTATCTGCCCTTGGTCGATAGTTTCCAACCGATCGATACAGCGTAACGCCGTGCTCTTGCCGGAACCGCTCGCACCGATCACGGCGATCATCTCGCCCTTGTTGACATCGAACGAGACGCCTTTCAGCACCTGATTGGAGCCGAAGCTCTTGTAGACCTCGTCGACCTTAACGATTGCTGACATTGAGCTTATTCTCCATCGATTGGCTCCAGCGCGAAAGCGGATAGCACAGGACGAAATAGAAAGCGCCGACCAGTCCGAAGATGAGGAACGGCTGAAAGATCGAGTTGTTGATGATCTGCCCTGCGCGCGTGAGTTCGATAAAGCCGATCACGGAGGCGAGCGAAGTCATCTTGATGATCTGCACGAGAAAGCCCACCGTGGGCGGCAAGGCGAGCCGCATCGCCTGCGGGATGATGACGAGCCTCAGACTCTGCCAGCGCGACAGCGACAGGCACTCGGCGGCTTCCCATTGCGGCTTAGGCATGGCTTCGACGCAGCCGCGCCAGATGTCGCCGAGATACGCGCTCGAATAAACCATCAGCGCAAGACCCGCCGCAACGAGCGCGGGTACCTGATAGCCATACACGGATAACCCGAAGTACACGATGAAGAGCAGGATCAGCAACGGAATGCCCTGAATCGCCTCGATAAACACGATGGCTGTGCGTGCGAGCCAGAGGCGCGGCGAGATGCGCGCCAGCATGACGAGGAATCCACCGATACCGCCGAGCACGAACGCAAGCATGGAGAGCACCAGCGTCCAGCCGATCGATTGCACGAGGTACACAAAATGCGATGCCGTGAATCCGCCGCTCATGCCGCACCTCCGGGAATGACGGTATCGATGCGCGGGGAGTCCGGCGGCGTCTTGCCCGCGCGTTTTGCGGCAAGACGGATGGCGCGGCGCCGCTTGAACAGATGCTCACCGACAGCCCATGCAATGAGCTTGATGATGAGCGACAGCCCGAGATAGAGCAGCGCGACGACGATATAGGTTTCAAGCGAGCGGAAGGTATCCGACTGCACGGTGTTGGCAACGGCGGTCAGTTCCTCGGCGGAGATTTGCGAAGCGATTGCCGAGGCTTGCATCATCAACAGGAACTGGCTCGTGAGCGCCGGATAGACCTTCTCGATAGAGGGCTGCAACATCACGTTCCAGCCGATGCGCCAGCGCGAAAGACCCAGGCACTCTGCTGCTTCGATCTGCCCGCGTGGCACCGATTCCAGACCCGCGCGAATGATCTCGGCGGCATAAGCGCCGATGTTGATGGTCATGGCGAGCGCAGCCGCGGCAAAGGTCGGCATGCGCAAGCCTATACTCGCCAGCCCGAAATACAGCAGGAAGATCTGCACGAGAAACGGCGTGTTGCGCACCGCCTCGATATAGATGATGCAGAGGCGCGTCAGCACCGGCACCTTCGCGCGCTTGGCAAATGCCACGAGCATGCCGAGGATGAGGCCAAAGAACACCGCCACGCACGTCATCTTGAGCGTGAGCCACGCGCCTAAAAGGAACGTCGGCCAGTAGGGCAACAACGGAGCAAAGTCGAGAGAGAACATGGCGGTCGTGCCTCAGTTCGAAGGAGCGAGTCAGACACTTCTGGATGTATGACGACTGACTACGCGAGTTCGGCATTCTGTATGCCGCATGCATTACACCGGATCGAACGGACCCGTCACCGTGAACACGCCGCCCTGATACACCGCAACTGGATCGGTCGGTGCGGGCGCCGGCGTGGCTTCGACCTTGTCGCGGAACTTCTCGGACGAGTCGCGCGGCTCGAAGCCGAGTACCGACGCGTCACGGTTGTCCCACCAGGTATGCGAATTTGCCGACATGCCGAAAACGATTGTGTGTCCGACGCCCGGCGTGAACAGCGCGCGGCGCAACAGATCATGGAAGTCGTCGTAGCTCATCCAGCTCGCCATCATTCGGCGGTCCTTGGCCTCGGGAAAAACGGAGCCAATGCGGATACTCACCGTCTCGATGCCATAGCGGTCGAAGTACAACTGCGCCATGTCCTCGCCGAACGACTTCGACAAGCCATAGTAGCCATCGGGACGCTTGCGCGCGCTGGCATCGATTCGTTCGTCTTGCCGATAAAAGCCTGTGACGTGATTCGAGCTCGCGAATACGATGCGCTTTACGCCGTTGAGCCGCGCCGCTTCGTAGAGGTTGAAGACGCCCTTGATGTTGGCTTCGAGGATCTCTTCGAACGGACGCTCCACCGATACGCCGCCGAGATGGACAATGGCGTCGCAATCGGCGGCGAGTGCATCGACTGCTTGGCGGTCTGCCAGATCGCACGGCGCGATTTCTTCGTGAGGCGCTGCATCGCCCGACAATACGCCGGGCAGATCCGCCACTCGCACATGCTCTGCAAACTCCGCGACACGATGCCGAATGGCTTTACCGATACCGCCCGCCGCACCCGTGAGCAGCAAGCGGTCGAAGCGCAATTCGGGTTCGAGGGTGCCCTGCAACGGCAATGCGTCCGTCTGTGATTCCATGAATTTTGTCTCCTGCATGCAATGCTAGGGATTACCCTGCGCGCATTTCTTGTACGTTGTCATATCACTCTATGCCGCATATCATCATTTGCAGAATGATTTGTCAACGTGTTGAAAGACCGATTCCCAGAACCTCTGGAAAACACTAAGAGAGCGCTGTGACACTAACGCCTGAACCTTCCGTCGACGTGTTCAATGTATCCGTATCCCCGGATGTCGCCGCCCCTTCTCACGGCACACGCCGCAGTCTGACCACACAGCTCGTCGATGCACTGCGCGCACAGATCGACGCGCGGGAATTGCGAGCAGGTTGCCGAATCGCGACCGAGGCGGAGATGGTGCAACGCTTCGGCGTGAGCCGCACCGTGGTGCGCGAGGCGTTATCGCGACTGCAGGCCGCGGGCCTCGTCGAGACGCGTCATGGCATCGGTACGTTCGTGTGCGAAGCGAGTACCTCGTCGCTATTGCAGCTCGATCCCGCCGACGTCGCCGGCTCCATGGATGCACTCGCGATCCTCGAATTGCGTATCAGTCTGGAAACCGAATCGGCGGGCCTTGCTGCCATGCGTTGCGATGCCGGCAGACTAGCGACCATGCGCGCGGCGCTCGCGGAGTTTGCGCGCGGCGTGGGTCAGGAAGATGGCACCGTATCGCCGGACTTTCGCTTTCATCTAGAAATCGCGCATGCCACGGGAAATCGCTATTTCGTCGAGATCATGGAGCATCTTGGTTTAAGGATGTTTCCAAGGACACGGCTAACCGCGACCGCCATTCCACACGACCATTACGCCGATTATCTGGTTCGCGTGAATCGCGAGCACGAGCAGATTGCCGATGCGATCGAACGCGGCGATGCGGACTCGGCGCGCACGGCAATGCGCTTGCACTTGATCAACAGCAGGGAGAGATTGCGAAGAGCTCAGGCCACGGCGTGAATCCAGCCGCAAAATTAAAAAGGGCCGCCGAAAATTCAGGCGGCCCTTAAGCGTTTTACCTTGCCAGATTCGGCTCGGCATCGACTTCGTCGTGCGGATCGATACTCTCAAGCGCCGGGTCGTGATGCAGCAGCAATACCGCCGCGACGCCCACCATCCCCGCGCCGGCCAGGCAAAGCAGACCTGCACCAAAGCCGCCCGTGCTGTCCTTGATCCAGCCCATTGCATACGGCCCGAAGAAGCCCGCGAGATTGCCAAGCGAGTTGATTGCGGCAATACCGCCAGCCGCCGCCGCGCCCGAAAGGAACGAAGCGGGCAAGGTCCAGATAATCGGCAGACAGCCGAAGATACCGAAGCCGGCGATGGAAAGCGCAATCATCTTTGCTACCGGATTATCCAGGCCAGCTGAAGCCGCGATACCGCCTGCCGCTACCATCAATGCAATGGCCACGTGCCAGCGACGCTCGAGCTTGCGGTCCGAGTGGCGACCCCACAGCACCATGCTGATCACACCGACCGCGTAAGGCATGGCCGTGACAAAGCCAGTCTGCAAATTCGTCAAGCCGAATGCCTTGACGATCTGCGGCAAGAAGAAGCTCAAGCCGTAATTGGTTGCGTTGGCGCCGAAGTAAATCAAGGCAATGGCAAGCACGCGCGGATTAAAGATCGCTTCCTTCACGCTAAACGCATGAACCGACTCGCGATGCGCGCGCTCATGCGCCTGACGTTCGACGAGCCACTTGCGCTCGTCTTCAGCGAGCCAATGAGCGTCGGAGGGCTTGTCGGTCAGATAAAAGAACACCACGAATGCAAGCACCAATGCGGGCAGCGCTTCGATCAGATAAAGCCATTGCCAGCCTTGCATGCCGGCCAAGCCATCCATTTGCAGCAAGGCGCCGGAAATGGGTCCGCCGATCACGGTCGAAAGCGGAATCGCGGCCATGAAGTAGCCCACCACTCGCCCGCGATACTTAGCCGGAAACCAAAGCGTTAGCAGGAAAATAATGCCGGGAAAAAAGCCCGCTTCGGCGATGCCAAGCAAAATGCGCAAGCCATAGAACACATAAGCGTTCGACAAGCCCGTTGCTTGAGCGATGTGCGGAATCCACGCCATCAAGGCCGCAAGAATGCCCCACGTGAACATGATGCGCGCGATCCAGCGGCGTGCGCCGAAACGTTCGAGCAGCAGGTTGGAAGGGACCTCGAAGAAAAAATAGGCAATGAAAAAGATACCGGCGCCAAAGCCAAACATACTCGCCGAAAAGCCGAGCGCCTTGTTCATCTGCAAGGCGGCAAAACCGACATTGACGCGATCGAGGTAAGCGATGAAGTAACACAGAATCAGGAACGGCACGAGACGAAACATCACGCGCTTCATGGTGCGAGTTTCAAGCTCCATCTATGTCTCCTCCGAATTGAATAATCGGTAGTTGGCTGGCATACGTTGGGATACTCGCGCAGCCTACTCTTTAAGCGGAGACGACAGAAGTGGTGTTTAGCCTGCCTCACGAACTTTCGTTCGCTTTAGCGCTAAATATTTGCGCGCCATTGCGGTGCGGCGCGCATTGCTAAAGGTGCGGAGCGGACTTGCCGCTCCTTGAGGCCGTCGTTATGCGACCGGTAACATCGCACCGTATGCCGGTTCGGGCAGGCCTTTGACGCCGGGATTCAGCGCGAAGACGCAGCCGTCGTCTTCGGTGGCGTTCGCACCGGGGCGAATCGACGTTACGTAGAGCGTCGAGAGGTCGCTGCCGCCGAACGCGCACATCGACGGCTTGCTGGCCGGCAACGCGATTTCACGGTCAAGTTCGCCTCGCGGCGTGAAACGCAAAAGGCGGCCGGCGTCGTTGGCGCAAGTCCAGTAACAGCCGTCGGCGTCCACGGCCGCGCCGTCGGGACGGCCCGCATAGTCATGCAGATCGGCGAAGACGCGGCGGTTACGCGGTGTGCCCGTGTCGAGATCGAAATCGAATGCCCAGATCACACGCTTGGTTGGATGCGAATCCGACAGATACATCGTGCGGCCATCCGGCGACCAGGCGAGACCATTCTGGGTGACGAGGCCATCGACGATAGGCTCCGACAGCACGCCGTCCGTATCGAACCGGAACAGCGCGCCAGCCGGACTTGCGAGCGACATGTCCTGCACCATCGTGCCGGCCCAGAAGCGGCCCTGACGGTCGCAGCGGCCGTCGTTGAAGCGCATGCCCGGCGCGGGAAAACTCGGTGCGGCCAGCTTCGATGGTCGAATGTCTTTTGTCGACTGCATGCCGAATGCAAACAGGCCGCTCTCCATGCCCGCCACGACAGTTCCCGTCGGATCGAATGCAAAACACGCGATCTGCTCGGGCAACGTCCACTCGCTGCGCTCGCCGCTCGCGACGACGAGACGCACGAACTTGCGCGCCGGAATATCCACCCAGTAGAGCGCGCCCTCTTCCGCGCGCCACACCGGGCACTCGCCGACCGCCGCGTGTCCCGCCGCTTCGAGGCGCTCCACGCTCGCCATTACTTGCGCTCCAGCGGTTCGCCGAGGACGTATGGACCGCCTTGAAAGCGTTGTGCGGGGTCGTCGCGGTCGGCTGTCGGCGCGGTTGTGGGGAAGAGTCCGTTGAACTGTTCCGAACTGTCTTGCGGACGGAAGCCCAAAAACGCCGCGCCCGAGTTGTCCCACCACTTAACCGGATTGTTGGATGCGCCGTACACCACCGCATGGCCGACGCGGTTGGCGAAGAGCGAGCAACGCACGAGCTCGATGAAGTCGCGGTAGCTCAGATAAGTCACCAGCATGCGCGGATTCTTCGGCTCCTCGAACGACGAGCCAATGCGCAAGTTGACCGTCTCGATGCCGAAGCGATCGAAGTAGTAGCGCGACAGCGACTCGCCGAAACACTTCGTCACGCCATAGAGACTGTCCGGGCGATGCGGCGAATCCGTGTCGAGCACCTCGGTGACCGGATGAAAACCGATCGCATGATTCGAACTCGCGAACACGACGCGCTTCACGCCATGCCGGCGCGCCGCTTCGTAGATGTTGTAAGTGCCGCGAATGTTCGCTTCGATCAGATCGTCGAAGGGCGCGTCGATGGAGATGCCGCCGAGATGCACGATCGCATCGACGCCTTCCACCATGCGCATTACCGCGTCGCGGTCCGCGAGATCGGCCGCGCTGACTTCCTCGTGGGAGGCTGCGTCATCGAGCGGTGCGATGTCCGAAACGCGCACGACATCGGCCCATTGCGCGAGCGCGGGCCGCAACTGGCGCCCGAGATTGCCGGCCCCGCCGGTCAGAAGCAGACGCTTGAACGGTTTGCCCGTTGCGGATGGCTGGTTCATCGAAACTCCTTGAGATACGTGAGATAAATTGAAAGCTCTATGGAAGAAAACGTTTTCGGCTTTATAGTGATGCCGATACGGCCACAGCGAAGGCGCTCCTCATCGATTTTATCGATGCGACGTTTCCCGAACCGACGTCAAAATCCGTTAACATTGGAAAAAGCCAAAGTAAACGTTACCCTCCGAATGAAGAAAACTTCTACGACCATTCGCGATGTCGCCGCCGCAGCGGGCGTCTCGGTCGCGACGGTGTCCAAATACATCAACGGCGCGCAGCGCTTTTCAGCACCCGTCGAGGCCAAACTCAAGGCGGCGATCGAAACGCTAGGCTATCGTTCGAACCCGCTTGCCCGCTCGATGATCACCGGCCGCACGCGCACTATCGGCCTCACGATTCTCGACATCAGCAATCCGCACTTCACCAACGTCGTGAAAGGCGCGAACCGCATTGCGCTCCGGCACGACTACACGCTCTTGCTCGTCGATATCGACGAAACCCAGGCCCGCGAACGTCCGCTGATCGAAGCCCTCGCGCAACGCGTGGACGGTCTGATCGTCAGTTCGCGGCTACCCGACGAAGAAGCACACTGGATGCTCGATCTCGACAAGCCCGTCGTGCTTCTGCGCAACGCGGAAGCGCTGCCGATTCCAAGCGTCGGTATCGACAACCGCCTCGCCGCCCATATGCTCGCGCGGCACCTGCTCAACCTCGGGCACCGCCGCATTGCATACCTCGGCTTCGGCCAGGCGCGCATCAACGACGAGCGGATTCGCGGCGTGCGCGAGTGTCTCGAAGACGTGGGCCTCGAACTCGATGTCCACGACGCCCACGCGCCCACTTCGCTTGCCGGCGAACACGCCTGCTCGCGCGTGATGCTCGGCCCGAGGCGTCCCCAGGCGGTCATCTGCTACAACGACCTGATCGCGCTCGGCTTCATGAAGGAAGCCGCGACCCTCGGCATTCGCGTGCCGGAGGACGTCTCCGTCACCGGCATCGACAACGTGCCGTACGGCGCTTACGCCGCGCCCGGACTCACCACCGTCGATATCCAGAGCGAGAAGATGGGCGAACTCGCAATGCAGAAGCTCATCGATTCGCTCGCCGGTCATCCTGACCCCGGTAACTCCATGTTCGAGCCGCGCCTGATCGTGCGTGAATCGACAGCTGCGGTGACTGCTACTGCATGATGTATTCATAACGCAATATGCCGCCGGCATCTTTCGAGTGTCGGCGGCATTTTGCATGCGATCAGGATTCCAGCTTGGCCGGCGTCATTTTCGGCGTGAGCACGTGCATGATGGCGAACGCGATCAGGTAAGCCGATGCGCCGATGGCGAACAGCGCCCAATACTGACCGGTGCGTTGGAGCACTTGGCCGATCACTTCCGAGAACAGCACGCCGCCGATCGAGCCGGCCATGCCGCCGATACCGACCACTGCACCGACCGCGCGCTTCGGGAACAGGTCCGACGCCGTGGTGAACAGGTTTGCCGACCAGCCCTGGTGCGCCGCTGCAGCGAGACCGACGATAGCGACCGCGACCCACAGATTCTGCGCCAGCGAAACGAATGCAATCGGCAAAACACAACATGCACAGATGAACATGGCCGTCTTGCGCGCCGCGTTCACGCTCCAGCCCGCGCGCATCAGCGCCGATGAAATCCAGCCGCCGCCGATACTGCCCACCGTAGTGATCGCATAGATTACGACGAGCGGCAGACCGATATGCTGCATGTCCATGCCGCGCGACTCGTTGAGCCACTTCGGCAGCCAGAACAGGTAGAACCACCACACCGGATCGGTCAGGAACTTGCCGATCAGAAAGGCCCAGGTTTCACGCTTCTTGATGAGCACCTTGAAGCCGGGAGCGCCTGCGTGAGCGTTGGCGGCATCGGCGATTTCGGTGTCGTCGCGTTCGATATCGTCGTCATGCGCGCTCGCGTCTGGTTGGCGATACATCACGAACCAGACCACGAGCCATACGAGACCGATCGCACCGATCATCACGAACGCCGCGCGCCAGCCGAAGGCAACGGCGAGCGCCGGGATGATCGCCGGTGCGAACACCGCACCGATGTTCGCGCCGGAATTAAAAATACCAGTAGCGAGCGCGCGTTCGCGACGCGGGAACCATTCGGCCGTCGTCTTGATGGCCGCCGGGAAGTTGCCGCCTTCGCCGATACCGAGCAGCGCGCGCACCATGGCAAAGCCCATGACGGAGCCGACCGCCGCGTGCAGCATGGCAGCGATGCTCCAGACGAACATGGCGAGGCCGTAGGAGATGCGCGTACCGAGCCAGTCGACGATACGCCCGAAGCACAACAGTCCGATTGCATAGAACGCCGAGAACGCGATCACGATGCGCCCGTACTGAACCTGCGTCCAGCCGATGTCATGCTGCAGAACCGGTGCGAGCAGACCGAGAATCTGCCGGTCCATGTAGTTGATGACGGTGGCGAAGAAGAGCAGCGCACACACGGTCCAGCGATAACGGCTGGCTGCGCGCACGACGCCTACGACGGCTGTTTGCATGAATGTCTCCGTACGCGGCGGCGCTCGTCGTGCCGCGTGACTTGTTGCATTGACGGCGACGAGCGCCGTGGGCTTCGGCTTATCGCGTGACTAGAACGCGCTTGCCGGCCAGGTTTTGGAAAACGTTTTTTGAAGAATAATGGCTTCAGTGCGTGTTGCCTATCCCTGTACTTTCCCTAATGCCGCCAGAGCCGCTCCACATAAGGCCCCGCTGCTAAACGAAATGTAGTTGAAAGATTGAGTTAATCGTTTTCTGCGTTGTTTCCAACAAAGCTTGGCTCCCACGCCGGTTGAATCTGGTGTTTTGCATTCAGTCATGCGGCATCTTGTCTTTTGCATGCCAAACGCGCCGCGAAACGCTAAAGGCAGGTGGCTTCGCTGCCGATAACCGTCACTTACGTCTTTCACATCGCCCAGTGCTCCCCATGCTTCGTATTCGTCTAGCCCGCTTGAACGTCGGCACCAAATTCGCCGCGCTGGCGTGTTCTCTCGCGGCCGTCGTCGTCGCCACCCTCACACTTGTCGTCACCCGCTCGGCCGGCGAGCAAGTCGATGCGCACGCGCTCGCACGCGTCGAAAGTGAGAATCGCTCGATCGCATCGATGATCGGCCTCTACAACACGGCCGTGAGCGCCGAAGTCTCGCGCTTCATGACGATGTTCTCGAATCGCCTGCCTGCTGCCTTCTCGCTCGACGAATCGCATACGGTCGACATCGGCGGCGTTGCGACGCCTGCGATCAACGCGGGCGACAAGCCACTCAACGGCGACTTCGCCATTCCCGATGCGTTTCTCGCGGAAAGCGGCGCAATCGCGACCGTTTTTGCGCGCACTGGCGACGACTTCGTGCGTGTGACGACCTCGCTCAAGAAGCAGGACGGCACGCGCGCCATCGGCACGCTGCTCGATCGCAAGGGACCGGCTTATGCACCGATCCTCGCAGGCAAGTCGTACATCGGCGTGGCGGCGCTGTTCGGCAAGCAGTACATCACCGAATACAAGCCCGTGACGGATACATCGGGTCGCGTCGTCGGTGCGCTGTTCGTGGGCGTCGATGTTTCCGCGGAAATCGCGGCGTTGCAGGACAACATCCGCAAGCTCACGATCGGTGCGACCGGCTATCACTTCGTCGTCGACGCTTCGAATGGTGCGAACCGCGGCAAGCTTCTGGTGCATCCGGACGCGCAAGGCGAGATGGCCGATGAACGCGTTGCGCCGTTCAAGGCGATGCTCGACAAGCAGGAAGGCCAGCGCGATTTCGAAGGCGCCACAATCGCGGGCGCGGATGCGCGCGTGCATGGCGGCGCGAAGGAAATCGTCTTTATGACCGTGCCGCAATGGAACTGGATGATCGGTGGCATTGCATATCGCGATGAACTGCTCGCCGATGTGCACGCAAGTCGCAACCGCTTCTTGCTGATCGGCCTCGTGGTGATCGCGGCGCTAGTCGGCGTCTTGCTCTATGCCGTGGCGAAGCTCGTCAGCCGGCCGCTCGACGACGTCACGCATGCCTCGGAACGTATCGCCGCTGGCGATCTGACCGTTCGTATCGATACTACGCGCGAAGACGATATCGGCCGCCTGATGCGCGCCATCGACGGCGTTGCGCGCGGACTGGCGGGCATCGTCGCGCAGGTTCGCAGCGCATCATCCGACATGAGCGATGGCACCGCTCGCATCGCATCCGGCAGCACGGATATCGCATCGCGCATCGCGACGCAGGCTGCAAGCGTCGAGGAAACGGCCGCGAGCATGGAACAGATCACCTCGACCGTGCAGCAGAACGCGGCAAATACGGCGCAGGCGGGCACGCTGGTCGCGTCGGCATCCGAAGCTGCACGTGCGGGCGGCGAAGCCGTGGGCCGCGTGGTTTCGACGATGGGCGAGATCGATGCATCGTCACGACGTATCGCCGATATCACGGCGACCATCGAAGGCATCGCCTTTCAGACGAATATCCTTGCGCTCAATGCTGCCGTCGAAGCGGCGCGCGCGGGTGAGCATGGCAGAGGCTTCGCCGTGGTGGCATCGGAAGTGCGCGCGCTTGCGCAACGCAGTGCGGGCGCGGTGAAGGAAATCGAAGTGTTGATCAGCGAATCGGCGGGCAAGGTATCGCACGGCTACAGAATCGCCGAGGAAGCCAGCAGCACGATGAACGGCATCGTCGAACAGGTGACGCGCGTGAACGCTATCGTCGATGAGATCGGCGTGGCATCGCGGGAACAGGCGAGCGGCATCGAGCAGGTGAACATGGCCGTCATGCAGATTGGCGAAGCCACACAGCAGAATGCGGCGCTCGTCAGCGAAGCGGAACACTCGACCGTCGAGTTGCGCGATCAGGCCGAGCGCCTTGCACGCGTGGTCAGCATGTTCCGCGTTTGAGGCATCGGCGCTTCAAATCTCCACGAAGATGCGTCCGTCCTGCACTTTTGCGGGGTATGTCTGCAAGTTGATGCAAACGGGCGCACCGAGCGCGCGGCCGTCGCGAATATCGAATTGCCCGTTGTGCTTCGGGCATTCGATCACATGGTCGAACAAGAAGCCCTCGCTCAGATGAACTTGTTCGTGCGTGCAGAGGCCGTCGCTTGCAAACACCTCGTCGTTCACTCGATAGATCGCGAACGTGCGGCCATCGTGATCGAAGCGTTTGACGTCTTCATCGTCGATGTCGTCCAACGCGGCGGCGTCGATCCATTGCGTCATGGGGCATGTCTCCTTTTCATACTCAGCTTTGCGTGGCGGTGGGCACCGGCCTCTCGACGTGATACGACGGGTCCCGCGTCTGCCGCATGAGCGCCGGGATGATCTCGGCATAAGCCGCGATGGAACTCGTGTAAGGCGGCGGCATGTCGTGCTTGACGGCATCGTGCAGATCCGGCAGCGCGTGATACGGCACCATCGGGAACATGTGATGTTCGACGTGATAGTTCATGTTCAGATAAAGGAAACGAAACACGGGATTCATCATCACGGTGCGGCAATTCTTGCGATGGTCGAGCACGTTCTCCGGCATGCCCGCGTGTTGCGTGAGCCCGAAGTACAGATAAAGCCATGCGCCGTAAAGACTCGGCAAGCCGATATAAAGCAGCGGCAACACACTGCGAAACGCAATGCATGTCACGATCACTGCTGCATAGATCGCGAGCCAGATGCGCGCCTCGCGCACGACCTTCGGCCATTCCGTCTCAGGCACGAAGGTCTTTTCTTCTTCACCGATATTGCCGAACGCAGACGCCACGACCTTGGGCAATTCGTTCGCTACGTGCTTCAGCGCGAAGACGTTCAGCACCAGCGCAAGCCAGTCCGTCGGCAATTGCACACCGATTTCGGGATCGCGGCCCACTACCAAGGTATCGGTGTGATGGCGCGCATGACTCCAGCGCCATACGGTCGGTCGCCGAAACACCTGAAAGGACGCCACTTGATAAAGCGCCTTGTTCATCCACGCGGTCTTGAATGCGGTGCCGTGTCCGCTCTCATGCCAGCGCGAATCGGCGGGGCCGCAGTAAAGCGTCCCGTAGAGCAGAAACGCGGGGATGGCCCACAGCGAATGCGCCTGCCATGCGAACCAGGCAAGGACGCCGCTCGCGACGATGGCTGCGTACCAAAGAACGGTGTCGCGAATGGCTCTTGCATCACTGCGTTGCGTGAGTTGCTTGAGCACGGGGCGCGGCAAAGGGCATCTATACCAGGTGCCATTGGCAAGGCCCGCGGCGTTCGCCTCTTCGCCTGCCCCGCCTATCAGCCGATAGCGCCGCCGCTGCGTCTCCTCCGATTCCATCATGTCACCTCATCCGATGATTGGAATACATCATTTATTTTTATTGAAGTCGATGATATGAGCGAGCCCGTGCGTGCGCAAGGAACGCATAAATTTGCTATCTTTAAGCATCATTGCGTGCCCTCGCAAATCCATCATTTCCATCAAAATGACCAAGCGTCCCACGCTTCAGTCGGTGGCGGAAGCCGCTGGCGTCAGTTCGGCCACGGTGGATCGCGTGTTCAACGGACGCCTGACCGTGCGCGAAGGCACCGCGTTGCGCGTGATAGAAGCGGCAGAGCGCATCGGCTATCACGGTGCTCAACTGATGCGCGAACGCATGCGCGCTCAACTAGGAGCCATCGATGCCCCGCGCACGCTCGGCTTCTGTCTGCAGAAACGCGCCGACCCGTTTTATCAGGCGTTCGCGCGCATTCTGACGGAGACGGTCACGCGTCACGAACCCGAACGTTGCAAGGCAGTGATCGCGTATATGGACGAACTCGATCCCGCGTCCATCGCGCGTACGTTGCTGTCGCTTGGAGAAGAAGCGGATGCGCTCGGCGTCGTGGCGGTCGATCATCCGCATGTGACCGCGGCCATCGAAACCTTGCATGCAGCGGGCAAGCCAACGGTCACGCTATTGTCCGACCTGAGCGCGCCATTGCGTGCAGGTTATATCGGCGTGGACCCACGCAAGAGCGGCCGCACTGCCGCGTGGGCCGTGAGCAGGCTCACGCATCGCAAGGCAGGTACGGTTGGCGTATTCGTGGGCACGCCCCGCTATCTGGGACAAGAAAGCTGCGAAATCAGCTTTCGCTCTTATCTGCGTGAACATGCGCCAGGACTGCGAGTGCTCGACACGCAAATCAATCTCGAAGACAAGCAACTGGCCTATGAAGCGACGCTTGCCATGCTTGCGCGGCATGACGATCTCGCTGGTCTTTACATTCCTGGCGGCGGCGTGGGTGGTGTGATACGCGCACTGCGCGAGGAAGCAATAGGACGACACATCGTCACCGTTTGCTCCGATCTCATGCCCGACCGTCACGACGCGCTCGTGGACGGCATCATCGATCTGGTCATCGATACGCCATTGCAACAGATCGCTCAGACCGCAGTGCTTGCCATGCTTCGCGCGTTGAATACCTTGCCTGGAGAGACAGCGCAAGCAAGCCAATATCCACTTCCGGCGCAACTTTTTACGTCCGAGAACGTCTGACCGTCCTTGCATGGCATTCGCCTTGCTGAAGAGGTCATGCTTAGTGAGCTTTTCAGAGCGTTCGCCAAGCACCGAATCTTTCAATCTGCTTGAGGCTACTTAAACAAGCGGTATCGCATGGGCGCATACGCGTTTCATAGACGCATCAACTTATATTTTGATGTGCTTAAGCGCACGGAGCGCAGCAATATGAAGGACAAACATCGATGAGATTGCAAACGAATGAGATGACTAGCGCTAAAGCGCCTGAACAAAACCGACAGGTAATCGCTGCAGCTTCTTTGAAGAATGCATCGCAAGTCTGTTGGAGTCGCTGCGTCGACTAACCGACATGTCATTGTCATTACATTGTTTTTTTGACCCGGTAATATGCAGCAGAACCGGGTCCGAAACTTGGGCCTTCCTCTCTGCCCAAGCCGACAATCACAGCTTGCGGGAACCTGCTTCAATCAATCTGATCTACTGCGATTGCTCTTCGCATCGCGCACAGCAAGCCGAAGCCAATGAGCCTCGGCAGTCCGGCCAAACAGGCGTGCAAATCGACACGCCGGCCGCCAGAAGGAGACCGCGTAATCAGGCCAGCGCATTGGCATGCACTGGCACGCCCCTGAGCCCCTTCATCCGACGGAGCATCCGATATGCCGTTTGAAAGTGACTCTTTGCGAGACACAGAACCGCTACTGACCATCGTGGTCGCGGCGTACAACATCGAGGGATACATCGAGGAAGCACTCGAGTCCCTACTGTCGCAACCCCATATCGACGCCATGCGCATCATCGTGGTGGACGACGGTTCTCGCGACGAGACCTATGCGGCCGCGGAAGCGATCGTGGAGCGCGATGGCGGCCGTCATATTCAGCTCATCAAGCAGCGCAATGGCGGTCTGAGCGCGGCACGCAATACCGGGCTTGCGGCAGTGCGAACGCCCTACGTCGGCTTCCTTGACGGCGACGACATCTATCTCGAGAATTTTTCGAGCAGCGTTATTCCCGCACTCAAGGAACGCGTGTGGGACCTCGTCGAATACAACGTGAAGATCATCGACGACGACGGCCGCCATATCGACGGCATCGATCTCGTCATGCATCACGCAAGCGGCGGTCACGCGATGAACCGCGCCGCGCTTCAGCACTTCGCGGACGGCTTCCATACCTTCGTCTGGGCGCGTATCTATCGCACGGACATGTTCAACGGCACGCAGTTCCCAGTGGGCCGGCACTACGAAGACATGGCGGTCGTGCCGTCCATGTACCTTCGCGCAAGCAGTATCTATCGCATTGCAGACCCGCTAATCGGTTATCGCCGACGTTTTGGCAGCATCACGCAGAAAGCGACGCTCACCGACATGAAGGACCTCCGCACGAACGGGCTCGAAGCGCTCGCGCGTTGCGACGGCGGCGAGATGGACGATTACTGGCTCACGATCTTCGACAAGGCGTTTCATCGCGCATGTCATGTGTGCGCGCGGGTGGATCGGGGACAATTCAAGGCGGCATCGGAGACACTGGCGGCAATGGCGGTGGATCATCGCAGAACTCGCGCCAAGCTCTCGGAACGCAACGGTCGCGAAGTCGTCGCACTCAAGCCGTTCGATTTCAACGTGCGCGCCGATCGCTCGATCTACTTCATCAAGGGCCTGCTGAAGAAGATGCTGCGCCGCAGTCTCGACCATCATCAGCGCGAGCGCCGGCATAGTCCGACGAATCAGTTTAGCGGCTAGAAACACGCGCCCAGACCCGCCCGCGAAGCGCTTTGCGTTTCGCGGTAAACTGTTTGCATGGAAAAATGTCCTTACTGCGAGCGAATTCGCGATGAGTGGGACTGCCATGGACAGACCTGTCGCACGTTCATCGCGCGTGCCCTGCGCCGCCAGCGCCTGGGTCTGCCCATGGTGCCCAAGGTCATTCGCAACGAGATTCCGGCCGGCGCGAGCACGGGCGAGGTCATTACGCAGC
This sequence comes from Caballeronia sp. LP006, assembly GCF_031450995.1. Taxonomy (NCBI): domain Bacteria; kingdom Pseudomonadati; phylum Pseudomonadota; class Betaproteobacteria; order Burkholderiales; family Burkholderiaceae; genus Caballeronia; species Caballeronia sp. LP006. The sequence goes on along the minus strand of NZ_JARTVW010000002.1, from coordinate 8,743 downwards.
TGTCGAAGCAGCGACTGCGTGCACGCCGCGCCAACGAAGCGCGACGCGAACGCAAGGCCGCAGACGATCTCGACGAAGGCGCTTGAATCTCAGGCGTTTGCAGGCGGGTCCATCGACGAAGAGCCTTCATGCCGCCATTGACGCCGCGATTGCCGCATCTTCGCTATCGCCATGCGCGCCACCTTGAGCCAGCCATACGGACGTGGATCGGCAACCATGCTAAGCGCACGCGCATAGTCGAGCGTGAGGCCAGGAGTCCAGGCCATCGTCACTGCACGCTTTCGGATCTGCGCGGCCACCCATAGTTCAGGCGTCACCAGCATACGAAACAGCGCGCCCCAGCCCGCCCGCGCGCCATAGAGCCGCCCAGCCGCCCCTTCGAGCGCCGCCTCCAGTGCGCGCGAGACGCTGCTCGAACAGTTGCGATGCGTGAGGTTGTACGTCGTGTCCTCGCGATACGTGCTCCAGAAGCGCGCTAGCCGCGTTGGATCGTAATTGCGAATGCGCACTCGCGTGGTCGAAGGACACCATGTCTTCGACTCGATCGGGTAGCTCGGCTGAAACACGCCTGGCACGTCGTTATCGCTCGTGGCACGCAAGAGGCGCGCAAAGTCATCGGGCGAGCGGTCTATCTCGACTGCCGGATAAAGGCTCACATATACGCCCTCAGGCGATTCGAGCGCGGCATGTCCCGTCGATATCACGCCATTGCGATCCACCGCCGCAATGTACCGGTCGACGATCAGATACCGTTGCACCTCGCCCTTCGATGTACCCACGGGCGTCCACACATGCACGGTCAATGCGGGCTCGTTGTCCGCGGGCGGCCCGTCCCATTCGCTTGCCGGCAAGACGACTGGCGTACCGTCTTTCGTATCACTCGCTGCGCTCGCGGCCTCGGCGCTTGCATCGCCCCAGACTGCCGGATTGCTGTTCAGCTTGCGTACGCGCGACGCGATCATCACGAGATTCCAACCTGCGAACATGAAGAGCACGCCCACGCAATACACCACGGTGCTCTTGTAATGCGTCGGGTACGGTTGAATGACGAAGACCGCCAGCAATATCTCGAAGATCGCAAAACCAAGCGCCACGCGCCAACGTCGATATCGCACGACAACAGCGGATGCGGCTTGCAAGAGGCCATCCGAGAGAAAGGCCGCGCCAATGAACAACGAAAGAATGAAGTTGGCGTGATGACGCGGCCCCTGAAGCACCAGCACGGCCGCAAGGACGAACACGATACCCTTCGAATAGCGCAACCTGCGTTGCCCGCCGACGCCGGCCCATGCAACCGCAAGCGTCAGCGCGCCTTCGATCAACAACAACCAGCCAACGAGTGGAATCGGAAAGCCGAGCGAACCGTCGAGTGCATCGATGAATATGCCCAAGCCAACGACAAGCAGCAGCCATCCTGTCACCATCAGACTGCGCCAGCGTCCGCGCAAATAGTCCACGCCCAGCAGGATCATCATTAACTTGACCATGGATTTGCCTTTCGTGTCGTTGCATGAGCGCAGAGAAGCCTCGCGCATTCATGTTAGTGCAGTGCGGGCCTTAAATGAAATCGCTCTGTCCGCTTCGTTAAGTACGACCATTCGATTCGGCATGCACGATGTGCCATACTGCCAACGCCCTTTCCACGTAGCGAGGCTGCCATGTTCGACCAATGTCAGTGGATCAACGAGCCCGCGCAATGGCGCATTGAAGACGGTACGCTGTTCGTCACCACGGACGCCAGCACGGACTTCTGGCGCAAGACGCACTACGGTTTCATCCGCGACAACGGCCATGTTTTCGCCGCGAGCGCGAACGGTGATTTCAGCGCCGAAGTCACCGTCGATGGAGATTTCTCCGCGCTCTACGACCAAGCGGGCCTGATGGTGCGCGAGAGCGCCGAGCGCTGGGTCAAGGCAGGCGCGGAGTACAACGACGGCGCGCTGACCTTCAGCACCGTGCTGACCAATGATTTCTCCGACTGGTCGCTTGGTTCGCCCGCCAGCGGCAACCGCTTCAGGCTGCGCATGACCGTCGCCGATGGCGTGCTCAAGATGCAGTGCAGCGCGGACGAGCGTCATTGGACCCTCATGCGTATCGCGCCCTTCGCGTCGACTACCGCGTCGCCGCACTGGCTCGTCGGACCCATGTGTTGCACGCCCGAGCGCGGCGGCCTCACCGTGCGCTTCTCCGACTTCAAGATCGGGCCGCCTATCGTAAAGGACCTGCACGATACCTCTCTGTAGCGCGGTAGCGTGCTCCGTACAAGTACTCACTTGCCCCGTTTGCGAACGCTTTCTAGAATTCTGAAACGTTTCAAAAAAAGACGGCAAAAGCACTCGTGGACTCACGTAAAAAGACTGCCAGCACCTTGAAGGATGTCGCCAGTGCGGCGGGCGTCTCGCTTGGCACGGCGTCGAAAGTGCTGGCAGGCGCCGAAGGCGTAAGCGAACTGCGACGGCAGCAAGTATGGGAAGCCGCGCGAGCGCTGGGTTATCGGCGCAACAGTCTTGCGGCGGAATTGCGCAGCAATCGTTCGACGTCCATCGGCTTCGTCGTGCCGGATCTCACGAACTCGTTCTTTATTGAACTGCTATGCGTGGTGGAAGATCATGCGCTGGCAAGCGGTTATCGGCTGCTGCTCGCGCATGCGCAGGAAGACCCCGAGCGCGAGGCCGAGCGCATACGTTTCGTGTTGTCGCGTCAGGTGGCGGGCATGATCATCATTCCGTGTCATGGCTATGCACATGCCATCGACGAATTGCGCGAATGCGACGTGCCGCTCGTGATGGCGGACCGCGTGGACAACAGCTTTCCGGCGAACACGGTGACGACGGACAGCCGCCGCGCCGCGAGCGATGGCACGGAACATCTCATCGCGCTCGGGCATCGGCGCATTACATTCATCGTCAATGCGCTCGATCTCGTGAATAGCCGCGAACGCGCGGACGGCTATCTCGACGCCATGAAACGCGCCGGTCTTACGCGACATGCGCGCGTGGTGGTATGCGGCATGACGGATACGGAAAGCCACGCGGCGACGCTCGGGCTTTTGTCTGCAAGCGAACGCCCCACCGCGCTTTTTACCGGTGCGAACGTGGCCACGCTTGGCGCACTGCGTGCCATACGCGATGCCGAATTGCGCCTGCCTGGAGAGGTTTCCTTGCTCTCTTTCGACGACGCCCCGTGGATGTCGGTGCTTCATCCGCGTATCAGTTCGATACATCAGCCGGTAGAAGCCGTGGGGCGTGCGATCTGGCAGTTGCTCCACAAGCAGTTGCAAGGTGAAACCGGCGAGCATGTGCATCTGCGCATGAAGGCCGATCTGCTCGTGCGTGAAAGCACGGCGCCTCCGATGAAAGCCATCGATCAAGCTGCTCGAAAGCGAACGCGCAAATCCGCCACGCTATAACGTTTTATTCGCCAATGCAGGGCCCGCAACCATAAGACGAAGGAGAGAGACAAAATGGACAGCAAACGACGCATCGTTACCGCAAGTCTTCTCGCTATACCGCTTGCCGGCGCAGTGGGAACGTTCTCCGCACTCTTCACGCAAACCGCATTCGCGCAGCAGAAGAAGTACCGTTTCGGCTTTTCTCAGGTCACGACCGTCGAGCCGTGGCGCGTGCAGTTCAACAAGGACATGCGAGCCGAAGCGGCAAAGCATCCGGAAGTCGAACTCATCATTGCCGACGCGGGGGACCGTACCGATAAGCAAAACGCCGACATGGAGAACTTCATCGCGCAGAAGATGGACGCGATCTTCATTTCGCCGAAGGAGTCCGCGGGGCTGACGGGCGTCGTCGAAAAAGCCTTCAAGGCGGGCATTCCCGTGTTCGTGCTGGACCGCGAAGTGAACGGCGATCAATACACGGAGTTCATCGGTGGTGACAACGTACAGATCGGTCAGGAAGCGGGCAACTTCATCGTCAAGGTGATGGGCGGGTCTGGCAAGGCGCAAGGCAATCTCGTCGAGATATGGGGCGGCTTCGGTGCGCAGCCCGCGCACGATCGTCACGATGGCGCGGATAAGGCCATCGCGCCGGAGAAAGGCATCAAGCGCGTGGGCGAACGCGTGGATTGCGACTGGAAGCAGGACAAGGCGTACGACTACATGAAGACCGTGTTGCGCGTGCAGCCGAAGATCGACGTGGTCTATGCGCATAACGACCCGATGGCCTACGGCGCATATCTCGCCGCGAAGGATGCGGGACGCGAGAAGAACATCAAGTTCGTGGGTATCGACGGCTTGCCGCAAGAAGGCGCGACGTGGGTCGAACAAGGCCTGCTCGCGGGCACCTTCATGTATCCGACGCCAGGCGCGGAAGGCATCCGTCAATCGCTCAAGGTGCTGAAAGGCGAGAAGGTGGAAAAGAAGCTTACGTTGCCGACGCAAGGCATCTTCAAGGACAACGCGAAGCAATATATCGCCACTCACTGAGTTCGATCGATGGCCACCGTAGCCACGCCGCTCATCGAAGCCGAAGGCCTGTCGATATCCTTTAACGGCAGCGCCGCGCTGTCGGGCGTCGACTTCGATGTCGCGGCGGGCGAGATACACGCGCTCGTCGGCGAAAACGGCGCGGGCAAGTCGAGCTTGATGAAGATCCTGGGCGGCCTCTATACGCCGGACGCGGGCAGCATCCGCGTGCGCGGCGAAGCAACGCGTCTTGTTAGCGTGAACGATGCGGCGCTCGCGGGCGTCGCCATCATTCATCAGGAATTGAATCTGGTCGACACCTTGTCGGCGGTCGACAACATCTTTCTTGGCAAGGAACTGCGTACACGTTTCGGCTTTCCGGATCGGCGCGCGATGCATGCGGCGGCAACTAAGGTCCTCGCGCAACTAGGCTTTCGTGTGCCGCCGAGTGCGCTCGTGGGCACGCTGCGTGTAGGCGAGAAACAACTCGTCGAGATTGCGAAGGCTTTGCTTGCCGATGCTCGCGTGCTCATCATGGACGAGCCCACGTCCGCGCTATCCGATACCGAGACGCAGGCGCTGCTCACCCTCACACGCGATCTGCGCGAGCGCGGCATGGGTATCGTGCTGATCAGCCATCGGCTTGGCGAAGTATTCGCGGTGGCGGATCGAGTGACCGTATTGCGCGATGGCCGGCGCATCGCGACCTTGCAGATGCCACAGGTCGAATCGTCGGCGGCGCTGGTCTCGATGATGATCGGCAAGGACTTCGCGCCGCCCGAGCGCAGCGAAGCCGAAGCGCCGCGTGAGCGCGCGTGCGCCCTCGATGTGTGCAACCTGACGCTCTGGAATGCGGCTCGCGCGCTCGTGGCGGACGTGTCGTTCGCGGTGCAGGAAGGCGAGGTGTTCGGCATCTCGGGGCTGCTCGGCGCGGGCAAGACCGAGATACTGGAAGCGATCTTCGGTGTGTCGCCGTATCGTCGCGATGGAGAGATACGCGCAGCCGGTCATGCTCATGCATTCGATTCACCCGATCGCGCGGCCGCGGCGGGGCTGGCCTTCGTCACCGAAGACCGCAAGAAAGACGGCCTCGTGCTCGATCAGTCGCTCGAGGCGAACCTGCTGTTGCCTTCGCTTTCGCGCGCGCCGGGCTTTCCGTTTTATCGACGCGGCAAGCTACATGCATGGGCCGATGCGCAAGCGCACGCTTCGAACGTCAAGCATCGCAGTCTCGCGCAGGATGCGAGCACCTTGTCGGGCGGCAATCAGCAGAAGCTCATCATCGGTAAATGGCTGATGACGAAGCCGCGTCTCCTTTTGCTCGATGAACCGACGCGCGGCGTCGATGTAGCAGCGAAGGCCGAGATCTATCGCCAGATTCTCGCCGCCGCGCGCGAAGGCGTCACGGTGATCGTGGCGAGTTCGGAGATCGACGAACTCATGCTGCTTGGCGACCGCATTCTCGTCATGTGCGAAGGACGCGCTCGCGGAATTTTGCCGCGCGAGCAATTTTCAGTCGATGCACTCGTCAGAATGGCGTCGCCCTGACGGCATTTTGAATGCCAAATGCTGGGATGCCGAATGCAAAACGCAACATGCAAAACGGAGAAGGACACCATGCTGCACGCCCGGGACCAACTCGCCGAGCCGGTGACCACCGCGCGCCAGCGGCGCCTGAGCGCATTGCTGACTTACCTCAAGTATTACCTCGGTTTGATTGTGTTGCTCGTGGTCGGTGCGTTCACGTCGCCTCACGCGGCCGATGGCAGCAATATCTTTTTGTCCAGCGCGAACATCTCCGACGTGTTTCGCCAGGTGGCGAACGTAGGCGTGATTTCCATCGGCATGACGCTCGTCATCATCACGGCGGGAATCGATCTCTCGGTGGGCGCGATCATGGGTCTCGGCAGCGTGCTCACGGCCATGCTGCTCACCACGGACGCCTGGAATCGCGCGGTGTCGGCATCCATAATTTTGAATGCAATCGCGGTCTTTGCGATCGCGCTCGCCGCGATGAACGTCGTCCGCGGCTTCAGGCGTGCTCGCGGCGCGCCCGCCACGCAGGCACCGCTCACGATGGACCTCGGCATAGCGCTCGTCGTGGCGGCTTTTGCATGCGCCTATATTGCGTTACATGGCGGGCATCGCATGCCGCTTATAGCCGTGCTCTGGATCGTGCCGCTCGCGGGCTTCACGCTCGGCGCGCTCAATGGCTGGATCATCACGCGTGGCCGCATGCAGCCGTTCATCGTCACGCTCGCCGCGATGGTCGGTGTGCTAGGCGCGGCGCGGCTTATCGCCGGGCAGGACACCGCCGTGTATTCGATTTACAGCGGCAGCAATGCCACCACCGATATCGAAGCGCTGCGCGCGCTGCTCTTCGACATCGTTCCCGTGCCCGCGCTGTTTTTTTTGGCGATCGCGCTGGTCGTCGGCTTCGTGATGAATCGCACGATCTTCGGCAAGTATTTGTATGCAATCGGCGGCAACGAGAAGTGCGCCGTCGTCTCCGGCCTGAACGTGGGACGCCACAAGATGGCGGCGTATGCCATCTCGGGCATGCTCTCGGCGCTCGTTGGCGTTTTGTATGCAGCGCAGTATCGACAGGGCAAGGCCGATGCCGGAATGGGCTGGGAACTGGATGCAATCGCCGCCGTTGTGATAGGCGGGACGAGTCTTTCGGGCGGCGTAGGACGCGTCTCGGGCACCGTGGCGGGCGTGCTGATCTTCGGCTTTTTGAGCAACATCCTTCTGCTCAATAGCATCGACAGCAACACGCAGCTTGTGCTGAAGGGCTTGATTATCGTGATCGCGGTATTTTTACAACAGACCGACGTCGGGCGGCGGCGCGGCTGGCTTAAGCGCCTCGTGCGCCGGTCTTGAATACTGCGCTCAGATGTCGAACGCGATACCCCGCGCCCGCAACTGCCGCATGCCGCTCGCCAGATGCGCCCGCGCGCTCTGCGCGTCGCCCGCGCGCATTTGCTCGTAGGCGGCCTGCGCTACCTCATGCGGCACGGGCTTGATCGGGCGCTGCGTGTTCATCGCACGGAGCTGCACTTCGGCCGCGCGCTCGAGGTAGTAGAGATCGTCCCAGGCCTCGGCGATGCTCGCGCCCGCCACCATCACGCCATGATTCTTGAGGAAGAGTATGTCCGCGTTGCCCATTGCCGCCGCGATACGGTCGCCCTCCGTTGCATCGAGCGCGAGGCCGTTGTAGTACTCATCCACGGCCGTGCGGCCGTAGAACTTCAGCGCCGTCTGCCCAAGCCACAGGAGCGGCGGCCCTTCGAGCAGGCAGAGCGCGGTCGCGCTCGGCATATGTGTGTGGAATGCGGCCTTCACGCGCGGCATCAGCCGATGCAGCCTTGCATGAATAAAGAATGCAGTTGCCTCGGGCTGGCCTTCACCTTCGATCACGTTGCCGTCGAAGTCGCAGATCAGCAGATGCGACGCCGTGATCTCGCTAAAGGCATAACCATAGGGATTAACCAGAAAAAGGTCGTCGTGCCCTGGCACTGTCGCGGAAAAATGATTGCATACGCCCTCCTCCAGCCCATGCAGCGCGGCTAAGCGGAAACACGCCGCGAGTTCGCAGCGAGCTTCGGCGATAGCGGGTGTATCGAGCCGATGCGCAGACGCTAAAGCGGCTGTACCGGTGACAAGCGTATGAGCCATTGCATGTGGTCTTCTGTCTGAACGTTTTCTGCCTATAAAAACGGCAGTTCCTTAAGCAACATCGGCAAATTGGTCCGTATGCGAAGGGCGATCAGGAAAAATCGCCCGTTATGACGCGCGTATGACCATAACCTTAGCAAAAACGCGTATTGGAAAAAAACTCTTTGGCGTGGTAAAAATCTATGCCGCTCGAAATTAAGGGCGCATTTTCAACGTAACTTGTCTCAATAGGGTTTGGACAAATGGCAACAGGTACTGTTAAGTGGTTCAACGATGCAAAGGGTTTTGGTTTCATCACGCCGGATGACGGCGGCGAAGACCTGTTTGCACATTTCTCCGAAATCCAGTCAAAGGGTTTCAAGTCGCTCCAGGAGAACCAGAAGGTGAGCTTCGAAGTCAAGCAAGGCCCTAAGGGCAAGCAAGCTTCGACGATCCAGCCGCTGTAATAGCGGCTGATCTCGCCTTAGCGCAGGAACGGCCCTTCGGGGCCGTTTTTCATTGGAAACGCCACAAAATCTTAGGCGCGTCGCCGTCAGTTTTCTTAATAACTCAGTAGAATCAGCGCCAGCCGACGCGAGCCTTCGAAGTTCGCCTCATCTGCCCAAAAAACCATCCTCGTTACTTGCGTGAACTCGCGAAGCAATCGAC
>NZ_JARTVW010000001.1:0-175382 GCF_031450995.1 Caballeronia sp. LP006 | reverse complement strand
GCCCCGCGCACGACGGTGCGGCCGCATATCGCGGGCACGCTGACCGGCACCGTCGATGCCGAAGGCAGCGGCGACTACGCCGAACTCGACGCATACGGCCAGTACACCGTGCAGTTGCCCTTCGATCGCACCGACAAGGCGGCGGCGAAAGGCTCGGCGCGCGTGCGCATGGCGACGCCCTATTCCGGCGATGGCCACGGCATGCACTTCCCGTTGTTGAAGGGCGCGGAAGTGCTGCTCGCGTTCATCGACGGCGATCCGGACCAGCCGGTGATCGTCGGGACGGTGCCGAATTCGATGAATTCGAATGTGGTGAATCAGATCAACCCGGCGCAGAACCGTATCGCCACCAGCGGCGGCAATCAACTGCTGATGGACGACACACAGGGCAGCCAGTCGATGTGGATGTATTCCCCCGACGGCAGCACGCACATGATTATCGGCAGTATCTGAGACTGACAGGTAGAAGAACATGAGCATCCTGACCTACACGCTCGGCAACAATAACAATCTCACCTTCGGCAGCGCCTCCAAGGTAACCGCTGGTCTGTCGAACAGCGTCACGATCGGCGCGACCAATTCCGTTTCGGTCGGCACCACCACGAGCCTTTTCGCGGGCGGCACGGTGTCCGCATCGGTAAGCGGCAACGTGAGCTGGAACTATTCCGGCGCGCTCAGCATGTCGGGCGGCAAGACCATCTCGCTCACCGAATCGAGCACCACGCAGGCGAAGGACTCGGTGCAGCTCACCGGAGGCTGCGACCCCGCCGCCACGCTCGCATGGGGCGCAGCCGAAGCCGCGCTCACCAACGTCAAGCTCGCGCTCGGCGGACTACTCGCCACCAACGTGGCGATCGGCGCGACCTCGGCGGGCCTTGCCGCCCCGACGGGCGGGGCGGCCGCAACCACGCCGCAGGACTTTGACAACAACAAGATGATGCTGGACTCCGCGCTGGCCACGTCGACCATCGCGTTCGGCGCGAACGTCGGCTTCGGCGTGCTCATCGGCGTGTTGATGAAGCGCGTGGCCGATGCGCTCGACAAGGTCAAGCAGATCAGCACGCTCAAGCTCGACGCCAACGGCTGCAATCTGTCCAGTTCGTTCTCGGACCTGCCTTTGCCCGCCATCAACAAGGCCTCGCTCTCCATGCCGACGGGCTATGCGAGCCTCGGCCGCACCAAGGGTTCGGCACTCAGCGCAGGACTCTCCGCCGTGTATCTGCAGGATAGTTCGACCGCGCTGACGTTTCAGTCCGGCGTGGCGAGTCCGGGCATGCTGACGGCGAGTTCGTCCGCCACGGTGAAGGTGGACAAGAACAGCGTCACGCTCGGGACCACCGGCATTCCCGCGGTCATTCAGGACGGCAGCGCGCCGACCCTCGATACGAGCGGGCCATCGTTCGTCATCTCCAACGGCGCGCAGGCGAGCATCGTCGGATCGCTCGGCACGTCCAGTCCCACCGATAGCTTCAAGCTGTCGGAGGCCTCGTTCCTCGTCAGCGTAGGCGCGGCCCCGGGCAAGAGTTCGCTGTCGCTCGCCGCCACCGGCACGGGTTTGTCGTACCAGGGGCCAGCGGGCACGCAAGGTCTCGTCGCGGACGATCGCGGCGTCTACATCACCGGTCCCGCGACGACGCAGTTCTCCGCCAGCGAAACCGGCATCGCCATTGCCGGCCCGCTCATCAAGCTCGGCTGAACCGGAACCCGCCATGAAAATCGTCAAACCGGACAACCTCGCGGTGTTGCATCGAACCCTGCGTTTCGAGCGGCGCGATCTGCTTGCGATTGGACTGCTTGCGATGTTCCCGCTGGATCGGCGCGGCGTCGCTCATCTCGATAGCGAAAGCGCGTTGTGGCAGTCGAGCGCCCTCGCACTGGGCAACGACGCCTTGCTCGATGCAGGCTTTCCCAAGCCGCGCGGCGAATGGCTCGCATATGGTGCGGCTTTCGCGCCCGGCCCACAGCCCGCGACGCTTCTGGCGACTACGGTGCAGATTGGCGGCGCGCAAAAGGAGTTGTATGTCTCGGGTGACCGCTACTTCGAAGCATTGGGCATCTCGAAGCCCGAGCCATTTCTGCGCATGCCGATGGACGCATCGCGCGCTTACGGCGGTCCCGCCTTTGCGGCCAATCCGCTGGGACGCGGCGCGGCGCCAGTGACGTTGCCCTCGGGTGCGACGCGCCAGCCCTTGCCAAACGTGGAAGCACCGGGCCGGCTGATCGCGCAGTCCGGCGATGTCCGCGATCCCGCCGGATACTGGGCGAAAACCGCAAGCGCGCCACGGCGGGCGGCGTTTCTCGGCGCATTCGACGATCAATGGCTCGCCGCCACGTTTCCGCATCTTCCGGCAGGCACGCAGACCGACTACTTCTGCACCGCGCCCGCCGACCAGCGTATCGACGGCTTCTGGATCGGCGACGAGCGCATCGCCGTGCGCAACATGCATCCTTCCGAAGCGCTTCTGGAGGGTCAGCTGCCGGGGCTGCGCGCGCGCTGCTTCGTCAACCGGCTTTCGGCGGACGGCGCGCATTTCGAGGAATGCGCGGCGCGTGCGGAAACCGTGTGGCTCTTTCCGGAGAGTCAGCGGGGCGTGATTCTGTATCGCGCGGTGGCCGCCATCGCCGATGAAGACGCCGACGATGTCACGCACGTAGTGGCCGCATGGGAAGCGATGAGCGATGCGCCCGCGCCGCTCGCCACCTACCACGCGTGGATGCTGGCGGAAAGCGCGCCACAGGACGTTGCCGCGCCACAAGCCGATACCGCGCAGCAAGCGCCGTCGCCCGCGCCCGCAGAAACGCCTGCGAGCGGGCTGGTTGCCGCGCCGGCCGCCGTGCCTGCCGAGATCCCCGGCCTCGCCGAACTTGAAAAGCTCGGTGCGGAACTCGAAGCACAGTCTCAGGCGCTGATGAAACAGCATGGTTTGAGCGCGAAGGATATCGAACCGTACTTGCCGCCCGAACCGGTCGCGGCGCAAGCGAAGTCATCGACGGGAGGTTTTGACAGTCTCATGAAGGAAGTCGAAACCATGACGAGCGATGTCATGAAGCAGCACGGACTGACGGCGCAAGAAGTGGAGCAAGCCGTCGCCGCCGCGCGCAAGACTCCGGAGCCGAGCGTGACCACCGATATCCGCGCACTCGGCGACGAAGTACGTGCAGCGTATGCGCAAATGCAGGCGAAGCTGGCGCAAAGCGGCAAGAGCTTCGAGCAGCTTGCGGCGCAGTCGAACGACGCGCAAACCGCCGCCGCCATCCGCGATGCGGCGAGCCTCGACATCGATGCCTTCGTCACCAGCCTCGATGCGCTCACGGCCGTTTTGCCCTCAGCCGCCACGACGCCGCCGCAAGCGCCTCAAATGCCACAGACGCCGCCGGACGCGCCCGCCATCGCAGCGCGTCTCACGCGTGAGGACGTGCTCGCGCGTGTGGCCGCCGGTGAATCGCTGGCAGGGCTCGATCTGAGCGAGCTCGATCTCTCGAACGCGCCGCTCGAACGCGCCGATTTTCGCGGCGCGCTGCTCGACGGCGCGCGTCTCTACGGCAGCCGTCTGGCGGGCGCGGACTTCAGCAAAGCAACGCTCGCCGAAGCCGATTTCAGCGATGCCGATTTGCGTGGCGCATCGCTCGCCGGTGCGAGTGCGCGCGGCGCGCTCTTCAAGGCGGCGCGTCTCGATGACGCCTCACTCGAAGCCGGCGATTTCTCGGCAGCCGATTTCAGCGCGGCATCGCTTGCAGGTTCGAACTGCGGCCATGCCCAATTCAACGCGGCCAACATGACGGGCTTGCGCGCCGTGGCCTGCGGCGCGCCCAAAGCGACGTTCGAAGGCTGCACGCTGTCCGGTGCCGATTTCACCGATGCCAGCCTCGCCCACGCAAGCCTCGATGGCGCGGCGCTCGACGGCGCATCGTTCGTCAATATCGACGGCGAAGGATTGCGTCTCTATGCGGTCCGCGCGGCGGGCGCGCGCTTCGACCAGGCGAATCTCGCTGGCTCGCGCTCCGGCCTCGCCGCCGATCTGAGCGGCGCAAGTCTGGCGCGAGCGAATCTGGCGGCGGCATCGTGGATCGGCATCGACATGAGCCGCGCGATCTTCGACGGCAGTTTCATGGAGCGCGCCAACTTCAGCGGCGCGAAGGCAGCGGGCGCGCGCTTTGTCGGCGTGCAGGCGAAGTCGGCGCAATTCGCCAAGGCCGATCTCACGCATGCCGATTTGAGCCGCGCGAACCTCATGAACGCGACGCTGCGGCGCGCGCAACTCGAAGGCGCTCAGTGCGTGCGCAGCAATCTCTACGGCGCGCAGTGCTATGGCTCGAACATCGGCCGGGCGAATCTGGAAGGCGCGAACATCGACCGCACGCTGCTCGCGATTCCGGGCCGCGCGGAAGCGGAGCATTGAGAGACGATCATGTCGGATTCCTTTAACTTTGATCCGTACGGCCGCTCGGTTAACCCGGATGGCTCCGATCAATCCGCTCTCGACGCCGCCAGCCTCACGCCTGGCGCGCGCCTCGCCGATCTGGACCTCGCGGGTAGTGATCTGCGCGGCCGCGATCTGCAAGACGTCATCTTCGAGCGTATCGATCTGCGCGGCGTCGATCTGTCGGGTGCGAATCTCGCGCGCGCCACAGTACGCGGCTGCGATCTGTCGATGGCGAAACTCGACGGCGTCATCCTCGATGGCTCGCAGTGGTCCGGCAGCACGCTTGCCGGCGGGAGCATCGCAGAGGCGCGCGGCCATACCGCGACCTTCATGCAGACGGTGCTGACTGGCGCCAACCTGCAAGGCGCGCAGTTCGAACAAAGCGTGTTCGACCGCTGCGATCTCTCTGCGGCAAGCTTCGCGAGCGCGCGCCTTTTTCGTTGCGATGCCACCGGCTGCGTCTTCGATGCATGCGACTTCAGCCGCGCCGATCTCACGCGCTTCACCGCGCTTGCGGGCAAGCTCGCGCAGGCCGTCTTCGCCGACACCAGCTTGCGGCAGGCGTTTTTCACCAACGCCGATCTCACCGGGCAACGCTTTCCTGGCTGCGATCTCACGCTTTGCCAGTTTGCCGGCGCGCAACTCGTCAAGGCCGACTTCGGGCGTAGCCGTCTCACGCAGACGCGATTCGACAAAGCCGTGCTCGGCGGCGCGAGCTTCGCGGGCGCGCACGGCGAACAAGTGCGCTTTTCCGGCGCACAGATGGATGGCGCGGACCTCACGGGCGCGCAATTCGTGATCGCCGATTTCAGTGCGGCGCGCATGACCGGCGCACGTTGCGACGGCACGCGCTTCGTGCAGGCCAACCTGAGCGGCGCGAGCCTGCAACGCGCGACGTTGACGGGCGCGCTATTCATCGATTGCGATTGCTCGCACGTCGATCTCAGCGAAGCCGATTGCGCACGCGCCGACTTCGGCAATGCCGATTTCCACGCACTGATCGACGAGCGCACTCACTGGGGCAACGCGGCGCGCGAACGCACGCGGCCGACCGACTTGCTACGCCTGCGCGCCGAAACATGGCAAGGCTGAATACTCATTCGATCGATACACGGACGAACATCATGGACCACGCATCCCTTTCATCGAACACTGTGCAAGCGAACGCGGGCCTCTGCACCGCCATCGTCACTGGCCGCGCTGACAAGTGGCTGTTTCTCGATGGCTTTATCGAACGCGCGTTACGTGCCGAGAGCTGCCTGCTCGAACCCGAAACCGGCGATCTCGTGCTCGTCTGCCCCGCGCTTCCCGCACTCGCTGCGCTGCCGGATGCGGCGGGCAAGGCCGCATCCATGTGCGTGCCGTATGTGCTTGCCGTGCTGACGCGCGCGCCATCGGCCACGGCCACGGCCACGCTGACCTTGCCCGGCGGCGCACGCTTGAATACCGCCGATGGCGAACTGCGCGTGCATGCGGCGCGAATCGCGCTGGATGGTAGCGAATGCGTGAGCGCACGGACGCGCGCACTCAGCTTCGAAAGCGTCACAACCGAACTCGTCACGCAGCAGGCCACGACACGCATCGGCGTGCTGGATGCGGGCATCGGCCGCATGACGATGGCGGCGAAGTCGCTGGTATCGACGATTGGAAGGCTCTTGCAGCGCACCCAGGAAAGCACGCGCTGGGTCGAAGGCACCGATGAACTGCGCACGGGCAGTGCGCGCTGGCGCGTAGAAGGCCACGCCCACTTCCACACGCGCCATACGACGATGCAGTCCGACGAGATGACGCGCATCGACGGCTCGAAGATCGAGCTGGGCTGAACCGAACACTGGATCACGCGGAGAAAACATCATGTTTGCAGTGACCATAGGCGGCGGGCAGTTGATGGCCGAACCCGATGTCTGTCAGACGCCGACACCGGCTGGCCCGGTGCCCACGCCATACCCAAATATAGCGATGCCCACGATGGGCACCCCGCCTGCCGAGACCGTATTGATAGGCGGCTCGCCCGCGCTCAACTTGAGCGCCGAGATCCCGATGACCAATGGCGATCAGGGCGGCGTGGCGGGCGGCGTCAGTTCCGGAATGATTATGGGACCGGCGAAGTTCACCCAGGGAAGCGAGAAAGTGATGATCGCCGGCAGTCCTGCCGTGCGCCTCACCACGCCCACCTCGCAGAACCAGAACAACGCGATGGGGGCCGTGCTTGCGCCGAGTCAGACCGTCGTGATGATTATGAGTTGAGAGGGCGTCGGCTTCTTATCGTTCTCTTTTATCGACCGCATCGGCATTGTTTTAGCCAACCATAACAAGATCATGTTCAAACGCACTTTCGCCTTGCTTCTCACCGCCTGCGCCACGCTTCCCGCAACCGCGCAACAACCCGCCGACGATAGCGCCGCGATCCGTCAAGTCGTCGATACCTACCTGCAGCCGCTGCTTACTTCGCATCAGGCGGCGGGCGCGATAGTCGGCGTGTCGCTGCGCGGCAAGCGCTACTACTACGCATACGGCACGGCCAATGACGACGGCTCGCCGTTTACTGCCGATACCATCGTCGAGATAGGCTCGTGCACGAAGGTCTTCACGACGACCTTGTTCGCGCTCGCCGCCGCTCGGCATCAGATCGAGCCGGATGCGCCGATGCAGCGCTACATGCCCGACGGCGTCACCCTGCAACCCGCCGCGCAGAACGTCACGCCGCTGCAACTCGCCGACTTCAGCTCGGGCATGCCCGACAATCCGCCCGACGCGCCGCGTGATCTGCGTTATCGCGGCATCGACCATTACACGTCGGCGGATTTCTTTCGCTGGGTGTCGTCGTGGTCACCGGACGGACCGCTGCCACGCCCTTATGAATACTCGAATGCGGGCATCGGCGTGCTCGGTGCGATGCTTGCGAATGCGACGGGGCGTGCGTGGAACGAACAGCTATCGGCGGACATTCTGCAGCCGCTCGGGATGACGAGTTCGTTCGTGGGCCCGGTCGATGTACCGGGACGCACGGCCGAGGGCCATTTGCGCAACGGCCAGCGCGCGCTGCAATGGCCGCTCTACGCGTGGTACGCGGCGGGCGCGATGCGCTCCACCGCCGCCGACATGCTGCGCTTCGGTGAAGCGAATCTCGGGCATAGCGAGATCGACGGGCATCCCGTCTCCGCCGAGTTGATCGCCGCCATGCGCGATGCACAGAAGCCGCGATATACCTTGCCCAATGGCGTGGCGCAGCAAGGCATGGCGTGGGTGACGAACAATGGCAACGGATCGCCGGGATTGCATCCGGAGATTTGGAAAAACGGCGGGACGGCCGGGTTCAGTTCAGTGATCGTCGTGAACCCGTTCAAGGACGCGGCGATTTTTATCGCGGTCAATCAGAACGATACGCCGCCCGCGCCGGTGGCTGTGGCGATTGGGCGGCATTTGCGGTGAGGGGTCGAGGGGACCTACCCCCTCACTCCGCCACCCCCACCCGCTCACACGTCGGCAACCCGCCCTTCGGCACCTGTGTACACCTCAACCGATACCCGCCATTCGCCAGGGCATGGTCCGACCCCAGCACGATCTGCCCCATCACCTTCGACGTAGCCTTAGTGGCCTCCGGCGGACGCTGCCTGATGACGAGATCAGCCAGTTCCGGATTCACCCGCGCCGCTTCCGCACCGATGATCCGCCGCACATTCGACACGCTCGACCGATACCAGCCGAAGAACGGGCGATAAGCCGGTCCCGCATGTGGCTGTCGATATTCATGTAAGGATCGAGGCTGGTCAGCGCGGCCTGCACATCGTCGTTCTTCGGGATATACGCGAGGTCGCCGCCAAGGCGCGAACCCGGCTCGCCGATATGCGCCGGATCGTAACGCCAGCCTTCCGGACCATTGCGCAGTTCGGACCACTTCTTGCCTGTCCACGTCACGACATGCGACAAGCCAATGGTCGTGTTCGCCGTCAGGGTCGTACCTTCGTTTGCCATTGGAGCATTCTCGGATGACTCGGAGTGGCGGAAAGTCAAATTCATCGTCGCTCATGGTCTGCGTCCGCAATGTGGGTTGCGGACGCAATCGTCGCTCTTAACGCCCCTCGAAGAAAGGTGTGCTCGTATTAGCGGTTACAACAATTGGATCGAGGACTACTACAATCGAGAACGCCTGCACACCTCTATCGATTTGGCACTCCAGTCGAGTACGAGGCTAGGTTGATCGCTGCATGATTTGCTTTACGTGGAAACGAGGCAGGATCATTGCCGACGGTGTTCTTTAAGTTATACATTTTGAAAGCGTAAGAGGCATTCGTTCTTAGACGGCATTCATTTTTGCCGAACATGGACGGTTCGAGGTAGCAATCCCTCGTGCAGTCAAAACGCCGAAAGCGGTGCCAAAAAGAGCCCGCCACCGAGGGCGGGCGAAACCACTGAGAGACGGCAGCCGAGGCGCTGCATCCTCCTATCAACGGCACCAACATTACAAACTTGAGCAGCTCGTTTTACAGTTTCAACGGATCGGCTTCAACCTGAACGAGACGCCACGTTCAGACAGCGAAAGCGCCGACGATTGGCCAACCCGTCGCTGACAATGTCCATTGACCAGCTCTGGTTCGGTCCCGTTGGCACCGGCAGCGGTTTGCGCTACCGCCGAAGTCAATGCGCTCGCATACTCGCGGACTGATGTGTCAAAATCGAGCAGAGCTTCATGCGCTCGACAATGCACAGCGCCAACTATAGGGCGGTGGACCACGCTAATAAGCCGAAATGTTATGGTAGAACATCCAGGCGAGGGTAGTTTAGCCGACTGACAAGACATGCTGTCGGAGCAGAAGAGAACCCGCTATTTTGCTAATATTTTTGCCGCCTCCTCCAGTACCTTTGCGGCTCTAGGCGACGAGTGAGCAACGTAATTAGCCCTCATCTTAAGCTGCGCGACTAGCTTTGGACGGTTGTAGGTTTGGCCTCCACTTTTCCACGGGTCTAAGTGCTTTATAGCGTTTTCAGCAAGAATGGCGATTAGCTCGGAGACATCTTCGCCATTCTCGCCTTTTGCGGCGAGCCGTTGAAACTCAGCGATGTAAAACTTCAATGCGCTGTCTTCGCGTTCGCTCGTCATTACTTCTCCAATAATGCAACAGCACAGGCTGACTTTCCAGACGAGAGCGCAATCGCGATGCCTACGCAACTGTTCGGCCGGCAGCTCTACATGTGATGCGACGGCTATGCTATGAACTGAAAAAAGCTTCGCGAAGGAACTTAAGCTATCGTAAAGATTTTTTCTAGACAAGGACGAACAATCCACGTGGAGATTGCTACTCACGCACTCAGTGATTGTTGAGCGCCGCGATGAATGACGCCCGCGAGATGGAGGCGGGCGTACATCCGTCCTACGTCAGACATCCATTACGGCGTCGACCTATCGTTGGCCGCGTCCTTAAGATCTTCTTTGGCGTCGCCTACATCTTTGCGCACTTCGCCTGCTGCTTGCTGTGCGTCGCCTTTCGCTTCCTGGGCTGGATCATTCGTCATTTTTCCAATGCCCTCATTGATTTTGCCCTTCACCTTCTCCCCCACTCCCTTGACTTGGTCTTCATTCATGGCATCGCTCCTTTTCGCCGGCAACATGCGGGCATCCACTCTTAGCAAGGAAAGTGCCTCCCACTTTTCACTTTCGAGTTTCAACGAGGATTTCCGCGATGTCGTTACCGTCTAAAGTAAGCACATGATACTTCTCCCAGAAGCGGTCCGCCATTCTCCATGACGCGTCCGGCTAACATCATGCAGTCGACTTTAAAGGCGCTAGCTGCAAAAATTCTTGCTAGAAGTTAATTAAATTTATATCTGAATCGATAAGTTGAATTGGATGGCGGGCCCGGTCAATGCCGAATATATCAAAAGGCGCCTACGACATGAACGTTACAATTACAGCACATGAATCGGTCAGTGCGGGTGATCCGGAATGCCACGGATTCCGGTTGTCCGCGGACGCGCGTGTTTTGGGCTCAAGTTTGGGAGTTCCACAGAATTGGCGCCATAATGCACGCGATTGTTGCAAACCTTGCCGCCGTGTACGACGACTGTTGAACTTCATTAATTTTTCTAACAAGGTGCGCTATTCTGCTAACGGGTGGATTTGACAAAACCGCTGATTGGACTGCCAAACTCGGACTCATCGGGTGAACCAACCTCAATACACCCGCGTAACATTTCACTGGGTAATGCTCGCTAATTCAGCTAATACCCTTTAGTGGTCCATTAATCTTACTAACGTAAGCTAAAGAGCAATTCGGTTTATCTTGCCCAAGAGCGGTGAGAACCAGCCGCAAAGAGATCCTGTCGCCAGCGCGGTCCAGCCGCGCGAGCGGAGTTCCAAGGCAAAAAATGACCGCTTGGGTATCCGTGCTGAGATCATCGACGAGGTGTTCACAACCTACCTTCCTAACCAAAGCGGATGGGCTAGTTGCTGCGGGACGGAACACGCTCGCCCGGCAGCGTACTGGTACACCTTGAGGCCGACATGTCGCCCCTTGCGAGGTACACCGAACAACACTCGAGCAGTTTTCAGCAGCAATCGCGCGACTATCACGAGACATGGACGGTTGCTTATCCTGGTGAGCGAATCGGGAAGAACCTCCAAATCGCGCGACCTCCGTGTACTAGCAGAATTAGTGCACCCAGTAGCAGAATAAAGCACTTCAATACGTGTATTCGCGATGTAGGCGCAACTTCGCAGTCAGCGACGCCCTTCGTAACAGCATAGATATCGCCCTTGGCCGGCAGCGCATGTTTTCTGGTATGACGTTCCTTAGTGAAAGAACGATACGGCATCCGTAAGTTTTCGACCCTGCCCATCCAACGACTGCGCAGCAGCGGCTGCTTCTTCGACGAGGGCTGCATTCTGTTGCGTCACGACATCCATCTGCGTAATGGCAAGATTGACTTGCTCGATACCTTTACTCTGTTCGGACGAAGCACTGGCGATCTCCCCCATGATGTCGGTGACGCGTCTCACGGCGTGCGTGAGTTCGGTCATGGTCACGCCGGCGTCGTTCGCATGGTCTGCGCCATCAGCGATTTGTGCGACAGACGTCGTAATGAGATCCTTGATCTCTTTCGCGGCGGTCGAAGAACGCTGTGCGAGCGTTCTTACCTCACCTGCTACGACTGCAAAGCCGCGGCCTTGCTCACCTGCGCGAGCCGCTTCGACGGCCGCGTTGAGGGCCAAAATGTTGGTTTGAAACGCAATGCCCTCGATGATGCTAGTGATAGCAGAGATTTGCGACGAGCTCGAGCTGATGGCACTCATCGTTTGAACCACTTGGTCAACGGCTTGATTGCCCTTATGCGCTATGTCTGATGCGTGTGCGGCAAGCGAACTGGCCTGCTGCGCATTTTCAGCGTTTTGCTTCACCGTCGTGGTCAGTTCATCCATGCTGGACGCGGTTTGCTGAAGCGCCGATGCTTGCTGTTCAGTGCGGGAGGACAAGTCGATGTTACCCGTGGCGATTTCACTCGAACCGGAGGCGATGTTGTCCGCCGCTGACCTGACCTCACCAATCATTTTGACGAGGCTACCCTGCATGGTATGCATGGAAGACAGCACGCTGCCATCGACTGTTTTATGAGCGCCGTCGATCGCGTGTAAGTTGCCCTTCGCAACCCGTTGCGCGATAGTAGCAAGCACGCCAGGCTCGGCGCCCAGCGCGCGCAGAATACTGAGGGTGATGATCGCACCCGCAAAAATTGCGATCGACAAAGTCGCAATGGAGAGTACTACCAGCAGATTACGCTGATGCTCGAATCGAATCTGCGCCTCGTTGACCATCTCTACCGCGCGCGCATGGGTTGCGTCGGTGTAGGCGTTGGTAGCGCGTTTCAAATCTGCCAAGAGCGGACGACATTTGTTGTTGATGGCAGCAATGGCGGCCTCACGTTGACCGTCCATGGCAAGTCGGACAATCTCAAGAGCGACGGGCCGGTAGAGCGCCTCGATGCGAGGAATTTCAGTGGCGAGCTCATGAGCTTGCGCAGGCATGTCTGTAGCGCCAGCAACCATCCGATTGAATTCGGCGAGACGAACCTCGATTGTCTGCTCTGCCTTCAGGACAGCCTGGTGCTCAAGCTCAATGTCCGCAGGTGTCGTGACAAGCGCTAGATTGCGTACTGCCTCTGCGCGGTCATCGACTGCGGCGCGGATGGCCGTGGCCATTTCCGCACGAGCATTGATGCCGTTGATAAATCCCTCGAATCGCGCGTTCGCATCGTTAAGCGAGCTTAGGGCCATACCAGCGATCACAAGAACGATCAGACTCAGAGTTCCGAATGACGCGGCCAGCTTTGCCTTGACCGTCCAAGTTTCTTTTTTCATTTTTTTCCAAAATGCATGAGTGGAGAACAAGGGTCATTCGGCACGAAAGCACCCTACACTATCTGCTGGCTTAACGGCGATAAACGAAGTTTCTTGAGAGAGGCGTCGCCATCCTGTGACGGTGTCTTTTTATTATTGGAAATGGGACATGCTGTCGGAAAGAAATACTGCCAAGAAAACACTCAACTAACGCAAACTTCGCGTTTTCAGTATCAGCTTCAGAAAGTATCGGTCGTTAAGCATATTCGGGTACAGCCGCAGGCCGTATTGCGAGAAAGTGGCAAATAACCACCTAGATTAAGTATTTTCCCTGAGAGAAAAGATGCTCCACAATCTAAGCGTCAAAAGTAAGCTGGCATACGCGTTCTCGGTTCTGACTGTCATGGTGGTCTGTATTTCGATCAACTCCATTTACGCGCTCAATCAGTCACGACAAGCATTCGAGTCTTATTTGGAAGGTGTTAATGCGCGCGCAAACGTTGCCGCACAACTACGCGCGGCGGTCGACCGACGCGCCATCGCCGCGCGCAATATTGTGTTAGTCACCACCGCGTCTGATCTTGCACTGGAGAAGACGGATGTCGTCGCGGCCCATTCCGACGTTCAGGCACATCTGACGGAACTCAAGCGGCTGGTTGCGAGACCCGATGCATCGGATCAGGCCCGCGCACTCGTTGGCCGTATTGATGAGATTGAGCAGGCTTATGCCCTTGTCGCTACTGCGATCTTGGAGCTTGAGAATGCAGGTCGTCGGGACGCGGCGATTGCGAAAATGAACGCAGAGTGCCGCCCCTTGCTTGCCAAGCTGACCCATGCCACAGACGAGTATGCGGCGCTCACGCGACAAAAAGAAGCTGATATCGCAGCCGATTATGATCAGCAGTACGTCCTGACCCGCAATATCCAGCTCGGCGTTTGTCTCGCCGCCATTCTGCTGGCGATCGGTGCAGCAGCGGCCATCACCCGCTCGATTGTCGAGCCTCTTAAGCGCGCGGTTCAGACGGCCAACGCGGTCGCGCAAGGCGACCTACGAACGACCTTGCATGTTTCAGGTCGCGACGAGACGGCGTCGCTGTTGCGGGCGCTCCAACAGATGATTGATCGATTGACCGCAACAATCGGCCAAGTACGAGAAAGCAGCACCGCTGTCGAATGCGCTGCAAGGGAGATTGCCACCGGCAACACTGACCTCAGCCAACGCACCGAGGAGCAGGCTGCATCGCTGGAAGAAACCGCTGCCAGCATGGAACAACTTAATTCGGCCGTTAAAAGCAACTCCGAAAGCGCCTCACATGCGGCATCGCTCGCGGGCAACGCTTTCGACATCGCTCGACGAGGAAACGCAGTGGTTGGCCGCGTGGTTGAAACGATGAACGGCATCAGCGACAGCTCGACCGAGATCGCCAACATCACCGCAATCATTGAGGGCATCGCATTCCAGACGAATATCCTGGCGTTGAATGCGGCAGTAGAAGCGGCGCGTGCCGGCGAACAAGGGCGCGGCTTTGCGGTCGTCGCCAGCGAGGTTCGAACACTCGCTCAACGCTCGTCAAGCGCCGCCAAGGACATCAAGACCTTGATCGAGAACTCGGTCCAAAAAGTTCAGGACGGAGCGCTCCTTGCAAGCGATGCGGGGCGGACGATGGCTGAGGTGACCGCTGCTGTGACCAAAGTGACTGACATCATGCAGGAAATTGCTGCGGCGTCAGGCGAACAAAGTCGCGGCATCGAACAAGTGAATCAGGCCATCGCGCAAATGGATCAGGTCACCCAGCAAAACGCCGCTCTGGTTGAGGAGGCGGCGGCCGCCGCTCAGGCGCTTCATGATCAAGGGATACACCTTACCGGCGCGGTTGCTTTCTTTTCCATCAGCGAGGCCTAAACGGTTTCGGCGCGCCGACTTGCACGTAGACCTCTTCGGTTGGCTTTTGCCACTCGTCCGAAGAAGACAGGCTGACGCACGGTTTAACCCTCAAGTTCCATCCCGGCCTGCCGTCATCTTTTAAGGATGTTCAATTTTCGGCCATGACAACACGTCCGGGCCATCTAACCAAACTAAGGAGCATCCGAGGGAGCACCGGCGCTATCACCGATCGAAAGTAAGGCAATTCCGATGTCGGGCGAGAGGGCGATACTCCGTTGGCGTGAATAAGCAATGATCGCACCGCCCTACCCTCTCGATGAAGATGCTCGACTAAGAACACTACATTCCGCGTGTGTGCTAGATACACCGCCCGATTCGTTTTTTGACGACATAACTCGCCTTGCCTCCGACATTTTCGACGTGCCGATCTCGCTGGTGACTTTGGTGGACGCGGACCGCCAGTGGTTCAAATCGCGTGTCGGCATGCCAGTGGCCGAGACATCAAGGGAGACATCATTTTGTGCCCATGCGATCTTGTCCCGGGAACCGATGGTGGTGCTCGACACCCATCATGACGATCGCTTTCATGACAATCCGCTAGTAGCCGGCGCGCCGTTCATTCGGTTCTACGCGGGTGCGCCGCTCACAACAAACAACGGCCACGCTGTTGGAACGTTGTGCATCATTGGTACACGGCCCCGGGCGTCTTTCAGTGTTCGGGAGAGGTCCCACCTTTCAGCGTTGGCCAACTTAATCGCGCAGCGCATAGACGCATTGCGCTCGACGGCTTGCCGAGACAAGGTGACCGGACTTCCAAATCTGACACGATTCTTAGATGATCTAGCACTTTTCGATGAGCAGTGCGAAGCCGATGTAGAGACAACTACGCGGGCAGTGCTCATTGATGTATGCACGCTGGACTATATCAACCGCATGGTCATTGCTATCGGGCTGGAGTCCATTAATGCCGTGGCGGTCGATACCACAAAAAGGCTCACGGCCGCGCTCGGCCCAGGCATGACGCTCTATCGAATCGGCTATGCGCGATATGGTCTCGTTACGAAGGCGTCCTGCAAAGAGATTGAAAAACTTCTTGACCGCGTCACCCGCGCGTTCGAACGACCTTTGACCGTTGCTGCGGATCTGCCCATCGATGTCACGCCTTCGATTGGGGTCGTTCGACTTGTTGAAGCCGCTAACCCCTCCGACTTGATCGCTGCGTTGATTTTCGCTGTAGAGCGTGCGCGTGATGAGCAAAAGCAAGCGGTGTACTACGACTCGGAAATGGGCCGTCATCGCAACCGTGCGTTTCTCCTGATTAACTCGTTTAAGGATGCGCTTTCGAAAAATCAGCTGCGCCTCGTCTATCAGCCCCGCATGCGGTTGAGCGATGGAGTCTGCCTGGGCGCAGAAGCATTGGTTCGTTGGCGGCATCCCCAACTTGGCGACATTTCTCCGGGCGAATTTATTCCACTCGTCGAGAACACAGCGCTCGTCAACACACTGACTGATTGGGTGCTCGCAACTGCCGTAAGACAGCTTGCGATGTGGCAATCGAGCCATCCAACAATTCGATTATCGCTTAATGCTGTGGGATCGGACCTGACGCGTCACGGATTCGTTCCGTTGGTCGAATCCACGCTTAAAAGCTTTCGGGTGAACCCTCATCTATTGGAGATCGAAGTAACGGAAGGCTCGCTCATGCGACATTCCGATCGCAGCGCCTTGGCGGTAAGTCAGCTTCGAGAGCTCGGCGTGACGCTTGCGATCGACGATTTCGGGTCCGGATTCAGCAACCTTGCGCAACTCAGCCATCTCGACGTGGCTACCGTGAAGATAGACCAGGCGCTTGTCAGAGCGGTCTCCGATAGCCCACGTGACGCGACCATTGTTCGCACGGTGATCCGTCTCGTTCATGAGTTAGGCTTCACGGCTGTCGCCGAAGGGGTAGAAACCGCCGAAATACTTGGAAAGGTCCGAGAGTGGGGATGCGACGAAGTTCAAGGGTACTTTACTGGTCGGCCAATGGAGGCGGACATGTTTTCGGTGTGGCTTGAGATCGAACAAACTGCCTTTCACCTGTAACATCTTTTAACGTCTGACTCAAACTAAACTTATCCAGCGTGTCGGCGCGACCTTCAGGTTGTCGCGTACGTGGTGGCCGAGAAACGGCTTGTCGCAATAAGCGTCACGTCGGCTATCATGTGACCCCAGCACTACGAACGATTGGACGCTTGATGACGGCTCGGAATCCGGCCTTGGTACGAGACCGATCAAGATTCGCCAGAAGAAGTATCTGAACAATGTTATCGAGCAAGATCATCGGGCAGTCAAGCGACGCACGCGGCCTATGCCTGGCTTCAAGAAGTTCCGTTGTGCCTGGATACTGCTGAGCGGCATTGAGCTCATGCACATGATCGCCAAAGGTCAAATGCAAGCACGGGGCGTCGGATGCTCTCATGCCCAGCAGTTTTACTCACTGGCAACATAAGCAATCCTACTGATACTGTAGTCAATTCGCGATCTCGCTCTGTCCGCGACAAAGCCGTCCACGGTCGTGCACAGGGCGTTGCAAAGGTAACGAGGATGCTTAAGCGAGTGCTCAGATGCATTGCATAGTTTAACGCTGCATACTTCGCCGGAGAGCGCTGATTCGCCACCTCCGAACAGGTCTATCAGTTTGGATCATCGAGGTGAATAGTTGAATTGCGACGGTTCGCTGCAACCAGTCAGCCGAGCAACGAATGCAGTTCGTACCGCATTAGATCGTGAGCCGACGGCGCAAGCGTTTTGTACGCTGCTTTGAGGTCAACGAATTCTTTGCCCTCTTCAGCATTCGCGAACGCATGCAGCTGCCCGATCGAAACGACGGACAAGAGAATCACTTAATCAACTTGATCAACGACCGACAACATGAATTTTCGGCCGTCGGCCACCTTGCCATTTGCCGCCTGCATCTTTAGCGATCGAGAGTGTTGGCGTCGAAGCGATGTCGAGCGAGTGGTTCACGCGGCTGTCCGTAACATTGCCTGACGCATTACGTCAGCAAGTTCGGCCGCAACAAACTTTGATACATAAGCGTTTGCACCTACCTTTCGCACGTGCTGTTCATTCGCGGATCCCGACAATGAAGAGTGAATGACCACGGGGATCATCTGCAACGCAGCGGCGGCTTTAATTTTGCGGGTAAGCGTGAAGCCGTCCATTTCCGGCATTTCAAGGTCGGTAAGCACTAATGCAATGTCATCCGTGACCTTCCTACCCTCCTTCGCCGCTTTTGCGCCTGCCTTCTCCAGCAGTTCCCACGCTTCTTGGCCCGTCTTGGCCATAATGAACGGTACCCCCATTGACTTCAGGCTCTCTTCGATAAGGGCGCGTGCAACGCCGGAGTCGTCTGCGGCAAGTACTCGTGCGCCCGGCGGCAGCGTCAAGCGTCCAGTGTTCTGCTCATTGATCTCCGGTTCGCTTGCAGGCAGCGCGTCGCGAAGAATTTGCTCGACATCGAGGACCTGCGCAAGCCGACCGCCCGCGTGGGCATCCAGGCGCGCGATGCTCGTCACTGCTTTACCGCTGGAGTGACCCTCTGCCGAAAGCACTCGATTCCACTCGAGGCGCACGATATCGTCAACCTCTTCGACGGCGAAGCCCTGCGTCGTGCGAGCGAACTCCGTCACCAAGAGAATACGGCTTCCCTCGCGTGGGGTACATCCCGTGACGCGTGCGAGGTCGATGACCGGGATGATTTCGCCGCGTACGTCCGCCACGCCGAGAATTTTGTTGGACGAGCCCGCCAGTTCCGTGAGCGTCGGCATTGTCACGATCTCCCGAACCTTAAAAACGTTAATGCCATAGAGCTCGCGAGCGCCGGTACCAGGCGTTGCGCCGAGTCGAAAAAGCAGCAACTCGAACATGTTGCTGCCCGCTAAACGGACTCTTTGTTCAATATCATGCTGATCATTGTTCATCTGTTTCCACCATCGACGGTTACCATACATGGCTAACGGCTTCGTCACGATGTTTCTGTAGAAAGCAGTAGTCGCGTTGTCGGTTTGGACAGGTTGAGAGGTAATGTTTACGGTCTGGTGCTCGTCTACAACCGCTACTGTGATCTCCTGGCCTTGCGCCGCGCGCGCGGACCTGGAATAGCTGCGCAAGTCGACGCATGATGCAGCGAGCATGGATTTACACCGAGCATCACGCAACGGGCCGATGACGTGCAATCTGTCCTGGCATCGGTCGCGGCAGGAGTCGGCGTTGCATTCGTTTCTTCGGAGCTCAACATCTGCTCCGTAATGCCGCCGTCCAGCCGCCTCAAAACCGGTTACGTCTCAGTTTGCCAGTTCGTGCGGACTGCGCTGTAAGTCATTTAATCTTTTCTCGATTGTCAACGCTTGTTCCTTGGCGGCAACCTTGATGCCCCGTGGCCGGCCGCTTCTCGCCGCTTGCCGACGTTCGTACCCAAACATCGATCGAGCGCTTCTCTGTGCACGCCCTTTCGTAACCTTTCTGAGCCGCCGCTTCGCGCCGAGGGGATTGTTCGCACAGCTCTCCTGCGCGAGCAGCTTGACTAGTCTGCAGTAGCTGTTGACGTCCAATTCTGCTACTCATGTTCGTTGATAACGCTAATGGGAAAAAAGAAGTCCGGAGGGTACGCACGGTCGTCTGGTGGCTTCGAACCTTATGTGCGGTTGCGCGGCTCGCCGGGAACCGTAGATTGAGCTCTTGCACTGACTGCTGCCTGTGCAACACCTGCCATGGCGGCTGTGAACGGGCGCCGATTGGCTAAAGATCAACTGATTGCTGAGCGGCGCAGTTAATAGCGCGGTTGAACTTCGTCCAGTGGATTCGTCAATCGACTGTCGCAAGCATCATCTACCATGCTCAACCCTCGCTCGAAAGCCGAGCGATATACCCGATCGATACCCGGTTCGGTAACGAGAGAGAGCGTGGGCAAGTGATACCCGTCAGCGCTGATTATCCGAAGAAGCACAGGGCAGCGGTTGCCGTCAGCAGCTGGTTGTTCAGTGATGAGTAGTCGATGAAGCCGGTAGCGGATTTCCATTATCGTTCTCGGTTGCAGAAGTAATGCGGCATGGCATCAAACTAGCACGCCGCACGACCGGCCGTCGCAAACAATCCGCTCTACGCATCAAGCTAGAGGCGGAGTGGACAGACCGTCGCGCCGGGTCGACCGGATGATACGTGCAGCGCAGACTTCCGGATGCCACTCCCCGCGAAGTAGTGGAATCTCACGACGCGTCGTCCGCGTGGTACCGTCCTCACAAAGTGTTTCTCCATGTTTCGCGACTATTTACATATAGCTTGCAGGGACTGCTGCATAGGTCTACCAATTCAAAACAGACCTTAGGTCGCTATGATGCAGCACTATGCTCTTTTCAGCGATCTTTCTGCCCGTCGATGGATTCGGCGGTGCCTGATTATTCCAGGCAATCAAAAACGCGGCGAACGCCTCCGCCCGCATTGGCCGACTGATGTAATAGCCTTGAATACTCGTACAACCTTCTGAGACCGCAAAGGCATACTGTTCAGCGGTTTCGACACCTTCCACAGTCACCAGCAAACCAAGACACGTGCTCATCGTAATGATGGCTCGAGCGATCGCGACGCTCTCCGCATCGGACGGAATGCCGCGTACGAACGACCGGTCGATCTTCAATCGATCGAAAGGAAATCTGCGCAAATAGCTGAGGGACGAGTAACCGGTTCCGAAGTCATCCATTGAAACGCGAACACCCATGCTGCGCAGGCGGTTGAGCGTTTCGAGCGTCGCGCCCGTATCGGCAAGCAGCACGCCTTCCGTCACCTCCACTTCGAGTCGCTGCGGAAGAAGATGTGCATCCTCGATAGCCGATGCCACGATCGACGCAATCGACTTGTCGTGAAATTGCGCAGGCGACAGATTGACCGCCAAGCCAATCTCAGGCGGCCAGGTTGCAGCCTCGGCACACGCAGTCTTTAACACAAAAGTCCCGAGCGGCACGATCAGCCCCGTCTCCTCCGCAAGACTAATAAAGGTGGCGGGGGCGATAAGTCCAAGCGATGGATGCCGCCAGCGCACCAAGGCTTCGGCTGACGTAATACGGCCTGATGCCGCATCGACGAGCGGTTGATAATGAACTTCGAGTTGACCACTCGACAATGCTATGCGAAGACCCGCTTCAAGGCTCTGCCGTTCTTGAAGCCGCTCATGCAGGATCTTCTCAAAACGCCGAACCGTCCCCTTGCCTTCGCTCTTCGCGAGATACATTGCGAGATCGGCATTGCGCAGCAGCGACGAGGGGTCGCCGCCGTCTTCGGGGAACAACGCAAGCCCGACGCTTGCACCGATATGAATTGTTCTACCATCGATATCAAACGGCCGCGCACCAAGTTGCTCGACGACCTTGCTCGCAATATCAAACGCGGATACATCGCTGACGTCGCCGGTAAGCATCACGACGAATTCATCGCCCCCGAGCCGCGCGACGATACCTCTGTCTTTGACGAGCGTCGAAAGTCGAATGGAGACGTCTTGCAGCACGGCGTCCCCTACCGCATGACCGAGGGTATCGTTCACTATCTTGAAGCTATCTAGGTCGATGAGCAGTATTGCGAGGCCCTGGTCGGTGCGTCGTTCGGTGCACGTATGCCGCTCCAGCAACTCGGTGAACTTTGTGCGGTTGGGCAAGCCCGTCAGCGGATCGGCAAACGCGAGTCGGCGCATCTTTTCTTCGGTGCGCAGCCTTTCGCGCTGATCGCGCACTGCGATGACCGTCTGTACACTGTGCCCAAGTGGAACCGTGGAGCGCAGCACGCGCACTGGAACGATGATCCCGTCTACGCCAATGAGATTCGCTTCGCGCTCTTCATTCTCTAAAAGCGTGGTGAGTTCGAGCGCCGGCAGAAGCCGGCTGACTTCGCTTCCCGTCAGATCGTCCTGCTTCAAACCTGACAGGCGCTCTATGCTCCGGTTTGCCGCGATGATTATGTTGTTCTGCGTAATTAACAGCCCTTCAAGCGCAACATCCGCGAGATCACGCAACCTCTTCCTGTCTTGACGGATTCTGGCTGTAGCTGCAAGATCGAAGCGCCAGCCCAGAAAGGCAAGCGCGATCAACGCCAAAGAAATCCCTGCAACGATTGGTGTGATCGTCTGCGGCGCAACGGCATCCGACGGAAACTCGATGCTGGGGTCTTGTTGCAAGGTCATCGCCGCCATGCCGCAAAAGTGCAATATGGCGATGCCCAAAAGCATCAACGGCGCGGCACATGTTTGCCATGTCCTATTGCGGCTTGCGATCGCCATCATCGAGAACCCGAAGATCGGCAGGCTCACAATGATCGATGGAATGACCAGAGTAAGATCCCATCTGATCGTTCCTTGCACCAGATACGCGCTTTGTCCTACATAATGCAACGCCGCGACGCCCACGCCAATAATGACTCCTGCTGCGAATTGCCTTGGACCGCGACGGCTGCTGAGAGACACGACTACGCCCCCGCCGATACCTACGACCGCGCATGTCAGCGAGATCGCCGTGAGAACAGGTTCGAACGCCACCCGCATATTAGGCTGATAGGCAAGCAAGACGATAAAGTGCGTCGCCCACGCTGTGCAGCCGCTCGACAGCACGCTCGTCGAACCCCACCGGATGCGCACCGCGCCGCTCGATCGCGCGGCGTGACGTGCAATCGCGATCGACGCATAAATGCCGACGGCGCACACGAGGGCGGCGAGAAGCATCGTGTGGCGATCGTGCGCATCGACGATGCAGTCGAGGATTTGTGCGACTAGGGAGTGTCGCAAATGGTTATGCATCCATTATCCTTATTACTGGTATCGTGAGGCAGAAGGCGCTGTCGCAACCGTGCGTCCATCGCATCGGCCGTCAGGGGTTTGTCAAACAGGAACCCCTGTCCGATCACACAACCACTCTCCGTTAGAAAGTCGCGCTGTTCGACGGTCTCGACCCCTTCTGCAACGATCTGAAACCCAAGTGCGTCCGCCAGTGTGATCACCGCCTTGATGATCGCCTCGCCGCGCGGCGCCACACCGATTGCCTGAACGAACTTCTGATCGATCTTGATTCGGTCGATGTCGAAGCGCTGCAACGAAGCGAGACTCGAATACCCCGTCCCGAAGTCGTCGATCGCGATCGATACCCCGACTTCGTTTAGCCTTTCGAGCGTCTGCTCGACTGTATCGATATCGCGTATCAACGCGCCTTCAGTCAGTTCGAGTTCCAGCCATTGTGGCGGGAACCTGTGCAAGGTCAGTGAGCGCTGAACTCGTTCTAGAAAGCGCGGCTCTTCGAGCTGAACAGGAGAGACATTCACGCCGATGCGCATGGGCGGCAATCCCGCATCGAGCCATCTTCGTCCCTGTTCAAGCGCTTCGGCCAGCACCCATTCGCCGATCGCATGAATCTGCCCGTCGGACTCAGCGATAGGGATGAAAGTCGTCGGGGAAATGCTGCCGAGCAACGGATCGTTCCACCGTATCAAAGCCTCTGCGCCGATGATATGCCCCGAACCCATATCGACTTGCGGTTGATACAGCAACTCGAACGCGTTGATCGATCGGGCCGCCTGCAGGCGTGCGGTGAGATTGAGGCGTCGGGCAGCGGCAAGATGCAACTGCTCGTTAAATTGTACGATGCGATTGCGCCCGCCCGCCTTTGCGGCGTACATGGCGACATCAGCGCGACTCAGCAGCGCCTGAGGATCATTGCCGTGATCCGGGAACGTGCTGATGCCGATGCTCGCACGCACTTGTATCACCTGCCCCGCGAGGGTGACCGGCTGATTGATCACCTCGATGACCTTGCCCGCCAGACCCCTGACGGCTTCCACAGGCGAGCGGATGGACACGATAACGAACTCGTCGCCGCCATACCGGGCGATGTCTTCGGTGGCATCGTCCGTTGCGTCCCGCAGTCTCGACGCAACAATCGTCAAAAGCTGATCGCCGACGCGATGCCCGAGCGAGTCGTTGACGATTTTGAAATCGTCGAGATCGATAAAGAGCACGTTGAGCAATTGACGCTTGCCGCGTTGGGAATCGAGCAGAAGACCCAGTTGGGAACTTAACGTGCCCCGGTTCAGCAAACCGGTCAGGGGATCATGCTCGCTCAGGCTTCTCAATGCTTTCGATCGCTCCGCGAGCTTCAATGCGGTGCGATAACTCGCCAACCCGAGCGCCAAGGGATACACCACGAGCATGGGCAAACAGGCCAACAACGTCGGTGCATCGGGAATCCACTCTGGCTCCATCCGCCCGCCAAAAGCGGCTGCTCCGATCAACGTCCCCAAGGCGCACGACAGGAACCCCTTGGCCAACTGGCGCCAACCCCCTGCTGCTACATTGTTCATCATGAACATGAGCAGGACAAGGGTGCTGGGAAGCCACGTGAAACTCATTGCTGCAACGGACGTTCCGCTCACGAAATCGTCCACATACATGTTGATTCTTTCCGCATTTGCCGGCGTGCGCGACCGGCGCGCCAACAGGTATGCGATGTGTGGCCAGACGACGCAATACACCGCAATATAGGCCTTCACCGCATACGACGAATGCTCGCGCCAAAGGATCATCTGGACGAAAACCAGCCCAAGGGTGAGTCCTACAGTCCGCAACACATAAGCGCGTCTTGCAAAGCCGCGCCCACGTGCATAATCCGATCTACGAGCATTCATGTGCGACGTCCGTCAGGAGACGAATTTCTGTCGATTAAAAGGTCTGCCATTCGCCCGACGCAGGTCCCGTCACACGAGCCGGTGTTGCGGTAGCGCGAGGCGCGGCGTTCGCGCGTTCCGCACGTTGCGTTCGTTTTGGCTCCAGCTTTCGATTTGTCTCGACTCGAATGCCCACGTCCCTTTGCGGACTGCCACTCAGACGGAACACGGAAACCAGATCGCGAAGCGCACCGGATTGTTGCGCCATCGACTGCGCCGCGGCGCTCGCCTGTTCGACCAGCGCGGCATTCTGTTGCGTCACTTCATCCATCTGCGATACAGCGACATTGACCTGCTCGATGCCCGTATGCTGTTCGGATGACGCGGCCGAAATCTCGCCCATCAGATCGGCGACGCGCTTCACCGACTGCACGACTTCGCTCATCGTCCGTCCCGCTTCTTCGACAAGTTCCGCTCCCACGCTGACCTTGGCGACCGATTCGCCAATCAGGTCCTTAATCTCCTTCGCGGCCGCAGCGCTTCGCTGCGCAAGCGTGCGCACTTCGCCGGCGACGACGGCAAAGCCGCGCCCTTCCTCACCCGCTCTCGCCGCTTCCACGGCAGCATTCAGCGCAAGAATATTGGTCTGAAACGCGATTCCCTCAATCACCGCGATGATCTCCGCCACCTTCGCGGAGCTCGTGCTGATGTCCTTCATCGTATCGACGACACGGCTCACGACCGCACCGCCGCGCGCCGCTACCTCGGACGCGTTCGCTGCAAGTGTGTTGCCTTGCTGCGCGTTTTCCGTGTTCTGCTTCACGGTCGATGTCAGTTGCTCCATACTCGCAGCCGTTTCCTGAAGCGATGCCGCTTGCTCTTCCGTGCGCTGACTCAAATCGGTGTTGCCCGACGCGATCTCGGCGGAAGCCGTCGCAATGTTCTCGCTACCATTCCGGACACGGCCGACGATATCGACGAGCCGTTCGTTCATGTTGCGCAGTGCTTGAAGCAGTTGACCCGTTTCGTCCTTGCTGTCATCGACGATATGCGACGTCAAATCACCTTGAGCGACCGTCTCGGCGACTTCGAGCGAACGGCGGATTGGCACCAAGATCGAACGCGTGATCGAGAATCCGATCGCGATGCTGAGCGCAATGGCAAACGAGGCAAGGACTGAAGTGACGATCAGCGTGCGGTGATAGTCTGCTGCAGCCGTTTCGGCCGATTCGCGCGCCCCCTTGGTATTGAGCGCGATATCACGATCGATCAATGTCGATACCGCCACAAACAAAGGTGCCGATTCATTCGCGGCAGCTTCACGCGCGGCAGTGAAGTGGTCATCGCCGGCATCGTTCAACGCATTGATCTTGTTGTCCGCGACGAGGTATGCAGCCCAAGCCGTGTTGAAGTCGTCGAAGAGTTGCTTCTCTTCTGCGTTGGAGATCAAGGGCTGATAGGCCGTCATCGCGCGATCGAGCGTCGCCAGACCTTCACGACGCTTCTGCACTTGCGCTGCCTTTTCCTGTGCATTGGTCGCCAGCAGCGCGCCCATCGAGCCGCGTCTTACCGCATTCGTTCCGGAGCGGATATCCCCAAGCGTGAGCACGCTCGGCAGCCAGTCGTTTGCGAGTTCCGCCGTTCCCTTGTAGACCTGCGAGACCTGAAAAAGGGCCAGTCCACTAATCAAGCAAAGCGCCAACAGCGTCAATCCGAAGCCGATGCCCAGCTTCGCCCCAATTCTTATATTTCGTAAAGCTCTCATGTCGTGGTCCGTTTCGTCGTTGTCGTTGTCGCGTTGAAGACTCGGCCCATGCCGGACGATCCTAATACGCGCCATGACTCCCCTTACGGCAGCACTCCGGCGAACTTAAGTTTTTTCCAAATTTTTAACGTTTGCCGGTAAAGTCACCGCGGGAAGCGTACGGTCGATCACTCACGTCGGCTTAACTTACCGCTTAAACTACGCATGCGAACATGCAGACGGTCGACGCGCATGGCACCGAGCGACGTTTCATTTTTGCCAGATTTTCCCTTCCAGCATACGGTTGCATGTTTGCAGAGCTTTCGTTATCTTCGGCGGCAAGAGCTTTGAGTAACGTCATAGACATGGAAAGCGATCCGATCCTAACTACGCGCGAGGCAGCCGAAATACTCGGCGTATCGATTCGCACGGTTCAAACCTGGGTGGAAGAAGGTGCGATCGACTCGTGGAAAACGCCGGGCGGGCACCGCCGCGTCCGGCGAAGCGCCGTATTCGCGCTTCGCGAGCGGCGGCTGGTCGCGCCGGTTCAAACCGCCTATACCGTCCTGATCATCGCCAGCGAAGGCGCAGGCAGGCGATGCAGCGAAAGCTTGGCCAGCGTGCCCGCCGTTCAGGTCAGCGTAGCGAATGACGCGCTGCTGGGTTTGATCGAGGCGGGGCATCAAATGCCGGCATCGGTCGTGATGGAGATCGATCGGCTCGATTGGGAGCGGATCGCCTTGCTCAAGCGGCTCCTTGCATCGCCGAGACTTGCGCATTCGAACATCGTCGTACTGTCCGATTTAAATGCGGAAGAGTTGCGCTTCGATCTCGGCGATACGCGCATGCGTCTCGTGAGCAAGCGCGCTGCACCGGAACAATTGCGCGCTGCAATCGCGCCGTATCTGGAAGCCGTCGCCGATATTGCGGCCGCACGGGAGTTGGCGCGCTTGCAGGCGGTTGCCCGCACAAATCTGGTCAACAGTCCGCAGCAGGAAGAATTCGACGAGATCGTTGCGTTGGCGGCAAACGTCGCGAAGGTGCCGATTGCATTGATTACGTTGCTCACCGCCAAGGAACAATGGTTCAAGGCCCGCTACGGCTTGGCGACTCAGGAGACACCCAGAGACTACGCGTTTTGTAATTACACCATCGCGCAACCGGACGGATTGATTGTCGAGGATGCGGCCGAAGATGTACGGTTCCGCGCCAATCCACTTGTCACCGGCGATATGGGCATAAGGTTTTACGCCGGAGCGTCGATCATCGACTATGAGGGGTACGCGCTTGGCGCGCTGTGCGTAATTGATCGCGCGCCACGGGCATTTAAAGCACCGCAAATGGCGATGCTGCGCACACTTGCTGCGCTTGTATCGGACAAGATCAATCTGCAGACACGCAATCGGCAGCTTAGAAAAGCGAAGGGCTGAGCTTTGCGGCGTAGGGCTACGCATCGAGTTCTCGGTCGTCGCGCTTGAAAGTTGCCCCTGCCGCTGCGGGTAAGTAAATCGATTCGTCAGCTTCGACAAAATGGTAATCAGCGATTTTCCGTTAGTTATCCGCACGAAGCGCGTCGTTCAGCGTCTCACCGCGTGAGCCAGCCGGGTTGTCTGAGCATGGGTGAAACGGTCGTCACTACATTCGTGCTGCCACTCGACAGCGGCGAGACTTCGCCGATCATCGCCGAAGCGGTTCAGGCGTTCGTAGGCATCTGTTCACATAGCGGCGGACACTCGCTGTCAAGATAGCTTTGGACGCGGTAAATCAATTGCCCTCTGCTCGCCGCGATTAACTGCAGTCGTCGTCGAGGGTATCAGTGAAAACCTTTATTTGAGTCTATCCGACGAATGTCCAGCTTGGAAACCTGGCGTGCCAACTTGCCTTGGGCCTAATGCCGGCTGCCCAGTCCATCATGAGGGACAATCACCGCCCTCCACCACCGCACTCCTTTCTCGCGACGTCACCCGGCAACAGTTCCCTCGTTTCCCAATCGGTGAAAGCGACCCACTTCAGCCATACAAAACTCTCCAAATCGGTCACTCGTGTTGACCGGGGACGCTGCAGACTTGAGTGCCGCTTAGCGGCCGTTGCAGATCTCGTAGAGTCACCCCAAACAGCCACTCGATGACGTGCCGCTTTGCAGCATTCATTGGCCTATCAAGATGGCTGCTACCCTACCCGTCGGATGGAGAACATTGAGCGAATGCAGCGTGAATCGAAATTCGAAGCAAACCGATGCTCATTCCTGCTGTCAGTCTGTTGGAGCTGTCAGCGCCTCCAGAAGCAGGACAATATCAACCGGTTTGACAAGGTGGCGATCAATCCCAGCCTCGTGTGACTTTCGCTTGTCTTCCTCCTGGCCCCAGCCAGTGATGGCTATTAATGTTGAGCCAGCTAAAGCGTCGATCGCACGGATGCGTCGTGCAAGTTCGTAACCATCTATATCGGGCATGCCGACGTCCAAAAGAACGGTATCAGCTTGTATCCTCTTCAGCATGTCTAGCGCAGCGAGTCCACCGTGCGCAGTGCGTGTCTCGGCACCCAATATCTCTAAAAGCATGGCAAGGCTGTCTGCCGCGTCAACATTGTCGTCAACGATGAGAATCCTCCTACCCGCAAGGGACTTCTGCCGAAATGGCTCATCTTCGGGTTTTGGATTCAGCATGACGGTGGCGGTGGTTAGGAGCGGTAGACGGATTGTGAATTCACTGCCTTGATTCAGACCATCGCTGCGTGCACAGACAGAACCACCATGCAACCGGACAAGGCTTTGAACAAGTGTCAATCCGATGCCCAAACCCCCTTGCGCATGTTGACGGGAGTTTTCCGCCTGACTAAACATGTCGAAGACTATTGGCAGCATCGCTTCGGATATCCCGATACCATCATCACGCACGGACACAACAGCATCCGTGTCATCGCGCATGGCCGTAACCTGGATATGGCCGCCCACATTAGAGTATTTTGACGCGTTGTTCAGCAGATTCGCGAAGATCTGCGTGAGCCGTACCGGATCGCCGATCACAGTCAGCGGCTCCGCTGAAAAGCTTAATGTAAGCTGGTGCTGACCTTTATCAATGACAGGCCGACTCGTCTCCACAGCGTTTGTCAGAATCTTAGACAGATTTAGCGCCTCCTTTCGCAGCTCGATCTTGCCACTTTTAATACGCGAGACTTCTAGCAAATCGTCTACAAGACGGACGATGTGAGACATCTGGCGCTTGAACATGCGATGAACACGGATGCGCGTATCGCCGTTGGTCGCATGATCTAAAACATGGAGGCCGTTTCGAATCGGCGCCAATGGGTTTCGAAGTTCGTGAGCGAGCACTGCAAGAAACTCATCCTTTCGGTGATCCGCGTCTTTCAGCGCTTCCTCGGCAACCTTCAAATCACTAATGTCCTGGACTATCGAACATGTGCCGATCAGGTCATTGGCCTCATCGCGTAGAGGCGCTGCGCTCACTCGCATCCAAATACGCCGTCCCGGGACACCGGTGTAAAGCATTTCTTGGCCGGGGAGCACCGTTTCCCCACGTAGCGCTCGTGCGCCGGGCCAGTCGTGCGGAGGGATAGGTACTCCATGAGCGTCCCATGCTTGCCAAAATGCAGCTCGTTCTGGAAGCGTCGATGGAACAGCCGTCGGTATGTATCGCCTCATCAATTCGTTGCTGAGCGTCCACTGGCCGCTCTGGTCGGTGAGACCGACACCCGCCGGCAATTGATCGATAATGGTCTGTAGCCGATGCTCATCCATGCGTCGCGCCGTTCGCACGGCGCTTTGCTCACATGCGACGCGCTTCTTGGCGATAGCTATCTCCGTGGTTTCGTTGAAGATGCAGAAGACACCGGGAGTGCGTCCCTTGCTGTCGTAAATAGGGCTGCACGAGACCGCGAAATGGGGTTCGCCCTCTGAACGAACGCTCACGGCCGGAAGCTGAATATCGTCGGAGCGGACGGGGGCACGCTGTTTCAGCGCTTGCGCCACGGTTCGTCGCAACGCATCCCACCTGCCGGGCCAAACATCTGCGGGCGGTCGACCGATGGTCCCTGCCGCTTTCATATCAAACAGATCGCATAGCTCCTGATTTGGGATAACAGCCAGTTCCGAGCCCCACAAGACGCACGCGGGAACCGAACACCACACACAGCTAGTGAACGACGCTTGCAAGCAGACGTCCCATCGTTCGACGGGACCCACGGGACTTCGGTTCCATTCGATGCTATGCAAATACCGCGCGACGCGGCTGTCGTTTCCAAATAGTACGGACAGGTCCATGGATGTAAAGGTAGGCAGAAACAATCGCGCAGGCTAGCACGGACAGACAGGGCCTGGTATTGAAGCCCTTTTGCGGCACGACAGCTATATAAGGTGGACAGGCCATTACCCCAAACCTAGGCAGTTTGCGCTTTCGATGAAGCTGTGTAAAAGCGCCATAAGCGATTGCAGCATCAGGCCTTTCTGGCAATAGCCATCGAAGTCACCTTCGGACGCCCGTTGCTTTACGAAGGCGTCATCGTGCGCTGTCAGAGCAACAATCACCATCGACGAAGTCTTAGCGTTCTGCCGGAGCGCTCGAGCGACCGAGAAGCCGTCTATTACTGGCATTGAGATGTCCAGCAGCAGGGCGTCCGGTTTCCAGATGCATGCTGCGGCGATCGCAGCCGCACCGCCGTAGACGGCCAGCACTTTGAATGGGCCACCGTCGAGATATGCGGCAAGCGCTTCAGCCGCATTGGTGTTGTCATCGACTATCAAGATCCGTGGATGCCTGCGTTTGACGCAAATCGCCCGATCGGTCCAACGATAGGGGTAAGACGCCTGAGGTTTTATCGCTGACATGTATATGGTCGTAGTGCTATGTAACATCCATTATGGCGGAAGTCGTCCATCCCCCTTGCTCCAGTACCGGGCGCCCAAAAAGAAAACTGCAGCGCTCGGAAATTTGCCTGCCTCAAAACGGCCAGTGAGCGGTAGAAACGAGAGCGTGGCTGATCAAGCTAGATGTCGACCTAGACCGGCGACTCCTGGTCGGGGTCGAGATAGTGTTACGCCGAAAAGCGTTCGTTGAGCAAGGCGCCTATCGGATCCCGACCATGACAACTGGAAGACCCTCCGGAATGGCCGTTCATGGGCCGCTTGCGTCCTAGCACGGGCGAGCGGCCGAACGCCCCCCTGTGCTGCCTGATGCAGTTGGCATACGTTGGCCGAGCATTCCTTGTGAAACACCGACGGCGGCCTTGCGTCGATGGCCGCATCTCACGGGCGAAGTGACGACTTCATTTCGCGTCGGCAAGCTTATGATGAGCAAGCTCGTCCGGCAACCGGGGCCTGATGCGTCCCGAATTGACGACTTTATAGGCGCGACCTTGACATATTTAATGGGTTCTACGGCTTCCGGCCGAGTCGCCGCCAGAACGGACCGTGCCCTTTCACCGATCTAGGCTTTCCCTGATGTCAGTGCATGGAGTGCTCTTAGCTCCTTTTCGAGAACGTGGGCCGCGTCGGCGTGCAGCTGGGCAAGACCGGCATCCGTCTCGAAGCCAGACAGCGTGCAGCGAGTAGCGGCAACGTCGCGTAACACTTCTGCCGCCATGCGAAGCGCGTCGGAAAGCGAAAGTGTATTCATAGTGTGTAAAGCGAATCCGCCGGCCGGCTTGGCCGGACCAGCATTCCAATTGAAGCTGCTGCGCTAGGGTGGCGCCGGTTACACCGATACGTATTTCGCAAGTCAATGGATGCAGGATGGGAGATGAACGGTGCTGCTCTTCGATTATTCCGCATCGTCATCCGCGTAGTAGCGTGCCGCCGCCTCAAGCATGCGGCGCTTCTCCGCCTTCACGTAGATGGAGGTGGTCTGTAGTGATGCGTGGCCGAGGATCGACTGGACGACATCCGTCGGCATATCCCGCGCGACGGCGCGCGTGCCGAAGGTATGGCGAAACGCATGCGCCGAGGTATTGACGAGCTGCACCAGGTCTTCGGTGCTCATCTCGCTTAGCGACGCGGGATCCGCACGCAACTCAACCACCAGTCGCCGGACGGCCATGCGTACCAGCCGCCCGAGCGCATCCGGCGTGTAGGACACGTCATGGTCGTCAGTGGCATGCCGATTCTGTGCCGTGTTAGTTTCCGGAATCCAGAGTGGCGCGATCAGCGGCCCGCGCGCCTGACTATTGAAGTCGCGACCCCGGTCCGCCCAATGGGCGCGCAGCGCATCCATCGTCGCGCCGCTCACCGGCACCGTGCGCTGCTTGCGCCGCTTGCCAACAATCGTCAAGGTCCAGACGGTTCGAGAACGCAACGCAGACACTTCACCTGTGGCAGGTGCCTTCCCTGATGGGCGCCGAGCAGATATCAGTGCTTCGCTTCTGAGGTCAGAAGCGCGCAGATCTTCGCGCCTAGCCTGGGCGGCTTCGACTCGCCGCAGCCCCGAGTCACCCATCAAAAGAATCGCCGCCCGCGCGGCACGCCATTGAGGCGCTGCTTCTTGCTGCTCACGCGCCCGCGCCTGCTTGGCTAAACGTTCCGACGACTGTCCCGTCGCCGCCGGTGTCGAAGATGCCAAGGCCACGCAACGGGCGTCGAGGAGCCTTCGTACGCGCGTCCAAAGATCGGCCGGTAAGGCGCGATGAACCTGCACCGCTGTCTCGCGAATGACCGTCGCCGGTTCATGCACCGCGCTCCAAGGATTGCCGGCGAGATAGCGCACCTCGACGAGCCAGGCGAACACCGCGCGGATCACGCGCACCGCATAGGCCTGACTGTCGTCCGACAGTCCATCGGGCGCAAAGGGGCGCCAACGGCCGCTCGTGCGCGGACGCTTCGGCCCAGTAAAGCTCGCGATCGGCGCCTTCAGAAAGTCCTTGTATGCCTCGCAGTCTTCGACGAGCAGTGAGGACAGCGGCTTTTGTTGAACGACCACGCTCCACAAAATCAGCCGTTCGAGCTCCCGCGTATAGGCGCGCAGGGTCACCGGACGATCGCGATACCGGTGCAGGTAGGCGTGCACGGCGGCCAGATCGTGCTCGGCACGAATGAAGGCGAAGCTGCCCGCACGGTTGATGCCTCGATGGAGTCCATCACCGCCCGATAACTCAGCCGGCACGGCAAGCTGCTCGAACGGCGCCAGACGCGGCACGGCCGGATCGCCGCCCACCACGATGGCGACCGGCTCGCCCGCTGCGCGAAAGGTGACGTCAAGTGGCCTCGCATCGACGTCGTCGGCGACGCGTGCACCAAGGCTTCGCTCATGGCGATGCAGCCATGCCACCAGGGTCGCCGCGCGCAGCGGTCCGATGCGCGGCACGGATCGCCACCAGCTGCCGCCACGGGCATTGCAGTACTCAATCAGGGCGCCCAGCGTGGTGATCCCCTCGCCGATCAAGCGTCGTGCAATCAGCGGCCGGAACCACAACTCGACCGGATGGCCCAACGCCGGCGAGGCGGCCGCCATGGTCGACGCCTGCTCGACCATGCGCAGCGTCATGGCCGTAAGCCGCGCGCTGCCGTGCTGCTTGATCGAGGCTTTCAGGTGATCGGCGAGCACCGATGAGCCATGTTTGAGCGCCAGGCTTACCAGGTCATCGCGCATCTGGCGCAGGTAGCGTTCAGTGGTCTCCGGGCTCGCCGCATGGGGCGCGCGTTCGACATCGTAGTAAAGCCGCGCGATGGTGGCCGCCGGCACGCGCTGCACGAACGCGCGCAGCGCCGTGAAGTCGGTGCGGGTGTAGGTACGCGGCGTGGGCAGCGTTAATTGTTGGGGTTGATTGGCCATCGATCTGTCGCGCGCGTGCTCCCGCAGGTGCTCACCTCATCCATCAAGCGCTGGCTTTCATGTCCGTAGCGTTGCGGATCGGACTCCACCACTTCGCCGGAACGTCTCAACCTCCGATTCGTCGAAAACCCGCCTCTGCCCCGTGCCAATGGGCTTTCGGCGAGGCGTAAATGGCGTTACCCCCATTTTACCCATTAAAACCTTCACTGCTAATAATAATTAGCAGACAAGGCAATTCGATTGTTCGGGTTGTTTTGGGCTGGCAATGCCCGACTTCCCAATCGCTGCCCGGCCCTTCTGCGGTTGAAGGATGTGTGGATCATCGGAGTCGCGGCCATTACGCCACCTCGATGTTGAACGCCTTCTTGGTCGTGAACTCAATCCTCTTTGTCGGGCAGCGTCTGCCCTTTTGCGAGGATTTTGATTCCGTTGCACTGGAATGATCGGGGCTGGCACGAAACGATCGTGCGAACAGAATAGCTACGGGTATACCCGTTTTTAGCTCATCCCGATGCTATACGATTATCAGGCTTGAACGAAATCGGCTGACGGCGTCCTACCCTCTCCCATTCGGGCGACATGCGACGGGAGAGGCGAGCGCACAGCGCGTCATTCGTCGTGTCGGCTGAGTTGGTTTGGACGGTCGTGACGCACGCTCGTCCGGGCAGACGCCGGCGACGAAGCTCACGCCCTGCCCTCTTCTTCTGTGAGCGCCGTTGACGATCAGATAGCGCTTTAAGAATGGATCGTGGACCGTTGTCACGTGCTCACTGACCAGCTGACACGACACTGCGGTAGTGCCAAGCAAGCTCGGCGACGTAGCTGGGCTGGACTGGGCTTCGGCGCCAGCGCAATACGCGAAGCGGTCGCGTTGCTCGACATTGCTTCTAAGCCGGCACTCTTCGCGATCCCGGTTGCCTCCCCAAAAGACTTCACCGCCCGCGTCGCAAACGCCCGGCTCGGGCGGCCTGACCGCAGGCTGTGCAGCCCTGACGCGGCGTCCGCGGCCTCCTCGGCCGCGCCGTCCGATCCGCTGACCTCAGGCGCTCGGCATTTGATTTCTCGTCGCCTAAGTCCGGGTCGAACCGATAGGTGGCACGCGCGCAGCTCTCGCCGGCGCGGATCGTCCGAACGCCAGTTGGGTCCGCGGTTTCTCCGCGTTGCGTGCGTCGGCGAGGATGCGAATCAGCCGCACGAAATGGCGTGGTAGATCCGGGAAATTTCGCCATGCGCCCGAGGCTAAGCGCATGCCGATGTCGCGGTGACGACGACAATGGGTCGGGCTTAGTCGCATCCCGCAGGATGAGTCGTCCCCGTCGATGACGACGGCTACAACCGTCATCGCTCAGTCGTCCATGATCCGCGTCAGGGACACCAGAAGCGCCTCCCGCGGCTCTTGGCCGACCTTAGACAATGCGCCGACGAGCGCTAGAAATTGCTGGGGTGGACCACCCTGCCGTCATCGCCGAAATCCTG
Source organism: Caballeronia sp. LP006 (assembly GCF_031450995.1). Taxonomy (NCBI): domain Bacteria; kingdom Pseudomonadati; phylum Pseudomonadota; class Betaproteobacteria; order Burkholderiales; family Burkholderiaceae; genus Caballeronia; species Caballeronia sp. LP006. The sequence continues at coordinate 140,068 of NZ_JARTVW010000001.1, read as the reverse complement.
GAACGACAGCCGCTTGATAAGTAGCGATCGAGTCGGTGAGCGTGGTTTGTTCGCCGACCCAGCAGCACGAGACAAACAGCGAAACCGCCTCCTTGAGGGACGCCAGTGACGGTCACGGTCACGGTCACGGCGCTCATGGCGAAGACGAACGCGGCGCGTGAGTAGACAGCGTATCCGTTCTGCGTCGTTCGATCTGAACCTTCAGTCGATCTGGACCTTTAATCGATCGACTGAGGCACCCGTCGAAGTCCTTCTCTCCTCGGAAAACGAGTTTTCACGGTAAAGGCTGGGCGCGTCTCCGGTCGACCGTTCCTTGTACGCTGATCGGCGGGATCCGAGTTTTTCGGGTCAGCGACTGGCAGCGTCCAGGGGAGTCTCGCGTCAGATCGGTAGTTGCATTTTCAAATCTCTATTTCGACCGTCTGCGACTCGTCGCTCCATGCCGCTTCGTTGCCGATGGAAACGAAGTCGAGCGGGCCCGGCGATCCGCTCGACCCGGCCACTGCAGACGCTCCAGACATTCGATCATGCAACCAGCCCACGTGGTTGCAGAAGTTGACGCAGGCCGGCAATGTGATCCCGCACGGCGGTCGTCACCTGAGGACGCGTCGGGGCGACTTGTGCCGTGCTCGCCCTGCTCACCTGGCTCCGCTGATTCGTCTTAATCCGATGCTGCTGTGCGCCGATCGATGCGCGTTGTGCGTCGGCGAAACGTTCGAGATCCATCGCGGTTGCAGGCCGGATTGTGCCGCGCTTCAGCGCGTCAGCGAAGGAGGGCATCCAGCCGACTGCTTGGCGGCCGATGGACTCAGTGAGCGTGAAAACCGTCATCGCATCGCCTTGGGTTCCGATGACGAACTGGCGTTTACCCTCGACGTCGATGAACGTGCGGCCGGCGTTCTGTCGAGCAAGGGAAACTGCTTGGGTGCGCTGCTGGAGGCGTTGAGCATCGGCGTCCTGCTCGCTGTTTCGGGCGCTCAAGATGGTCGCGAAATCGACCGGGTTGCGCAGCAGGGCGCGCAGGTAGTTGATCGGAGCCTTGGCGAGTCGTAGGTGGTTCCAGGTGGCCTCAACGACATCGGACAGGCGCTTGCCGTGCTCACGCGCTTCCCGCATGAGTTTGAAAATCAAAAAATCCAAAAAACCCAGGGCACGCAGGCGCTGAAGGTCCGCAGGCAGTTTCCCCGGTTGTCTCTTTTGAAATACAGAAGGGCTTAGATCCTTATATATTCCACCGTCTGCCACCTTGGCAGACGGTGTCGGAAATGAGGAATCGGATTCGGTCGGTACGGTGGATATGACCGACTGTGGCAGGGGATTTTCTGGCGCGCGCGCGGGTTCGGGGTCCACGATAAGGCCGAGAAGGGCAGCCGCGTGTTCGGTCAGGTGCAGGTACGCCCGGCCGAACAGACCCGCTTCGACGTACCTCGCTTGAGGACGCCGATCGATGAGGCCGGCCGTTTCGAGATCATCAAGGCTGCGATAAAACGTCCGCATGGATTGCAGCGCGCGGCCGGTTAGGAGCTCACGGCGCGCATAGATCGCTGCGAACGGCTTGGCGGCGTCAACGGTGCGAGCGAGGGCGGAGAGCACCGCGCGAGCACGCGGCGAGATCTGTTCGATGTGGGCAGCCCGGAACGCGGCCCGGAAGATGATCCAGGGCAGGTTGGTCGAGTCACAGCGAAAAGCGGTGAGGGCGGCCGAATCTTGAAGGTGTGTTTCACCCTCGCCAGCAACGATGCGTTGCGCGATAGACATGTCGAGCGGTCCATTTACGAAAATGGATTGAATTCGCTTGACTGCACATCGCGTTTCGCTACACTCGGGTTTGTGTGTACCGCTCCCGATTCCAGTCGGTGAGTGTAGGGTGCGAGATTCCAGTCAAGTGCCTTAGCAGAAGCCTTCGGTTCCAGCCGAAGGCTTTTGTCTTTGTAGGGCGCATTAGCTCATGCTTGGGCCTTAATAAAATTAAGTAGTTGAATTTAAACGATTATTCTGATTCTGGCTTCGCGGCGCTATGCTTTGACTCAGCCTCCAGCACCTTCGCAATGGCTGATTGCACTCTCGCTGCTTCTTCATCCGATTGAAATTGGAGGCGCACTACGTTTTTGGCGCGCCGTAATTCGCAATACAGAGACTTGCCGACCTTGATTTTCGTGGTCATGGGCGCAGCAGGGGTCGACTTCGTTTTTGACGGGTCGCTACTCGCGAGCTTCACCGCCTGAGACTGGTCGATTGTCCCGCTTGCCAAGCGCTTCACTGCTTCGACTACCTGATCGGCTTTGCCCTGCTTGGTCAACGTTGCCAGAGCGTATCCAGCGTTCGCGCCGAGCAGCGACGGCCGCTCTTCGAGGATTGAGAGCACGTCTGAAGGCAAGTAGTCGAAGGAAAAGATGTAAGAGACCATCGCCTCGGTGAGACCGGCCTGCTCGGCGATTGCTGCTCTTGTCAGGTTGGGGTGCCGCGATGCTCGAGCCTTAAACCCGACGTACTTTTCAAAGTCGGTTAGATCCGATTGCATAAGGTTGGCAAAGAAAGCTCCGGCATCGGCTTCATCTTCGCTACCACTGTCTACTACCGCACGAATCGTATCGCGCCCAATCTCGCGGTACGCGTCAGCACGATGATGCCCAGAGATGATCTCGAACTTGTCGTCGCTGGTCCGACGAACGACCACAGGATGAATCAGCCTATTTCGCCGAAGGTTCTCCCGAAGTTCGGCATATTTCTCGGCAGACATGTGTCTCCGGCGCCCAGGAACTTCGACGAGTTTAGAAATGGAGACCTCAACGCCACCATCAGACCCTTCCGCGATTTGCTGGCGAAGGCCTTGCATCTCTGCTGCGAGCGCATCAATCTCAGCTTGTTTCTCTTTTAGCAGTGGCATCGCGTGCATCAAAGCGCCAGGTGCCGTTTTTGGAGCACGCGGCAAATTGCTCGGCTCCTCGGCAATTACGGGCGCGATGAGAGCACTCTTCGCAGCCAGCCTGTCCTTAATTCCCATTCGTTGCCTCCTTCTCAGCGTCCCACAGTGCAACGATCTCTTGGTCAATCATCTCCGCAAACCGGTCATAAGCTTCGCGCGCGCGTTGATATGTTCGATTGCTACCCTCGTACTTCGAGATGTCGTACACGGTCCCGAATTCGGCCGCGGCACTCGCTGTTACGGTGGTCGTTGGAATTTCGATCGGAAGCACAAACGATTCGTAAGTGCGGTTGATCCAATCACGAACCGCATGAGTTGAAGCGAGATTAGAGTCGACCTTAGATAGCAGGACGTGGATGAAGTCGAAACGCTTCAATTCGACATCGGGTACCAGACCCTTCATGTTGTCCGCTAGATCCGCGAAGAGATTCCAGAACTGGGTTGAAGACGCATAATCAAGGGCACTGGGTGGCGTTGGAACAATCAAAGCGTCCGCTGCCATGAAAGCGTTAATTGTCATATACGACAGGGCCGGGGGCGTGTCGATAATGACCGCGTCGTAGTCATCGAGGATCGAATTAAGCCCTTTGTTCAGCACGTTCCAAAATTCGAAGTTATGATCCTTCGACTGTTTGAACGGCAGATAGAACTCTGCACCGAAGAGTGCTGCGCTCGCTGGAATCAAATCAATCCCATCCCAGTAGGTCGGACTGATTGCATATCGGACATCGGTTTGATCGCCGTAGACTAAAGGCAGGACCGTCTGATCATCCTCCACCTCGCTATCCGCTAAGATCCCTGTAAGTGCAGTTAGAGAAGCTTGCGGATCAAGATCGATCAGAAGGACTCGGCGGCCGTAGAGCGACAAACCCTGCGCGAGCGTCATGGCCGTTGTGGTTTTGGATACACCGCCTTTGAAGTTACCAATGGCGATTTTTTTACCCTTTACTCCCTCGGGGCGCCTTTTGAATGGCGCGAGCTTCGAGATCCATTCGCGCGCCTCGGCGAGAGTGAATTCGCGGGTTCGATTCGTCGCAGTTCCGGGCGGTAGTCCAAGCTCTGGCTTGTCCCACGAATAAATAACCTTCTTTCGATCGATGCGACAAAGCGCTGCGATTTGTGAAGTTGTGAAAATTGGAGACTTCTTGCGCGGGTGGGGCGCGAGCATGCTCTCGCGAACGTTCACCAGCATCTTGCTTGCGTGGTCGGCCACCTTTCGCAGATCGCTCAGGGGGACCCCAGGCAATCGATGCTTTACATCCGGCGCAATCGACAAAATTGGCTTGTCGACACGGGGGCGAACATCTGACATGGTCGAACCTTTGTCCTTTTGACGGAAGTGTGCGAGTTTTACATTTCGCTCTAGTTTCGCCAAACATCAGGATACCGGTCATGCCTTTGGCGAATTTTCGTACACTGTACGATGTCGTATCGTTTGTCGCAAGGTAAACTTAGCGACAGCGCGCAGTGTGTAGGCCGAAAACTCGAAATACCTTGAAGTTAACGCGCGATTCTTCAGATGTTGGCGTGGTTTCTTACATCGTCGCCGGCGTCGGGGAGCGAACAACCGCGCCTCATCTAGTCCATGCCAGCGAGATCGACGTAACTGCCCCTTGCCATAAAAAAGTGGTCGAACCGAACGTTGCAATTTGTTGCCGGTCGATACTGCGGATGGACTGAGCATTAAGCGGCCGCGACCTCGGCATCGGGTCTCGATCTATCGAGATTGCTTGCAGAGACCGCGACTTACAGAATGTTTAGATGGCTCTAATGATAAGAAGTCGATGGTCCGTTTCTCTCAGCCCAAGTACCCTCGTCCTCTTGGTCCGCATCAGGCTCCCACCAGGGCAGTCCTGCAGCAGCGCATTCCTCCCGAGACGCGCTCGTCGCAAAGCAGTGAACATCGACTCGCCTGAATTCGAGCTCGCCTCTCTGATTCGGCATTACTTCATCAATCAACTCGTTCGCAGCAGCGACGTCGTCAAAAATCTGCGCTTCTTCGATGGGTCCTGGGAACAGCTTTGAAAAGGCCGGACAAGCTCCGTCCGCGCGCAGGAAAACCCCGTGTTTAGGGCTGTACAGCACGTACGCGACTTTCCGATCTGAGACCAGCGGCAATAGGCCCAGGTCACTAGCGACCTGTACCGAGCTCCGAATGGTCTTCGTGGCTAGCTTTTCATTGATCGACGGCAAATGGAGGCGCTTCAACGACGTCGGCGAAATGTTGAGCACTTCGGCGATCGCGTCGAGTTGAAAACCACGTTTCCACGCGTTGAGAATCTGAAGTTCGAGGGGCGTCAAACCGGTGTTTCTGAAAGCGACCGAGGCTTCCTTTCGCATGTACCATTCAAAGACCTGCGCGGACAGTGCTCGGAACAGTGCCTGATTCGCGCGCAGACGCGCTTCACCGTTCTCCTCGGGCAGCGTATCCGTCGCTGCGTAGAGAACGCCAAAGTGGTTGCTTCCGCGATGATGCGCGGGAACAACAGCCAGGCTTTTCATCCCGAAACCACGCGCTCGCTCGGCGATCTTGCGACCGCCGCCACTCATCTTTTGGATCTTTCCGAAGTCTGACGAGAAAAATGGCTCGGGATGTCCGCGTGCTCGCTCAAGAGCGGGATCGCCGGCGTACATGCGTAAGGACACGTAGATCTGCAGTGCCTCAGCATGCGAGGTGAGAATTCTATAAGAGGCCGGCTGACCACTCGAGTCATCTTGCGCTAAGAAATACATGAAGCTCGTCGCACCGAGGCCACGGATGACGGCGTTGATGCAGTACAACAACTCAATCTCATCGGTGGCACGGCTTAAACGATTGAGCATCGCCAATTGCTCCTCAATCGACGCCGGCTCGCTCGATTCCGGAGCCACGTACATCGCTTCGCGGAGCAGATGCTCAAGAACCGGTCCAACCCGATCAGAGTGCGGCTCACTCTTCATAAACTCGGAGATGCTCGCATCGTTGGCGAGCAAAACCTGTGTGATCTTTGGGCCGACCTTACCCACAGGCGCGGTCGAAAACGATTCACGCTCGATGAGAAAGCCAGCTGCAGCCGGTGTCACATTCAGCCGCACAGTCTCATGCCCAAGGTTTAGCGAGATTGGTTGCAGAGCTGCCATGGTTTTCTCCGACCAAAAAATTGGATTGAACTGTACGAACGCGATTCAATCACGCTTCGTTACAAATAATCACATTATCTTTGGCCTTATCATTAAACCGGCAGCATAGTCAATATGGTGAACATGCTGCTAAGTTTTTATAAGATGGACAGCAAGACGTAAATCGCCGAAGGATTCAGAGATGAGTGACCGATCCGAATGCCGAGATAATGGAGTCAATGCTCGACGTGTCCTGATTGGATCCCGGACACGAGTTCAGATAATTCCTTCGGGCATTCGGCGTGGCGTTGAAATCGACGTGTCCGTGCCGGTACTCAACAATCGACAGGAAATCTTCGATCGGCTTGTCGCAGCTCAATCCGCCGCCCGCACCAGCCGCCTCGCCCGCCATGCACAGCAGCGAGGCGCACGCGTCTTTCGCGAAAACGGGCGGCGTTGCACATGCAGTGGCAATCGAAACGAACAGGGCAATAGTGCGATGGAGTTTCATTTTTTCAGTCCTCTCGAGTGGGATTACGCACAATTTGAATTCGCGAGCGCGCGCTTAAAGCATGCATTTAAAGCCGAGAGAAATGCAAGAACACCGATGGATGCAAACAGAAACTGTAAGTGCTTCCAATGATCGAGAAATGCGAACAGGGCCGCGAAAAGCACTGCGATAGCAATTAGCTTCGTCAGTATTCGAAGCGGTTTCACAAATAACGCAAGCAAGGTGATCAGTATGTCAATCGACGTGAGCAAAGCGATACGACCGATCAACGCAACACCGCGCTGGGCGACTCGGCACGTTGCTCTCAGCGCAGCTGGGGTGAATCCGGTGAAAGTTCGCCGAGCTCGCGAACGCGTGGAAGCAGATCGTTTCGCTCTGGGTGCATCGAGTCGTATCACCTTGCCCATCTCAGTCCTCCGGATCACGTACCTCAAAGTCGGTCAAGAAACGTCCCTGATCCAGGTAGTCCCTCAGCCAATGGGGCCGCTTGCCGCGACCACTCCACGTGTTGAAGGGATTGGCCGGGTCGCGATACCGCGCTGGCCCCTTCGGGGCTCTCTCTCCTCCGACCATGACGAACTGAATCTGTTCAGCCGGTGCGGTCGGATTCTTTGCGGCGCGTTTTTTTGGTTTGCTCTTGTCGCTTGACACAGCCTCGTTACTCACTAAGATAGACGTTAATCATTGAAAATGCAATTTCAAGGACTAACAATGAGCCGCATCATTCTGCTCGCCGCGTTGTCTGCTGCCATGGTTGCCCTGGCAGGGCAGGCTAGTGCGTACGCCGGAACGTCGGCCGACGTGATGGAGATAGCGAAGCAGTGCGCGCCCAATGTCAGTCCTATCACCATGGGCTCCCTGGTCGCCCACGAATCGAAGAACAATCCGATCGCGATCAACGTGAACGGAAATTATCGCCTGTCTTCGCAACCCGACACGAAAGAGGAGGCGGCCAAGACCATCGCGACGTTGGAGGCAAATGGCGCGAACTTTGACGTCGGGTACGGGCAAATCAATTCGGCGAATTTTTTGAATTTGGGTGTCAGTGGCAGCGACTTGCTTGACCCGTGCGTGAACCTGCGTGCCTCAGCTGCGGTCTTGACGAGTTGTTATTCACGCGCAATTCAAACCTATGGCGAAGGTCAGACGGCACTGTTGCACGCGCTTTCCTGCTACAACACGGGTTCGCAGTCGCGCGGCATCGCCAACGGATACGTCTCCAAGGTGGTTGCGCATGTGCGAGCCCTACAAATCCCTGCCCTGACGGATGACGCTGGCGGTGTGACGCGTGGAGCGCAATCCATATCCAGTTCCACGCAGCAGGGCAGGGAAGCCGTCGAAAAGCTACCTATCAAGGCCACCGCGGCGGCGATGCGGGACCTTCAGGACCTGGACAACCAAGGCGCGTTCTCGCGAGACGACCCCGGTGCATTCGGCTCGGTGAAGCCGGAGCCCTAACCCATGCAAGTGTTCTTGATCCCGCAAAAGCAGATCGAGGAAGAAATTAGGCGCGGCCGACTTCAGGCCGTGAAGATTCAGAGAGTGGCAACCAAACAGTGGTTTCCACTGTTTGAAGTGGGCGATGACGCCTCGAACGTCGTCGTCTGTTCGATTCGTGTTCAAGCGAAAGAAGAGGTGCGCTATTGGGCCGACCTCAGATTACTAGTGGAATGGCTTCGCGAGCGATGCGGAGTCGAGAGTTGTGTGTTGCTGCTGTCCAAATTCAACCCGAAACCCGGAGAACCTTGATGACACTCGTCGCTTCCCGAAAAATCGGTCGTCCCGCCGCTACCTTTCGTTCTATCACCGACCACCTTTATCGGTCCCGGCGCGTCCTGCTTTTTGCATGGACGCTTGCCATCACTTCCTTCTTCTCGTCAGGTGCCTATGCTGCAGGCACCGACACTGGATCATCCGCCATGAGTTCGTTGCAGGCGTGGATGATGACGTGGATTCCCATCGGCGCGGCACTGCTGATCATCGCATGCGCTCTTGGCTGGATCGCGCACCTTGTTCGAGCTGACTTCGCCGTGCGCTGCGTGGTCGGACTGATTGTCGTGGGCTCTGCGTCTTATCTGGTCGCACTTTTTGGAATCAGCTAAGGCTTATCGGTCGAGACCGAGAGCAAAGTTCTTGAACCTGTGTCGACGACGCCACGGTAATTGATCCCCCATCTGAGAGGTATCACCAATGAAGACAGGTGAATTCCCCCTATTCAAGGGCGCAACGCGCCTGCCCACCTATATGGGCATTCCGCGCACACCGTTTCTGCTTGTTTTCATGGTGTGTGGCGCGCTGTTCATGGTGATTCACTTCTGGACGTTCCTCCTCTTCGCCTTCCTTTGGTTCGTTTGCTTCTGCATTACCAAGCACGATGACCGCATGTTCCGCGTGATCGGCCTGGCGTTCAAAACAAAGATCGTGAATCTCATCGACTCGCCGTTTTCAAGCCGATGGGGCGGATCAAGCTATGCCCCGGTAAGCTACAAGGAGAAGTTGTGATGGCCGTCTCCATGCGTCGATTGCAAGCCGATGCCGGGTACAGGAAGGAACCGTCGGCGGTGAAATTCTTGCCGTACTCCTATCATGTCACCGACTCGATCGTGAGCACCGTCTCGAACGAGTACCTAATGACCTTCCGCATTCGGGGCCGCTCGCACGAGTGCGCGTCTGACGCGGAGCACATCAACTGGCGTCGCGACTTGAATCAGCTGTTCAAGACGGTGGGCAATGAACACGTCCGGTTCTGGACGCATTTGCATCATCACCAGACCGATCGTTATCCAAAGGCCGATTTCGACGCGACATTCCCACGCGGGTTGGACTGCAAATACCGACAACGCTTCGAAGATGTGCCGTTGATGACCAACGATTGGTACCTAACGGTCGTATACAACCCCGTTGGGGATCTCACACAAAAGTTTCTAGCTCGATTCGAACGCCCCACGCGCGAAGACCTGCTGGAGATCCAGGCAGAAGCGATCGCGAGCCTCGAAGACATAGCGTCGCAGATTACGGGAGCGATGCGCGCTTACGGCATTGAAGCGCTCGGCATCTACTATCGCGATGCCAGGGGGAATCGCATCGAGGACCGAGAAGCGACGGAGACTGATGACGCGCCAGATCCGGACGACATTCTCAGTGCCAGCGTAGATCCTTCAAGCGCGCCCGCTTCCACATTGCAGCTTTTCGCTTCGGCAGAACGCCAGCTTGCATTCTCGAGCGCGCTTGAATTTTTCTCTTTTTTGGCTAACGACGAATGGCAGCCGGTTCCGATCACGCGGGACCGAGCACGAGAGTCGATGCTCTACAACCGCATCGTAAGTTCGGTGTTCGGTGACGTGATGCAAAGCCGCCGGATCGATTCCGACAAATATGTCGCGGGCGTAGAGATTGTGGACTTTCCAGAGGCGACCGAGCCGGGCCAGCTTAACATTCTGATGGAGGCGGACTTCGAGTTCGTGCTGTCGCAGCAGTATTGCTGCATGTCGAGCATTGCAGCCAGCGTGTTCCTGTCGAACCAGGAAAAAGCGATGCTCGAAACGAAGGACAAGAGCCGGTCTCAAATCGCTCAGATGGCCGATGCCGCGGACGATGTTGTCTCGCGTCGCGTGACGATGGGGTGGTACTACGGTTGTCTGCATGTCACTGCCGATACACCGAAGGAGGCGCAACGGCGGGCGCGCTCCGCGCGGGTGATGCTGAACTCGTGCTCGGTCGTCGCAGGATCAATTGGCCTCGCTTCGGACGCAGCCTGGTGGTCCCGGCTGCCGGCCAATCACGCGTTGGCACCGCGCCCCGTGCCGATCAACAGCATGAATTTCTTGTCATTCTCGCCGTTCCACAATTTCATGGTCGGCAAGCCAGACGGCAATCCATGGGGTCCCGCCGTCGCATTGCTCAAGACCGTGACGGGCACTCCACTGTTCTTCAATTGGCACTCGTCGCCACTCAACGAAAGCTCTCTCGGCAAGCGTCCACCCGGCCACGCGATCATGCTGGGCAAGACCGGCTCCGGAAAGACCACCTTGCTGAGCACCCTCTTGTCTTTCTCGACGAAGTTTCGGCCTCGCCAATTTATCTATGACGTGGGGCAGGGCATGTATCCCTTGGTTGCGGCCCTCGGCGGACTGTACACCGTGCTGCGTGACGGTCACCCGACCGGATGGCAACCCGCGCAGCTTGCACCGACAGAAGCAAACATCCGACTGGTCAAGCGGCTTATCAGGTTGTGCGCCGAAACCTCGTTGGAAAGCACAATCAGCCACGATGCGGTGAAGCAAGTCAACGAGGCAGTCGATGCGGTTATGGGGTCGAGTTCACTCATGCCACCGGAGACGCGCACCTTCACTGCTATCGTGCAGCATCTTCCCCGACCCTATCAAGTAGGTGCAGGCGAGCGGCCGTCCCTCGCGTCGCTGCTCGAGCCGTGGTGCCGTGGGGGAGAGCACGGGTGGTTGTTTGATAACGATGCCGACGAGTTGGATCTGAGCCAGCGCGACGTGTTCGGATTCGACCTTGCTGATTTCATCGTCGGACCAGGGCAAAAGGCGCCCGTCGCCCGCACGCCTCTGTTGATGTACCTGCTGTATCGGGTGCGTTCTTCGATCGACGGAACGCGGCGCGTCGTGCAAACGTTTGACGAGTTCGCGCAGTATCTCGACGATCCGACCATCACGCTCGAAGTGAAGCGTGGACTCAAGACAGATCGAAAAAAGGACTGCATTTACGTTTTCGCCACCCAAGAGGCGAATGATGCGCTAGATAGCGCAATCGGCAAGACGATTACTCAGGCGTGCGTGACCAAAGTGATGCTGTACAACCCCGAGGCGACTCCCTCGGACTACCTTGAGTATCTCAAGCTCACGCCGGCAGAACTGGACGCGATGCTGTCGATCCCCGAGGACAGTCGGCAATTTCTCGTCAAGCAAGGCAACCAGTCGGCGGTTGCTGTGATGGACCTCTCCGGCATGGACGATGAAATCGCGGTCCTTTCCGGGACACCAGACAACGCCGAGCGACTTGATCACGTGATCGATCGAGTCGGTGCGCACGACCCCGATGCGTGGTTGCCGGGGTATTTCGACGCGGTTCGCCGCAAAGCGTAAAGGAGATGGTTGATGAAACGCTCCCTATCTTGTGTCGCGTTCACTTTGACTGCGATCTTCGTGCCGATGACAGCTCAAGCCCAAGTAATCGTGGAAGATCCAATGGCTATCGTGCAGCTCGTCAATCAAGTGACAACACTGAAAAGTCAGCTCGACCAACAGGTCGCCCAATATCGGGCGCTTACCGGTAGTACCGGTCTAGGGAATCTTGTGCCGGGCGACGCTTCGCTTTTGCGCACGAACCTTCCCTCTCACTGGTCCCAGGTATATGGCGATGCGCTCAGTGGAGGTAGCTCGGGCTACAACGCTCGCACAACACAGATTCTAAACGCCGCTAGATCCAAGATAGATGGTATGGGGCGCGGTGACGCGCTTGACTATGCGAACAGCCAAGTCGAATCAAAAGGTGCAACCGATAGAGCAATGGGAGAACAGGCCTACAACAATGAGATGGCGGAGCTCAGCAATATCCAATCGCTGACGAATCAGATCGACGCGACCAGCACGCCGAAGCAGATCGCAGATCTCCAGGCGCGCATTTCGACGGCACGGGGCGCGATCGAAGCCGAGCAGACCAAGCTGAACCTTATGTCGTCGTTGCAAAGATCGCAGGACAAGATTCTGCAGCAGCAACAAATTCAGGCGGCCCGGCGGTACGGGATTGGGACCGCCTCGGATGGAAACACCACGCCGAACCTCACACCTTGACCGACAACCGGACCTGACTTCCATGAACAAAGCAGTCGTTGTACTTGCCTCGCTTTTGATTCTTTCGGCCTGCGACAAAGACGCCGATCATCCATCACAGACAAAAGATTGGTACATGCAACACGACGCCGAGCGTCATGCAAGAGTGGCTGAATGCAAGAACGACGCAGCACAGAAAGTAATGCCCGATTGTCAGAATGCTCTTGACGCGCAGGCTCAGATCACCGCATTTGGAAAATAGGAGACGTCGGATGGCCGCCTACAATGCAACGTCGCAAATCTTCACTTACATGGATACGGTGGTATCCCAGTTCGTGGCAACTAATCTCTCTAATGTGATCAGCTTTGCGGCTCCGATCGTAGCGCTGGGCCTAACGATGGCATTGATGATCGAAGGATTGTTTCTCATCGGACGGCCGAACGCTGAGCCTTTAAGTTCGCTCGTCAATAGGTTCATCAGATATGCGATCGTCATCGGGATAGCAAGTGCCGGCGGGTGGTATCAGACTAAGCTCGCCAACGTGGCGATGCATATTCCTGATGAGTTAGCCTCAGTGTTTGTCTTGGACGGTCAAACCAGCGCGCATGCGCAAACTACGATCTCCAACTCGATCGATCAAGCGATGGACAACGGATTAAATGTGGCCCGGAAGGCGTTCGAGGGAGCAGGGGTTATGAGCGGTCCCAGCCTCGCCAACTTGATACTCGGTGTGACGGTTCTATTTGTCACAGCGATCATGTGTGGGATTGGAGCCGGCCTTATCCTGATGTCCAAAGTGATGCTTGGTATTACGATTTGCTTCGGGCCGATCTTTATCTTCTTGCTTCTCTTCGAAAGCACTAAATCGCTGTTCACGCGATGGATGGGATCAGCCGTCAACTATGGTTTGGTAACCGTGCTTTTCTCCGCAGTATTCGGGTTGTTGCTTTACTTTTTCAAAGCCGCAATAAGTGCTGCGTCTGCAGATAACCCCGATGCACCTATCATGGTTTCCATCGTCACATGCGTCCTTCTGTTGGTCATTACGTGGTTTGTGCTAAAAGAGATCCCGCATATGGCCTCGTCCTGGGGGCAGGGTGTATCGGCAGACATCTTTCGGCATACACGCCAAACTAAAGATGGACTTGGCGCCGGCGGGGGCGCTAGTCACGGAGGCAGTGCTGTTGCGTCAGGTCAATCCGGCAACGGCGGCGCTGGCTCCTCTAACTCGACCACAACTCCGTCGACAGCATCCTCAGCAACCCCATCTGCTACTAACGGTCTAGCGCACGGTTCTCGGCGATCCGCCTAGCCAACTACGTTCATATAAAGTAAATCATTGAAATTGTAATTTCAATGATTTACTATGATCTTGCAAGATAAACACCGAGAGCGCGACTATGAAGCCACTCGCATCTTCTATATTTTTTGCAGTCCTAACGCTATGCGGTTGCGCGAGTAAGCCGAAGCCGCCGCCCGAGCCAGATATGACCCATCTCGTTCCGGTCAATAAGGCGACGCCTGCTGAACTCGAAGGCAAGGCGATTCTTCCGCCTAAATCGGCGGTTCAGCAATGGAAGGCCGGGGACTCGAACTGATGAAAGCCACAGATCAAAAAATTGCGCGGGCCGAACGTAAGGCGATCACCCGCGCTGACATGGACATTTATCGAAACGAGCGCGGAAGCGTAGAGATCGATCTGCTCGACGAAGTTTTGATGTCGCGTAAGCGTGCCTGGCAAGTCGCGTCCGGCTTCGCCGCATTTGCAATGATGGCGTGGATTGTGGCCGGCGGGACCATCCTTCGCTACGCGCAACCGTTGCCGCAATACCTGCTGACGCTGAATAAATCGACCGGTGAGCTGTCCCAAGTATCGATCGTCACGCAGAACATGGGAATGGATGAAGCAACGGACCAATATTGGGTGTCGCAGTTTGTGATTCATCGCGAAGCCTACGACTTCTATGCGGGGCAAACCGATTTCGACTTCATGCGACTTACAGCCGCGGGTCAGGTTGCCGACGACTATATGCAGCAATATCGCGGTTCCAAACCTAAGGACAAGGTGCTCGGTGACTCAGAGAGCACGTCGGTGCATATCAACTCCGTGATCGTCGATACCAAGCATCGGGTCGCTACTGTTCGGTATACGACGACGAAGCGTGTGCGCGATCGGCCCCTCGCGGAGCCGCCGCAGTATTGGATCGCGACGCTGGCCTACGACTACGTGCATCGTCCGATGACCGCTGCAGAACGATTTATCAACCCGGCCGGTTTTCAGGTCACCAGTTTCAGACCAAATCTGGAGAATCCCGCCAACGTAGGAAGAGTAGGGGGCTGATGATGTTTCGATACGCGTTGACTGCCCTTACGGCCGCTGCTGTGCTCGCATCTTCGTCGGCCTTTGCAGTCGCACTGAAGAAAAACTCGCCCGACGACTATCGCATCAAGTCCGTGGTCTACAACGCTCAGGATACGGTTCAATTAAACGCCGTGCTTGGCCTGCAAATTCACATCACGGTTGGCCGCGATGAGAAGTACGTGACGCATGCTTTTGGCGACACCAAGGCATGGCAGTTCACTCACAGCGGCAATAACTTCTTTGTGCGTCCAACGGCGGACCTCAGCGATACCAACCTGACCATCATCACTGACAAGCGCACCTACAACATCCTGCTCCATTTCATCGGCCATGCGACGAGGAAGGGCGCAGACGGGCAACCAGTTCAGGCGTTCATTAACAACCCGTGGTCCATGAAGCAGGCGACCATCGAGTTGAATTACCTGTATCCCGATCAGGAGCTTGCGAAAGCGAAAGCAGCAGTCGCGCGAGCCGAACGATCACAGGCGATGAACCGGGATGACCCACATGCAATCTACAACGTCGACTATCAGATGTCTGCCGATCCTGCGTCGTCGTCGATCGCGCCAGTGAACACATGGGACAACTTTCGGTTCACCTACTTCAAATTCCCTGCTAACGCTGAGCTTCCCGAGATCTTTGTCATGAGTTCGGATGGCAAAGAAAGCACCGTCAACACGCACGTTGAGGGTGTCGACCACAACATCATCGTCGCTGAAACCACCGCCAAGCAATGGCGCGTGCGCTACGGGCAGCAGAAGGTAGTTGGCATCGTCAACAGCGGATTTGACCCGGCGCGTGGAGCGACCTCCAGCGGGACGACCGTGCCGGGCTACACGCGGACCATGAAAGGGGAAAGCGAATGAGCCGACGAGAGCAAAACATTGATGAGCTCGTCGATCCGAGCGGACAGATCGATGGCGGCCGGGAGTCCTTCAGCCGGGTTGTCTCGACGCGAAATCGAGTTCAGGGCATGCGTGCGTTCGTGGCGCTGATGGTCATCATCGGGATCGTCCTTGTCGGCTGGATCATTTTCCGAAAACTGCATCCTTCTCCAACACCGGATGCTCAAGCGAAGCAGCAGAATTCCGGCATGCTGCCGCAGTACAGCTTCTCGACCGATCCGAGCGGTGCTGCCTCGACACCCGTAGCCGCAAGTCCGGTCGCCGCATCCGACCCACTGCCGCAGCATTCACTGCCGACGCATCAAGCAGGCGCCAAGCGCGAGTTGACGCCAGAAGAAAAGGCGTATCAGCGTCGTCTTGATGCGAACGCTGCCGGAGTTCAGGACGCGCCACAAAGCACAGGAAGCCCTCTGCAAAAGACGTCGGCAGGAACAGGTTCAACTCCTGTAAGCGCCGACAGCTCAGCCCTCGCATCAAAAATGAACGGGGTCACCATCGGACGAGTCATGGCGAGCACCTTCGAGCACCCGAGTATGACCGTGCCGGCAGGCACGATGATCCAGTGTGGGACTGCGACCGAGTTGGATACAACTGTTCCCGGACAGATCAAGTGCCATGTCAGTCAAGATGTGTATTCCTTCAACCACAAAGTGCGTTTGATCGACAAAGGTGCGACTGTCGTGGGAGAGGCGAGCGGGGGGATCAAGAGCGGGCAAGCGCGTGTGTTTGCATTGTGGACTCGACTTGTGAACCCGGACGGAGCGGTGATCAATCTGAATAGTCCCGGCACCAACGCCCTCGGTAGCGCTGGCATTCCTGGGCAGGTCGACTCGCATTTTTGGGAGCGATTCGGTCCAGCAATTCTGATATCGGTGATCTCGGATTTTGGCAACGCAGGCGTTCAGTACGCAGCGAACAAAGCCAGCAACGGCGGCACGAACCTCAACTTCGACAACACCTCGCAGACATCAGACTCTCTCGCGCGAGAAGCGCTTGCGGCGACGATCAACATCCCGCCAACGCTGTACGACCAGCAGGGCGATCACGTTGCCATCTTCGTGCGTCAAGACCTCGATTTCAGCAACGTGTACGAGTTGAACAGTGATGCCACTCCATAAAGCACAGTCCTTTATTGCCTCGGACCATGCGGTAAACATGACGCTGGCCCCGCTGCTCCCTTATCTTGAGGACCCAGCGGTTTTCGAAGTTCGGATCAACAGATTCGGGCAGGTCGTCGCTGCTCGGACGGACGGCCGTGAAATCCTCCAGGAGCCGGCAATCACCCCTGCGTACGTCAACAATCTGACGAACACGCTTCTTTCTTACAACGGCTTGGGTCCCTCACCGATCATGGACGTGATGTTGCCCAACGGCACCCGCGGTGTGATCGTGCGGCCGCCGGCTGTCCTTGAGGGTACCGTGCTGATTTGTTTCCGAAAGCACCTTCGGCTTCGAAAGGGGCTTGAAGAGCTGCAAGACGAAGGTCGCTTTTCGAATGCAAGACGACGCACCATCGAGGACATGCTGAAGCTTGATGCCGTTGAAGAAAAGCTGCTTGCGCTTCTTGATCGTCGAGATGTTGTCGGCTTTATGCGTGAGGCGGTTCGAAACCGGAAAAACATCTGCGTCTCAGGCAAGACCGGATCCGGGAAATCGACGCTCACTCGCACGCTGCTGGCCGAAGTTGCGTCGACCGAGCGCGTGCTGTTGTTAGAAGACGTCCACGAGGTCGAGGCCGACAATCAATATGAAGTCGGTTACATGATGTATGGCAAGCAAGAGGGGAGGGTGTCCGCCAAAGAATGCCTGACGGCCGCAATGAGACTTTCGCCTGATCGCATTTTTTTAACGGAGTTGCGCGACGATGCTGCATGGGATTACCTGACGGGCGCGAACACCGGGCATCCGGGGGGCATTTTCTCAACGCATGCTGACAACGCCGCTACCACGTTTGCGCGAATCGCAACGTTGGTAAAAGCTTCGGAAGTTGGGTGCACCGTTGATTACGATGTCATTCTCAAAACCGTGATCACTACAGTCGACATCGTCATCTACATGGCAGATCGTGAAGTGAAAGAGATCTACTATGATCCACTGTATCGAAGACGCCAGCTGATAGGGTAGAAAAGAGGCTCGGGAGCGGCGCTATTTTGTGCGCTCGATTCACGTCCATGATGGTGTCGACGCATCAGCGCAATTTGAATGACGCGATTCTTCGACTGCGATCTGCCATGAGCGGTCCTTCATTGCGGTGTCCGCATAGTAGCCATCCGGTAGGTACAGTGCCACCCCGATAGGGGCGAGGGTATGATCGCACTTTAAATCCACTCGAATTCGGCATGCTCGCGCTCAAACTAACGCTAGTCCCGCTGTTCCTGCTTATCGTTTCGGATGTCGGGTAAATGGTGGGGGCCATCTATTGCTGGCTGGTTAGCTGGTCTACCCGTGGTTGCAGGTCCGATTCTGTTCATTCTTGTTCTCGCGCATGGCGCGATCTTCGGCGCGCGCGCTGCCACGCTGTCCCTTTCCGCAATTCTCGCGTCAGAGGCATTCAATCTCGCATATGCATGGACCTGCCGCTCGCGTTCGTGGCCCGTGGCACTAGTTGTCGGGCTTATTACGTGGTTTATCTCCGCGTGTGGCTTATCAATGTTGCCAACGTCACCTATCTGGGCCGCGACCGCCGCCTTCGCTGCCGTGTGCTTCGGCCAGACGTTCTTGCCGCGCAGCCCTGCGTTCGCAGCAGGCGCACCGCTTACGCGGTCCGACCTGATAAGCAGGATGGTTGCTGGCGCAGTCCTGACGCTCCTGGTTACCTCGTTATCCGATTGGGCCGGCCCGGCGTGGAGCGGTCTGCTCGCGGTCTTCCCACTGCTGGGAATCGTTTTATCGGTGTCGTCACACCGCGCACAGGGGCCAGCCTTTGTGATTTCGCTGCTTCGGGGCATGGTGCTTGGCAGGTTCTCGTTTGCAGCATTTTGCCTGCTGCTTTCGTTTTCACTGCCTTACCAGCGTCCATTTGTGGCATTTGCCGAGGCCTCGATCCTTGCGATGATCGTACAGTGGGGCACCAAGCGACTAGTTACAATGCAGCGCGCAAACATTGTGGGGCCGAACGTCGTTGCTTCGGATTGACGTTTCAACGTATATCGGCTGAGTGTGGTTAAGCGACTGCGTTCGATTCAGTCGACTGCGTCAGGCGGCAGTCGGCCCAGAGCGTGTCAAAACACCATTTTGAATTGCTAAAATATCTCATCCGATGGCGGGGGGAGCGAGATGAAGCGGTTCGTTCAAGGAGACAATCGTACGCAAAGCTTTCTTCTTCCCGAAGCGCTCGACGACTACGTGACGGACACGAACCCCGTGCGCGTAGTCGATGTCTTTGTAGATGGGCTTGATCTTCAGAAGCTCGGGTTCGACGGCGTCGAGCCAGCACTTACCGGCCGGCCTTCATACCACCCTGAGGTGATGCTTAAGATCTACATTTACGGTTACCTGAACCGTATTCAATCCAGTCGTCGCCTTGAGCGCGAGGCCCAGCGCAACATCGAATTGATGTGGCTCACCGGTCGCCTGGCACCGGACTTCAAGACCATTGCGCGATTCCGCAAAGACAACGGCAAAGCGATCCGCAGCGTCTGCCGTCAGTTCGTCATGCTATGCCAACGCTTGGACCTTTTCGCCGAAGCGCTCGTTGCGATAGACGGGAGCAAGTTTAAAGCAGTGAACCATCGCGATCGCAATTTCACGAGCGCAAAACTAGAACGGCGAATGAAGGATATCGAGGCAAGCATCAGCCGTTATCTGGTGCAAATGGACACCGCCGATCGCCAGGAACCTACGATCGCGAAAGTGAAGACCGAACGGTTGCAAGACAAGATCGCGGCTCTCAAAGAGCAGATGCAAATCCTGAAGAAAGTCGAAGTTCAACTCGACGCGTCGCCGGACCAGCAAGTTTCGCTTACCGACCCGGACGCGCGCTCAATGAAGACGCGAGGAACTGGCGTTGTCGGCTACAACGTTCAAGTAGCGGTCGATGCGAAGCACCATCTGATTGTCGCGCACGAAGTCACCAACAACGGCATTGATCGTGACCAACTCACGTCGATGGCCAAGTTGGCACGCACGGAAATGGGTGTCGATAAACTCACCGCAGTTGCAGACAAAGGCTATTACAAGAGCGAGGAGATACTCGCCTGCCACGAGGCCGGCATCACGGCGTTTGTTCCGAAGACCAAGACCTCGGGCGCAACGTTCGACGGCCGCTTCGGCAAAGAAGACTTTATCTACGACGCTGAGAAGAACGAGTATCGATGTCCGGCGGGCGAGCGTCTCATATGGCGCTACAGGACAACTGAGCGTGGCCTGAACTTTGATCGCTACTGGAGCTCGCAGTGCCAACAGTGCTCATTGAAAGATAAATGCACCCCAAGCACGGAACGCCGGGTAACGCGCTCGGAGCACGAAGGATTGCTCGAAGAGATGCAGGTCCGGCTTGATCTCGCCCCGGACATGATGCGTATCCGACGACAGACCGTCGAGCATCCCTTCGGCACGATCAAGGCCTGGATGGGAGCGACTCATTTCCTGACGCGCACTATCGAGCGTGTGAGCACGGAGATGAGCTTGCACGTGCTTGCCTACAACATGAAGCGGGTTATCAAGCTGTTCGGTTCAGAAGCAGTCACGAAGGCGCTGCGGGCGTGAAGCGCGCGCGGCGCACGGGTCCTTGCAATACGTTCGGCTCTGATGTGACGTTTGTGGTGCCGCAATCGACAAGCGGAGATCTGCTACGGAGAAAGCGTGCGGTCAAATCCCAGCGGCTAGGCGTTTTGACACGGTCTGGGCCATGAGCGGCCGGTCGAGGTGGTCGTCCAGTTTGAGTAGCCTAGCTCACGTCCGCCCTTGCTCAATGGCCGGTCTCGGGCGAGCAAATTCTGGGTGGCATTGCCTTGACCTGGCCACGATCTGCCATTTGCCGCCTCCCCGGACGAGGCATTCGAGCGTCAACTTCGCACAGAAAATCAGCCGGACGACGATCCGGCATACATTCCGGATGAATGCGCGCGTTGCAGCTCGCGTCCACAGTTAGATAGGTTAACTTGCAAGTTAATCTGTCTTGATTTACGCTTCACGCATGGCTCGCTCCCGTAAATCCACTCCGCCGCTGGAATGCGTCGTCTCCGATCTAACGCTGGCTGTCGGCCAGCTTTTGCGTCGGCTGCGCAGCACCAATCCCGGCGACCTGAACCTGTCGCAGTCCAGCGTGCTCGCGCGGCTGGAACGTGAAGGCCCGATGACCACCGCGGATCTCGCGCGCGCCGAATCGATGAAGCCACAGTCTATGAAAACCATCCTCGGGGGCCTCGAAGAAGAGGCGTGCGTCGGGCGCGAAGCGCATCCCACGGACGGCCGCCAGATCCTGTTCGCGATCACGCGCAAAGGGCTGGACGAACGCAAACGGCGCACGGCGGCCAAACGCGAATGGCTGCTGGCGAAGCTCGAACAGTTCGATCCGCAGGACGTCGCGACGCTTGCTGCGGCCATTCCACTCATCATGCGGCTCGGCGATTCCACGCTTCCCTAGGCTTTCCGGCTTCTCAAGCTTTCCTTGAAAGGACGAACCATGAGCTTCATTGCGATCTTTTTTGCGGGGGCCTTCCTGTGCAACGCGATGCCGCATCTCACCGCAGGTCTGCGCGGCGAGGTATTCCCTTCTCCGTTCTCGACGCCGCATGGCAAGGGGCCGTCGTCGCCGCTGGTCAATTTCCTGTGGGGCATGTTGAACGCTTTGATCGGTCTGGCGCTGCTGGTCCACCATCCGTTCGCGCCCGGCGCCAACGTCGATAGCGCGGCGCTGCTCGTTGGCGTGCTAGTCATCGGTGCTTTCACATCGGTTCATTTCGGCCGTGTACGTCGCGAAGGTCTGTTTTGAGCGCGACGCAACGCGATCAGCTTGATCCGCTGGTCTGGAAAATTACCACCGTCGCCGTACTCGGCTCGCTGCTCGCGCAACTCGATGCGACTATCGTCAACGTGTCGTTGTCGGGTCTCGCGCAGGATCTTCATGCCACATTGCCCGACATTCAGTGGGTGACGAGCGGGTATCTGCTGGCGCTCACGCTGGTGCTTCCGCTCAACGGTTGGCTGATCGACCGGATCGGCGGCAAGGCGCTCTACCTATGGTGCTTCTCGTCGTTCACCCTCAGTTCGCTGCTGTGCGGCCTGGCGTGGTCGGCTGATGCATTGATCGGCTTCCGTCTGTTGCAGGGCGCGAGCGGCGGCCTGCTCGCACCGATGGCTCAGCTGATGATGAAGCGCGCGGCGGGTAACCAGTTCACACGCGTGGCTGGCTACGCAACCGTGCCGATCCTGCTCGGGCCGTTGGCCGGTCCGGTGATCGCGGGCGTCATTCTTCACTATGCATCGTGGCGTTGGCTGTTTCTCGTCAACCTGCCGGTCGGCGTGCTGGCGCTGGTCTTGTCGGTGCTGTTCCTGCCCGACGATCGCGAAGCTCTTCGGCCGCGCGAGCTGGATTGGCTCGGTCTGGTTCTGCTGTCGCCTGGACTCGCGTTGCTATTGTTCGGCGCAGAGCGCATCCGGCAGCATGCGGGCATCGTCGCGATGGTTGCGGGCGTCATGTTGCTCGTCGTTTTTTTGCGGGTGGAAGCGCGCAAGGCAGGGCACGCGCTGATCGATCTGAGGCAATTTCACAACCGCACGTTTGCAGTCGCAGCGGTTGTGCAGTTCCTGTCGAACGGTGTGATGTTCGCGGGGCTGATGTTGATTCCGCTCTTTCTCATCCAGGCGTGCGGCCGTTCTGCCGCGGCGATGGGCTGGCTGCTCGCGCCGCTCGGTCTGGGAATGATGGTCGCGTTTCCGCTGCTCGGTTTTCTGACGGGGCGCTTCGGCGGTCGTGCGGTCGCGACCGGTGGCGCGTTGCTGTCGGTTGCCGCTACGTTGATGCTGGTGTGGCTGGCCTCACGCCCGCTGCAGTCCGCAACGTTCGTGCCGGCGTTGTTCGTGCGCGGCGCCGGGCTCGGCGCGACGGCGCTGCCGGCGATGTCGGCGGCCTACGCGTCGGTCGAGCAGCGCAATCTGCCAATGGCGAACACGACACTCAACATCCTGCAGCGGCTCGGTGGACCGACCTTGACGACGCTCTGCGCGCTGGTGTTGGCGGAGTTGCTCGGCGCGCACCCGACGCTTGTCGGGTTGAACGCGTGGGAGGCAACGTTTCTGCTGCTTGCCATGTTGCATGCGGTGATGGCGGTGACGGCGATGCTGTTGCCGGGGCGCAAGAGCGGCAAAGGATGACGCGAGGGGACGTATTTCGACAGTGGATCTGCCGCGATGATCGGCGGCGCGTTGGCGCTGGCCTCTTCATCCCGTTGTTTCGAAGACTTCGACGGCCGCTTTGCCTCTCACAACGGCCATACGCTTCCCGCCAAAGTCGATGTCCCCTTATGGGTCGAGAGTACGCACTGACGACTAGCCGCTTTAGGGCAGCGAAATTTCACCGGCCGCTTTCGAGCGATGAGTTTGAAGAGCGGACTGACACGGCCCGACCCGTAAGAGACGATCGCACCAGTCCGGCTCGATGTCCTTTTGCTAAGCTACTGCGGCCATCTGTGCGTCGACAACCATCTGTCCGACGTACCACCGAAATCGTCTATGTCTCCCGATCCAGCGGTCCATCATGAGTGAGGTGCGTGCGGGGGCAATCTACCCGCGCGGGCAGCGAGTATCGGGACCACGGGGTTAGCGCCAACGCGCTCAACCCGCCATCGCTGGTTTCAACTTCGCGCGAAGACGTTGCTCTGCTTCCTTGACGAACCTCAACCGTACAACGAGTATGCCGGCGGCGACGAGCGTCAGGCTCACGAACGCCAACCCCGCGTAGATGGAACCTGTCGAGTCTTTTAGCGCACCGAACGCAACCGGGCCAACGAAGCCACCCAAATTGGCAATTGAATTGATCGCTGCAAGGCCAACGGCCGCCGAGGAACCCGTCAAGAAAAGTGACGGCATCGCCCAGAAGGGGCCATACGGTGCATAGATGGCAGCGGTGATGACGACGAGCAGCGCAACGGAAACCCAGATATTGCCCGCCGAAAGCGCCATCAAAACGAGGGCAGCACCCGCAACCAAGAGCGGCAACGCAACGTGCCACCGTCGCTCGCCAGTCCTGTCCGAGCGACGGGCCCACCACACCATCACAACGGTCGCCACTGCGTAAGGCAGGCCATTCACGAAACCCACTGCGGTGCTGCTGAGCTCTTGTCCCAAGCCCTTGACGATTTGAGGGGAATAGAACGCTAGGACGTACACCGCAACAGACTTGGCGTAATAGATAAATGCAAGCATCCAAATGCGCGCGCCACTCAGACTCCTCCAGAACGATACGTCTCCATGTTCCTTGACCTTCGCGGCAGCCTCAGCTTCGAGGACGCCTACCAGCCAGGTCTTCTCTTCTTCGCTCAACCATTTCGCATCGCGCGGATGGTCGACCAAGATGCGCAGCGCGAGGAAGCCGAAAAGCACTGCAGGCAGTCCTTCAAGGATGAACACCCATCGCCAGGAAGCGATGCCATTCCAATGGACGTGGTCGAGGATGATGCCGGACAGCGGGCCCGCGATAAGCGTCGCAATCGGTAATGCGATCATGAAGAGCGCCACTACGCGAGCACGCTGCCGCTCCGGAAACCAATACGTCAAATACAGCAGCACACATGGGAAAAATCCCGCCTCCGCGATGCCCAGAATCGTCCGAATGACGGCAAGCTGCACATAGCTCTGCACGAGACCCGTGCAAGCGGCAACCGCGCCCCAAGTGAACAAGATGCGCGCAATCCACTTACGCGCACCGTATCGATACATCAATATGTTGCTCGGCACCTCAAATAAGAAGTAACCGACGGTGAAAAGGCCCGCTGCAACGCCGAACTGCGTGGATGTAATCCCCAGGTCCGAGTTCATCTTGAGCGCAGCAAACCCGATGTTGGAGCGATCGATGAAGGCAATGATATAAAGCAAGACGAGAAAGGGAAGAATTTGCCATTGAATTTTCCGAATTGTCGCCTGATGGTGGTCGGTCTGTGCTGCGTTGGACATGCTGTGTCTCCCTCCTGGGAGCAGCGCTCTCGATCTTTCGATGAGCGCGCGTGCCCCAGGTTTGATTGATTACTGCTTCAACGACGGTTCGCCTACTTTGGGCCCCACTCCCACGCTTGCTTACGTTTCGGCGCGGGACGCGTCGCCGGATACCTCTTTCGACTGCTTCATGAATCGAGATTCAGGCAAAAAGAAAAAGCCGATGACCGCAACAACGCCCGCAACTACTGTCGGGTACCAGAGGCCGAAGTAGATGTCGCCTGTCGCGGCGACCATCGCAAAGGCTGTCGCGGGCATGAAACCGCCAAACCATCCGTTGCCGATGTTGTATGGAAGCGAAGTAGCGGTGTAACGGACCTGCGGCGGGAACAACTCGACCAGCCACGCGGCGGCGGGACTGTACACCATGGTCAGATAGATGACCGGTATCATGATGAGCAGAATGAGCATCGGCTTATTGACGGCCGATGGGTCCGCACTCTTCGGATAACCGTGCTGCGCAAGTGCGGCAGTCAGCGATTCAGTGAACGCCTTGATACGTTGAGTGACCTGCGGTGCGCTAAGGCCCTGAAGGCTACGAAGTTCGACGACCTGGCTGCCCACAATCACGACCGTGGCTGGCCCGCTGGACTGGGACGCGGTGTAATTCACTGCATTCCTCGCCAGTGCCGCTTTCGCCACGTCGCACGGCTTGTTGAAGGTGCTCGTGCCAACAGGGTTGAACTGGAAGCTGCAGTCGCTCAGGTTCGTTTCGAGCTTCACGGGCGAGGTTGCCTGTGCGTACTCGAGTGCCGGATTTGCGTAGTGCATGATCCCCTTGTAAATCGGTAAGTAGGTCAGCGCGGCAATTGCACAGCCGGTGAGAATCACCGGTTTGCGGCCGATACGGTCGGACAGCCAACCGCACAACACATAAAATGGAAGGCACAGCACCAGCGCGATGGTCAGGACCTCATTGGTCAACTTTCCGTCCAGCTTCACCGCTTGCAGCAGGAAGAACTGGATGTAGAACTGTCCCGTGTATGCAACCACGCCGAGCCCTGCGGTGCAGCCAAGCAGAGACGCAATCACAAGCTTTCTGTTCCTGGCGTTGACGAACGTGTCACGCAGCGGCGACTTGGATTGCTCCCCTTTCTCCTGCATCTGCTTGAATTCCGGACTCTCGTTAAGCTTCACGCGAATCCACAACGAGATGCCGAGCAGGACAATGGAAAACAGGAACGGAAGACGCCATCCCCAGTCTCCGAACGAGTCTTCGCCGACACCGGAACGCACGCCCAGAATGACGAAGAGGGAAAGGAGGAGACCGAGCGTGCCAGTCGTCTGGATCCACGACGTGTGCAAACCGCGTTTTTCGGCGCTCGAATGTTCGGCCACATAGGTCACCGCACCGCCATACTCACCGCCCACGGCAAGGCCCTGCAGCAGTCGGAGCACGATGAGCAGAATTGGAGATGCGATCCCAAGGGTTTCATACGAAGGCAGCAGCCCGACAATAAAAGTCGGCAAACCCATCAACACAATGGTGACGAGGAAGGTGCGCTTTCTCCCAGCGATGTCGCCAATGACGCCAAACACGAGCGAGCCGAACGGCCGAACGATGAACCCTGCTGCAAATGCCAACAGGGCAAAAATAAAGCCGGCGGTTGGATTCACGCCAGAGAAAAACTGCTTCGCGATAATCGCGGAGAGCGAACCATAGAGATAAAAGTCGTACCACTCGAACATCGTCCCGAGGGACGATGCAATGATGACCTTCCTTCGCTCACTCGACGACGTTTGGGATTTCAAGGCAAGCATTCCAGTCTCCTACTATCTCGTTCAGGAGCCGGAACCTGCGGCTTCCAACGGTTCCGGCGGGGTCGTTGCGCTGACGACTATCCGATGGCCTCTGTCAGCAGAGCGCTACTTAAACCATCCCGAACTTTTCCAGCTTGTCTCCCAAGCCGAGCAGCTCGACCATGCTCTTGCCAGCGGCGATTCCTTCGCGGATTCCGTTTTCCTTGTCCTCGCGCGCGCGGCTGAGGCGAATGACCTCTTCGACTTCGTCCTGTGCGACGACGACCAGTCCGTCGCGGTCACCGACTACGATGTCGCCTGGATTCACGACAACGCCGCCGATGGTGACGGGAACGTTGACCTTCCCGGGTTGATTCTTATTGGTGCCTTTGATGGACAGGCCGCGCGAGAACGTCGGAAAGCCCAGCTCGATGATGGTATTTGCGTCACGAACAGAACCGTCGATGACCAACCCGACAATGCCCTGTTTCTGCGCAGCCAGCGTGAGGAGATCGCCCCACGGACCTGCCTCGATGAAGCCTTTGGCATCTATCACGAGCACGTCGCCTGGCTTCGCCTTCGTCAGCGAGTAGTGAATCGCCAGGTTATCGCTGGGGCGAATGTCAACGGTCAGCGCGCGGCCAGCCAGACCCACCGTCGGGTCGATGGGGCGCAGTGCGCCGTCAATTGCGCCTTTCTGGCCTTGCGCTTCGTGAATCGTTGCGGTGCCGAGTTGCTTGAGCGCTTCGATTTGTTCATTGGTAACGGACATGACCTTCTCCAAAACAATAGGGTGAGCAGGGGCCTGACAGCCGCACTGCCAAATGGACTTCGGGATTTCGTTGGGGCTAAGCTGCTGCTTTCTCAGGCTCTGACGAGAGCCAGGTAAGCGCATCGGCCAGCGCGGGCTTCTCGGTGGGAAGCGGAAATGCGTCGAGCTTGTCCGCGGTACGTGCAAAGCGATGCTGCACACCGTCAAGAACATCCGACACGATGCCGATCGCAGCAAGTTGGCGCTCTGCCTCTTCGACTTCATGCTGACGGCGACGAGCATGGATAACGTGCGTCGTCACCAGCATCTCGAGGAACTGCGGCAACGAGGCCTTATCGATGTCCTGTAGCACCTCGTAAAGCGCCGGGCGCAGCCCTTGTCGTTCCGCTGCCATCAACACCTCAACGGCCAGCGCCTCCATACCCTTCGTAAATACGCTGCGCAAGATCTTCAGCGACATCGCGTCCCCGGCACGGCTGTCCGGAAGGACTCGCGGCGCCACACCTGCAGCTTCGGCCAGAATGGCTGAAAACAAGGTCGCACCATCCCCTGAGCAAAGCAGCGGGGTGCGTGCGCCAAAGAGTGCAATCGCCCCCATGATCGCCACGTCGGCGTATGCGATTTTCTGCGAATTCGCGAGGGCCTCCCCCTGACGCTTCGTCTCCGGAGATGCTGTCGTGAAGTCGGCGAACAATGCTCCTGGCTTCATGTACTTGAAACAGCTCTGGGCAACCTCATGCGATTTCGTCCCTACAACACATGAAAAAACGCAGTTGGCCTCGGAAAGCCACGGCCCCACTGCCTCGTTGATAGGCAAATTGACGTCGCTTGCAAGCTTTGCCGCCAGTTCCGATACCCGCTGCTCGCACAGCATCAATTTGTTTTGAGCCATGCCCGCAAGTGCGCTCGCGTAGCAACGCCCGACCTCACCCAACCCCACGATTGCAATATTCATGAACTCCTCCTTGTGACGGGTTAACAGTACAAATAAAATACAATCGTCACAAGCGGACTTTGCGGAATGCCGGGAAAACCCCTAATCTATGGCATTCTGGACGAGTGGCAGGGCGGGTCCGGGACAATCGAAAAACAATGTATGATGTAGAATCACTAAGGGCAGGAGACGGTGCATCTGATGGGAGTGGTTCGCCAAACGGGCAGTCGGGGCGGACCGACTGCCGGTCGAGAGAGCTACGCGAGATGAAAAAAGGAATGGAATCCGCCTACGACACGATGCGTAAACGCATCCTGTCGGGCCAGTACGAGCCGGGCACGCAGCTTAAAGAGGAACACCTCGCTGAAGAACTTGGCATGAGCCGAACGCCGGTAAGGGCCGCGCTGAAGAAGCTGTCTGACGACAAACTGGTCTCCGTCGAGGCAAACCGCGGTGTGTTCGTTGCGGGATGGACGCGGTGGGACATCGAAGAAATGTTCAGTCTTCGCGCCCTACTGGAGCCGCACGCCGCGCGGCTTGCCGCCGAGCATGCCACGGATGACGACATCGATGAATTGAATCGAATCAACGCTGAGATGGCCAGCGCGATTAAGAGCCAGTCGGAGGATGCAGTTCTGCGGATACAAGCAGCCAATCGAGCGTTTCACATGCAGCTACTCGATTGCGCCAAGTCCCAGCGCCTGAAATCGATGCTGGTCACGCTCATCGACATGCCGGTCATCACACGGTCCTTCTTCCTCTACTCTGCACCGGACTTCGCACGAAGCCTCCAGCAGCACGAGGACATCGCCTACGCTGTGCAGACACACGACGGTCAACTGGCCTGTAGTCTGATGGAGTCGCACATTCGCTTGTCGTATCGTCGCTTCATGAAAGAGCGAATTGACTCCGGCCAGAGGCTGAATCAGGCACAGACGCCGCATGAGCATTAACTTGCGCAAGGCCGGCGCTCAGACAGCCAATACAAAGAAAGAACAATCCAGTGGTGAGCATTTCGACATGATCCCTTTCTCTGCCGGCGATAGTCGCCCTACTGTCGCGCTGCCTGAAGACGCTTGCGACTGCCACATGCACGTTTTCGATGACCGGCTGCCCCCAGTTGCTGGCGCGCTACTTACACCGCCCACCGCAACGATTGACGACTATCGAAAACTGCAGGCAAGGCTTGGATGCAGCCGTCATGTGCTCGTGCAGCCTTCGACGTACGGCACTGACAACAGCTTAATGGTGTCGGTGCTCCGCGAGAATCGCACCATGACTCGAGGTGTTGCGGTCGTCAATGACAGAGTGACCGACGTTGAGCTTCTCGCGCTCGCCGATGCTGGCGTCGTCGGCATCCGATTCAATCAGGTGCAAGCCGGCGCGACGTCACTTGACATGCTGCATACGCTCGCTCCCCGAATCAATAAATTGGGCTGGCATATCCAGCTTCATCTGACTGGACAACAACTCATCGAGAGCGCACAGCTGCTATTGGCACTCGACGTTCCGGTTGTCCTTGACCACTACGCGCGGTTGCATCTTTTCCCGAGACTGGCGAGCGAACTGACAGAAAGCGTTCTGAGGCTCATGGATTCTGGTCGCGTCTGGCTCAAGCTCTCCGCGCCGTACCTGTCGAGTCAGGGCCAACATCCGCCGTACACCGACTTGGGGAAGGCTCTTGAATTTCTGACGCACAGATTCCCAGAACGGCTCGTATGGGGTTCTGACTGGCCTCATGCGACCGAACAAAAAAAGCCGGATGACGCCAAGATGTTGGATTGGCTCGCGGGGCAGACATCCATTTCGATGCTGAAGAAATCTGTATTTGTCGATAACGCCGCCTCGCTGTACGGTTTTTAGTTGGCTCGTGCGTCGGAGTCACACGCCGACGCGTATCGATAAGCAGACTTCCGGCTGGCTGATCACGGAGCCTGCATTGGACGACAGATGCGATCCCTTGGCCTGGTCCGGCAGACTGCTATCGGTATAAAGCTGCCATCTGAATGTCCGAGCGACGCTAGTATCGAACGTCTCAAAGTGGCCGATTGGGTGAGGTCGCCAACGGCCGCTTATTGGCGCTCCAGTTCGCGAAACCTGAAATTAGCTGACTGACCGCTTCGGAGAAAGTTATCTGACCGGAGTGGGTCGCGTTCTGCCGGTCGCCTGCGCTAGGCAGCAAGCGGCCACAACTGGTCGGCCGGGTGTGTCCGCTTTCGGATTGTCCAAACAGTTGGTCGCCGGCCGCCGTGCCTGTTGAATCCGGCCGAGTGAAGCAAGTCACAATGGTGCCGCGCACGTGGCCTTGTTGATCGAACCTATTTTTTCTCAATGGTGCGCGCATTCTTTCGGCGCTTATTTGGGCAGTTCTTCCGCGTCCGCCATAATTTTGATCAGGTCGTGCGTCATTTCCCTTGGCACCTGCGACACGAGTAGCCGTAGCTGTAACTTGAAGAGATTTAACCTTCGAGCCCAGAAGCGTTTACGTTCACCTGTCGTTTCGTTGCACTGCGCTCGGATAGGATCCAAACTATCGCGGGCCTGCTGAATCTGGATTGCGAACTCGCCTTTGAAAGGCATTGGTATAAGTCGCGTTCCCGTCACTTTCACGCGCGTGCCCTTAGCTTGAATCTGTTGCGCCATCGAACTAATGTCAGCGAGCAACGCCGAGATCGAGGTGCGAACTTTATCCGCGCTAGTCTCTGGATAATCATCGTCAAGGTAGCTGAAGGACATATTCCTCGCATACGAGGCTAACTTGTCCTGCATTAGGCTCACGTGCTCCCAAGCATGCGCGAACTCATTCCTGATTTTGCGCAGGTACTCGAGGTCTTTGAACTGTTCCTCGTTGATCAAACCGAGGGCGTAGCTGGCCTTGATCCGCGATGAGAATGTGCCCAGCGGCGCGTTGAAACCCGTAAGCAGATCTTTGCTCGCCTCGACGGGCAGCATGAACGCTTCGATAAGCCGTCCCAAGGCTTCCTCAGCGAACGCGGCCAACGACAGGATCAGACCACGTTCGTCGTGGTCGTGCAGCGTCCTCGTTAGTCGATTCAGCGGGCTGAAAACATTATCTTCTTTCATTGAGTGCTCGTCCTTCTTTGGGGGCGCCATGTTTCTCCTTGATGTTCATAGGCAGTGAGGCTCATTGAACCATCTCGATCTTGTGGCTGTCGACCTCCTCAGCGAATCTCACCCATAGCGAAGATCAATGCGTCCGCTTTTCGTCAATCAATCGCCGAAAGCGGAGGTCCGCTCCGGGTCGCTTTCACCCATTAGGAAACGAAGGAAATGCTGCCGGGTGACGTCGCGAGATAGGAGTGCGGTGGTGGAAGGCGGTGAATGTCCGTCGTCATGGACTGAGCTGCCGGTTATTGGGCCCAAGCAAGTGGTACGGCAGTGAGATCGCCCCGCGACGGATTTGCAGTCAAGGGTTCAACGTTATCTAGCCTCCGTTGAGTGTTGAATCGCGAGTTGTCCACGGACGGGCAACGGGTCGCTTTTCACGACCACGACGCTGCCCGTCGGTGGGCAACTCGCAGGGTGATGCGGCTTTTGTCTTCGCGCTCAGGTTTTCGAATTCGAGCGGCGAACAAAATCCGATGCTGCTATGCAGGCGGCGTACGTTGTACCAACCTTCCAAGAATGAGAAGATGCACCGCCGTGCTTGTTCGTGGGTCACGAAGTGTTCGCGCAGCAGCAGATCTGCCTCAAGTGTGCCAAAAAAGGATTCGCACATTGCGTTGTCGTAGGCGTCGCCAGCTGTACCCATCGACGGCTGTACACCCGCTTCGCGGCAGCGTCGCCCAAATGCAATTGACGTGTATTGGGATCCTTGGTCGGTATGCAGGATGACGCCCTCGTGACGCCGCTGCTGGAGCGCCATGGCGAGCGCGCGTAACATAAATTCAGTGTACAAATGGTTCGACATCGCCCAGCCGACAATGCGCCGACTGAATACATCGAGCACCACGGCCAGATATAGAAAGCTTTCCACCATCGGAATGTAGGTGGCATCTGCGACCCACAGTATGTTAGGCCCCCCAGCATTGAAGTGCCGGCGCACCAAATCCGGCGCGCGCCGTGCTCCCGCCCGCTGACGCGTCGTATGTGGCCAGCGCCGTCGGCGTGCTCCCCTTAGGTCCGCAAAGCGCATTAGGCGCGCGACTCGCTTGCGTCCCACGTGCACACCTTCGCGCGCGAGTTGCAAATGGATGCGCGGCGCCGCATACGTACTCCGCGAACTCGCATGTAGCGTACGAATGCGTGCGAGTAATTGAGCATCGCTACGTGATTGCCTAGACGGCTCACGCACCAGCCACGCGTAGTAACCGCTGGTCGAGACTCCCAACAGCCGTGCCATCGTGGCAATGGGCCAACGGGCCCGGTTCGCTCTCATGAATCCGTATCCTTCGAAGATACGGCTCCTGTCTCGCGGGCGAACCAGGCCGCGGCGTGAGAGAGAATGTCGCGCTCCGTTCTTAGTTGCCGATTTCTCGCGGCGCAAACGGGTGAGTTCCTGGCGCTCAGCGGTGGTTGAACCCTCCTGACGCACACCGGCGTCAATATCCGCTTGCGCGACCCAGTAAATTATCGTCTGCACGCTAGGCTCGAACTCTCGCGCCAGCTCCTCAGGTGTTCGGCCTTCACCAGGGCAACAATACGAGCCCGGAACTCCGCCGGGTACGGTGCTCGATGCCTGCCCATTTTCACCACCTCCTTTTACAAAGAATAGGTATCCTTTTTTCCCGGTCAACATATGCGCCGGCGACTTCCTCACAGGTGTTTGCGTTCAAAACGCGACGTTTTGCCGACCTTTTAACTTCAGGATCTCGCGCGCCTCGGCTGGAGTGGCGATCTCCAGCCCAAGCTCAGTCAGGATGCGGCCGATTTTGGCCACCTGCTCGGCGTTCGAGATGGCAAGCTCGCCGCGCCCCTTGAATAAATTGTCTTCCAAGCCGACGCGCACGTTCGCTCCCATGACCGCGCCCATGGTCACGAATGGCATCTGCTGGCGACCTGCGGCGAACAGTGACCAAACGTAATCTTTGCCGAACAGGCGATCGGCCGTCTGTTTCATCAGCAGCACGTTTTCTGGGTCGGCGCCAATGCCGCCCATCACACCGAACACCGATTGGATCAGGAATGGTGGTTTGACCAGGCCGATCTCGACGAAGTAGGCCAGGTTATACAGGTGGCCGATGTCGTAGCACTCGAACTCGAATTTGGTGCCATGGGTCTTGCCCAGCGTTTCTAAGATGTAGCGGATGTCGCGGAAGGTGTTGCGGAAGATGCCGTCTTCGGTAGCTTTCAGATAGGGCACCTCCCAGTCGTGTTTCCATTCGCGAGGCTTATCGGCCATGCGAAACATGGCGAAGTTGATCGAGCCCATGTTCAGCGAAGCCATCTCCGAGGATGCGCGCAGCGCGCCTTCCAGCCGCTGCTCGAGCGTCATCGTTAAGCTTCCGCCCGTGGTGATGTTGAGCACGGCATCGGTCTGCTCGGCGATGCGCGGTAGAAACTGCATGTACGTGTTGGCAGAGGGCGTGGGGCTACCGTCGACAGGATTGCGCGCGTGGAGGTGAATGATGGCCGCGCCGGCCTCGGCTGCAGCGACGCTCTGCTCGGTGATCTTGTCAGGCGTGCAGGGCAGGTAGGGCGACATCGTGGGCGTGTGTACGGACCCGGTAATGGCGCAGCTGATGATGGTCTTGCTCATGAATGTGTCTCGTTGTGTGATGGAGGGATGGCGAGTGGATCGGGGGACGCGGCCAGCCGGTCGTCGAAGATGGCGACTGCGCGCGTCCAGCCAGCCGAAGCGTTGCGAATTTTGTGGGGGAAACAGCTGATGAAGAAGCCAGCGGGCGGCAGCGCCTCTAGGTTGTGCAGCTTCTCAAGATGGCAGTAGCCGATGTCGCGGCCGGCCTTGTGGCCTTCCCAGATCAGTCCCGCGTCATGGCTCTCGGCGAATTTTTCGGCGGTGTAGACGAAAGGTGCATCCCAGCTCCAGGCGTCGGTGCCGGTCAGGCGGACGCCACGCTCCAGCAGGTACATGGTGGCGTCGTAGCCCATGCCACAGCCTGCCGAGACGTAGTCGTTATTACCGTAGCGACTGCCTGCGCGGGTATTGATCACCACGATCTCTAAGGGCTGCAGCACATGGCCGATGCGCTTAAGTTCGGCTTCGACGTCGGTTGCTCTGACCACGTATCCGTCGGCGAAATTGCGGAAGTCCAGCTTCACGCCGGGCTGGAAGCACCACTCCAGCGGCACCTCATCAATGGTCCAGGCACGCCTTTTCTCGCCCAGAGCTTTGTCCATAGTGCTGTGGAAGTGGAACGGTGCATCGAGGTGCGTGCCGTTGTGGGTGGAGAGCGTCACTCTTTCAACGGCCCAACCCTCGCCGTCAGGTAGATCCTCTTTCTTCAGGCCAGGAAAGAACGGCTCGATCTGGTCGACCGTGTTCTCGTGAGTGAAGTACTGGATATCGGGCCTGAAGGCGGGTGGATCGGAGACGACGTCGTTTTCCAGGTAGATGGATAGATCGACGAGGCGGCGGGTCATCGGGGAACTCCTATCATTTGGGGCGAGCAGAACATGTCGGGCTCAGCGCGCCGCGACGACTTCTTCCGCAGGAAGTTTTTGTTCGGGTGGCAGCATCATCACAACCGCAGCGGCAGCCACGAAGACGCCACCGCACACGGCAATGCTGGGACCGAAGCCGAAGGCACTGGACATAGAGTTCAGCAGTAGCGGCGCGAACGCGGAGAAGCCGCGTCCCACGTTAAAGCAGAAGCCCGTGCCTGTAGCACGCACCTGGGTCGGAAACAATTCCGCGAAATACGAACCCATCAGCCCCGCGAAGGCCATGAAGAAGGCGAACACCGGGCCGAGAAACAGCAGGAGCGTCTGGTCGGTGGCCTGCACCTAGAAGGGCAGCAGAAGGCCTGAGCAGCCCAGCGACAGGCTCAGTGCCGTCTTCTTACCGATGCGGTCGGCGATGTATCCGAAAGCGTTGTAGCCGATGAACATGCCGACGTTAAGCAAGGCGAGGAACCGCGCCATGGTCCCCACGTCAAGTCCGCGCTCTTTCACCAGGAAAGTTGGCAGCCAGGTGCTGGCGCCCCAGTACGCGGCCAGAGCCAGCGCCGAGGTCAGCGTACCCAGTATCGTCACGCGCAGCAGGGCGGGGGCGAACAGCGGAGCTAATCCTCGTTCACCAGCGCTCTGGTGTTGGCCGCTGTGCTTGTGCTGCTGTTTGGCCCGCCAAGCCTCGGACTCGGGGACGCATAGCCAGACGTAAGCCATGGCGATCACGACCGCGGCACCGCAGGCGAAGAACAGCACGCGCCAGCCGTATATGGGTAGTACGTAGGCGGCCGCGGCTGCGGCGACGGCCGCGCCGATGGAGAACGAACTGAGCACAAAGGACGTAGCCCGCGCTCGCTGATCCGCAGGCCAGGTTTCGTTCACATGTGAGGCGGCTATGCCAAACACGCTGCCGAAACCCAGGCCGGACAGGAACCGCAGCACCAGCACTTCGCGCCAATCGGTTACCCCGGCGATCATCATGGTGAGCAAGCCGAAGCTCCCCAGCGAGAGTAGCAGCACGGCACGGCGCCCCCAGCGGTCGGCTAAGGGACCCATTACCATGCCGCTCATGCCAACACCAAGCAAGGTGGCTGTGACCAGCAGTCCAGCCTGCGTCGGAGCGATTTGCAAGGACGCTCTGATTGAGGGCATGGCAATCGCTAGGATGATGATGTCCACGGCTTCAAACATGTAGCTCAAGAAATATCCGGTCAGCACGCGCCATTTCAATGTGAATGCGAGGGGGGGCATGGGTGTCGTCTCCAAGATTGTCTTGATCTTATATTGACTGTACGTACGTGCAGTGTTCGAAAAATGATATACGGTAAGTAAAGTTAGTCAATTCTTTCTTTCGGAAACACCATGGGGAAACCTTGGTTCTCAGTTGGGGAACCCATCAAGGTTGACCTTGCATAATCGACCGTTTGCCGGCGATGCTCGGCAGTCTGAATCGCTAGCCGCGTCTAGTCCCGAGCCTAGACGCGCTAGGCTCGCGCAAAGGTCACCAGTGCTTCAAATGCTGCATCAGAAAGTCGTCTGACCGCAATCAGCCTCATCGGAAGCTGTTTGCGAGACACCCAAAGGCCTGCAGCCGTCATCAGGGAACGAGTCGTCTGACGGCCAGTTCAATGCCGTGGCATTCCCGTAACTTCTCGCATGCCAGCGTCGAACCAAAATCGGCATAACGCTGGCGGATCAGCGCGAGCGCATGTTAGGCCCCGCCGCCCGACAACTTGGGATCTACAAATTTGTCACGGCCAAATTGAAATCTCGCAGTCCAGGGCAGCAGAATTCTTGCACTGGGTTAAGTCGTCAGCCCGAGACTCGACCGATAATCAATCGGACTGAGTGCGCAAAGCGGGCTCGTGATCCGTTTCTCGTTGTGTCAGCGAATGTAAGAGTCAACGGCCTCATGCATTGATCAATTGATCGGTGCTGTAGGCCAGCCAGTCCGGAGCGTAAAACAATTTCGTCGTCAGCCATCCGAAGAATGGTTCTCACGCCGCATTATCAGGCGAGCATCCCTTGCGCGAAATCCAACGAAGTAGATTGGCCTCACGCAATCCGGTGAGGCAAGCTGGCCGGCGACCGTACGCACTACGATCTGAGTGCGCGAATGGGCCACAGGTCGGCCGTTGCCTGCTCATTGATCGACGGCAGCATCGAACATCGAGTCCATAAACTCGGCGTCTGGTCACGTACCGATCGCCCCCGGTTCCAGCATGAATGAAGTAAAGCTGCTTCTGAATCGACGTGTCGAGCCGTGCCCCGCGATGTTTGGCAAGACCCCTAGAACTTGTGGCGAATTCCCAATGTGGTCACCAACTGACGGTTGGTGGAGGACGCGTAATAGCCTTGGATATCGGCTAAAGCTCCGCCGCCTGCTTCTTGTAAATATACGATCAGCGCAATGTCGGTCCGCTTTGACAGGAAGTAATCGGCCGCCAGATTCAGTTCGCGCCAACGGGGCCTTGATCCGGTGATTGAGTATTTTCCCGTTGTGTACACATAACCCATGCCAAGGAGCAGGTCGCTGTGCAACATGTAATTAGCGCTGACGCTAAAGTTTTGAAGATTGAGGTGTTGACCGTCAAGATAGAAATAGTTGACGTCGGTGTAGAGTGCGCCAAGCTTCAACGCGCCGATGTTATAAAAGCCCCCAGTGCCGAAAATTCTCTGTTTGTCAGCGTAAGCGTGCGTCGTCAGCGCGCTTCTATCGAACGTTAAATAGGAGACGGCATAATCAGTGTCAAGTGCGCCGGTTTGATTTGTCGCACTGTAAGGATGATCGAACTCTGTGTATGCGATGTTCCAGTTGAAGGGCCCAGACTGGTAGCTTAGGCCTCCGCCGAACGAGCGATTGTCGCTGAACCCGCTTGCGGAATTGCTAAATCCATACATCGCAGTTGCTCGGATGCCGCCGTAAGTCGGCGAGGTGTATTTGACAGCGTTATTGACGTGAAGATTGTTATAGGTATTGTCGTTGTCGCCGATTGTGCCGTTCCAGTTATAGCCAGTGTTTAGGTCGAGAAGGTCTTCGACGCTGTCGTACTGCCGGCCGAAAGTGACTGTGCCCCAGGTCGAATTCGACAATCCGACGAAGGCTTGGCGCCCAAACATCCGAGCGTTGTAAGACGCAGTTCCGTTCAAGATATTGAACCCATTCTCCAAGGTGAAAATGACGCTCGTTCCACCGCCAATATCCTCTTTCCCCTGCAAACCCCATCGCGGCGACTGGTTCGTGCCGCTGGCTGTCTGATAGCTATGATGCCCGCTCTGGTTGGTCGAATATGCGAGGCCGCCGGAGATCAGTCCGTAGAGTGTTACGCTGCTCTGTGCAAACGCCTCGGATCCGTAGAAGGCGGCGCACAACAAACATGGATATGCGAGTTGTCTTGTTTTCACGCTAATTCTCGAGTTGGATGGTTGAAGACGAAGGCAGCATCATTCGGATTCGCGCAATTTATGTTGCAGTACTAATAAACGTGCCTATTTAGACACACACTTTAGGCAAAATACCGCCGCGCCAACGGTCTACAATCAAAAATCACGGCCGCCTCCAGAGCTGGGAGGCAACACGTTATCGACGGGTTTTAGCGGGTCGGCGGTCGACGGCGAATTTCAATCAGACCGGAATCACTTTTGATACCCATCGCGTACAGCCCCGGCGATTGACCGTTGTAGCGAATCTCCACATTGAGGTCCATAGGCCTTACGACATCGCCAAACCATGAGGAAAGTTGGTTCTCGTCCTCACCGATTTCAATCCATTCGACCCCCCCAGGAGTGGAGTGCCCCGTATCCTTTTCGACCGGCACACTGGCAGGATGATTCGAAAGCTCAGGTTTGTAGTAGAGATTCGGCATCCCGGCCGGCCAGGCCTTCAGCGCGCTAGGCACCTGGATCGCCAGGCCACGGTTGCCGTTCATCATCTGACGGGCCGTATCGACATTGAGTGTCTTGGTGTCGACGGTCGTGCCCTGATGTGCGGCGAAGCATTCCATTTCCTCCATCGTGCTGGCGCGAAAGCAGAGGCCGAGAAAGCAGTCGCCAGCGAGCGTGACGCGTTCATAGAGCTTGGTGACCGGGTTTGCATTGTATAACTGGACGTAATCGACAATCCCTTCGACCTCAATGTAGACATCAGATGACAACGGCACCACCTTGTGTCCGAGCCCGTAGAGCGGGAAGAAACCACCGTCGTAGTTTCCGAATCCTGTTTCCCGGCTCAATCGGAAGGTGGCTTCGTAAACGTTCTGTGCCGCAAGACAGATGTGATCCAGTTCGATCATAATTTGTCATCCTCTCTTTGTTAGTGTTGAGACTGTGAATTGATACCCGGCTAAGAATTAACCTGTGCAGCTGTTCGCTGCCGAGGACCGACTAGCGCCTCATCGCGATATCGGGGAAGCGTCAGGAAGAGCAGCGCGGCGACCAACGCGAGCGTTGCACATACGTAGAGACCGGGTTTGTAGCTGTGAAAGACGTCGGCAATCCAGCCAATCGAAAAGGGGCTGATGCCCGCGCAGATTGAAAGCGCACCGTATTGCCATGCGTAGACACGCGGAAAGATCGACATTTTGAAGTATCGTGTGGTCATGTACGCGATCAGGTCAATTTCGCCGCCAAATGCCCAGCCAAGTGTGAAAGCGTAGAGTGTCGCGTATCGTGCGCCGCCTGCGCCGACCAGCAGCAATCCAACGGCTCCGACGACACAGGACGTCGCCATAAGCCACGGTGCGTGCAGCAGATCGGAAAGCCATCCGAAAATGAGCCGCACGCAGATCGTGCCGATTCCAATCATGCTCACGTACTTCGCGACCGACACTGAGTCGACACCGAACTCCCGAAGCATGGGAACCATGTGCTGCGCACTTCCGGATACGAACAGCGTCGTCGCGGAAAAGGCAACCAGTAGCGTCCAGAACACACGTCCTCTGCGGGCTATACGGAATTCCTCCAAGATGACCGTATCCAGCACAGAAGTCGTTTCCCGCTGCGATGGACCGTGCGATCGCATGCGCAGACATACAAGTGCGATCGGCACACCAATCAGCGCAATTAGCGCCAGTGCGAGGTAGCCGCCACGCCATCCATGTACGCGTATCATGGACGCAGTAACTATCGGTATCAGCGCACCCGACGCGCCCAGTCCGATCTGAGTCAGTCCGAGTGCGAATCCGCGGCCCTTGTCAAACCAGTCGCTGATCACCCGTGTGAACGTGATCCCGCTCGTTGCGCCGCCGCAGAGGCCCAGACAGCAGAGCAGGCCGATGTAGATTGCAGGGCTCGTTGTAAAGCTGGCCAATCCGGCGAAACAGGCCGCCATGCCGACTGCACTGATCGCCGTCGTTTTGGCTGCGCCGAAGCGCGACAGCAGGCGTCCCCACGTTCCCAGACCGAGGGCAAGACCGAATGTAAAGGCCGCATATCCGGCGCCGTATTGCGCTTTGGTCAAACCGATCGACGCATTAAGGTCTTTCGCGAAAAGCCCGAGGTTATAGCTCGCGAGGCCAATGACGCCAACTCCCAAACCCGCGGTCGATGCGAGCAGTTGAACTAGGCCGCGACGGAACTCTTCCACTTTTGTCATTTGTAGCTCTCTCCATTTTCCGACGCACTTTACGTATCTGTGAGGCTGCCTTTCTACTGCCCCGAGGTGTCTGCAGCATATTTCTAGATTAGACTTGCTAACTGTACGTACGTCTAGTGTACAAAATAAAAAGCAGCTTTTGCAACGCTGGGGTAAACAGCAATGCACGGTGCAGAAGACGACACAGGCCGCAGTGTCTTGCGGGACTTATCCACCTCGGCCGACCTCTCGCCATCAGGCAAGTATGCGTCGGGGAGACACGCTCAATACGGCAAAGTAGCGGAACGCAAAAAGGCCACCGACGCCCTCACTATTCAAGCGGCGCCGATTTTCCTGCGAACGTTGTTGACCAGAAGCGCTTCGAGTTGCCCGACGCTTTCGGAAGCGTGCCGGCGGAAAAGCTCGAGTTCCGCTGTCAGTAGATTCGGTCGGGATTCAACGATTTTTCCGAACCACAATATCGACTGTCTTTCGCCATCGTACGGCCGCCACCGATCGTCCGGTTGCCCCTCGCGGATAAACGCCGCGTAGAGCTGTCCCATCTCTCTCGAGACGCGCCGGACGTCTTCGCGGTCCGCACCGTCGAACGCCGGCCACTGCAAGAGGTCCTCTTCAGCATGATTGCGCCAGAGGAAGGGCATATCGCCCGTGTGCACTGCGCGTAGATAGCCGCCGAAGCCGGGAAGATCGTAAGCAAACTCAAAGACATGGACAGGTGTGCCGCTCGATGACTGACGCCTAGCGATCTCCAGCGAAGAAAATTTGAAGAACTCAAACGACATGATGTCCGAAACTGTATGGCCAGGCTGAGTATGGTCGGGGTACAGTTTTCGGTAGCCATCGTAGAGGTCCCGCGCATGCGCGTCGCCATAGACTTGGCTCAGGATCGCCAGTGCCTGCGTTTCGGATCCTTCGACAATAGTCTTCGCGTGTCCGCGGAAGAATTGCCATTCATCCTTTGCGAACCCGATCATCAATGGCTTTTTCAAGTCATCCGAGCGGGGACTGGAAAGAAACTGGGCAGGCGCCTCGGGAATCCATTGTCCGTCGATGACACCGCCCAGCGGACGCCAGGCAACATTTGCGTCGGGATCGAAGAAGCGCGTCATGATGTTCTGAACGGCGAGCAGCCGAATCGGGTCAATGTCGTGAAGCTTGGAAAAGTCGTCAAGCTTCAGAAGTTCCAGATACTTGTTGGCGACGAAGCGGGCTTCTTCCTGCTGCTGGGTGCACCAAACGTTGAAAGGCGACAGCGACTGAAGGATCGCTCGTTTAAAGTACCGGCGAGCTGGAGGGTATGTCAGAAGATGCGATACTGCGGTCGCCCCGGCAGACTCTCCACCGATCGTGATGTTCTCCGGGTCGCCACCGAACGCTTCGATGTTCTCGAATACCCATGCTAGCGCCGCCACTTGGTCCTGCACGCCAAGGTTGATTGCTTCGGGAAACTCGTCGCTCACGAGGCCAAAATGCACCCAGCCTAGCGCGCCCATTCGATAGTTCGGGCGAACGACGATGAAATCCTCTTCCCGAGCCAGGTTTTCTCCGCGTTCGACAGCGAATGATCCCGAGCTCACCGCATTCGCACCGCCATGGAAGTAGACGTACACGGGACGAAGGCCGCGTGGCCGGTTGTCCGGTGCCCAAATGTCGAGGTATAGGCAGTCTTCCGCGATATGCTCGTGGTTATAGACTTTCCCGACGTATCCGGGCCATGCCGGAATGCCAGGTACGCCGGAATCTAATTGCGCCACTTCCTTCAGAACTTCCTGCGCGTTGACGAGATTGATTTGTACAGACGCTGGGCCGGATTTTGTTGCCGACCGCACGCCGGTCCACCGCTCAAGTGGTCGTGGGGCACAGAACCGTAATGCGCCGATCGGCGGCTTTGCGAAAGGGACTCCCCTGAAAACGCGCAGACCGTTCTCACGTCCGCCTTCGAGTTTGCCGTAGCGCGTTTCTACGACACCAAGTTCGCTTTGCATATGAATCTCCGATGCTTGTGGACTCAAATCGGCAGTGGCCGTTGAGTACAGGGTTTGAAATCGCAGTGTTGACTGTACGTACGTACAGTCTAAGCTAATAGCGTCGTGACTTGCAAGCTCGTGTAAAAGTCGTCGAACCATGTCCCAGTTTCGAAGAATATATTTTAGACTGTACGTACGTGCAATTTTGTGCTAATCAAATGCATGTTAGAGTTTTCACGTAGACCGTTAATAAGGAAATCAAATGACAGTTGGCACGACGTCGGAAGCGCGCCGGATTAAAGCAAAACCGGCGCATGAGCCAGACAAGCGCGAGCGAATCCTCGTTGCCGCTGAGAAGCTTTTTGCGCAGGAGGGTTATCATGGGGTGTCGATGCGAGACATCGCAAAAAGCGCGGAGGTCGGCTTACCGATCATCGTCTATCACTTCGAAACGAAGCTGAATCTATACCGTTCGATCTTTGAATTCCGTAGGGAAATCATGGAGGAACGTCTAAACGACCTTGGCAAGATCGACGACTTCGACAGCGAGGACGCAGTCGAGAGGATCGTGCGCGCTTTCATCGCTCCGATTGTCCGCAGTCACGCTACTCCGGAAGGCATCTACCACGCGCAGCTCGTTGTGCGGGAAGCGTCTGATCCACAGGAAGCTACGCGAGGCATCATCGAAGAATATTTTGATCCTCTGGCTAGGGCGTTCATCGATGCGCTGAGAAAGGCGATCCCCACAGCGTCACACGAGTACCTGTGCTGGGCATACCTATTTTCAGTTGGCGCGTTGGTCATGAGCGATTTCGATGGACGAATGGTACGAATCTCGCAGGGCAA
Organism: Caballeronia sp. LP006; assembly: GCF_031450995.1. Lineage (NCBI taxonomy): Bacteria > Pseudomonadati > Pseudomonadota > Betaproteobacteria > Burkholderiales > Burkholderiaceae > Caballeronia > Caballeronia sp. LP006. The sequence continues at coordinate 96,873 of NZ_JARTVW010000001.1, read as the reverse complement.
ATACGCTGGCATCCCGATGAAGAAAAAAATTGCAATGCTGAGTCGGTATATTGCTGCGGGCATCCGCGCTAGCAGCTAGGTTAGGCTTGTCAGTTGCCGCGGGAAAGGCGTGCCCGCCAATGGCTTTAATGATTTTATCTGGCGCCGGTGGCCGCCGCTCATGCATTTCCCGCGCGATGGCCCGTCCACAAGATTGCAGGCCAGTTGCGAGACGATTGACCGTGGTTCGAGGGGCTCGGCTTCATGGGCGTGTCGGCCGAAGCTGGGCTTACATCGCCACAAACTGCTACCACGCGCATATCAGCGATTCACAAGCTCACTCAAATGGCCGTTCAGGGGGGGCGGAAGCGAGTGTTCAGCGTGCCCCGCGATGATCTCTATCACACATTTCGAGCCTTGCAATCTAAAGCCGACAAATCCGGAAAGCTGGATCAACTTTAATTCGATAAGGACTACATATGAAAATGCGTTAATACTATTTATGTAAAACAGGCCTCAGGGCCACGAGGGACGACGACAATTACCTTTTTGCGTTCAACTTGCGCCAGAGCGTTGTCTTGCTGATGCCGAGCGCCTTGCATGCGGCATCGCGGTCGCCGCCGAATTCGGCAAGCGTCGCGCGCACCTGATCCGCCTCGGCGGTCCGGCTCAACTGACGCAGGCTCAAATTCGCATCGTCGTCTCGCGCCGGTTCGCAGACCTCGGGCGCAATCGCTGCAAAATCTTCCAGTGACAACCTCGACTCGCGTCCGTTTTTCTCGCGCAGATGCGCGATTTCCACCGCCACGCGTTCGATCACGTTTTGCAATTCCCGCACATTCCCCGGCCAGCGATATGCGCTCAACACTCCGTCGAGCGGCGCCAGCACTTTCTTCACGACATCGCGGTTCGGCAGGCGCAATCCGAGCGCCACCTCGCGGCTCGCGGCCTGCATCAGCAGTTCCGTCGCGAGCGGCAGGATGTCGCCGGCGCGCGCCCGCAGCGGCGGCAACGCGATGCTCAATATATTGATCCGATAGAACAGGTCGGCGCGGAACGAGCCGTCCTGCACGCCTTGCGCGAGCGTCCGGTGCGTGGCGGCGATCACGCGGATATCCACGCGCGTCGATTCGGTCGAGCCCAGCCGCACGACCTCGCGTTCCTGCAACACTCGCAGCAGCCGGCTTTGCAGCGACGCCGGCATCTCGCCGATTTCATCGAGAAACAGCGTGCCGCGATGAGCCGCCTCGATCAGCCCCGCCTTGCCGCCCTTGCGCGCGCCCGTGAACGCGCCTTCCTCGTAGCCGAATAGTTCGCTCTCCAGCAACGCCTCTGGAAACGCGCCGCAATTGATCGCGACGAACGGAAAGTCCTGCCGCCGGCTCATCTGATGCATGCTCTGCGCGACCATTTCCTTGCCCGTGCCGCTTTCGCCGAGAATCAGCAGCGTCGCATCCGATGTCGCGTACTTGCACACCTGCGCCTTCACGCGCTGCATCGCATCCGATTCCCCGACGATCGCGTCGAGCCGATAACGCGCGACGAATTCCTGCGCGCCTTGTCGCGAGCGCAGCGTCCGGTCCAGCCGCTCCACCGCTCGGGATTCCTGAAACGTGTAGATCGTGCCACCGGAGGCGCCGTCGCCCGCCAGCGGACCACAATGGATTGCGTAGCTGACACCGCGCACGCTGCCAACTCGGTCTTCGCCGTCCGAAGGCAGGATACTGCCTAGTGCCGGCGCGACGTCAAGCAGCGGACGGCCCACGATGCGTGCAGCATCGGTGAGCCCGAGCGCAGACAGCAAACGCTGATTAATGGCCTCGATACAGCCATTTGCGTCGACCGCGACGACGCCATCGCGCAGATGCTGTAACAGGTTATCGAGCCGCGTGCGCCGCCCGACTTCGCGGCGCATCGCCTGCGCGACTTCCAGCGCGGTCTCGAACGCGGCTGCCACTGATGTCCGCGAATAGAGGAACACCGACTGCATGCCGGCACGAGCGGCGAGGTCGGTCACGAGGCCCGGCCCGACCACGACATCGATACCCCGGTCGCGCAGGTCATGCACGAGAATTTCCGCATCCTCCGCCGAACGATACGATTCGCAGGCCACGTCGATGGCATAGGCCGACAAGAAGCGCCGAATCTCCTGCGGCGTCTCACCGTGCGTGACAAGCGCCATCCGCGCGCCGTCCTGACGCGCTTTCGTGAGCGCATGCATGACATCAAAGCCGGTCGGGCTGATGATCACCACCGGCACCGAGACGCGCGATTTCAGATACGCGCCGTTCGATCCGCCGCCGACCACCACGTCCGGCCGCTCGCCGGTCTCACTCTCGATGCGCGCCACGGCATCTTCATAACCCAGCGCGACCACGTCGAGGTCGGCACGGTCGGCGTACTCGCTGCTGACATCCAAGAACAGGTCCCGCAGCCGGCTGATGCCGACCGCCCAGATGCGCGGATGCGATGCGGATTCTGCTTTCATGCTGTTCCGGAAATGACTTTTAAAAAGACGGACAGGATATCGCGTGAATCCCCATTCCGAAATTGGAATTTCACTTATGAAAGGAAGTGCGCACGGTGCAAATTGACGATTATATAAAAATCAACAGGTTACGAGCGCGCTTCTGCATGGCAAAGAATTTGCACTATTACGGCGCCTTTTACGGAGACATCAACATGCACTCAACATCCTCACCTGGACAGACCGCCGGCGCGCGGTTTCGTAACGCCGTCCGGGACGAATCGCCCTTGCAGGTCGTCGGTGCGATCACCGCCTATGCCTCCAAGATGGCCGAAGCCGTCGGCTTCAAGGCGCTCTATCTCTCGGGTGGCGGCGTGGCCGCCAATTCGCTCGGCATGCCGGACCTCGGGATCAGCACGATGGAAGACGTGCTGATCGACGCGCGCCGCATCACGGATGCGTCGTCGCTGCCGCTCATGGTCGATATCGATACCGGCTGGGGCGGCGCGTTGAACATCGCGCGCACGATCCGCTCGTTCATTAATGCGGGCGTGGCGGCGGTGCATATCGAAGATCAGGTCGGACAGAAACGCTGCGGGCATCGCCCGGGCAAGGAAGTCGTCACGACGGGTGAAATGGTCGATCGTGTGAAAGCCGCTGTTGATGCGCGCACCGACGACGCTTTCGTAATCATGGCGCGCACCGACGCGGCCGCCGCCGAAGGCATCGACGCCGCGATCGAGCGCGCCGTGGCCTATGTCGAAGCCGGAGCGGACATGATTTTCCCCGAAGCCATGAAGACACTCGACGACTATCGGCGCTTCAAGGCGGCGGTCGGCGTGCCGATTCTCGCGAATCTGACCGAGTTCGGCTCGACGCCGTTCTTCACGACCGACGAACTGAAGGACGCGAATGTCGATATCGCGCTCTATTGCTGCGGCGCGTATCGCGCAATGAATGCCGCCGCGCTCAACTTCTACGAGACCGTGCGGCGCGATGGCACACAAAAAGCCGCCGTAGACACGATGCAGACGCGCGCCGACCTGTATCGATATCTCGGCTATCACGCGTACGAAGACAAGCTGGATCAGTTGTTTTCGGCGCAGAAATAACCCCCAGCTTCAGGAGACTGAGTAATGAGCGAAGCAGACAACAGCACCGCAACGAGCGGTTTCAAGCCGAAGAAATCGGTTGCCCTCTCGGGCGTGACCGCGGGCAACACCGCGTTGTGCACAGTCGGCAAGACCGGCAACGACCTGCACTATCGCGGTTACGACATTCTCGATGTCGCGACCACCAGCGAGTTCGAGGAGATCGCGTATCTGCTCGTGCATGGCAAGCTGCCGAACGTCGCCGAGTTGAAGGCGTACAAGACAAAACTCAAGGCTTTGCGCGGCTTGCCCGCAAACCTCAAGGCCGCGCTCGAATGGATTCCGGCGTCCGCGCACCCCATGGACGTCATGCGCACCGGCGTATCCATGCTCGGCACCATCCTGCCCGAAAAAGACGATCACAACGTTCCCGGCGCGAAGGATATCGCCGACAAACTGATGGCCTCGCTCGGTTCGATGCTGCTCTACTGGTATCACTACTCGCACAACGGCAAGCGCATCGAAGTCGAAACTGACGACGACTCCATCGGCGGACACTTTCTGCATTTGCTGCATGGCGTGGAGCCCTCGAAATCGTGGGTCGAAGCCATGCACGTATCGCTCAATCTTTACGCTGAACATGAGTTCAACGCATCCACGTTCACCACTCGCGTGATCGCGGGCACGGGATCGGACATGTATTCGGCGATCGTGGGTGGCATTGGCGCATTGCGCGGCCCGAAACATGGCGGCGCCAATGAAGTCGCGTTCGAAATTCAATCGCGCTATCAGACGCCCGACGAAGCCGAGTCCGACATTCGCGCACGCGTCGAGAAGAAGGAAGTGGTGATCGGCTTCGGTCATCCGGTCTATACCATCTCCGATCCGCGTAACAAGGTCATCAAGGAAGTCGCGAAGAAGCTCTCGAAGGAAGCGGGCGACAACAAGCTCTTCAGCATCGCCGAACGGCTCGAATCCGTGATGGCCGACGCAAAGAAAATGTTCCCCAACCTCGACTGGTTCAGCGCGGTTTCGTATCACATGATGGGCGTGCCCACGGCCATGTTCACGCCGCTCTTCGTCATCTCGCGCACGGCGGGATGGAGCGCGCACATCATCGAGCAACGCATCGACAACAAAATCATCCGGCCGAGTGCGAACTACACGGGACCAGACAACCTCGATTTCGTCGCACTGGCCGACCGCAGGTAAGTTTGCGTTCGTCCCTCTGCGTCCTGAGAGCGCGCGGAGTTATGCTCTGTCGCCCCCCGGCAGCAGAGGCTTTTTCCAGCGGTCCATAAAAACCGATTCAACCTGCCCCCACCCTACCTTCGAGCATGGCGTCTACAGTCAAAGACCATGCGATGAGCGAGACACGGCCATGAACACTGCAAACCGCAAACCCCTGCCCGGCACCCAATGCGATTTCTTCGATGCGCGCGCGGCCGTCGACGCCATCTCGCCCGGCGCCTACGACACGCTGCCCTACACCTCGCGCGTGCTCGCTGAAAACCTCGTGCGCCGCTGCGACCCGGAGATTCTCGAAGCGTCGCTGCGACAATTGATCGAACGCAAGACCGAGCGCGATTTTCCGTGGTTTCCGGCGCGTGTCGTCTGCCACGACATTCTCGGCCAGACGGCGCTCGTCGATCTCGCGGGCCTGCGCGACGCCATCGCCGATCAGGGCGGCGATCCCGCCAAGGTGAACCCTGTGGTGCCAGTTCAGCTGATCGTGGACCACTCGCTCGCCGTCGAATGCGGAGGCTTCGATCCGGACGCGTTTCAGAAGAACCGAGCTATCGAAGATCGCAGAAACGAAGACCGTTTCCACTTCATCGACTGGACCAAGCAGGCCTTTAAGAACGTCGAGGTCATTCCGCCGGGCAACGGCATCATGCATCAGATCAACCTGGAGCGGATGTCGCCGGTCATCCATTCGATCGACGGCGTCGCGTTTCCCGACACGCTTGTTGGCACCGACAGCCACACACCGCACGTCGATGCGCTCGGCGTCGTTGCCATCGGCGTGGGCGGTCTCGAAGCCGAGAACGTCATGCTGGGCCGCGCGTCGTGGATGCGCCTGCCGGATATCGTCGGCGTCGAACTGACGGGCAAGCGCCAGCCGGGCATTACCGCAACCGATATCGTGCTCGCGCTAACCGAATTCCTGCGCCGCGAAAAAGTCGTCGGCGCGTACCTAGAGTTCTACGGCGAAGGCGCGTCGAGCCTCACGCTCGGCGATCGCGCGACCATCTCGAACATGGCGCCGGAATACGGCGCGACCGCCGCGATGTATTACATCGACGAGCAGACCATCGCGTATCTTCGTCTGACGGGCCGCGACGAAGCGCAGATCCGCCTCGTCGAGACCTATGCCAAAACCGCTGGCCTCTGGGCCGACACGCTCGGTAACGCGCAATACGAGCGCATTCTCCGTTTTGACCTGTCGAGCGTCGAGCGCAACATGGCCGGGCCGTCGAATCCGCATAAGCGCCTGCCGACCGCGCAGCTCTACGACCGCGGCATCGCGCGCCAGTGGGAAGAAACACCCGGCAAGATGCCGGACGGCGCGGTCATCATCGCGGCCATCACCAGTTGCACGAACACCAGCAATCCGCGCAACGTGATCGCGGCGGCGCTCCTCGCGCGCAATGCAAACGCGCAAGGTCTCGCGCGCAAACCGTGGGTCAAGTCGTCGCTCGCGCCGGGATCGAAGGCGGTCGAACTGTATTTGCAGGAAGCCGCCCTGCTGTCGGAACTGGAAAAGCTCGGCTTCGGCATCGTCGCGTTCGCGTGCACGACCTGCAACGGCATGTCGGGCGCGCTCGATCCCGTCATCCAGCAGGAAATCGTCGATCGTGAGCTTTACACCACCGCCGTGCTCTCCGGCAACCGCAACTTCGATGGCCGTATTCACCCCTATGCTAAGCAGGCGTTTCTCGCGTCGCCGCCGCTCGTCGTCGCCTATGCGATTGCGGGAACGATCCACTTCGATATCGAAAAGGATGTGCTCGGCGTCGGCAAGGACGGGCAGCCGGTGTATCTGAAGGACATCTGGCCCGACGATGCCGAGATCGACGCGATCGTCGCGCAAAGCGTGAAGCCGGAACATTTCCGCCGCGTGTATGAGCCGATGTTTGCGCTCACGCAGGCAAGCGGCGACGCCATCAGCCCGCTCTACGACTGGCGCGGCCAGAGCACGTACATTCGCCGTCCGCCGTACTGGGAAGGCGCGCTTGCGGGCGAGCGCACGCTCAAGAACATGCGGCCGCTCGCCGTGCTCGGCGACAACATCACGACCGATCACCTGTCGCCTTCCAACGCCATTCTTGCGAACAGCGCGGCAGGCGAATATCTCGCGAAAATGGGCCTGCCCGAAGAGGACTTCAACTCGTACGCGACCCATCGCGGTGATCATCTGACGGCGCAGCGCGCGACCTTCGCCAATCCGACGCTCGTCAACGAGATGGCCGTGATCGACGGACAGGTGAAGAAAGGGTCGCTCGCGCGTATCGAACCGGAAGGCCGGGTCACGCGCATGTGGGAAGCCATCGAAACGTATATGGAGCGCAAGCAGCCGCTCATCATCGTCGCGGGTGCGGACTATGGACAAGGCTCGTCGCGCGACTGGGCCGCGAAGGGTGTGCGGCTCGCGGGCGTGGAGGCCATCGTCGCGGAAGGCTTCGAGCGCATCCATCGCACGAACCTGATCGGCATGGGCGTATTGCCGCTCGAATTCAAGGCAGGCGTCAATCGCGTGACGCTCGCGCTCGACGGCACGGAAACCTACGACGTGAACGGCGAGCGCAAGCCGCGCGCCGATCTCGTGCTCGTGGTACATCGCAAGAACGGCGAACGTCTGGAAGTACCGGTCACCTGCCGGCTCGATACGGCCGAGGAGGTCTCGATCTACGAAGCGGGCGGCGTATTGCAGCGCTTCGCGCAGGACTTCCTGGAGTCGTCGAAGGCAGCGGCCTGACGCACGCGGCCCTCTCTTTACAAGGATTCGATAAACATGGCACACGCACCCCAAATCCGGATTCCCGCCACCTACATGCGCGGCGGCACCAGCAAGGGCGTCTTTTTCCAGCTGAATGATCTGCCCGAAGCGGCACGCGTTCCGGGCGCCGCGCGCGACGCCCTCTTCATGCGCTTGATTGGCAGCCCCGATTCGTACGGCAAGCAGATCGACGGCATGGGCGGCGCGACATCGAGCACGAGCAAGACTGTCATCGTGTCGAAGAGCACGCGCCCCGGTCACGACGTCGATTACCTGTTCGGTCAGGTGTCCATCGACAAGCCGTTCGTGGACTGGAGCGGCAACTGCGGCAACCTGTCGGCAGCGGTCGGCCCGTTCGCCATCAGCAGCGGATTGGTCGATCCGGACCGCGTGCCGGATAACGGCATCGCGATCGTGCGCATCTGGCAGGCGAACATCGGCAAGACCATCATCGCGCATGTGCCGATGACGAACGGTGCCGTGCAGGAAACGGGCGACTTCGAACTCGACGGCGTAACCTTCCCGGCCGCCGAAGTGCAACTGGAGTTCCTCGATCCGGCTGCGGAGAAGGAAGGCGCTGGCGGCTCGATGTTCCCCACCGGCAATGTGGTGGACGACCTCGACATCCCGGGCATAGGGACGCTGAAGGCCACGATGATCAACGCGGGCATTCCGATCATTTTTCTGGATGCGGACGCCATCGGCTACACGGGCACCGAGTTGCAGGACGCCATCAACGGCGACGAAGCCGCCCTCGAGCGCTTTGAGACGATTCGCGCACACGGCGCACTGCGCATGGGTCTCATCAAGCACCTTGATGAGATCGCGCAGCGCCAGCACACACCAAAGGTTGCGTTCGTCGCGAAACCGGTGGCTTACGTGTCATCAAGCGGCAAGGCGGTCGGCGTAGAGGACGTGGACGTGCTCGTGCGCGCGATGTCGATGGGCAAGCTGCATCACGCGATGATGGGCACCGCCGCAGTCGCCATCGGTACGGCGGCGGCGATTCCCGGCACGCTCGTCAATCTCGCGGCGGACGGCGGCGAGCGTCAATCGGTGCGGTTCGGGCATCCGTCGGGCACGTTGCGGGTCGGCGCCGAGGCGGTGAAAGCGGACGGCGAATGGCAGGTCACGAAGGCGATGATGAGCCGCAGCGCGCGCGTGCTGATGGAAGGGTATGTGCGCGTTCCGTTCGACTTGGACGGCTAAGCGTTGATTGTCGGAGACTCGTCCTGTTCGTATCGGATGAGACTCTTCGGTAAAAAACCTAGCGTGCCTCCGAGCGGTGTCGTACGAAATCGCATCGTGAGATTCAGTTTAAGAGTCCTCATCCGGGGTAAGGCGTCGTGGCAAAGCGAGTGCCATCGACCGGCACAAAACCCAGCGGTTGGCATTGCTTAGCCAATATCAGGCGGGTCCGCGGCAAGATCCGGGAGAAATTGCGAGTTGACGCGGAGATGTCAGTGCGTAGGAGAAGCCGCACCTGGATCAAAGCGGAATTGTGCCCGCGCAAGCAGCGGCTGCAATCGGCGCGACCGTGAGGAGCGCTTCGCTGGCCTCTATCAATCTCGAATCGGGCAACCTGGCGGCCTGCGCAGCCAAGCACAAAGCAGCGACAGGAACACGAGCCTGACTAAATACGGGCACACCAACCGAGTGGACCCCGCGCACTAGATCGCCAAGGCTGATGCCGAAGCCAAACACTTCAGAGCGCCGATACATACTGTCCAGCGATTCGAGGCTTGCTCCAACGCAGCGGCTAATTTCCTGCTTTTGATTCTTGGCGCGCACGTCGGCAGCTTCATGCGCGGGAAGCGAAAGCAGAATCGATACTCCAGCAGCCGCTGTAATGAGTGGACGGCGCGTGCCGACTCCAACCGACACCGCGCGCAAATCTGCATGACCAGTGCGCAAAGCACAAACATACTCATAGCCGCTTCGCAGCATCAGGAAAGCAATGCCATCGAACCGGAGGGCAACGGCAGCGAGCCGCTCACGACACGAACCTTCCAGTTCGGGATGGAATGGCACTGAAAGTCCCAGCTCCCAAGCAAGCGGCCCTAACATGTAACGGAGATCTTTGGAGCGTTGTTGCGCCAGCCTTTCGCGGATCAGACAAGCTAGCAGCCGGTGCGTGGAACTCTTGTCCAAGCCGCAGCAAGCGGCCAAATCAGAAAGCCTCCAGCCAGTGCGGTGGCGAGATGCGAGTACACGCAGTATTCGAATGGCGCGTTCAAGGCTCTGCGTTCCAGAGCGAGTGGAGCCAATCCCTCTTACGCGGTCCTCGAGTTGATCCGTGGAAAGCACAGAAAGCTCGCCTTTAAGCGAGAGATCAGGTGGAACGGAACGCGGGACCGCTGCCGTAGAGTTGTGGCCAGTGAATCTCATCGCTGAATTCCTGCAAATGAACAAGGCAGATGCGGAGCGCAGTTAAGCGAAAAAATTTTCAAGCCGTCAATCAATTGTGCTTGTCAGCTCCGGCACATGCACAAACAGGTCGCCGACGAGACCGTAATCGGCAACGCTGAAGATCGGCGCTTCGGGGTCTTTATTGATCGCGACGATTACCTTGCTGTCCTTCATGCCGGCCAGATGCTGGATCGCACCCGATATGCCCACGGCCACGTACAGTTGCGGCGCGACGATCTTGCCGGTCTGGCCCACTTGATAGTCGTTCGGCACATAGCCCGCATCGACCGCCGCGCGCGATGCGCCTAGCGCCGCGCCGAGTTTGTCGGCGAGTGGTTCGAGCGTCTTCGTGTAGTTCTCTCCGCTTCCCAAGCCACGCCCGCCCGACACGATGATGTGCGCGCTCGTCAGTTCCGGCCGATCAAGCTTCGTCACTTCGCGACTGACGAACTGCGAGATACCCGCGTCCGCCGCCGCTTCGATCTTGTCGATCGCTGCGCTGCCGCCTTCCGCCGCCACCGGATCGAAGCCGGTCGAGCGCACGGTGATGACCTTGATCGGATCGCTCGATTGCACCGTCGCGATCGCGTTGCCCGCGTAGATCGGACGCTCGAACGTGTCCGCGCTGTCGACGGCGGTGATGTCGCTGATCTGCGCGACATCTAGATGCGCGGCGATACGCGGCGCGATGTTCTTGCCGTATGCGGTCGCCGGCGCGAGGATATGCGAATAGTCCTTCGCGATGTTCAGCGCCGTAGCTTCGACGTTCTCCGCGAGGCCTGCGACAAGTTGAGGCGCATCGGCGAGCAGCACTTTAGCCACGCCCGCGATTTTCGCGGCGGCATCTGCCGCGCCCTGCGCGTTCGAACCCGCGACCAGCACGTGCACGTCGCCGCCGATCTTCGCGGCCGCTGCAACGGTATTCAGCGTCGATGCCTTGATCGACGCGTTGTCGTGTTCCGCAATAACGAGAATGGTCATCAGATCACCTTCGCTTCGTTCTTCAGTTTGCCAACCAGCGTTTGCACATCCGGCACTGTGATGCCGGCGCTGCGCTTGGGCGGCTCGACGACCTTCAGCGTCTTCAGTCGCGGCGCGACATCCACGCCAAGGTCGGCCGGCTTCACGACCGTCAGCGGCTTCTTCTTTGCCTTCATGATGTTCGGTAGCGTCACATAACGCGGCTCGTTCAGGCGCAGGTCTGTCGTGATCACGGCGGGCAGCATCAGCGACAGCGTCTCGGCGCCGCCATCGACTTCGCGCGACACGGTGGCCTTGCCGTCCGCAATCACGACCTTCGAGGCGAAGGTCGCCTGCGGCAAACCCGCCAGCGCGGCCAGCATCTGACCGGTCTGATTCGAGTCGTCGTCGATGGCCTGCTTGCCGAGAATCACGAGCTCAGGCTTTTCCTGATCGACCAGCGCCTTCAGGATCTTCGCCACCGCCAGCGGCTGCAATTCATCGGCGGATTCGACGAGAATCGCACGATCCGCTCCGATCGCCAGCGCCGTGCGCAGCGTTTCCTGACACTGCGTCACGCCGCACGACACGGCAATCACTTCGGTCGCGACACCCGCTTCCCTCAGACGCACCGCTTCTTCCACGGCGATCTCGTCGAACGGGTTCATCGACATTTTCACGTTGGCGATATCGACTCCCGTGTTGTCCGACTTCACCCGGACCTTCACGTTGTAATCGACCACGCGCTTGACTGGCACCAGAATCTTCATCCCTGCCTCACTGCATTTCACTGGTCTTCGATGCACGCGCTGCCCGCATCGTCCGAAATTTACACATCGATGCCCGAGCCGCGCTTCGGCACGAGCACCGTTCGCTCGAACTGCATGAAGCGCGTCCCATCGGCTTTCAGTCCGACCGTCCTGACGGTCACGATGCCTTGGGTCGGGCGCGATTTCGATTCGCGCTTGTTGAGCACTTCCGACTCGGCATAGATCGTATCGCCGACGAAAACCGGCGCGGTCAGCGATACCTTGTCCCAGCCCAGATTGCCGATGGCGTGCTGACTGACGTCGCGCACGCTCATCCCGACCACCATCGAAAGCGTGAGACAGCTATTGACCAGCGCGCGCCCGAACTCCGATTGCGACGCATATTCGTTGTCGAAGTGGAGCGGATGGGTATTCATGGTCAACAACGTAAACCAGATGTTGTCGGTCTCGGTAATCGTGCGGCCGGGCCGATGTTCGTAGATATGACCCGGCTCGAAATCTTCGTAGAAGCGGCCTGCGTTTTCCCGGATACGAACGGTTTCGTGCGTTATGTCGCTCATGGTGATACTCCGTCGATAAACTCAGTCAGCCTGGCGAGGCACGGCCGGCAGGCCGAGCTCGGCGTTGTGTTCGCCAAGTTTCGCGACATGTAGATCCGGTCGTGCGGGCTGATGCTTGAAATGGATAGGCGGACCGATGTACCGCCGCCCTTCTTGGTCCGTGTTCACCATGCCGCGTGCGATTGCGTGCTCGTCGTCGAGCGCCTCGGGCAATGTCTTCACGACGGCATGACAGATGTCCAGCGTCCCGAGGATCTCATCCCAGGCGGCGACGGATTTCGTCGCGAAGGTCGCAGAGAGAAAGTCCATCACAGGCTGCTGGTGCGGACCTGGCCCACGCAGACAGAGTTCGCACAGATCGCTTCGGCCTAAATAGCCGAGCAGCGCCTCGACGAACTTCGGCTCCTGCCCGGCAAGGCTCAGATACCGTCCGTCGCCGGTTCGGTAGCTACGATAAAGCGCACCGCCGCCCGTCGTGCGTTGATGCTTGGCCACGGGCTGCACGCCGCTCAGTTGCGCCGGCCCAAGAATGTTGAGACATCCGGCGAGCATCGCGTCGTGCATGCTGATGTCGATGAATTCGCCCTCGCCCGTACGCTCGCGCGCGAGCAGCGCCATCAGCACGCCCGACAGCCCTTGCAGGCCCGCGAGCAGATCCGAAACCGGCACGCCCGGCATGGCCGGTCGATCGTCTTCGCCGAGCGTCATGCTGAGCACGCCGCTCAACGCCTCGGCCGCCAGATCGTGCGCCGGACGCAGCGCATAGGGACCGGTCTGTCCGAACGCGCTGAGCGAGCAATACACGATGCGCGGATTACGCGCGCGCACGCTTTCGTAGTCCACGCCGAGGCGCTTCATCACGCCCGGCCGGAACGACTCGACGAAGACATCGACGGATCCGCACAGTGTCAGCAATGCGTCTTTGCCTTCGGCGCTTTTAAGATCCAGCACGGCGCTTTTCTTGCCGCGGTTGAGGTTGCGGAAAAAGACCGTCGTATCGCCGTCGGACGGGGCGATGTGTCTGCCCGGATCGCCGCCTTGCGGTGCTTCGATCTTGATCACTTCCGCACCATGATCGGCGAGCGCGAGCGTCAGATACGGGCCCGGCAGAAACGAGGTGAGATCGAGTACCCGGATACCGGTCAGCTTCATGACGCGCTCGTCTCGCGGTCGTTCAGCTCGGCGAGGATGGCGTCGCTGTTCTCGCCCAGCGACGCGCAGACTCGCTGGCTAAGACGAGCGCCGTCGATCTTCAGCGGATTCGAGAGCATGCGGAAATCCGGCCGCGCCGGATGCGGGACCTGGCTGATCATGCCGCTTTCGGCCACGAACGGATTCGCGAGCGCCTGTCCGACCGTAAGCACGGGACCAATCGGCAGTTTGCCTTGCAGCACGGACAGCCAATGGTTCGTGCCGTGCTCGCGAAAGACCCGGTCGAGTTCCGCGTTCAGTTCGTCGCGATGTGCGTTGCGCGCGTCGACATCGACGAAACGCGGATCCGTGGCGAGCTGCCGGGCGTCGATGCCGGTCAGCAGCGCCTGCCAGAATTTGTCGGTCATGCACATGATGAAGATCCACCCGTCCGCGGTGGGAAACGTCTGGACCGGCGTCAGCGAAAAATGCGAACTCCGGGGTTGCCGCGTCACGGTGTGCTTTTCGTTCAGACTCCAGATCGCCGAATAGCCGAGTTGATGCAGCGCGACGTCGAACAGGCACGTATCCACGTCGCAGCCCTTGCCCGAGGCGCGCGCGCCCAGCAGCGCGGCCAGCAAGCCGACCGCGCCGGTGATGCCGGTCATGTGATCGATGATCGACGGCGCGCCCAGACGCGACGGCGGCGCGGACGGTTCGCCGGTCAGATCCATAAGGCCGGACTCGGCCTGCATCAGGTAGTCATAGCCGGGCCACGACGCGCGTTCGTTATCCCGTCCGTATGCGGAGATATGTAGGCAGACGATCGCCGGATTGACCGCCGACAGCGTCGCGTAGTCGAGACCCATCTTGGCCGGCAGGTCGCCTCGCATGTTGTTGACGACGGCATCGGCGGTCTCGACGAGTTGTAGCAGCGCCTGCTTGCCTTCTGCCGATCGCAGGTCGAGCGTCACACTCTGCTTGTTTGAATTCCAGGTCTGAAAATACTGGCTGTCGGCTTTGCCGAGTGTGTGAGGACCGGTGTATCGCGCCGGATCACCCCCGATCGCCACGTTCTCGATCTTGATCACCTGAGCGCCGAGATCGGCGAGAAACATCGACCCGTACGGCGCCGCGCCGAACTGTTCGACCGAGACGATGCGGATTCCATTGAGGGGTTTCATGCGATCGAATTCCTCTTGATCCATTGCTTCGCGATGATGATGCGCTGCATTTCGTTGGTCCCCTCGCCGATACACGTGAGCGGCGCGTCACGATAAAGACGCTCGATGTGGTACTCCTTCGAGTAGCCGTAAGCGCCGTGAATGCGCATCGACTCCGTGCTGTTCTCCAGCGCGGCCTCCGAAGCGAAGTACTTCGCCATGCCCGCCTGCAGGTCGCAGCGCTCGCCGCGATCGAACGCGGCGGCCGCGTCCATGACGAGCAGGCGCGCGGCGCGCGCGCGCGTGGCCATCTCTCCGAGCTTGAGCTGGATTGCCTGGTGTTCGCAGATCGGCTTGCCGAAGGTCTTGCGCACCTGCGCGTATTCGGTCGCCAGCGCGAGCGCGCCATCCGCAATACCCACGCCCCGTGCCGCCACGTTGATGCGGCCCAGTTCGAGTCCGCCAGTCGCCTGATAGAAACCCTGCCCCTCGTTACCGCCAATCAGGTGATCGGCTGGAATCCGATAGTTGTCGAAGACGAGTTCGGCCGAATCGATGGACTTATAGCCGAGCTTCTCGAGCTTGCGTCCAACCGTGAAGCCCGACTGCTTCGGCGCGATGAACAGGCTCATGCCCTTATGACGTGGATCGGCATCCGGATTCGTCTTCACCAGCAGCGCGAAGACCGACCCTTCGATGCCGTTCGAGATCCACGTCTTGGTGCCGTTGATCACGTAGTGATCCCCAGCCTTGCGGGCGGTCATGCGAATGCCTTGCAGATCGGTTCCCGCGTCCGGCTCGGTAAGCGCCAGACCGCCGCGAATCTCGCCGCTCGCAAGTTTGGGCAGCCACGTGTCCTTCTGCGCCTCGGTACCGAATTTCTCGATCGCCAACGCCAGCATGAGATGCGAATTGATGATGCCGGTGATCGCCATCCAGGTCGCCGAAATGCGCATGATGATCTGCGCATACGTCGATGCAGGCAGCCCGAGGCCGCCGTAATCCTGACTGATCGTCGCGCCGAACAGCCCAAGCTCTTTCATCTGTTCGACCAGCTTTGCAGGCCATATGTCCTCATGGTCGTGCTGCAGCACGACCGGCTCGACCTCACGCTTCACCCAACGGTCGATAGCATCCAGCAACTGCGCTTCTTCCGCAGGGTCGATGACCGGGTTGTTCATTTCCGTCCTCCTTCATGAATACGGCTTTGCCGGTTGATCCTTTGCAACTTGTACGGATAAGTGTAAAGGCATCTTTCCGGCGATGTCAACACGCAGTTCCGAGTGTAAAAGCCAAACTGATCTTTTCAGGAGACACTTAGGTATAAATCACTAGCCCGATTAAGTTGACATGTACGTACATGTCAACTTAATGTGCCGATACTCCGGCCCATGCCGTGGCCGAGGCGGCCGTGACAGCCGCTGCACATCGCAACATTCCAAGGAGACGTCATGCCATGCTCGATTCCGAAAGCCGGCGCACGGCTCGACCGTCTGCCCATTGCGGGTTTTCACTGGCGCACCGTCGGGCTGGTCGCCGGCGGCATGTTTCTCGATGCGTTCGAGATCTATCTGGGCGCCGCGGTGCTCGGCGCGCTGATCAAGAGCGGCTGGTCGGATCTGGCGAAGAACGCGCAATTCGTATCCTCCACGTTCGCCGGCATGGTGCTCGGCGCGTGGCTTGCCGGCATACTCGGCGACCGCTTTGGGCGGCGTTTCTCCTATCAGGCGAACCTGCTGATCTTCGGCATCGCGTCGCTTGCGGGCGCCTGTGCCCCGAGCATGTCGTGGCTCATCGTCGCGCGGTTCTTCATGGGCATCGGGCTGGGCGCGGAGATCGTCGTCGGTTATGTGACCGTCAGCGAATTTATCCCGCCGACGCACCGCGGACGCTGGGGCTCGGCGCTGTCGGCGCTGACCAATATCGCGCTGTTCATGTCGGCGTTGCTCAGCTATCTGATCATCCCGAACTACGGCTGGCGCTGGATGTTCGTGATCGTCGGCGCGGGCGCGATGGTCGTCTGGTATTTGCGCAAGAAGATGCCCGAGTCTCCTCGCTGGCTCGAATCGAAGGGCCGCTATGCCGAGGCTGAACGCGTACTGAGCGATATCGAGAGCGAGATCTCGCGCACGCATACGCTGGCGCCGGTCTTGTCGGCGCCCCCGCCGCTTCCCATCGCGCGCTCGTTCACGGCGCTGTTCTCGAAGGAACTGATCCGCCGCACGATCGTGGGCAGCGTGATCCTGATCGTGTTGAACACAGTGATTTATGGGTTCATCGCGTGGATTCCATCCTTCATGGCGAAAAGCGGCATGAGCATCGTCACATCGCTCGGCTTCGCGACGCTGATGTCGTTCGGCGGCCCGGTCGGCGGATTGATCGGCATGCTGGCCGGCGACCGTCTGGGCCGCAAGCGCGGCATCATCGCGTTTTCGTGCGTGGCCGTGGTGCTCGGCGCAATCTATCCGAACGTGACCTCGCCCGCCGCGATCGCGCTGGTCGGCTTCGGCCTCGTGACGACCATCTATGTGATGGTCGCGTTCGCGTGGGCGCTGTACGTGCCGGAGCTGTTCCCGACCGATATCCGGATGCGGGGATCGGGCTTTTGCAACACCCTGGGCCGCCTCATGACGGTGATCACGCCATACATGGTCGTCGCGCTGCACGGCCGCTATCAGGTGAGCGGCGTCGTGATTGCCATGCTGTCGATGCTGGTCCTGCAAATCGTTGTCGTGGCCGCGCTCGGTATCGAGACCAAAGGGCGCTCGCTCGAAGCGCTCACGCCTGTCGAGGACAATGTCCCGGACGCGACGCTCGAAGCGTCCCGTCCCATGAGATAAACGGCACGGCGAACCGCTGCCCTTCATCCGCCATGCCGCGACTGCCGTCGCGGCATTCCACTTTCTCCGATCACTCACACCGCCCCAATGGAAACCCGTATCCGCTCTGAAGCAAGGTCGTATCTGTTCGTCCCCGGCAACCGTCCGGAGCGCTTTGCAAAAGCGTTGCTCGCGGGCGCCGACGCCGTGATCGTGGACCTCGAAGACGCCGTCGCGCCGCACGACAAGGACCGCGCCCGCGAAGCAGTACTGCGAGCGCTGCCTGAGCTGGCCAGCGTGTACGTGCGCATCAATGCCGCCGACACATGCTGGTTCGACGAGGATGTCGGCGCCTTTGCCGCCCATCCTGCCGTGCAAGGGCTCGTCGTGCCGAAAGCGGCAAACACCGAGGCGCTGGCGCATATCGACTCGCGAAGTCATGCCCGCCTCGCCCTTCTGCCGCTGATCGAATCCGCGGCGGCATTCACAGCGCTCGATGCGATCTGCCATGCTCCGCGCGTGGAACGCCTGCTGTTCGGCACGGTCGATTTCCAACTCGACACCGGGTTTGGAGGCGACGGTGAGGAGTTGTCGTATTTTCGCTCGCAGATGACACTCGCGTCCCGGCTCGCGAATATCGGCAGTCCGGTTGACGGCGTGACGATGGCGCTCGACGATGCCGGCGAGATCTTCGATGCAGCCCGCCGCGCGCAACGCTTCGGATTCGGCGGCAAACTGTGCATCCATCCGAAGCAGATCGCGCCGACTCACGACGCGTTCACGCCCACCGAGGCGGACCTAGCCT
Source organism: Caballeronia sp. LP006 (assembly GCF_031450995.1). NCBI lineage: Bacteria > Pseudomonadati > Pseudomonadota > Betaproteobacteria > Burkholderiales > Burkholderiaceae > Caballeronia > Caballeronia sp. LP006. The sequence goes on along the minus strand of NZ_JARTVW010000001.1, from coordinate 78,719 downwards.
GGGCCACGCGCGTTCTGCGGGCGGCCCAGGGGAGCGCGGGTTCCGCCACCGTCGTCGACGGCAAGCTGATCGACGTCCCGGTCATCGAGCGAGCCCGAATGATCCTCGCAAGAGCAAGATGAACGGAACCCGCGCGCCGAATGCCGCATGCTTAGAAACGGTGCGACATGCCGAGCCGGACGGCGATCTGGTGGTTGTTCGACGATGGCGACTGTCCGGTAATGTAGGCGACGGCGGGCTGACCCAGAGAATCGGTCCCGTTGGCGTGCTGATACACGACGATGGCGTAGACATCGGTGCGCTTGGACAGGAAGTAATCGGTGCCGGCCTGTGCCTGATGGTAGGTCGCTCCGCTGCGTTCACTCGCGCCCGACGCGTGGGTATAGACGTAGGCGACGCCGGCGAGCCATGACGGCGTCAGCTGATAGCGGAAATTCGCCTCGGCGTTGTCGAATCTCGCGGTGCCCGTGTAGCCCAGCGGGTCCGGTCCCGAGTTTGATCCAAGGCCGCGAAACTGCACGTTCGAATACGTGAGCCCGACCGTGGCGCCGCCGAATTTGTAGGAGCCTGCCGCACTGATGATCTGCGTCGTCGATGCGGACGCGTAGCCGGCGTAGATCGGGTTGGACTGCGGCGTGGTCGCCGAGCCGGCGCTTCCGAGGTTGTTGGCGGCCGCGGTGGTGCCGGCGTTCGGATTGGTGCCGTAGAACGAAAAATTGGGATTGCGCGCATTCAAATAAGCTGCGCCCAACGCCACCGGGCCATTCTGATAACCCGCGCCGACCGACCATACCTGATTGGCCGAGATGCTGCCGGGCACGCCCCCGACGCCATACACGCCGCCGAAGCGGAACCCCGAATAGTCGACGCTGGCGAACTTCACCGCGTTGTTGACGCGACGCGTGTTCAGCGTGTTGTCGATGTCGCCCGCATGTGCGCCGAGATAGCCTGCCCACATTGCGCCGGACGTGAAAAGCTGCATGTAGTCGACGACCGAGTCGTACTGGCGACCGAACGTAACCGTGCCGAAGCTGCTGCTCTGCAATCCGACAAACGCCTGGCGCCCCAGTCCGGCGCCCCCTTGTGCGAGCGTCCCGTTGGTGATGCTAAAGCCGTTCTCAAGCACGAAGAGCGCTTTTAGTCCGCCGCCGAGGTCCTCCGTTCCTCGCAAGCCCCAGCGACTTCCACGGACCCCGCCCGTCGCGCCGTCCTGCATCGTATATTGACGGGCGCCTTGCAGACCCGTTGAGCTGCGTCCCGTCTGCACGTTGTTATTAAAATTAAGACCTACGTCGATGATGCCGTACAACGTGACACTGCTCTGCGCCCAGACCGGCGATGCACCGACGACCGTGCTCAGCACCGCCGCCGTGGCGGCCAGCTTTGTTTTCATTGTAGTTCCCTGATAGGTAGCGGTTGAAATACAGCGAACTTCATCAGACTTGCGCAAACACCGGATGAACCGATGTCGGACGCGCGCACGCGTGGCGCGCGCGAGGCCGTTTCGCGTCACAGACGCAGAATAAAAGGATCCTGAACTTCATCTCCAAGTTCGCACCAGATGCTTTTGGTTTGCAGATACTGCTCGACGGCTTCGGCACCGTTGACGCGGCCGATACCGCTCGCCTTATAGCCACCGAACGGCGAGTTAAACGCGAGCGCGCGGTACATGTTGATCCACACGGTGCCCGCTTCGAGCCGCTTGGCGAACGAGTGCGCGCGTTGCAGATTGCAGGTCCACATGCCGGCCGCGAGCCCGAAGCGCGTGCCGTTTGCAAGCGCGAGTACTTCCTCGTCGTCATCGAAAGGCGTCACGCACAGCACCGGACCGAAGACCTCTTCGTTCATGATGTGGTCGTCCGGCCTAGTATGATGAACGATGGTCGGCTCGAAAAAAAACCCGGATGCGAAGCCCGGCACTGACGCGCGCTGGCCGCCGCACAACAGCTCGGCACCCTCGTCGCGTGCTTGCGCCACCATGGAAAGATCCTTCTCCAGCTGTGCACGGGTCGCAACCGGCCCCATCTGCGTGGCGACCTCGAGCGGATCGCCGAGCCTGATCTGCTTCGCACGCACCGCGAGCCGTTCTACGAAGCGGTCATATATCTTCCGATGCACATAGGCGCGCGATCCCGCAATGCAGGTCTGGCCCGCCGCCGCGAAGATACCGGCGAGCACGCCCGCTTCGGCCTGCTCGAGACGTGCATCGTCGAACACGATGTTGGCGCTCTTGCCGCCCAGTTCGAGCGTGCACGCCGCCAGCCGGCTGCCCGCCTTCGCCGCGATGCTGCGGCCCGCCTGTTCGCTGCCGGTAAAGACGATCTTCGCGACGCCCGCGTGTCCGACTAGCGCGTCGCCGGTTTCTCGCGCGCCGGTGACGACATTGATCACGCCCGCCGGTATGCCGGCCGCCTCCGCGAGCCGCACGAGTTCGAACGCGGACGCCGACGTGATCTCCGAAGGCTTGAGCACGATCGCATTTCCCGCAGCGAGTGCGGGCGCCATGCTCATGATCGCGATCAGCGTGGGCGAATTCCACGGCACGATTACGCCGATCACGCCGAGCGGCTCGCGCAGCGTGTAGTTCAGCACGCTCGAACGCTCGAGCGGGATGACCCTGCCTTCGATCTTGTCGGCGAGACCGCCGAAGTAAAAGAGCCAGTCCTTGACGATCTTCGCCTGCGCCTGCATTTCGGCGAGCAGCTTGCCGTTCTGCTCCGACTCCATCGTGCCGATGCGTCGAGCGTTCTCGGCGATCTTCTCGCCCCACGCCATCAGCAAGCGGCCCTTTGCGCTCGGCGAGAGCTTGCCCCATGGACCCTTCAGCGCGGCATGGGCGGCCGCGACGGCCGCATCGACATCGCTCGCCGACGACAGCGCGAAGGCGCCCCATTCGCGGCCGGTGGTCGGGTTGATCGACGTGAAGGTTTCCCCGCCCGAAGTGGGCACTTCCTTGCCGCCGATGTAATTGCCATAGCGAGGCCGTTCGGTCGGCGCATCTGTCGTCGTCATGCGAGCTCCAGTAAGGTGGGTTTCAAGCTTCGTCACGCAGCGAATCGCCGCTTCCGCTCAGACCGGTGAAACTCGCGGCACCGCGCATCCAGGCCGGCACACTGAGCGCGCCGGCCACGATCATGTTGAGCAGCAGCGCCCACATCGCGGCATAGAGCGGGATGGCGTAACCGTCGAAATGCAGCGTGTAGACGGATGTTTTGAAGTGCTGTTGCGCGACCATCCACGTGCCGCACGCAAGGCCGCTGAACAGACCGATCAGCAGCGCGCGCGGGTCGAATGTGCGGCCGAACAGTCCGAACACGACAGTCGGCAGGGTCTGGATGATCCAGATACCGCCGAGCAATTGCAGATCGGTCGCGTACGACACGGGCAGGCCAAAAATGATCGCGATGGCGCCGATCTTCACGAACACGGCGACGAGTTTCGACACGCGCGTCTCGTCGAGTGCGGTCATGCGCGGATTGACGATCGCCAGATGAACGTTGCGCGTGTACAGGTTCGCCGCGGCGATCGACATGATCGCCGCCGGCACCAGCGCGCCAATTCCGATCGCCGCGAACGCAAGCCCGGCAAGCCACGAAGGAAAGAAGTGCAGAAACAGGGCTGGCACCGCGAAGTTGTTGCCGTACGCGGCGAAGTACTTCGCAAACTCGGGCATGCCGCGCACGTTCGCGGCGACCGCCATGTAGCCCAGCAACGTAATAAAGCCGAGCAGCAAGGTGTAGATCGGCAACAAAACCATGTTGCGCCGCACGGTATTGCCCGACTTCGACGACAGCAGCGCCGTCGCCGCATGCGGATAGAGCACGGTCGCGACGGCGGAGCCGAGCGCGATCGATACATACGCGCCGTAATCGGCGAGACCCGACGCGGTTGGCGGGCGCAGCAGGCGCTTGGACGCAGGAATCGCCGCGAAGATGTGTTCGAAGCCGCCAAGCTGTCCGGGAATGATGATTGCGGCGGCGATGACGGTCACGTAGATCAGGATGTCCTTGACGATCGCGATCATTGCCGGCGCGCGCAGGCCTGACTTATACGTGTAGGCCGCGAGAATCGCGAAGGCCACCGCGAGCGGCATGTCGCCGGTCAGGCCCGAAGTGTCGAAGCCGAGCGCGCCGATGGCGACTTCGAGGCCCACCAGTTGCAGCGCGATGTACGGCATCAGCGCGAGAATTCCCGTTACCGCGATGGCCAGTGCAAGTGTCTTGCTTCGATAGCGTGCATGCACAAAATCCGCCACAGTCACGTAGCCGCGTTGCTTGGCGACGCGCCACAAGCGCGGGAAGACGATGAAGATGAACGGGAACGTGATGATGCAGAACGGGATCGCGAACATGCCCACTGCGCCGGCGCCGAACGCGAGCGCCGGAATCGCGACGACCGTAAAGGCGGTAAAGAGATCGCCACCGAGCAGGAACCACGTGACGATGGTGCCGAATTGCCGGCCGCCGAGTCCCCATTCGGCCAGTTCGTCGAGATTGCCGCGACGCCATCCTGCCGCCACGAATCCAAGCACGGTCACGAGCAGGAACAACACGCTGAAGACCACAGTCGCGCCGATGTTCATTGCGCCTCCTGATCGTTGTTGAACGATTCGCGGTCCGGCGTCAGCCGATAGATCGCGCCCGTGACCAACGCGCCGATCACCACGAACAGAAGCTGCGACCAGTAGAAAAAAGGTAGGCCCCATAACGTGGGCTCGTCCCGGTTGTAGAACGGCACGCCCAACACCAGCGCGAGCGGTATCAGAAAGCCCCAATACCATCGTCCCTGACGAGTCCTCCTGTCGGACAGATGCTTCATGACGTCTCCACGATTGATCTTATGTATTGACTCAATTACCGCGCGTTGCGCACGCGTCGCTGTACCGCCGTCGCCCTGCTCCTGCACCGCCCCTTGCCCTGTCAGCCACGTAACGCTTTCGACTGCGCGAGATAACCGGTTGGATCGACATGAACATCGATCAGACACGGACCGTCTGTTGCGAACGCCTGCGCCAGTGCGGACTGATAATCCATTGGTGTCGCCGCTGAAAAAGTGGTCAAGCCGAAACCACGCGCGATCGCCGCGAAATCGATGCGCGGCCAGGTAACGCCGTCTTTCTCGAGCCCCCGGCTTTGCTGTTTGATCTGAATTAGTGAGAGCGTCGAATCGTTAAATACGATCACGCAAAGCTTCACGTTTTCGCGTGCGGCCGTCGCCAGTTCGCCGATGCACATCAGCAGTCCACCGTCGCCCGTGAAGGCGATCACTTGGCGTGCTGGATCGGACAAACTAATGGCAACCCCAGCGGGCAGCGCGTATGCCATCGACGCAAGCCCGTTCGAGATTAGTACGTCGCCGGCACGTCTCGCCGGCCAGAACGCCATCGCCGAAAACATGTGAGCGCCCGCGTCGACCGTCATGCGCGGATCGAGCGCAGCGGATACGGTGGCCGCGAGGCGCACCACCTGCTCGGGCATCAGTCCCACGCCATCGCCGCTGTAGGCGAGACGCGTCTGCATGCCTGTCTTGAGACTGGCGAACGCTTGCGGCGCCCATCCTTCGCGCGGCTTCACACCCAATAGCGCATCGAGCGCCTGCGCGAGCGGCAGCCGCAGCTTTACCGTGGGTTCGACGTAGTGCGGCCTATGCTCGACCGCACTCAGATCCAGAACTGGCGCGTCGTAGCCCCAAGGCCGGCCGATCAACTCGACGGGATCCAGTCCGCACAGCACGATCAGTCCAGCCGACGACACGCATTCGCGTTCGAGCGCGCCGCCGGTGAAAAGACCGACCACGTGATCGCCGTGTTCGTCAACGACGCCTTTTGCCTTGTAAGTGGTCAGCAGCGGACAGTCGAGCTGGCGCGCGAAAGCGGCGATTTTCGCGGCGACTTCGGCTGTTCTCGCTTCCAGACCGACGACGATCACCGGTCGCCGGGAATCTTCGATGAGCGCACGCGCCGCGTCGATGTGCGCGACCACGGCACGCGTTGCGGCGGCCTCGTGGCACTGAAGATCGGGCGTGAAGCCGGCGTCCTGCGCGACCACTTTTCTCCGTGCGTTTTCGCCAGTCAGTTCCAGGTAGACCGGCCCCCACGGGAGCGTTTTCGCGAGCGCGAGCAGCGCTTCGAGTTCATCCGCGGCCTGTTCGCCCTCCAGCCTCGTATGGGCCTTCACGACCGGCGCCAGCATCGCGCGCTGATCGAAAACCTGATGCGAATCGACCATGCGCTGCCGCTCCGTCCAGCCATCCGTGATGACGAGCACCGGCACGCGATCGAGGCACGCGTGAGCAATCGCGTTGACTACACTCGCCGTGCCCGGGCCCTGCGTCGTCACCACCACGGCGAGACCGCGATTCGCTTCGGCATCGGCGGCGGCCATCATCCCGGCTGCCGCTTCGGTATGGGCCAGCACGAAACGGATGCCGCGCGACGCGCACGCTTCGATGACATCGAGACTGCTGCCCCCGCCCGGCAACCCATAGATCCTTCGCACGCCGTGGTGGCCGAGGGTCTCGGCAACGACCTGAGCAACCGTGCGCGCCTGGCCGACATCCTGAGCCGGCGGCTCGTCATGTGAGAGAGAGTCGAGCATCGCGATGTCCTAGTGTCCCGCCGTGGCATCCGCCGGCGCGTGCGAATACATCGGCATGCCGGCTACCGGCATATCGGCCACCAGCACCGACGAGCCCTGCGTGATGAACAACTGGCGGTTGTCCACGCCGCCGAACGCGCAGTTGGTCGTCATGCGTCCGTTCGGCGAGTTGATGCGCAGAAGCGGCTCCCCGGTCGGCCCGAACAGCCAGACTGCACCGAGGCCGACATGACATACCGCGATCGATCCGTCGCTTGCGAGCGCCACGCCGTCAGGACCGCCGCCGCCCGACATCTGCACATAGGTACCGACCTTCGTCACCAATGCGTCGCGCACGAGCGGTACTCGCCAGATTGCGTTCGCCCGAGTCACCGCAAGCATCACGACATGACTCGCTTCGTTGAGTACCAGCCCATTCGGACTCGGCACGTTGTTCAACAGGCAATCGAGCCGGCCATCGTGACCGAGGCGGTAGAGCCGGCCGGTCGGATCCTGGTGACCCGTCTGTCCCTGGTCGGTGAAATAGATATCGCCGTTCGACGCGAATACGAGATCGTTGAGGCCTTTGAAACGTTGCACCAGCGAGCGCTCGAGAAACGGCTCGATCCGGCCGGACTTCGGATCGAACACCATCAGTCCGTTCTTGCAGTCCGCAATGAACGCGCGGCCGTCGCGGTGGAACTTCAGGCCATTCGGCTCGCCGTCGTATTCGAGTTCGCACGACACCCGCGCGTCGGGGGTGATCTTGAAGACGCGTCCCCACGGAATATCGACGACCCATAGATTGCCCTCGCGATCGAATGACGGACCTTCCAGAAAAGCAGGCGCTTCGGCGCCGTGCAGTTGCACATCGACCCAGACCGAAGGGCGGCCCTTCACATGAAATTCAGACGGAATTGCGACGAATTCACGTGCTTCGACGGCGGGTGGCGGCGCGTACATGCAGTCTCCTGATGCGATTGTCACGGGTTAAGTTATACGTACATGTTAAGTTCGTGAATGCGTTCGTGAGAATAGGGTAAATACCATTTTATGCATCATCATTCGCAGATAAGTTTCACAGTGCAAAACTTTTTTTGCCGGGTGATCTATCCACGTGTACGTACATGTTTTCTAATATGGAACGCATCCGTATCCGGGGCGATGAGGCGACTATTCAGGAGACTTGCATGAGGCCGGACAAAGCATTGAGCATCGACGATCTGCGCAAAATCGCGCGAAGGCGTTTGCCACGCGTGATCTACGATTACCTGGAAGGCGGGGCCGAGGACGAGGCGTGTCTGGCTGCCAACCGGCGGGCGTTTGAAAAGCACCGGCTGCTGCCGCGTTACCTCGTCGACATCACGCAGCGCGATCAGTCGACGACAGTGCTTGGACAGCGCTTCGCGTCGCCGTTCGGGATTGCGCCGACCGGCATGATCGCGATGGTGCGGCCGCGTGCCGATGTCCTGCTGGCCGAAGCGGCCGCGCGCGCGGACGTGCCGTTCGTCATCTCCGGCGCGAGCACGGCGTCCATCGAGGAGATCGCGCGGATCGCGCCGAAGTCCTGGTATCAACACTATCCATGCCGGGACGCCGGCATGACATCCGACCTGCTTCGCCGCGTGGCCGACGCGGGTCTGCAGACGCTGGTAGTCACTGTCGATGTGCCTTTGCATTCGAAGCGCGAGCGCAACATCCGCAGCGGCTGGGTGCGTCCTTACAAGCCGACGCTCGCGGTCGTGCTGGAGGCGTCGAGACATCCGGGATGGGTCGTCGACTATCTGCGCACCGGGCTGCCGTTTATGGAGAACTACCGCAAGTACGCGCCGCCTGACACCAGCGCGCGAGACCTCACCAGCTTCTACGCGGGCCAGGTGCCGGCCGCGCACTCGTGGGCGGCGATCGAGAAAATCCGGCGGGAATGGAGCGGCTCGCTGGTGCTCAAAGGCATCTTGCACCCCGACGATGCAAGCCAGGCGCTGCGGTGCGGCGTAGACGGCGTCATCGTTTCGAATCACGGCGGGCGGCAGCTCGACCGCGCCACGGCGCCGATCGACGCGCTCCCGCGTATCGTCGATGCGGTCGGAGATCGCCTGACCGTGATGCTTGACAGCGGGATCCGGCGCGGCGCCGATATCGCCACCGCGCTGTGTCTGGGCGCACGTTTCGTGTTCGTTGGGCGCGCGCCCGCTTATGGCGTCGCCGCGGGCGGTGTCGACGGCGCGATGAAAGCGCTGAGCATCCTGCGCAACGAAGTCGATCTCGTGTGCGGCCAGATCGGTTGTCCTTCCGCGACCGCCCTCGGTCCCGCTTTTATCGACCGTTACGACGGTCAAAGCGTTGCTCGCGGGACCCGAGCGTGCATCGCGCACGCACACCCCATCGAAACGCTGCGAGCATAGGCGAACGAGTGCGCGTGATAGCGGCGGCGCGCCTTTCATTTGCTCCATTGGCCACATGGTAAAGTTTTACCCTGTTACCGATATCGCAGGAGATTATCGTTGGTTCAGCGCAAAACAACGCCGGACAAGACGCTCAAGGTTCAAACCGGAACCCGCCGCCCGCGCGGGAGCCGGACGGTGTCCGCTTCACGCGATGAACCACTTTACGTGCAGGTCGTCTCCACCCTGAAGTCCGAGATTCTTAAAGGCACTTTTCCGGTCGACACGCAGCTGCCGTCGGAAGATCTGCTCGCACAACGTTTCTCCGTGAGCCGCCACACCGTCCGCGAAGCGCTGCGGCGTCTGCGCGAGGATGGTCTGATCTCGTCGAGACAAGGCGCGGCGACCACGGTGGTTCGACCCGGCGCGGGCGGCTCGTACGTCCACGAGATCGCCTCCATCAACGATCTCTTCTCGTTCGTTTCGGCGTTGCGCTTTCGCATCGACTCCGTGCGCATGGTGACGGCGGACGCGCCGCTCGCCGAACAACTCGCCACTTCGCCAGGAGACAAATGGCTGCGCATCGACGGCTTTCGTTATCAGGCTGAGAGCGATGAGCCGGCGTGCTGGATGGAAGTTTTCGTACACGGGGATTACGCCGGTGTGGCGCGACTGCTCGATCGCAACAGCCGGCCAATTTTCGAACTCATCGAAACGCTCTATGGCGAGCGGATTGTCGAAGTCGAACAGGCGCTGCGCACGGCGCCGATGCCGGCCGACATCGCACCGGCGTTGCGCAGCGAACCCGGCGAAGTCGCGATCGAAGTGATCCGCACCTTCCGCATAGCGTCGGGCAAGATCGCCGAGGTGTCGATCGCGCACTATCCATCCGATAACTTCGCCTTCTCGATGAAACTGCGCCGAAGCCGCTAGGTCGCCCGGCGCGTTACGTGAACCACGCGTCGCTCAGCACCAGCGGCACTTCCTTGTTGGCTTCGGAGAATCCATCCAGCGGCAGCTCGTCGATTCCGACGCGGGCGAGCGGATCGCTCGTACCGTCAATCGTCGCGCCGACCCGAAGCATCACAAGTGCTTCACCCTTATCCGCGACGAACGAATAGAACGAGCCGCGCGGCAGTACGATGCCTTCATTTTTCGAAACGATACGGATCTCGCCGTTCGGTCCGCGAAAGGTTGCGCTGCCTTGCAGGATGAAGAACATGTGATCTTCGTTGGTATGCGCATGCAGTTCGTTCTCGCCCCCGCTTGCATACGTCTTCAGCACGACACTCAACGTATGCGTCGCGCCGAGCACGATATTGGTCCGGCCTTGATCGGGCAACTGCGCGCGCGCATGAAAGAAAGTCGGCTTCGTGCGCTTCTCGAACTGCGTGATCGCCTCGAGCCACTCCGCGGTATTGCGCACAATCGTGGATGACTGGGCAATGGTGTCGAACGTGCTCATATCGAATCTCCTAGAAAAAACGGGGGCGCACGCTACGGCGCTTGGCGCGTCATTCGCCGGTGGGGAACCCGTATAACGAGGCCGGATTGTCAGCAAGAATGCGCCGGCGCACGGCCGTGTCCGGTGCCCATTTCGCGAGCAGGTTTAGCACGCCCGCACCGTCCACCTGCTCCGGCGGACTGACGCGGTCAGCGGTGAAAGCGTGCACCGGATTCGGATGCGGCCAATTACTGGCCCATAACATTCGCGCCGGATTGGCCTCGATCAATGCCTGCGCGATATCGGCGAGATCGTCGTAGCGCGGCGCATCGTTCGAACAGAGATACGGCGCCGACAGCTTCACATATGCATGACCGGCCCGCACCAGTTCGAGGATCACGTCGAAACCCGGTTGCCGCACGCCGTCCGCCGCGTTCGTGCGCGCGAAATGATCGAGCACGACGGGCACATCGAGTTCACCGAGTACGTCGGCGAGCGAAGCGATCAGTCCGAGTTGGCTATATAACTGAATGTGCCATCCGCGCGCGGAGAGCTTCCTGGCCGTGTGCCTGATGAGTGTCTTGCAGCGCGCCGGATCGTGCTCGGCGAGCATCTCCAGATTAAGCCGCACGCCGCGCGCGCCCGCTTCATGTAACGCTTCGAGGTAGGCGTCGGTCGCGCGGTCGTCGATCACGACGACCGCGCGTGCGTGCTGCTGACCGATTTCATCGACCGCATCGAGCGTTGCCGCGTTATCGCTGCCGTAGACGCTCGGCTGCACGATCACCACCCGTGGAAGGTGCAAGCCTTTGAGAGTCGTGCGCAACTGCGCCACGCTCGCGAACGGAGGCGTGTATTTTCGCGCGGACGAGTAAGCGTAGTTCGGGGAGTCGGGGAACACGTGCGTATGGCAGTCGCACGCATGCGGAGGCATCTCGAAGGCCAGTGTCGTCATGACGGATTGCGCTTTGATTGCATCAATGGGTAGCCAGCCGACGACTTGCTATTGCAGCGGCCGGCCTTTGGTTTCGGGCAGAAGCATCGCCATGATCACGGAGGCGCCATACGCGCAACCGGCAAAGATCGCAATTGCGCTGCCCAGCGACGAGCTCTCGCTCAAGTAGCCCACCAGCGCAGGAAAGAGCGCGCCGATGCCGCGGCCGAAGTTGTAGCAGAAGCTCTGACCCGTGGCCCGCACGCCCGACGGATACAACTCCGTCAGATACGCGCCGATCCCCGCAAAAACGCCGCACGACGCGAGTCCGAGCGGAAAACCGAGCACCATCATTTCGCCATCGGTCAGCGGCAGCTTCAGATAGAGGTACAAACACACGGCTGCGGCAAACGAGAACACCACGAAACTGCGGCGGCGGCCCCAGAAATCCGTGAGATAGGCGCCGAGGATATAGCCACAGAATGAGCCGGCGATCAGCAACAGTAGATAACCGCTCGTATTGATCACGGACAGATGGCGCTCTACCTTGAGGAAGGTCGGCAGCCAGGTCGACATCGCGTAATAGCCGCCCGTCAACGCCGTGCACAGCGCCGACGCCTTGATGGTGGTGCCGAGGAGAGGCGGCGTGAAGATCGACAGCAGGCTGGTGCGGGTGGCACTCGCACGGGCCTCCGCTTGCGCCTTGACGAAGATTTCCGGTTCGGTCACGTTGCGTCGCACGAACAGCACCATCAGCGCGGGAATCACGCCGATCCAGAACAGCGCACGCCATGCGTATTGCTCCGGCAGATAGGAAAACGACAGGCTGTAGATCAACGCTGCAGCGGCCCAGCCGATTGACCATCCACTCTGCACGAAACCGACAGCCTTGCCGCGATCCTCTGCACGAACCGTCTCGCCTATCAGCACCGCGCCAATCGCCCATTCGCCGCCGAAGCCGAGACCTTGCAGAATCCTCAGCCCGAGCACTTGCTCGAAGTTCTGCGCGAACCCAATGAGAATGGTGCAGGTCGAGAACCAGAGAATCGTCGCCTGCAGCAACCTGACGCGACCAAAGCGGTCTGCAAGCATCCCCGCGCCCCACCCGCCGAATGCTGACGCCAGCAACGTCGCCGTGCCGATCAGGCCGATTGCTCCCCGTTGCACGCCGAGCGTGTGCGTGAGCGCCGTGATGACGAAGCTGAAGATCATGAAGTCGAATGCGTCGATCGCCCAGCCGCCGAACGCTGCCACGAAGGTCTTCCTGCCGCTAGGATCGAGCCGGGCAATCCATGCTGGCATCCAAGACGGGATTCGTCTTTCGGTTTCTCGCGTGGTGGCGACTTTCATCTGAGCTCCGTGGGCGGCCAAGGCAAAGCGGAAGCTGACGCCTGGCGAGGCGAAGGGCGATCACTCACTGAGAAAGCGGCGATCGCAGATCAAACATGCGATTCGGTAACGTGGATCAATTGTTCATGCACATGGACAATTCGTCTCTCCGGGTGAACCCTAGAATTGACGTTCGATGAGAATTTGGAATATGAGGGCTTCCGCCCCGATTGCGATTCTTTAAACAAGGTCGCGGGACGGTCGACGAATCGTGACTAAATGCCACTTGTTAAACTGCGAAGTTGGCAACCGCGCAATCCACCATCCACGATGAACACAAAGGTCAGACAAGCCGCCCAGGTTTTGGAACTGCTCGAGTTTTTTGCTCAGATCAAGCGGCCTGCGGCGCTTGCGGAGATTTCGGAGACTTTGAACTGGCCACGTTCCAGCACCTTCAACCTACTGAACACGCTGAAGTCACTCGGTTATCTCTACGAGCCGAGACCGAAGGGCGGTGTGTACCCATCGCCGCGATGGCGGGAACTGGTGGAAACTATCAGCAGCGGCGAGACGCCGCCGATCGAAATGGAAAGATTGCTCGAGCATCTCGCCGGTGTGACTGGCGAGACCACGGCTCTAGCTGTTCCCAACGCCGCCCAGGCTATATTCGTTGGTGTGCACGAGTCGGCGTTTCCGATTCGCTATACGACACAAATCGGCAACTGCGTGCCCATGCATGCGACCGCTGCGGGGCGGGCGCTGCTATCGCAACGTTCTTCGGCTGATCGTCTCGCGCTCCTGCGGCGTGCGGACTATATCCGGTACACACCGAATACACTCACGGATCCTGACGAGATCGAAGCGGAAATCAGGCGTTCGATCGAAAAAGGGTACTTTGTCGGTAAGGAAGAATATTCTCCAGGTCTGATGGGCGTAGCTCTCGCACTGCCGATGCCGGCGCGGCACTACGCATTACTGATCTCGGGCCCTGTTGATCGTTTGAAAAATCGAGTGGATGAAATTGCTAAAGCTATGTTCACCGCGGTACACGACATTCTCGGAATCGATCTGCTGCAAAGCAAGCAGTAGGCTCGCAGATGTGAATATCGGGGCGGAGATCGTGAGGGAGACATCAGGAAGATGTTAGGCCACGACGCGGACCACACCGTTGGGCGAGAGCGACTAAGAAAGCTCTGGCCAAATGCATGGGTGAACTTGGTCTTTGTTGAGAGCGGTATCAATCGGGCAATCGGCTCACTGATGGAGAAAAACAGCGTACAGAGCAGCAACGATGAAATGATTCTTTTGAATCTCGCTTGTCTTTTAAGAGTCTTTCTCAAACCCAAACAGACTCCACTTTCGCTTGATGAGCTGAAAACATACGTCTCTAAGGTTAGACGATGCTTTCTCAGTACGAGTCGAGACAGTAATTGCTTTCATCAAGATTGTGCCAGTTATTGGGTCGACGAAAAATTCGAGGAAATTGTCTCGGAATATGTCCCGTCTCACGCGCCGGCTTCGCCCCAGGCGTGTGCCGGTAGCACATGAACCTCGAACTCACGCTCGACGCGGCGTAGAACCCCCTAACGCTCGTTGACAAATTTATTAGGAACGCTGCCCTCGTAGACTGCTTTAATTTCCGCCTGATACGAAAGCGCGAATCCGATTGCCTGACTAAGCTCTTCGGTTAGATGGCCTATGAGTCCTGCCGTGCGAGCGAGAATGGGGACGCCCTTGAGCGCAGATAGAGGAAAGCAGACGCCGAGCAACACCGCAGGGATTGCTGCAGAAACGTTGAGCATGAGCGGCTTTCCGACCACACCGGGTATCACGGACTCAATTGCCTCCGCGATGCGAACGTACTCAAGGTTCGCGCCTACCTTTTCAGCTACCTCGAAAAGCGCAGACACGCGTGGGTCCCGAACCTTATGCAGAGGGTGCCCGTAACCAGGAATGATTCGTTGTCGGCCCGATACTCTTTCAGCACTTCAGCGGCCGAGGCGGCGATGTCCCCACTTGTGCTTGCACGGAGCCTGACCTCAGCGAGCATCTGGCCGCAAGTTTCCGAGGCTTCCAAGATAACGGAACCGCAGCCCAGAATGCCCGCAGCAACAGCACCTTGGTAAGCTTCTGGCGCGGCCGCCAGCGTCATCCGACTTGCTTGCACACTCGGCGTCAAGCCGTGCTCGGCAATTGCCACCAGTGTTGCATCCAAGACCGCGGTTGCTCCGGGCGACGGGAGTTCGCCAGTGATCAGCAAATAGAAGTAGTCCGTGAACGATACCTTTCCGATGAGTTCTTTCGAAAGGTTGCGCACACGAACAATGATGGTTTCAGAGTTTGCAGTAGAGATGATTGTGCGAGGAATGCTTTCTTTACCAATCTGCATGCTTGTCTCCGTTTCATTTCGTTTGTTCGCGGCGTTGTGATAGCAACTCGAAAGGCGTCGCCCGCGTGGAGCCTACGTCGTTCCGTGATTCACGCTTCCCCCCGCTCGGACGGCGAAGATAGCCGTTGCCTGAAATACGTCTACTCCGTCTACTTTCAGACTGCAGGTCGCGTAGACAAGATTGCGTCCATGTTTGTCGATATGCGTGTGCGCTTCCAGCCAGGCCCCGTCGGTCACGGGTTTGAGAAACGAGAGTGACATCTGTGCGGTGACCACAGGGACGTTTAAGCGAGTGACCAAAGCATTTCCCATTGCGCAGTCCGCCAGCGTCGCCAGCAAACCACCGTGAGCAATCGCATGCATATTGGTGTGGTCGACCCCAAGCCGCAAAGCAAGTACTTGGTCGGACTCACGGTAGTAGAACGTGCCAAACTCTGCGATACGGCGAATGTACTGACTTGCCGGGCGCCACGGCTTGAAATCGGAAGAATATGTCATCGATTGCGTTCCTAGAGTGTGTTGGCTTAAATATCATTGGCAGCTAAGTCATCCCTCAGTTCGGCGACGTCTCCACCGTACTTATCGAAAATTTCTCAAGGCGTCCGATCAAACTGCGTGACGGCGGTCTTGATGAACTCTTTCACAGAGGGAGCGGCCTCGCGAGTTCTGTAGGCGAGAGCAAGCTCCACCTCATCGTCGTAGTCCTGGATCGAGCGAAAAACGACATCCGGAGGCGCCAAGGACTTCATGGACTGCGGGACCAAGACAACGCCATAGCCTGCCGCTGCCATGCTCAAAGCGGTAATGAAGTCGGCGACGCGGTGACGCGGGACGGCATCGAACCCTCCACATCGACCCAAGCTCGAAAGATTTTCGGCAAAACCCTCGCTTTCGCTAAATTGAGGCACGATGAACGCCTCGTCTCGCAATTGACAAGCTTTTATCGTTGATGAGGACGCGAGCTCGTGCCCATCCGCGACTGCAATCATCAACTGCTCACGCATGAGCACAGTCGCCGCAACGCCATCTGGATACTGAGAGCGAGACCTCAGCAAACCAATATCCAAACGTCCGTCGTGGAGCCCTTCGAGTTGTCGAGGGGTCTCCATCAGGTTGATGTTCATTTCGACTTGAGCATGCCCCCGGCGATACGCTTTAAGCAGCGTTGGCAGAACCCCGGTAGAGACGGCTGAACCGACATAGCCCAGCGACAGGTTCCCCACCTCCCCTCGAGCTGCCAATCGGCCAACCGCCTCCGCCCTCTCTAGCTGGCGAATCGCAAGAGTTGCCTCTTGAAGAAACACTGCACCGGCGTCCGTCAGGCTGACGGCTGAGCGCTTGTTGCGGTTGAGTAGCCGCACACCTAGGTCGGACTCAAGCTTTTTGATGTTGTCGCTTAATACCGACTGCGCGATATCGAGTCTGTCAGCAGTTCGCGCGAAATGCAGGTCTTCTGCAAGAGCGACAAAGGCCCTCAACTGGCGACTGTCCATTTGTTCGGTTTCTCAGATTAAAAAACATGGTTTTGCTGGTTTATTTGAACACGTGGGTGACGTGAAATATCGACGCAACCAAACATGGAGTGAAAGATGAACGCACCTACCGAAGCAAAGCTCGCTCATCAACTTTTCAGCGTCAATCCGCATCCGCAGCACGACCGCCTGCGGAAGATTGAACTCAGCGAAGACGCTATCGACGGCTTCCTCGAGGCCGTCAAACACATCGATGTCCAAAACTTGCAATACGTCCCATTCATGCGCTTCATCCTGGGACAGGAACTGGACCGTGCTCTGGGCGGAAACTTTGGTTCGACCATCAGCCAGCTCGCGCAGGACCGTTCCAGCGGCGGCTTTACCGTGGGCGTTCAGGGCGTCACCACAAACAGCGACGACTACGTAAAGTTCGGAACCGCCGTCGGCCACCTTCTGGGACCGAGCAACCATGATGCAATGTCGGGTACCTACTACGCTCGCTTTCTTGTGAAAGACACGGATTCCAGCGACTCCTACCTGCGGCAGGCTTACCGCCTGTTTACACTGCACACCGACGGTACTTATGTCGAGGAAGAGACTCACTGGCTGTTGATGATGAAGTTCGAAGAGAAGAATGCTGTGGGCGGCGAATCGCGACTCATGCACATCGACGACTGGAAGGAGCGTGACGAGTTCGCGCTGGCCCCGATGGGTGCGCTTCCGTTCCAATATAAGTCGCCGGGCTCGAAGAATGTCAGCGCCACGGTTGAGCGTCCGCTGTTCTTCCATTCGAAATTCGGTCTCGCGATGTCTTTCATCGACCAGTTCGTCCAGCCGCGCAACACCACAGAAGCGCGTTTCCTGCACGACATGTCGGCATCGATGGAGCAGTCTCCTGCCACCAAGGAAATCTCCCTTCCGGTGGGTGACCTGGTTGTTGCGAACAACTACTTTTGGCTGCATGGTCGTGCTCCATTCGAGAAGAATCCGGAACTGCATCGCGAACTGATGCGTCAACGCGGCACCTTCGCAGAATGAAAGCGCGTATTCCACTTCGCAACGCAGACGCCGATGTCATCGTCATTGGTGGCGGAATCATCGGCGTGTCCACCGCAATGCAACTGACCGAGTGCTATCCGTGGCTCAAGGTCTTGCTGGTGGAAAAAGAGGACACGTTGGCAGTTCACCAGTCCGGGCATAACAGCGGTGTCATACATGCAGGTGTTTATTACGCACCCGGCAGCCTCAAGGCCGACTTTTGTCGTCGCGGCGCGGCGGCCACCTACGAGTTCTCGCGTCGTCACGATATTCGGTTCGAGCAGTGCGGCAAGCTCATCGTTGCGACGAACGACCTTGAGGTGAAGCGCCTGAAGGACCTGTTCGAGCGATGCAAACAGAACCAGTTGCAGCCCGATTGGCTTCATCAAGCCGACCTGACCATTGAAGAGCCTCGCATCGTTGGCGAGGCCGCTATCCGGGTGGGATCCAGCGGCATTGCGGACTACCCGGAAGTCACCCGAACGATGGCTCGTGTTGCGCAAGAAAACAGTGCGACCATCCTGCTCGGCCAGCGTGTGACCGGAATGAGCGAGGACAATGACGGCGTCACCGTTACCACGGAGAAGGCAGTCTTCCGTGCGAAACACGCCATTGTCTGTGCTGGACTCATGGCCGACAGGCTTGCCAGCATGTGCAAGCTGGATGTTGATTTCCGTATCGTGCCCTTCCGCGGCGAATATTACCGCCTTCCCGAGTCGAAGAACGACATCGTCAAGCACCTCATCTACCCAGTGCCGGACCCGTCGCTTCCGTTCCTGGGGGTGCATTTGACGCGGATGATTGGCGGATATGTGACCGTTGGGCCTAATGCAGTTCTCGCGATGGCACGCGAGGGATACCGTTGGCGCGACGTGAACTTGTCCGACCTGGCCGGGATGGCTGCGTTCGGCGGCTTCTGGAAGATGCTCAAGACCTACGGGCCGTCGGGAATCTCCGAGGTGCGGAACTCTCTTTGGAAAAAGGGCTACCTGGAGCTGTGCAAGAAGTACTGTCCGGAGTTGCGCCTTGAAGACCTCCAACCTTACCCGGCTGGGGTCCGTGCTCAAGCCGTATCGGGAGGCGGGGCGTTGATTCATGACTTCCTAATCAGACCGTCCAAGCGCAGTCTTCACGTGTGCAATGCTCCGTCGCCAGCTGCGACCTCGGCAATCCCAATTGGGGAATATCTGGTCGAGGCTTTTGCTAAGGAGTTTGATTTCGCGCCTGCCTTCGCAGCCGCTCTGTAAATTCGCATTGAACTGCCCTCCGAGGGCGCTATGCCCGCCGGACACCCACGGCGGGCTTTTTTTGCTCTCGCTTAAGTTGCCACTCGCTCGATGGCGATTGCGATGCCTTGGCCGACGCCGATACACATGGTGCAAAGTGCGAACCTACCATCCGTACGCTCAAGCTGATACGTTGCCGTCGTTACCAAGCGTGCGCCACTCATACCCAGCGGGTGGCCCAAAGCAATGGCGCCGCCATTGGGGTTCACCCGCTCGTCATCTGCCTTGAGCCCCAGCATACGAAGCACCGCAATACCCTGAGAAGCGAATGCCTCATTCAGCTCGATAACGTCAAAGTCGGCTATCGTCATTCCGAGACGCGCAAGCAATTTTTGCGTAGCGGGCGCCGGGCCAATTCCCATGATTCGGGGAGATACGCCGGCCGTCGCCATACCAAGGATGCGAGCCCTCGGTTTGAGACCATACCGCTGTGCCGATTCTGCGCTCGCAAGCAGCAAGGCAGCGGCGCCGTCGTTCACGCCGGAGGCATTGCCTGCCGTGACCGAACCATCCGGCTTGACCACACCTTTTAGACGGCTCAGAGCTTCAATACGTGTTTCTCTCGGATGCTCGTCCTTGCTGACGATAACCGGGTCGCCCTTCTTCTGCGCAATCACGACGGGCTCAATCTCTGCATCAAGGACGCCGTCAGCCTGCGCTCGAAGTGCCTTCTCTTGGCTACGCAACGCGAATACATCCTGGTCCTCGCGACTCACATTGAAATCGACCGCCACGTTCTCTGCGGTCTCAGGCATGGAGTCGACACCGTACTGGCTGCGCATCAGAGAGTTCACAAATCGCCAACCGATAGTCGTGTCGTATATTTGTGCGTCCCGAGAGAAAGGTGTCGCGCCCTTCGGAATGACAAACGGCGCACGACTCATGCTCTCAACACCGCCTGCAATCATCAACTCCGCCTCTCCGCATCCAATCGCACGTGCTGCCGTGCCGAGCGCATCCATGCCCGACCCGCACAATCTGTTAATTGTTGCACCTGGAACTGCGTCCGGGAGCGCCGCGAGCAACGCGCTCATGCGAGCAACGTTGCGGTTATCCTCGCCTGCCTGATTCGCGCAGCCATAGATGACATCGTCGACCTTGCTCCAATCAACGTCTGCGTTGCGCTTCATAAGCGCGCGGATTGGAATGGCACCCAGGTCATCGGTTCGAACCGGGGACAAAGCCCCGCCGTATCGTCCGATGGGCGTTCTGATGGCATCGCAAATGAAAACGTCTTTCATGTCTTTTCCTTTCGATTGTTTTTCGCCCTGAGTGACGGGCCATAAAGAATCAGCTGTCTGAATTAAAACCTTCGAAGGTTTGACCGTCCTGCTCAAGTTGAAGCAACAGCTCTGAGGGGGCCCACGCACCGCGTTGCTCCAGCTTGAATTCGTTTAGGTCTTCAATCACCGTTTTGATGCCGTAGTCGTCGGCATAGCGCATCGGACCGCCACGAAAACGCGGAAACCCATATGCTTTGATATGTAGGACGTCGATGTCGGACGGACGCTGTGCCACGGACTCTTCGACGAGCGCTGCACCTTCATTGATGAGCGCAGCAACGCAGCGGCGAACGATGTCATCGTCGGAATACTGCCGAGGATTCGGGTGAGGGCCGGCCGCCTCCTTCTCGAGCATTCTCACGATTTCGCCGTCCTCAATCGGCTTGTTTCTAGCTGCGTAAAGGTAGAACCCGCGCTTCGTGCCAACTCCGCGGAAGCCATTCTTAAGCAAACATTGCCTTGCGTTGCCCGTGCTCAGTTCGATCGTACGGGTTGGGATAACACGTGCGAACTGGTCAACGATGTCGAGTCCCAGCGTGTCCATAAGCCAGAAAGGGCCCATGGCAAAGCCGAACTTTCTCATCGCGGTATCGACTCGATAAGGGGATACGCCATGCTCAACGAGATGTTGAGCGACATTAAGCATGCTCATGAGGGAGCGAACAGCTATCAAGCCAGGTACCGGAGCCGCCAGCACCGGTGTTCGATTCATTTTTTTGGCCATGTTGAACGCTGCTAATACTGCAAGCGGATTTTGTTCGCCAGACCCAACCACTTCAATCACGCTATCGTCTTGACCTGACGCCACGAAATGGAATCCGACGAATCGCTCCGGCAGGTGCGTGATGTCAGCGATCATGGAGTTCGTCGCGATGAATGCCGTTGGATTGCACGTGTCTGCGAATCGTCGTAACGCTTCCTCACCCCAACCAACGGTATCAATGACAAAATCAGCGGAGGTCAAGGTATCAAGATAACGAGAAACGACGAGCCTACCAATGTCATCTGCCCGTCCTGCATCACTCAAAGCTCGATGAAGCTTGGCTTCGATGTCTTGGGAAGAGTCAGTGCTTCCGTCGAACTCGATGAAGGACACTCTTGCGCCCGGCGCCTGAAGCGCGTCCTTGACAAGTCCGATACTGGAATTACTTTGACCGACAATGCCAATATGCCTGCACGACGGCGCTTTAAGGCCATCGAACGTCGGCGCCTTCGTAGTTCGCCGCTCAGAGAAGAATGCATGTACTTGAGCGCCTCGTTGTTCGTTGGCGAGACAGGCATCGAACAAGGCTTGTTCGTTATGCATGCCCAGAGCAAAGGGCTCCGTCACCGCCATCTCAACTGCGTCAACGAGCTTTTCCGCTGCGAATTGCATGTAATGCGTCGTCGTAATCCTCCGACGCGCCTCCGAGACCGCTCTCATTGCATCGGAACGGGCCAGGCCTTGCGCCTCTGATGTTCGACGCGGTCCAGCGCCTTCACCAAGCAACTCGCGGATGAAGGCCAACCCTTCAATCAATACGTCGGGACCACAGACTCGGTCAACGATGCCGGATTCCAGCGCTTCAATCGCCGTTACCTGCCTCGCGGAGAGCATAATGTCCAATGCGCGAGCGGCACCGACAAGTCTCGGTAGACGTTGTGTTCCACCACCGCCCGGAATCGTGCCGAGAAGAATCTCGGGTAGTCCTACGCGCGTGCCCTCAGCGGCGATACGGTAGTGTGAGCCAAGCGCTACTTCGAGCCCTCCGCCTAGTGCGAAGCCGTGAATTGCGGCAACGACCACCTTCCCGGAAGCTTCGATTCGATTGCAGACTTCTCCTGTCCGGATGCTCGCAGCCTGCCCGAATCCGCGTATATCGGCTCCTGCGCAGAACGCTCGACCAGCACCGCGTATCAAGATGCCGACCACTCGAGGGTCCGCATTGGCCATGTCAACAGCGTCGACCAGCCCTTGCCGGATTGGACCGTTCAACGCATTGAGCGGTGGATTAGACATTGTTAAAACGAGAATGCCATCCTTGGAGAGGTCACCTGAAACGGCCTCGCTGTCAATTACGCGCTGAAAGTCCGACAAAATCTTGCTCCAGATTGAAGTGATAAAGCTGTGCTGTTTGACTGCAAAGAAGATACCAACGACCCGGCTCTAGTTCGAAAAGGACGCGAGAGTCGCGCTCCCCACGATGACGCTTTTTCCCTGTGCGTGCGCGCGCACGCTGACCAGCCACTCGTTCTTAGGCATTGCCTCAAGCACCTCGTATTCGATTTCGACCGACATTCCCGCATAGACGGGCGCGGTGAAGCGGGCGTCTAACTTCTTCAACCAAAGCTCATGTCCAAAGGTCTTCGCAATCCCTGAGGCACACAGGCCCATCGAGAGCATCCCGTGGGCAACAACGCCATCCATTCCTCGTGAGGTCGCATACAGATGGTCGAAGTGAAGCGGATTGAAATCACCTGATGCACAGGCGTATTTCACAATGTCGGTCGTGGTTATCTCTGGAAAATACAGCTTCGAGATATCACCGACGCGCAAATTGGGAGCATTCATACTGTGACTGAGGCTAGAGGGATGAAGATGAAGACGCGCTGGTTGGTTACGACTTGCTCCTCCGACTCATCGAAAGCGCGAAGCTCTTGAACGAGAAGCTGAGCCGGCCCGCGCTTTGTGACTGTCTCCTCGACATTGACAAGCGTGAGGTAACAAGAGAGGCTCTCGCCGCACCGCAGCGGCCGCCGATACTCGAAGGTTTGCTGCCTAGCGAGAAGCGCCCCTTCACCTAAACCGACCAGCCATGTTGGAGTGGTGGGCGCGTGGAAAATCATGGGAAACGTCGCGGGCACCACCAGTTGAGACACATCACTGTCTGAGCTGTGATACACAAGGTCATGTCTGATGGCGCGGCAGAACTGTTGGACTGCTGAGGCGTCGACCAAGACATTGAAGGTCTCTGTTTTTGCCCCTCTGAGCGAGTCGGAAACTTTCATCAGTTGCAAATCCATTTTGACGACAAAGCCGACGACAGGATGTACCTGCGTCGGCCTGTACCAATTTTCATGGGCACTCTTGATAAGCCCCGTGAAGAGGGGCATTACGAGACTTTGCGCTCCCGCAGGAGGCTGGCAGGAATGCCAACCAATACTGCGAGACCGCCGAGGACGAGCGCTACCGCCACAACGTACATGCCGGACGACATGGAGCCGGTCGCCGTGCGCACCCAACCGATTACTGCCGGCGCGGACAAACCGCCGAGCTGACCAAGGCTACTGATAAGCGCAATGCCGCCAGCCGCCGCAGTCCCCGAAAGAAAAGCAGTCGGAATAGTCCAGAACAGGGCGGTCACCGAGAGGTAGCCGATGCACATAACCGACAGGTAGGAAATGGATGCAACCCAGCCGGTGCTAATTGCGCCGAGTGCAGTCGTTCCGCCGGCGACGATAAGAGCCGCGATGAAGAAGTGCCAACGGCGTTCGACCATGCGGTCAGAATTCCAGCAGAAGAGCAGCATTCCGATGGCACCAACGAACCACGGCACTGCGGAGAGCACACCCACGTGCCACACGTTGGTGACACCAGCCTGTTTGATGATTGCCGGCCCCCAGAAGTTCAGCACCGAGCCCGCCCAAGGAATCACAAAGTAACCGAACGCGCCGACGTAGACCCGCGGATTCTTGAGCGCCGCCATGAAGCTATGTCCTTTCTCAACTGCCGAACGCGCGTGCGCGTCTGCTGCAAGTTGAGCCAAGACGATTTCCTTCTCGGCGGGCGTCAGCCACTTGGCCTGCGCAGGCTTGTCGCTGAGATAGAAAAACGCCACGATGCCCGCGATTACCGAGGGGAGTCCTTCGAGCAGGAAAAGCCACTGCCACGATTTCAGTCCGTACACGCCGGCCAGGTTGTGGAGAATCCAGCCCGACACGATGCCGCCCACAATGCCCGATACAGCAATGCCGAGGATGAAGCGCGACGTTACTCGTGCACGTCGGCCTGACGGATACCAGTACGTCAGGTAGAGAATCACACCCGGAAGGAACCCGGCCTCTGCACATCCAAGCGCGATACGCGCGATATAGAACTGCATCGGCGTTTGCACGAACATCATGCAAGTAGATATGAACCCCCAGAGAATCATGATTCGAGAAATCGTGATTTTTGCTCCGAAGCGCTGGAGCGCTAGGTTACTCGGAATCTCGAAGATGATGTAGCCGATAAAGAACAGGCCGACACCCAAACCGTACGCCGCCTCACTCAAGCCAATGTCCTTACTGAACTCGAGATGAGCGAAGCTAATGTTCACCCGGTCGATAAACCCCAAAACGTAGCAGAAGAAAAGAAACGGAAGAATTCGAAGATTAAGTTTCCTGTAGGTAGCATGTATTTCCGCGTCGCTGGCGGAATGAATGTTTATATTGGGTGCCGCTGTCTGCATGGTTGTCTCCACCCGAATCGGGTAATCCCAAGGTCCCCGTTGCGTGACCGTTTGACCTTTACGTGTCTCACCTCTGTTCGCATCTTTTAAGAATATGCATAACAAATAGGTGTACTAATGTCTGGCTCGAAAACAGCAGACGCTTTTGACGCCTGCTTACACTTACTGCTTCTTCGCTTCTCCGAACGCGCCCTCGACTTCCAGACTCGAGATTTCGCTTTCAGTAAAACCACTCTCGGAGAGAACCTGTTGCTTATGCTCGCCAATCTGCGGCGGCTTCATACGAAACATGCCCGGCGTGCGGACGAGCTTGACCGGGATGCCTGGACCTCGATAATCCGGTGACTCAAGAACCATTTCACGGTGCGCAGTATGCGGAGCCTTTGCAACGGTTCCGACATCGAGAATTGCCGCTGCGGGCACGCCACGTCGAAGCAACTCTTCACCGAACGACTCGCCTTGAACCTTGCCAAACAAATCCTTCAGTTCCACCTCGAGGTCTGCTCTATTCTCGACGCGCTTTCCATTCGACGCATAGCGCAGGTCATCGGCCAAGGCGGGCGAACCGAGCAGCTGACACAGCAGACGGAACTGGCGGTTGTTGGCGACGGCGACAAAAATCGGAGTGGTAGCGGTTTCGAAAAGGTTATACGGCACGATGTTCGGATGGCCGTTTCCTGCCGGCTTCGGCGTCTTGCCTGACGCAAGGAAGTTCGTCAGATAAGGGTGAGCCATGCTGACCGCACTGTCATAGAGAGCGACGTCTGCCATTTGCCCCTTGCCGGTACGATTGCGGTCTTGAAGCGCCAGCAGCGCGGCAAGAGCCGTGTTCATACCGGTCGTCATATCGACGATAGGCGAGCCGAGACGCACCGGCAGCCTCCCGGGCTCACCATTGATGCTGATGAGGCCCGACATTGCCTGGACGACCGCGTCATATCCCGGCAGCTCACCCAACGGGCCATCATCTCCAAACCCAGTAATGCGGCAATGGACGAGCTTCGGAAGGCGCGCGGTGATGTCAGCAGGATTTTCGATGCCCCACGACCGCAGCGTGCTTGCCTTGAAGTTCTCGATGAGCACGTCGGCGGACTCCAGCAACTTCCAGAAAACCTGACGACCCGATTCCGCGTTCATGTCGAGAACAATCGCGCGCTTGTTCCGGTTCACGGCGTTGAAGTAAGCAGAGCTGTTGTCAACGAACGGCGGTCCGAAGCCGCGACATTCATCGCCCTCAGGCGACTCCACCTTAATAACGTTCGCTCCGTGGTCGGCGAGAATCTGCGCTGCAAACGGACCTGCGAGCACGCGCGACGCATCGATGACCTTGAGTCCTTCGAGTGCTCCCGGCATCAGCGGCTCCCGTTACGAGCAGGCTCGCTAACGAGCCATTCGAAGTGGGTGTTCGTCACGTCTCTCTTGGTTACCGTGAGTGTCAGGCGATGGTTGTGCGCGTCCGCAGCACCTTCGAGCAGGCCGTTCCACGCATCGAATACTGCCGGGTTGATGTCCTTTGCGTTTGCGAAAAGCGACCACGTAGTCTGAGTGATGACAACACCTTCACCGGTTTCCCGAACCGTGACTTCGTCGCTCTGAGCCCGCGCGAGTTTGGTAAGGAAATCCACGAACGAGGCAAGTGACTTATCCTTTGCCACGCCGAGGCGTTCCGCGGCCTCGTGGTAGCACTGCATGCCAACTTGCCGAGCAGACAGACGAAGCAGGCTCACTGCTTCGTACGGACCATAAAGGTCGACAGCCGTCGGCAGCGTGGTGCGGACGTACTCCATCGCGTAGTTCCGGCTTGCCTTCTCCACACGAGCTTGCGGCCAGTCGCTCGTCGGCAGCGTTGGCGCCTTTGCGGGGTCGAAATCAGGTGCGTCTTCATTGCGCAAGAAGCGCAGGCGCTCATGCGGCTCAAGCGGCTTGTCGTACTCGTAGTAGTAGCCCTCGAGGCCCGACTGGCCGTCGGCCGTTTGCTTAGTGCATACGAAGCCCAGACGCGGGTTGCCGAGCGTGACACCGTTTTGCGAATGCCAGCCGAGCACCATCGCAGTCGAGACTTCGGACGGAATTCCGCACAGAGCGGTGCCGGCCCAAATCCAGCGCGGAGGCGTGTAGCGAATCCAGGCCTTGCGGTCGCTCTCGTACATGTACTCGACCGAGACTCCGCCGATGTTGTTGGAGAGGTAGTGGTATTGGGCGGCCTTGACTGCTGCCGGGAGTTTGTCGATGCCCAGCTTTTCCAGTCCCTTCAGGAACCGTTGCTGACGTTGCTTGCAGAAGACCCGATAGACGAGCTCTGCAGCGCTCGAGGTGCCCTTGCGTGTCACGGCGGACAGGACCATGCCCGTGAAGAACGAGTGATACCACTCAGCTACTGCGCGCCAGGACTGGCTAGTTTCTTTGTCAACAACCGTACTCATCGTCATTTCCTTCGAATTCTCTATTTGCGCGCGGCGTTCGCTGCGGTTAGACGTAAGCCGTCTACAAGGTAGTTGGCAATCTCTTCCGCCATCTTGGTTCTGTCTTCTTCCGTTTCCTTGGGTCGCGGGCGATACCAGAGCGTGGTCCAGTTCAGCGCACCAAGGAGCGGTTTAACAATCAGTTTCGCGTTGGCCGGCTTGAAAACACCTTGAGAGATGCCCTCTTCAATCACGAGACGGAACAAGGATTCGTACTCATCGCGCATGTCGATAATGCGAGTGAGCTCTGCACGTTGCGCAGCAGTGGTGCTGCCGGTGATGTGTAGTTCGACGCCTTGAACCGTCACGCGTTGATAGGAGGTGTACTCCATCATGAGGTGCGTGTGTTCCATAGCCATCAGACGAAGACGCTCGTCTGCCTTTGCTTCATGGTCATTTGCAATTGGCGAGATGATTTCGAGGTTCATCTCCATCGCTCGTCGATGTACAGCAGCAAACAAGTCCGTCTTGCTGCGGTAGTAGTAATACACGCTACCTTTCGTGGCCTTGATTTGGTCGGCCACATAATCAATCGACGTTGCTTCGTAACCAAGCTGCGAGAAGGCTTCTGCCGCTGCATCAAGAATTGCAACTTGCCGCTGCGGCATGTCTTCGTATCGGACGGCTTCCATTCCCACGTTTAATCCTTTCGGTTTTTCGCCGAAAGCACCGCTTTCTTGACATGGCGGGCGAGCACAACCCGCTGAATTTCAGAGGTGCCCTCGTAAATTTCAGTGATTCGTTGGTCGCGGTAGTAGCGCTCCATCGGGCTCGGCTTTACATAGCCGCGACCACCCAAGACCTGCATCGCGTCGTCAACAATCGTGTGCGACGACTCGCTTGCGAACAGCTTCGCCATCGCACCCAGAACCGCGATGTCGCCGCCGTTGTCGTACGTTTTTGCTGCTTCATACATCATCAGGCGAGAGGCTGACAGTGACGTCGCCGCATCAGCCAACTTGAAGCCGATGCCTTGATGGTCGATGATGGGGCGACCAAAGGTCTCGCGTTCTACCGCAAACTCTGCAGCCTCATCAAAGGCAGCGCGCGCAATGCCGTTGGCTTGCGCCGCGATGACAACACGGCCAAGTGTCAACGTCCCTAGCGCGAGATTCAGACCTTTGCCGATGTCGCCCACGATTGCATCGTCGTTAACATATGTATCGACCTTCAGGTTCGTCGTGGTCGTGCCGCGAATTCCCATCTTGTCTTCGTAGAAGTCGACGGCAATGCCCTCGGCATCGCGCTCCACAACGAACGCCGTAATCTGTTTCTTACCGTTGTCCTCGCCCGTGCATGCAAACACTATGAAGTGCTGCGAGTGACCACCGTTGCCCAGCCAGCACTTCTCGCCCTGGATGTGCCAGCGACTGCCCTCACGCGTCGCCGTCGCCTGAAGCGCCGAGGCGTCAGAACCGGCACCACGCTCGCTCAAGGCGAAGTTTACCGCCGACCCAGCCTTTGCAAGGCCGCCGAGCAGTTTTTGCTTCTGAGCGTCACTGCCGCCGAGGAGAACCGGAAACGCACCGAGCGAAAACGCAGCCATGATGGCAGCGGTCGACGCGCAGCCTCGCGCGAGTTCCTCGACCACGGCAACAACGGCCGTCAGGGAAGCGCCGCGGCCGCCATATTCCTTCGGCGTGAACATGCCACTCAGGCCGTGCTCAAGCATCACCGGAAGATGCTCGACAGGGTAACGCTGGTCCCGGTCAATTTCGGCAGCCAGCGGGCGAAAATAACGCTCTGTGAGCGTGCGGGCAGTTTCCTGCCACTTCAGCTCCTCGGCGTTCAGTGTGGGATTCCAGATTACGCTCATAAAAAAGATACTACTCAGTAGGAAATGAAGTTATCGTGTTGCAGCGCGCATGTGCATCAGGTGTTAACCCTCAAACCATGCGTATCCAGGGAAAACGGTCAATTACTGAAGCCGTGCTGCGCTACGCCCGTAAGTCAACCACCACGCGACCATGCTGTTTCTGATGCACCATGTCCCGGCTTACCGACTCCAGCCCTTCCAACGACACGGTGCGTGCTGCAAGAAGGTCCACCGACGTAATCGGGTAATCGACGGCAATACGCCGCCATGTCCGGTCTCGCTCTGCTGCGGGTGTGGTCTCTGCATCTATACCTACCAGCCGTACCGCGCGGAACAGAAATGGATGCAGCGAACTTTTCAACTCATCATCATCAGTCGCACCCGCAACGACGGCGATGCCACCGTACTTCAGTCCGCTG
This sequence comes from Caballeronia sp. LP006, assembly GCF_031450995.1. Taxonomy (NCBI): domain Bacteria; kingdom Pseudomonadati; phylum Pseudomonadota; class Betaproteobacteria; order Burkholderiales; family Burkholderiaceae; genus Caballeronia; species Caballeronia sp. LP006. The sequence goes on along the minus strand of NZ_JARTVW010000001.1, from coordinate 49,458 downwards.
ATGACAGCGGACAGTACTGCTCCGCCCATCGTGTCTATCACCGCGGCCCATCGGCCATCAGAGCTCGCAACATTTGAGGGCTCCGGATAAACCTCGCCTCCAAAGATCGTATCGGTTTCATACCCGAGCCTGTCAAGAATCAAAAGGGCGGCCTGCCCTAAAGCGCTCGACGGATTTGTGACGAGTACTGGCCCCTTGTCCGGCGCCCCGCCAGAATCCTCGAGCGAACATACACAAAGCATCGCCATGTAGCCTGGATGGCCCACCAGTGCCGCGGATTGTGCGTTTATGTTGCCGGGAAGGCGCGCTACGCCGCTTTCACAAACGCGCAGGAACTCACTGCAACCAAGCCAACCCGCCGCATCGCCTCCTGTCGCTGTCACCACCACTCGTTCACCCACGCGCAGTCGACCGCCTTCCGTCCCAACCACCAAACCTGCAGCTGCGTACCATGAAGTCGTGCATTTCCGCTGCCCTGATAAGGGTAGTCCGCTGATGCGGGAGGCATCCGTATCGGTGAACGCGGCGAACTCAACGCGGATGAGCGTATTGTGAGGCGGAAGCTCCTTCACTTTCGCTTCAACTAAGCGAGCGCGCTCACTTGTGCTGTCGAGCATCGCGCCGCGAAAGCTCATCCGGTCGATTAAGTCCACTGATGCATTCATTCGTAAATCCGTACACCGCCGTCGGTGACTGCTTGAGCGAGCTGCTCTTGGGTGTACCCCAACTCCTCAAGCAACTCTTTGCTGTTTTCCCCAACGCGCGGACAGTGCAGACGCAGCGTCGGTTGGGTAAGCGACCATTTCGAAGGAATGTTCACTTCGCGGATTCGCCCTTCGGTGGGGTGTTCACTCATTTTGAAGAAGCCAACAGCGTTCAAATGCGGGTCGTCCAGCAGCGATTCAGTTGTCTGCAACTTACTGGCCGGGATGTCGCACTCTCGGAGAAGTCGCAACCACTCGTCTCCCGTCTTCGTTACGAGCGCTTTAGATAGTACGGCGTAAAGCTCCTGCAGGTGTCTGCTTCGCGAGGCAACATTTGCAAAGCGTTCGTCCGTCGGCAAGCTTGAGTCTCCGGATTGCGCAGCGAATGCCGCCCATTGGCGGTCGGTATGAATCATCACGCCGATATAGCCGTCCTTCGTCGGCAGCGGACGACGCTTACTGACATAACGAATGAATCCCGTCGGTCCGATAGGCGGTTCATAGGTTTGGCCCGCAAGGTGGTCAGCAAAAACCATCGAAGCAAGCGTCTCGAACATCGGAATCTGGATTTTCTGACCCTTGCCGGTCTTCGCACGGTGAAAGAGCGCCGCGCAAACCGCATTGGTTGCATGCAATGACGCTGTTCTGTCCGCGATAGCAATCGGGATGTAAGCCGGCTCGGCGTCGGGGAAGACTTTGGAGAGGGTCGGCAACCCTGTCGCCGCTTGAATCAGGTCATCATAGGCCGGCTGCCCGTCATACGGACCTCCTTCACCGTATCCCGTGATGCTCAGATACACGATATCCCCGCGAACCGTCTTGATGTCTTCGTAGCTCAGACCGAGCTTAGCGAGTGGCTTCGAACGCACATTGGTCACGAACACATCTGCCGACGCCAACAACTTAAGCATGGCCTCCCGGCCTGACGGCAGCTTCAAGTCAAGCGCAACGCTTCGCTTATTGCGATTCGCGTTCATGAACACGGGGCTCATCCCTTCGTTGAGAAGCGGCCCAATCGGACGCATCGCATCGCCCTCGGGCGGCTCGACCTTGATTACATCGGCGCCCATGTCTCCGAGCAACTCGGCCGCATACGGGCCCGACAGCATTGAAGTCAGCTCGATTACGCGAATGCCTTCCAGCGGTCCTGCCATGACTCAGTCTCCTGTGACTGGCTCTACAGCGTTGCTGCTTTAGCCAATTTTTGAGCATCAAAAGTGCCCATCCCGTGAGACGTAAGGTAACATACTACTCAGTATCATCCTTACTGTCAGACATCAGCGTTTTCCCTAATGCAGCCGTCGACCGCAATGGAATCTGTGATGGCGTGCAACACACAAGCGCTATTGCATCGTCGCTTTAAACAGCCGGGCTATCTGCCGCTTAGACCCGGTTCTCAACAGATTGGAGACACCGTGAAAGCTGTCGTCGTTCGTGAATATGGGCCGCCGGACCAGGCGAAATTAGAAGAAATCCCGGCGCCGCTGATGGCCCGAGGCAGCATCCGAGTGAAGCTAGAGGCGACCTGCATTGGCTTCGCCAACCTGCTGACCATGGAAGGTAAGCATCAGAATCGAGCTCAGTGCCCTTTCGTCCCGGGGACCGAATCAGCTGGGGTTGTGCTCGAGTGCGCGCCCGATGTCACGGATTTCAATCCCGGTGACCGGGTCATCGCCGGCATGCGCGATGGAGCATTCGCACAGGAGGCCGTTGTCCCACGCACCACGGTGTTTCATCTGCCTGATGACATCGATTTCGTCATTGGCGCTCAATTCCCGACCATCTATGCGACGGCTTACTCCGCCTTTAAGTGGCGCGCGCACATGCAGCCGGGCGAGACGCTGCTCGTTCACGGTGCTGCTGGAGGCAGTGGCTTGGCCGCAGTGGAAGTTGGAAAGGCCATGGGCGCTCGCGTCATTGCCACAGCAAGCTCAGAAGAAAAGCTCGCGGTCATCCGTGAACACGGCGCTGATGAAGTTATCGACTATCAAAAAGAGAACTTCCGCGACCGTGTTCTCGAACTAACCGATGGTCGCGGCGCAGACGTAATTTATGACCCCGTCGGTGGCAAAACCTTTGACGACTCCCTCCGCTGCATTGCGCCTGACGGCCGAATCATTCCGATGGGCTTTGCAAGTGGAACGATTCCTCAGATTCCCGCGAACATCGTACTCGTCAAGAACATCACGGTCATCGGACTCTACTGGGGTTACTACGTCGGCTGGGCCAAGCAGCTTCCGCTGGGTGGGACCGACGACAAAATACGAGCCGCATACCAAGAGATGTTCGAGTGGGTCAGACAAGGAAAGCTGAAGCCGTTGACCTATCGCACTTATCCGCTGAATCAGTTTGCCGAGGCGCTCAACGTCCTTGCGGCCCGCGAAGCCGTTGGTCGTGTCGCGCTCCTTCCCCACGCGGAGTAATCAGCGACTTTTCAGAGCGACATCAGCGCGTCGGTACAAGCGTCACTTTCGTCCCACGCCGACTCAGCCAAGCAGCAGAACCGAAATCATCGCGATGAACACACAAACGCCAAGTATTGAAGCAATCGGAATCGTCGGTACGGGTGCTATGGGCAGAGGCATCGCCCAGATAGCCGCGCTAGCAGGGCTGAGCGTCCATCTGTTCGATACCAAGCCCGAAGCCGTAACAGCAGCGCGTGACTATCTGGCCGAGACTTTTGCGAAGCTCGTTGCAAAGGGAAAGCTTGAAGCAACTCGAGCGGACGACTCGCTCGCGCAGGTAACCGGAGCATCCTCGCTGAACGACCTGGCTGGTTGTCAGCTTGTCGTCGAAGCTATCGTAGAAAAGATTGAGGCCAAGCGCGCACTCTTCGAAGACCTCGAGACCATCGTCGACGCACAGTGCATTCTGGCGTCGAATACTTCGTCCCTGTCCATCACTGCGATTGCTGCTTCCTGCGATAGGCCTGAACGCATCGCAGGCTACCACTTCTTCAACCCCGTTCCGCTGATGAAGGTGGTCGAAGTTATCGACGGTCTTCGTACCAGTCCGATTGTTGGCGATGCTTTGATGGAACTGGCACGACGCATGGGTCACACGCCCGTGCGTGCGAAAGACATGCCTGGCTTCATCGTGAATCACGCAGGCCGCGGCATGAACACCGAGGGGCTTCGCGTTGCTGGCGAGGGCGTTGCAAGCTTCACAGACATTGACCGAATCATGCGCGAGCAAGCAGGCTTTCGTCTCGGACCGTTCGAGTTGCTGGACTTGACCGCACTCGACGTCTCGCACCCGGTCATGGAGTCGATTTATCACCAATTCTTCGAGGAGCCACGATTTACGCCCTCCCCTATCTCGGCCGTGCGATTCGCAGGCGGAATGCTTGGGCGCAAGACCGGCGAAGGCTTCTACAAATATGTTGATGGCAAAGCGCAAGTCGAAACTGAGCCGGCGGCCCCGACGGAACTGCCCGCAAGCGTGTGGGTAAGTCAACGATACGCCAAGGCTCACGCAGCTGTATGCGACCTTCTGAACGCCGCGAACATCGAGATTGATTGGGACGACGCGCCCAAGCCGCACTCTCTCATCCTCGTCACGCCCCTAGGCCAAGACGCAACGAGCGCGGCGGTCGACGAGGACCTTGATGCCTCCCACACTGTGGCCATCGACACCTTGTTCCCCTTGGAGACAGGAAGACGTCGTGTGCTTATGACGACGCCGGCAACGAAGAAGAAGTACCGGGACTTCGCTCATGCGCTCTTCGCAAATGACGGAAGCTCGGTCACGGTAATTCGAGATTCGGCGGGATTTGTCGCACAGCGTATCGTGGCGACAATTGTGAACATCGGTTGCGATATTGCCCAGCGTCAAATCGCGTCTCCAACGGACATCGATTTGGCCGTGCATCTCGGGCTCGGATATCCGCTTGGGCCGCTGGCGCTCGGGGATTGCTTTGGCGCAATGACCATCTTCTCCATTTTGCAGAACATGGTGAGGAATCTCGGCGAGCCGCGCTACCGGCCCTCGCCTTGGCTCGCTCGCAGGGCACTGTTGAAAACGAGCTTAATCGAGAGCGACGTCATTGACTCGTAGCACACACCAACCATCCCGGGCACCGGGGTGCGCATTGACGAAACAGAAACTCGCCCGTTACAGACTCGCCAACATTTAGCGAAATCAAGCGGCTTAAGCAGGCGCAAGTGCTCCAGCCGCTAGACCTCTAGTGACCGCGCAACCTGCTTCCGCTCGCCGCAGCGGTTTCGATGGAGAAAAGCACTCATATTATTTCGGTATACCAAATAATAAATTACCCCTATTGACTGGTGGTGAATCTGTCACACGATGCCAGCAACTCACTTGGTCGATGTGATCGCAAAACCATGCGGTCGCGCCGCCATGCAGACTGCGTTCTGAACACATCGGCTCTGAGCGCAGGGAGCGTTCGATTTGTCAAATGCTAGTCCTTCGTCAGCGCCAGGGACGGGGTCACTTCGTCCCTACGCATCGGAAACTAAACACCACAACAACAAGGCGACTTGTGATTGGAGACAAAATGCTATTCACGAACACTAAAAAGAAGACCTTTCCTAAACATGCACTGGCACTGGTCGCCACAGCCGCCGCAGGGGCAACTCTGTGGCCGGCGACATCGTTTGGTCAAAGCAGCGTCACGCTTTATGGCATCGCCGACGTCGGCGTTGAATACCTTAACAACACGACCGCCGGCGGAACGCAAACCCGCATGGTCTCAGGCAATCTCTCGGGTTCGCGATGGGGTTTGAAAGGGGTCGAGGATATGGGGAGCGGCCTGAAGGCAATCTTCGTTCTGGAGGATGGGTTCAACATCAACGACGGCACGACTGCACAGTCGACCCGAGGCTTGGGTGCAAATGCGACAACGACGGCACGATTGTTTGGCCGTCAGGCGTGGGTCGGTCTGTCCTACAAGGGTCAGCAGTTGACGTTTGGGCGGCACATGTCTTTGCTGTTTGAGCAGGCCACTCAATTCGACCCGTTTGGCGCCGCCCTTAGATACTCAACGCTAACGCTGGATTCTGCGTTCTCTGCTCGAGTCGACAATTCAGCTCGCTATTCTGGCAGTTTCGGACCAGTTACAGCGTCGGCGATGTACAGCACGCGCTACGACATCGGATATGGGACGGAAGTCCCCGGTGCGGAGCTGACGGGTCGGTACTTCGGCGGCATCTTGAATTATGCGACCGGCCCGTTTGCAGCCAGCGTGTTGTACGAACAGCGCAATAGCAATACTGCGGCGACGAACACAGCGACCGAGCGGCGAGCGACCGCCGCAGCGACATATCAATTCGGATCACTTAAGGGTCTTGCTGGTTATCGCTACCTTCGCGCGTCAAACGCGTTCCAACCGGTGAATCCGATAGCGGTAGCCAATGGCGCTGAAGCCAGTGCTGCCAACATGTATTGGCTCGGCGCTCAACATTACGTAACGCCGGCTTTTGCAATGACGGTCAGTGGTTACTATCAGGACGTGCATTCGTCGGATGCAGACCCGTGGATGGCGGTACTGGGTCTCGATTACTTCCTCTCGAAACGCACCGACCTGTACGCGACAGCAGCTTTCACTAGGAACAAGGGCGGCTCCAACCTGGGTATTGTGGGCTACGGAACCGCAGCAACGAATCACAATCAGGCTGCTGTCGTACTGGGCATGAGGCAGAAGTTCTAACTCCGACGATGCAAGCGGATTGAGGTTGGCGCGGCAGCTCGCTTCGACAGCTGTCGCGCTAGTCAAATTGCTCTCTCGCCCTCACTCAGACTAGCGGCGTGGCATTGGAAATCTTCAACGCGGGACGAATGCGACAGCGGGTAGGAGCAACCCCGAACCACCCGTCAACTTCAGCGGCAATCCTAAAAAGAATGAGAATGCGCGGAGGCTAGACCCAGCGTCAAGCGAATCTAGACGTGCAACGTTCGCCCAAGCTAGATAAGCGCTTCCAAGTAGGATTTTGCCGTCAGTACATGACTTGATTGCACCCATCGCGGTGGGCTTCGCTGGATGGATACCCTTCCGTTAAAGTCGCCGAAAATCCGTTTTGTGTCCGCGCCGACGGAATTTTGAGCCACCGGGGGTGCGGCTAAAATCTTGGACTGATTTACGCCGCATTTCCAAGACTCTCCCGGTATTGAAAAGGGCTAAGAGAGCCGAGCGAGACCTTAATTCGCGTGGCGTTGTACCAGAGGATTTAGGAGTCGAGGACCTCGATAAATTGATCAACGGTCGTAGCTCGGCAGTCACGAGAATAGAACATTTCCGTCTTGAGTCGCCCGAAGAAGCCTTCGCAGGCTGCGTTATCCGGCGAGCATCCCTTGAGTGACATTGAGCGAATCAGTCTGGCATCCTGCATCCGTGAGAGCCATCCTGGCCAGCGGTAATGCGCACCACGATCCGAGTGAACTACGGGCCGCTCCTTGCACTCAGCCAACGACTTAATCGCCGAATCCAGCATGGTATTGACGAGTTCGGCATCCGGCCGCGTGCCGATCGACCAGCTCACAACGAGACCGTCGAAGCAGTCGATGACTGGTGACAGATACACTTTGCCAGCCGGGATCTGGAATTCGCTAATGTCGGTCAGCCATTTCTGATTCGGCGCGGCTGCACGGAAATCACGGTTGATGAGATTTTCCGGCGCGGGGCTTATCTCTCCACGATAGGAACCGTAGCGACGTCGGTTGGACGTGACCGCGGTCAACCCTTCCTGCCGCATTAAACGTCGCACCACTTTCTCCGATATGAAGACCTGTTGCCTGATCAATGCCGCGCGCATTCGACGATAACCATAGCAGCGGTGATTGCGCTCGAAGATGTCCGCGATGACGCGACGCGCATCTGCATGCCTATCAGCGACAAGCAGACGTGCGCGGTGATAGAAGTAGGAGCGGCGAGCAAGCCCCAAGACGGTGAATAACTCCGGCAACGCATAGGTTTGTCTCAGGGCATCAACCAGCATCGTCTTCTCCTGGTTGCTCAGGAGTTGCGGGTCGATGCCCATCGTTTTTCTACCAGTTCGTTCGCCTTCTTGAGGATGTTGCGCTCGAGTGAAGCGCACCGGGAATTTCGGAGACGGTTTTGCTGGAGTTACGCTGCATCGGCATTCGAGCGATTTGTTCATAGTGGCGGGCTTCCGCTTCGGCCGGTGGGAGGTTGCCGATCGGCTCAAGTAGGCGTCGATGATTAAACCAGTCTACCCATTCAAGCGTGGCGAGTTCAACCGCCTGCACGTTACGCCATGGTCCGCGACGATAAATAACTTCTGCCTTGTAAAGGCGGTTGATCGTTTCGGCGAGTGCGTTATCGTATGAATCTCCGACGCTGCCGACTGACGGTTCGATTCCTGCTTCGGCTAGACGTTCCGTGTACCGAATTGAAACGTATTGCGACCCGCGGTCCGAATGATGTACCAAACGGTTACTTTCGGCTGGTCGGCGCTCGCGTACCGCCTGCTCCAGCGCGTCCAACACGAAGTCAGTACGCGCTGAGCTTGACACTCTCCAGCCTACGATGCGTCGCGCGAACACATCAACGACGAAGGCAACATAAGCGAAGCCTTGCCAGGTAGCCACGAAGGTGAAATCTGACACCCACAGCGCGTTCGGCCGTGACGCTTTGAACTGTCGCTGGACGTGATCAAGCGGGCACGGTGTGTTTCGCTCGCTGACGGTGGTTCGAATCGATCTGCCGCGCCGCACACCTTGCAGCTCGAGCCGCTTCACCAGTCGCTCGACAGTACACCGTGCGAGCTTGAATTTTCGCGCAATAGCTGCCGCCAAACCTTGCGCGCACCATACACCCGAAAGTTCTCCTCCCATACACGCCGGATGTGCTGACACAGCAGTGCATCGCGCTGCGCGCGCGGCGGCAGCCGACGCGGATCAGCGCGTCAAGACGAATGAAGGTAATACGTCGACGGGGCGATCGGCAGCACCCTGCAGATCGCCTCGACCCCATACGCCGACCGGTGATCGTCAATGAAGGCAATCATCACTTCGGTCGGCGGTCGAGCTCCGCCTACGCGAAATATGCCGAGGCCTTGCGAAGGATTTCATTGGCCTGACGCAGTTCCCGGACTTCGCGTTCAAGCATCGCGGATGCGGTCCTGCTCCTGCGTCTTGGGGCCCGTGCGCAAACCACGATCGCTCTCAGCCTGACGAACCCAGTTCCTTAACGTTTCGCGTGAGCAACCCATCTTGGCGGCAATCGACTGGATTGCGTCCCATTGCGTCGCGTACTCTGCACGATGCTCGAACACCATACGAACCGCGCGCTCACGCACTTCCGCCGAATATTTCGGTGTCGTCTTCCGTTTTGCTTTGTCGAGGTTTTCCATGACTCTATTCTCTCAGGAGTAAAGGTCTCCGGAAAACCCGGTGCGCTTCAGTCTCCAGAGCTCCGCGGTCTTCAACTGGAAGGCGACAATAAATGCGTCCATTCGTGTCGACTTCCGCCGGCGATGATGATCGGAATTGATCGGTCGGACTCGATACCGGATGCCGTCGATTTGCGTGTAAAAACGCAGTCGTTAAAATAACTACCCTTATCGCGATAGACGCGTTTCAGTCGAAAACCGATGGTCGGCAAAATCATCTGGCCGCGGACCGTCCCCTACAACTCAAACAGAAACTCGTTCGCGACCTACTCAAACGGCGTGAGGCCAAGTACACGACCGCGCTCGAGCTCGTACATGAGCTTCCGAAACCGCTCAACACTTGGCCGCTTGCAGAGAATCCCATCGATGCCATAGGGGTTCGTGTACCAGACGATCTCGTCGGCGTCATCGAACACGAAGTAGTGTTGATGAATCGTGATCGACCTACCGGCCAAAAGCGCATCGACGATCTGTTCAGGCGTCAAAGAACTGCCGGGTTCGTCAATTCGAAGATAGGGAATTTTCATTCGGGGAACCTCTTGACGGTCAAAACGCGTTCGTTTCACTGACCGATACCCATGTCCGGACCAACCGCAGCTTTCTCTTTAGCTCGGATTTTTTGACCTTCAATCGGCGGACCGCTTTTTCCGTGCCCTTGCTCAATCCAGTGCTTGAGCTGATTGAGTTCAAGCGCAGCTGTCTTGGTCGCTTCTCGTAACACAGCACTAGGCAGCCGCGCACGGTTGTCAGTGAATATCTCCGCTTCGTATCGGGCGCGCGAGACTGCGACGTAGTAGACATCTTTCGCCGTGGTGAGGGATCGCGTATCGAGGTTGATCAGCACCTTGTCGCTCGTTAGACCTTGAGCACTGTGGACGGTCGAAGCGTAGGCGAGCGCGGCATACATGGCGCGCGTCGCATCGAGCTTGATGGACCGCCCATGCGACTCAACAACGATCTCCGTCTCTCGAACCTCCCGGACCGTCAGTCGATCACCATTTGCAAGATTCCGATCTTTGTCGTTGCGCGTGACTTTGATCTGATCGCCCACCGCCACTTCGATACGCTCGGGTCGATAGACGGATAGCTGCGTAGTCCGGGCTGGCGAGAACGTCAACACTGCGCCGTCCGGTGCGCGGACGGTGAGTCGATTTCCGGGTCCCGTGTCCAGCACCTCGTATTGCTCGCCGCGGCACAGACCGATGGCATAGTCGCGTTCCGGAATGATGACGGCGCCCTTCTCATAGTATTTGCTGTGTCGCCGCTCGGCTTGCGTCGTATCGAGCCGGTCGAGTAGCGTGTAGTCGCGACCGGTTCCCTTCAACCCTAGCGCCTGCTGTATTCCGTCGTTGATCGCCTTGCGACTCTGGTTCGTGCCGGTGATCACGAGCGTCTGTACGCGTTCAACCGGCGACAGGTCGGCGTAGGTCTTTACGATCTGAGCATAGCGGTCCGCCGCTTCCATTACTTCGTGGATCCGTGTCACGTGCGCGAGCGAGTCTGCGGTCTTGCCCACAGCGGCCAGCTCAACCGCCTTCAACAACTCGGGGTCCTTCTGACGCTGGATCGTCCGAATCTCGGTCGATTGCATGCCAGCTTTCAGGAGCTGTTCGAATGGCTTGCCCGCCTCGATCGCTTTCGTTTGCGCCGTGTCTCCCAGAAACACGACGCGCGCATGATGCGCCTCAACAATCTTCATCGTTTCGAGCATCTGACGAGCCGGGATGACGCCGGCTTCATCCACGAAGACGACCGTGCCGCTGTTGAGCTTCTTGTTTTTCGCCTTGAGGAACGATTGGAGCGTGCGTGCCTCGATACCCTCGGATTCGAGCGCCTTCTTCTGACTCCCGTAGGGCGCGAGCGCGACCACTGAATAACCCTGCTGCTCAAGAAGCTCTTTCGCCGCCTTGGTCATGTAGCTTTTCCCGACACCTGCGAAGCCGGGCACTGCCATGAATCGATTAGTCGAATCCGCGATGCGCGCGACCGCCCGTGCCTGCTCGGCGTTCAACCCTGCGCGCTCGACCGTCTGGGTGCGTGTGGCCAGATAGGCGTCGATCTGCTGGGCCGTGACGCGCGAGGAGATCGCCCCGCGCCCCGCCGACTCGAGTGCCAAGATGTCGCGCTCGCGCCGCTGCGCGATGTGCGTCGTGTAGCGCGTCTCAGTCTTTTCCAGTCGTCCCTGCGCAATTCCGGCGTCCACCAGCGCCCGCGCTTGTTCGCGGGTCCGTCTCCCCCGGGTGCCTTCACCGTCGCCCTGGTCACCCATCAACTGAGCGATCCATTTCTCGCGTGGCATCGCAGATCCCGTCGGCCCAGTCCATGCCGTCTTATCGTCCGCACGCTCGGCCGGATTCAGCGATCGATAGAGGGCCTCCTCTTGGATGAGATGTCCACTGCGCTGCGCGCGGTCGATCGCGGCGCGAATGTCGATCGCAATCAGCCGCCCGTAGCCGTGCCTGAGCGCGACCGCAAGTAGCTGTTCGCGCGTGACGATCGCCTGTCGCTCAGTCAGACTCTGGATCGCGAATTTCACGGTTTGGTCGGCGTGAAAGACAAGCGGCTGGTCGATCTGTGGCGGTCGGCCCGAATGGCCGGATTCCTCTGCAGGGACGTTGCGTGATCCATCGCGGGGTTCGTTGCCTGAATCATTGCCGGATTTATTGCCGAATCGATCGCGCAATCCGCTGTCCGGTGACCTGGCTGGGCCGTCATTCCCCACGCCGGCCCATTCACGGCGATCGAAATCGATCCCTAATTCTTTGGCGCGCGCAAGCCACGACTCGCGCACACCCTCCCGATTGATGACGCTCTTCCGCTCTCGCGTTTGCATCGCAGCGAGATCGCGCTGCTCAGGCGTGGCGCTCTCGCGACTCAAGCCCCATTCAGCCAGTTTCGCGTCGATCTGGTTGCGCCTCGCGCTGAACTCGGAGATCTGGTGCTCGGTGAAATGCGCGAGATCGAAGGTGCCGTTGCGCTTGAACTTTAGTTTGAAGCCTTGCAACTCGAGCGCCTTCGCAAGCTCTGCTTTATAGACGTTCCCGAGGTGGCTCAACGAATTGACGATGCCGTCATTGACCAGCGCACGCCATTCGCCGTTCGCACGTTGGGTCATGTTGAGCACGAAAGCATGCGTGTGCAGATCCGAGTCCACTTCGCGCGAGGTCTCATGTCGGAAGGTTGCCGCGACCAGTTTATGGGTGTGCTCGACGCTGGTCTTACCGTCCAAGGTAGAGCGGGCCGCGGCTAGCATCTCGGCCTCGCGCAATGCAGCGGCCACCGCGCTATCGTGAGCTGCAATGATCCGCGCGTCACCGTGTACAAGCGCCTGCAGCGAGACGCCCTTAGGGGCTGAGAACGTCAGGTCGTACCCCAGCCGCTCTTTTCGCGCCTCCGAGGGCTTGGTTCGGCGCAATTGAGTGCGCTCATTGATCCGGCCATTCAGCAATTCAGCAAAGCGGCTCTGCTCAACCGCTCCAGCCAGCCCAAGCGCCTCTGCCCCCTTCCCATGCCACTGCATGGCGCTGCCATCCTTCGCGTAATAATCGTCGGCGCTGTCGGCGTAGTAGCCCACGACCTTGCCGACGTTCTGGCGCTTGATCGTCGTGATGTTAAGCATCAGACCGCCCCGAAAATTTCGCCATCAGGCGATACGATCCCGGGAACGTGGCGCTTGCGCGTGTAGGTCACTGATTCGGTTTTGAAGCGAGCGATGGGCAGATCGCCCGGAAAGGCGAGATACCCTTCGAGGTTCGGAAGCCGCATCAATTCAGACGCAAGCACGACCGACTCCGGCTTGATCTCCTCATTTTGGCTGTTGGTCCCTAACCCGCCAAACGCGCGGCGGCTGCGTCCCGAGCGATGACGCTTGATTTCGTGTTGCCCGAGGGCGCGCGACATCTTCTCAGCCGTCTTCTCGCCCATGCGACCGACGCCAAGGGCCACCATCGTGCGGTGATTGCCGAGCATTGTCTCCGCGAGATTCTCGCCGTACACGTCCACCAATTGCGTGTAGGTCTGGTATCCGGACACGACCCGCAGCCCCTTCTTCCGCCCTTTCGTTAGCGCGTCGCCCAAGGTCGGCAGGCGGGCGAGCGACTCCAGCTCGTCCAGATAGACCCAGAGCCGGCGATTCAAGTCGGCGCTCATCCCGAGCACGCTGCTGAAAATCGTATCCGCAAAGCAGGAAATCAGCGGAACGAGCGCCGCCCGCATATTTTCGTCCCAGGTGATGAACAGGTTGCCTCCCTTCGGATCGGCGATCCAGTCGCGCAACGAAAAATCGCCATGAGGCATGTCGAGATGCGGAGGCAGCTTGTTGGACAGCACGAATCGCGCACTGCCGGACGCGCGGCTATTGCCCGTAAAAAGCGCCTGCGCATTGGTGCCCTCCACGTAGGCTTCAAGTTCCTCAAGCGTCTTGCGATTCGTCCACTCGAAGACTTCTTCCATGGTCGGATTACGCGATGTCGCATACACTTTTCGGGCGACCTCTGTGAATAGCAGCCGACCGTAATCATTCCACTCTTCAGATTCGACGCTGCCCGATCGCTGAATAATCGACGCTGAGTAGCGCTTGAAGTCAAATTCGGCGCGAATTTCATTGAAAAACGACCAGCCTTCCGATCTCGCGTCGTAGGGATTTAAGACCTTGTCGCCATTGCGGTAAAAGGTCGAGAGAAACTCGCCGTCGGGGTCCAGTACCACCATTCGATCACCACGAGCGAGCGCACCTAAAATCATCTCTTTGAAGATCGTTGATTTTCCTGTCCCTGTTGACCCTCCGATGGAGACATGGGTGTTCTCTGCCGCGAGCGGGATGGGTACGCCGGCAATCGTAATTTGATGCTTTCCCTTTTCCTGCGTCTTCCTTGCCAGTTCATTTGCGGTGACGATTTCCGTTCCGCGAAAGAACTTGGAAAACGCCGCGCCTTTGAACGGTCCGTTCACGGCTCTTGTCGCGATCACCAATCCAATAATCGCCACCACTTCGCCACCGATCAGCGCTGCCCAAAGAGAGACAAGATGAAAGGTGTTCGAGATCAGATATGGAACAACGACCCGTGCATCCTGCGGCGTAAAACCGAAGACCACCTTTGCCGTGACAAACCAGGCGAAAAGCGGAACGAACACCAATGCAGCCATCGCCGCCTGCCGCTTTTGAATATCATCCACGATTGCTCTCCCATGTAGGCTGCCACGAGCGAATATGTAGGCGGTCAAGCTCAGCACGCGCGCCACGCAACTTGTCGGGCGGCAGCGCCATTCGCAATAAGATCAAAATCTCCATCAGCATGTGAGAAGACGGTTCGATGTCGTCTGAAGCTGATCGACTTTGAGAATGACTCGACATCTTTGAGACGGAGAGCGTCAACTCGTCCAGTTGCGCAATCAGCGCTTGTCGCTGGTCCTGGGCTTCTCCAAATAGCGCGTGCTTGATGTAATCCGACACGTTTCCCTCGTGTCGTGAAGATCGTTCCTCCAACTCGATCTTCTGAGACTCGGACAAGCGCAGGCTGATAGTGGGCATGAGGTCACTCCGGTAATACGCTTGTCCTACACCCTAATCCTTATGCGATAGCACGTTCAAGGGGTTGTGTAGGACCCCGGTTTTACAGCATGATTCTTGTCGGTCAGCAAATACTGCGCTGAATCAAGCACTTAGGCAATGCGAAGCATTGCGTATGGTGTATAGCCTTCAAGGGCCAGGGCGAACCGATGATTTAAGGGGAAGTCGGGAATGTTTACAGCCTATTTGCGCGTCCAAATAACGTTCTTTCCTATCCTTCACGCATCGCGTGAAGGCATCTGCGCGAATAGACCGAAAGAGGACAATAAGGAGACACTTCGATTACCAATCGAGGCTACAGCGAGGACTGAATAGCACGTTTCAAGAGACAACATGCTTGCGTCAAGTCGCTGTGATCATTAGAGTGACTTCAAACTCACAAGGACGCTACTCAACGGGAGGGATTGCCAATGCCGCTATCGCAACTCAAACCGAAAAGCGATTCGGCGGTCGTGCGCAACATGCTTGGCGAGATTGAAACGGCGTTAAATGTAGGTGCCTCACGTGAATCGATCTGGAAGATGCTTTGCGAAGAACAGGGACTCACACTGACGTTCGAGGGCTTCGTAAAAGCTTTGTGGCGGGCCAGAAGGTCTCAGGAACGGCCAACCTTGCGTCAATCGCAACCGGCAGAGTTGGAATCTCGCACACCGGCTCCGATAAGTCGCTCGACTGAACGATTTTTCCCGGACGAGAAAAATCAAGAGGCACCTGATAAGCCGCAAGACGCCGCAGCAAAGCGTAACCGCATTAAGACGCCGCGTGACTTTGAAAGTGTTCACAGCATGGATTTCAGTGAGTTCGACGATAAATTCAAGTGAGGTGCAAATTGAAGATTGCCGTCTTAAATTACAGCGGGAGCGTGGGAAAGACTGTCGCCGCCCATTACCTTCTCAAGCCGCGCATGCCGAATGCAGCGTTCTTTTCGGTGGAGACTATCAATCAATCCGCGAGCGATCTTGGCGCGGATCAAGTCTCCCAATTGCAGGGAAAGAAGTTTGGCGAATTGCTTGAAGCATTGGTTCTGGAAGACGACGCCATCATCGATATCGGTGCCTCGAACATCGAGCCGTTCTTTGAAGCCATGTCACGGTTTTCTGATGCCGAACAGGAGTTCGATCTGTATGTGATTCCGGTGACGCCAGATCAAAAGGCGTGGCAGGAAAGTTTAAAGACCGTCGAAGCACTTTCGAATATCGGTGTTCAACCGGCAAAAATTCGACTGTTGCCGAACAGGATTTCGTCGGAGCCGACCGGCGAAATTCCGGCCGTGTTCAATTACGTCAAGAAAACCAAGAAGGCGTGGATCGATCCGAATGCGTACCTGTTCGAGAGCGACATCTACGGCTACCTGGCAGCCAAGCGAATCGGCTTTGACCAGTTGATCGATGATGGCGTGGATTACCGGACGCTCGCCAAATCCGAGTCCGACCCGGACAAGGCCAAGGATTTCGCTCGCATGTATCGGTGGAAGAAGTTGGCCATACCGGTGCGGAACAACCTCAACGACGCCTTTTCGACGCTGGTGTCATGATGGATCGGCCGCCGTCCAAAGAGGAAGTACTGCTTGAGTGGTTCCTTGGGGATTCGAAGGAGATTGCCGCCGACCTGAAGGTAGCAGCAGCCGACGCTGAAAGCGTGCGCGATGGGATTGTCTCGGCGAAGGGCGAACTGGATGCGACGGTCCAGGCAGCGACACGAGAATTGGTGGCGGCCCACCGCGAACTGGCGCAGACCCTCCGCGATGCAAAAGCCAGCAACGCAGACGCTGCGCGATCCGTCGCCGCAACGAGTCAAGATGCGGTCTCGGTGGGCGTGCGCCGGTCAATTCCCCTGCTGGTGGTGTATTGTGGGGTGACCGCGACGATTGGGGCCACCCTCGGCGCGGCGGTCGCTATCCTGCTTGTCCGGCATCTCGTTTAGAACAGTACGGCAGTTTGGCAGCGACGCTGACAAGAAATTGATGTGGGCCGGAGCGACGCGCGTCGGGTCGTCTCGGCGCAGTGTACTTCTCGGTTAGTCTGGTTGCTTGATGCGCGCCTTCGCCTCTTCGGCCATCTGCCGAACTTGTGTGGCAAGTTCAGGTGGCAGCCACACCTCGACCTGCACCCAATTCGCCGGGTATTCTTGCGACACGGCCAGCACGGATTTAATCACTGCGCCGACGCGCTGTTTCGTCAATCCGCTTTCATTCGCGGCTTCAGTCTGCGAGATGCCATCGACCAATACGCGACGCGCAACTTCAACGTTGCCGACCGTCATGCGTTTGAGACGGGGCATGAGCGACTTAAAATCCTTCGCTGTCATGCTCTCTCCTGCCATGTTTACGCCCCCATCTGAATGCGTGAATTTGAGGCTAGATTATCTGCTTGGAGTCAATAGCGGTCAATAGAATCGAAAAGCAAGCCGCACGGCGGCTCTGCGTGCGGCGTGCTGTTCTCTTGTGTCAGTGGTGCTGGATCTTCTGCGCGATCAATGGATGAGGGAGCGTGGCGACACCGCGGAATCGCCAGTAGCGCGACCCTTTTCGGGCATAGATGAAGGTGACGTTTCCCTCGACGGGTTCGCTACCTTTGAACGATTCGACGCCATCGCCCAGTTGCCAGACGAGCGGCGGCCACGGGCCGGACATGGCTGCGTGATATTCGGCCTCGGTGATTTCCTCCGGGTGAGTCGATAACGCGCGCTCCTGCTGCTCGATGAAGGAATCCTCCTCACCGATCACCACGCCCGGATAGCGCTGCGCAAGCTGGTCGAGCGTTTCGCGTGTCCAGTTTGTGACGTAAGTGGTGGTTGGGCCGTCCGTCAGTTCCAACGCGTAATCGATCGCGGTCGGCTCGCCCGGAATAAAAAAGACCTTGCTCATGGTGTTCTCTCCATGTGTCCGAGGAACTACCGGGCGGCTGCATTCGCCCGGTAGCCTATCCGCGTTAGCCGATCATCTTGCGCATCTCATCGGCGAGAACCCACAAAGCCCGATTCAGTTTGACGTTCTGGTCGATGCCGCTGACCGCTCGGGTGGTGGTCGTGCGGCCCGTCGCACTTCGTCCGCGCAGCCCACCCTTCACCATGTTTTCTTGTACGCGGTGAAAAGTCGTCCACAGGTCCAACCCACCATCCTCCATGCGGCGGGGGCGGAGAATCTGCGTTTCCGTTACTGGCGCGGCGGCGTCTTCCGAGTCGTATTTCAATTCGAGGGCCGCGCGCGCAAAGGCGTTTTGTGCGCCGGTGTCGAGCGTCACGCCTTGCATGCCTTCGCGTTGCTCGTCTACCACCTCGAAGTTGTCGAGCACGCGAAATGCACCCTCGATCACTTCGCCAACAACGTCACCCTTATGCGGGACGCGGACCTCTCCGACATTCGTGCCGCACACCATGCCGTTGCAGCAGACGAAGCGGAACATACCGGCGAGCATCTGATAGCTGCTCGTTCCATCGTGGCTGTTCAGCAAAATGATTTCGTTCGCTTCCTTGCCGCTGATCTGGTCGGCATGGCGGAGACGAATCATGTGCTTGGTGAAATCGCGCTTGTCTTCGCTGCGCACGCGCGTCTGCGCGACCATGAAGGGCTGGAAACCTTCGCGGCGCAGGCCGTTGAGTACATCGATCGTCGGGATGTAGGTGTACCGCTTCGAGCGGCTTTCGTGCTTTTCAGCAGCGAAAATCGACGGTGCGATGCTTTGGATTTGGTCGTCCGTCAGCGGGATTTCCGAACGGAGAACGGGTGCGTTATAACCAAACTTGGATGCGAGTTGCATTTACAGTACTCCTAAATTGCGGTGTTGTGAAAAGTCCGGGAGCGGTTGCCGCCGCTTGATTCCCGGTATCGAGGCGCTGTGCTGATTAGCGTGTCGATGTATGTACGATAGGACGAAACCCGCTGAAAGTCAATATATGTAAATATAAATATCTTTTGTGTTTACCGTCTGATGTCGATGAGTTTGCTTTCAAGGTCCTGCCCCGAGGACGAGGGAGGGAGCGGATCGTTCATTTCAGACGGGCGCGTAAGCGCCTGTCTCACTTCCTCCTGCGTAAAGCACGCGAGGACGCTGGTTGCTTCTGCTCGTCGGAGTCGGTCGGTCGCGGTAAGCCCGTTCTGCTGCGCGCACCGGCGCGGTCAAGGGAACGTGGAATACCGCAGAGCGCGCAGCGGTCGAGGATATGCCGCGAAAGTCCCTTGACCGGGAAAGCCGGGGCGTGTGGCAGATTCAAGGGCGTGTGCGACTGGCCGACTCCGACGAGCAGATACGCCCGACAACCGGTGCGACACAACCAGCAAGACCCATCAACTTGCGACAGCGTGCGCAGCGCCGCCAGGCGCAAAGGTCGGTGTTTCACTTGGTGTTTTGCAAGCGCATCGATATAATGAGGCGAGTTGGATCCCGTTCTACTCCTGCGGTGTTGGACGGAAAGGCTCGAAGCGTTGCCGCGCTCCGAGCCTTATGTTTTTATCGATGACCCTGAGGACTGAACGGCCATAAGACCGCTCGTCCCTCAGTACGTCTGGGCAATCGTTATTCTTCCCTCTGATTTCTTCGCGTTCACACCCCGCTTGTTCGTTTGGTTCTGTCGGGTCGTCTTGGTCGGAATCCAGCTCGTCAGTCTCGGCAGACGCAAAGCTGTAATCTCCCGGCACCTCGCGATTGACCAGTACTTCCGGAAGCCAGCCAGTCTCGGACAACAAGCGCTCGGCCATCGATGCGGCCTCCTGCTTCTTGTTCGATGCGAGCGGTGCCGCAGCATCTGCCGATACGGCGACAGTCACGACTTCCGAGATTCGATCTTTCGAGATGTGGTTCAAGTAACTGGCTTGCGTGGCCTTCCAGTACTTCGTCATGTCGAGATTCAACACGTCGCATAGGGCGTTCACAGGATGCGCGCGATCGGTTCCGCTCACGCTGTCGAGGGTCGCGGCGACGCAATATGCGAAGAGATTCGACGTGATGTCATCGCTCTGCTGCAAGAGCCAAGGCAGAACCTCCGAGCCTCTTGTCGGCAGCATCGAAGACCATTTTGCACGCTCGGCGCCGATTTGCTGCCACGCAGCACGCGAGGAGCTGGCTGAAGTGTCATGAACCGGCCGCGTTCCTGGCCGCCGTGCTCAACTCGCAGCCGATGGGCTTTTATTCACCCCCACCGCTCGGACAAGATGCGAAGCGTCACGGCGTGAAAGTGGCATCGATCGACGTCACGATCAGCGGCTGGGATTCGGTCCTCGAGCGGAAGCCTGATGGCTCACAGCCAATCGTTCGACCCGGACTTTCATTGCTGAAGGGGATGCGTGACGGCGCCGCCGAGCGCATCGAGAACGCCCGAGCGGTGAGCGCTTTCGGGAGCGTAAGCGATCTCGCACGACGCGCTCAGCTCGATCGCCGCGATCTGCAAGTGCTGGCGGCGGCTAACGCGCTTCAATCACTGGCGGGCAACCGGCGCGAGGCGCTCTGGCAATCTGCTGCCGCTGTGCCCGACCAAGATCTTCTTTTTGATAGTCGGATCGACGACGAGACACCCGCGCTCGGTGCGCCATCGGAGGCGCAAGAGATCGTCAGCGACTACAACTCGACAGGCTTGACGCTCGGCCGGCATCCATTGCCACTCCTGCGCCCTATATTTCTCCAGCAGCGGCTTATGCCGGCATCGACGCTGCGGAGCTATCGAAATGGACGGTTGGCGCGACGATGCGGTCTTGTAGCAGTGCGGCAAAAGCCTGGAACAGCCAAGGGCGTCATGTTCGTGACACTCGAGGATGAGACCGGCAATGTGCACGTCATCATCTCGCCATCGCTATTAGAGAAGCATCGAAAAGAAGCCTTGGGCGCTTCGCTGCTCGCTGTCCACGGAACGTGGCAATGCGAGGGCGAAGTTCGACACCTTGTGGCGAAACGGCTCGTCGATATGTCTCATGTCCTGTGTG
Source organism: Caballeronia sp. LP006 (assembly GCF_031450995.1). Lineage (NCBI taxonomy): Bacteria > Pseudomonadati > Pseudomonadota > Betaproteobacteria > Burkholderiales > Burkholderiaceae > Caballeronia > Caballeronia sp. LP006. The sequence continues at coordinate 28,902 of NZ_JARTVW010000001.1, read as the reverse complement.
GGCTCACGACCACTAGTCGCAACTTCCATTGATGTCGCAAGATTTTCTTCCGATCTGCGAAAACAGTCACCTTTAACAGTAAATTGGGCGTTAGCCGACGCCGCTAAATGGCATAATCTTTCGCTCGATCTTGTAAGGCATCGGAGACCAAATGAGTGGTGGCGAAACAGCGCCCACAGCGGAGATGGCGAATCTAATTTCGCGAGAAATCTTCGAGTGGTTCAGGTGGAAACGCGTCGACTTGCTTGATCAGAACTTCAACTGCATGAAGGCCGTCAAGCATACGGGAAAGGAAAACGTAGCCCATACTCATCCGGTAGACGTCGTGTTCAGCTACATCGACCCGTACTTGAACCGGCGGATACTAATGAACATGGATCTGAAAAGTTATTCCGCCAGCAGTATCTCGGCTTCGCCGGTACGCTCGGCCTTAAAGTCCTTGGCGCAGACAATTGACTGTGCGCGCGCTAGTGAGGAATGGGACAAACGGTATAACTTGGACGAAGGGGACTTCGAGATCCGTGGTGCGTTGTTTGTCTATAACCACGATGCAGAATACGACAAAAGATTTTTTGACATATTCAACCCGAAGAAGGTTGGGCGAGTAGACGTAGAACGCGGAATTCGTACCGAAAATTTGCCGCTCGAGGCAAACATGCTGCTTCACGTCATTGATCCGTTGTTGATCAACTATATGACGACGATCATCTCGGACGCTAATCGCCTCCATCGGGAAGGTAGCTTTCCGGAGACGAACTATCAGTTCTACTATCCCGAGCTGCGTCGACATCGAGTGCTGCTCCGGTCCGACGAGGCACCCGCCACAATCGAGCAGATTGCTGGACCCTTTATCATCATCGCACACGATACGGTGACGAAATATGACGAAAAGAAAAAAGAGAGCGTTGAGCGCCACGGGCCAGGGTATGTGATCTACTACAACCGACCGGGCAGTAGTCATGCGGAATTCATTTATCTATTCGATTGTCTCGCGACTTATCAGATTCCCCAGGCCGGGCAAACCCTGAGGATCCGCGTTGCGCACCATCAGCCGCATGATGACATCCGTAGCCACTTCAAGCGTGCGATCGAAGCCTACTTGCACGACTGGGGCTTCGATGCCGCGAAACGGGAGATGCTAGAAGCAATAAAACTGGACGTCCTCGAAATCGAAAAAAAGACGTTTTCCAAGGTCGAACTCGGTTGGGAAAAAAAGGAAAAGTAAATGGCCATCTATAGTGCTGGTGATAAGGCAATATTTGATGCTTTGAACTTGCCGGCAGTCACCAATCAACACTTGAGAGAGCTCTTCATAAGCCGAGGCATCATCATATCGAAGAGCACCCCGCGACGCGCACTCGCCGACTATTATTCGCGTCTGGCCCATGACTATCAGGATTATCAGACGCTAGCGAAGCTATTCGGCTCGCCGGCGCGTCGCGAACGACTATCTTCCATGCGCGTCACCTCGAGCTCTGTGGATATCAGTCAATTTGAGGCGGCCGCCCACAGCCTTTGCAAAAGCATCCGCGCGGGAGGCGATCTAGCAACGGTTCGAGCAAGGGCGAACGGCAGTTTCGATATCGTGGTGAAGTACCAAGTCACGCAGTTCAATCAGACAGAGTTCCGGCAAGTAGTAGCGAAAGAAGCAACCATTACAGTTGAACCTTCAGGCGCGGCTATCGCAATTAGCGGCCCCCATAATGAACATGTGGATGAGTGGACCCGCACACTGATCGCGGATGTCGGTAAAGAGGCAGATGACACGCTCGACATCGACGAAGTCTCTCTCGAGCATATTTTGGATTCAAACAAGCGTTCTAAGTTCTTCATGGAGCTGATCAAGAGCGTGCGAGGATTCAAGTTTTATGACGTTACCGACGCGTTCGTATACAAGCCGAAGTTGAAATCCACTGACGAAGAGGACGATCAAGATCCGACAATCGATATCGGCGTGCATATCACTAAGGCGTCGCTCAAGGGTGAAGGCGTTTTGCAATCCGACGAGCTACGGATCCTATTTTCCAAAGGCTTCTACTTATGGAAAATAGTCTGGCAAGCCGTCAACGAAAGCACCTCGGAACCCGACCTATACGAATTTGAGGCGCAATTCTCTGAGCCCGAGAGTTGCACGAGATTCTCGTACCTACCGCGCGGCTTCTACAAGGTTCAGGAAGATACGAGCTTCAATAAATCTCGAACGGGCGTGGCAGAAGGCGCTGACACAAGCCTGGGACGACGCATCGAAGATGCGGCGCGCTCAGTAGTTAAGAAGCTGTGAGGCGAACAGCGACATGGCAATGGCGAAGACGAAATGGATTGAGATGCATCTCACCCTAGGCGTGCGCGCGCTTGCCGCACGCTTAGGAAAATCGACCTTCAATCTCGATAGTGGATTGGGCTTCGAAGTAATTGATGTTCGCGAAAAGCGGATTGAGGCTCGTTTTATTGAGCGCTTCGTTCAACGCGAGACGCTTGAGGATCCGTTCGGGGAGGTTAGCCAGGTCGAATCCGTACGCTACAACATCTTCCGATTTTATATGCTCGCACTCAGCGATGGTCGGTACATGATCGTGCTGATTGATGCGCCCCGCTCGGTGCGATCCTTTGTGACCCTTTTGTCCAACGTCATCGATTCGAGCATGTCCGTTGAAGCCGTGCGCTTTGATTTGCTTGCTTTGTTGAACGTGCTAGGCACAGCGCAAGAGGTCAACAATCTAGTAGTCCGAAAGGTAAAGGCTGTGGGTGCTATTTTAAGCGGCCAAGCGAGTGTCCGTCTCGAACTTCAATCCCAGGGAGATGCTAGTCATGATCTCCGATCAGCGTTTCCTAAATTTAAAGCATCGATTGAACGGGTAAGCTTTCAATTCATCTATGAGGGTGGGTCGGAGTCGGGAGAATTATCGGCGTCGGGAACGTTGGCGGTTCGTGAGTACTTGATCGAGAAGTTCGTCGCGTTGATCATCCCCGAATTAGATCTACGCGGTGAGCGTTAGAACTAAGGGCATCCGCCGTATCGCGCGAAGTGTTGGATGAGAAGTAGCTATCCACCGAGGTCAGATATCGATTGCCCTTTCGGCGATCGGTTTTTTCCGATGTTCACGACGCTCGGCTTGTGGAAACACCGTACCGTTTGAATAGTGTGTCAAAAAATGCTTTCACGTCCTCCTTGGCTGTGGGTGCCTGTAGCTCCGCTGCGCCGAAGCGAAATACTTCGTAGCCCGCGAGCTTGAGTTCGCGGTCGGCGCTGACCATCTGTGCATAGCGCTGAACGTCGGCGTTGCCCGCCGCATCCGCGTAGTGATGCTTGCCATCCACCTCGATGACCACACGAACGCCTTGTGGGAGCAGAAGGAGAAAGTCCATTCGAAAGCGCAGGAGCGCGTCCGGCCCTCGCTCCTTTACCGTGCGTGGGTCCCAGTGCAGCCACAGTTCCGGCAGGAGCGCAGGCAGGGTCGGTACCGCAGTACGGAAGCCCTCGAAGAAGGCCCTGAACAAGAGAGATTGTGGTGGAGAGTTCTGAGGTAAGCTGGTCTTGAGCCGTTCGTATGACGAACGCTTTGCATACATCGGCTCGAATATCTGCTCTTTATCGCTCCACCACTGCTGTAGGTCATTCCAGCGCAAGCCATCGTTTCCGATGGGCCGGTCGTACACGAGCACCTCGTCCGCATTCGTGACGATTTCAACATCGTTGTCCAACGCGTCTCGGAAGCGCAGGTCAGGCTTGCTAGGTGACGCGAAGATCAGGTTCTTCGGCCGACCTCTGGTCGCAGCGCGCAAAGAGACCATCGAAAAGACGGGATAGCCGCCATTCAAACCCGTCTCGCGCAACTCGGCGCCGCAGACGCAGAGCACCTCGTTGACGCACGCCACAAAGTGGCGTTGAGCTGACTCATCGGGTCTAACGTCCGCGGAAGCGAGGCCCTCCAAAAACAACCCAAAGCGCTGGTCAGAAGCATCATAGGCGCCTAATTGGTCGAACAGCGTTTCCGCAGGCCAGTCCTCTGGGTTGACATGCACATGCTGTTGAATATCCGCACGTAGTCCTTTGGGTTTTCCGCCGAAAAAATTCACCCAATCATCGGGATCTAAGATCCACAGTCGCTCCAATAGCTCGTCAAACTTGCGAGCGTCTATGTAGAGACCCTCACAATTAAGCATGCGAGCTACGTCTCGGCGATAGCGCTTCGGGATCGACGGGTACGCACCATCGCTCCAGAGAATGTCTTGAATCTGGTTGCGAGTCGTTGCATTGGGCGGATGACGCGCGATCAGCTTGCGAGCAATCGTGGGCAGGTCGGCGTCTGTTACGTTGTCAAAGCTGGATGTAATGCGCTCGCGTTTTGATCCGTCTGCAGGCGGAGCAGGCAGCCCGATCTCCTCGCAAAGCGCCGGCAGCATGGGATGGGTTCCCGTGTCCTTCAACGCCGTGACAAGAGGCTCCAACAAACTGCGAAGTTGTATGTAGTCCATCGGGCGCGATCAGACTCGCAGCGCCATTGCTCGCAACAGAGCGTCAATCTGCCCAAACGCATCTTGTTGCCACTGTTCGGGCGTGCGATCACGCAACGCACGCGTGTCTTCGACAAAACGTTTCACGCAAGTGGGGCCATGCCCCTCGAACGAGTCAAACTTCTCCGCGATGTATTGGAAGCCGCGCTTGCCGCTGGCGTGTTCCAGTAGTGGGCGGCATTCCTCTGCAAGCGCGTCGATGCCATCGGGGTAATTTCTCACGCAATAGTAGATGTCGTAGGCATCCTTCTGTTTGTATCGACCCGCCAACGCATGACCCTTCATTGCCAATAGGGCCGGGATAGAGCAGACCGCTATCTCCACCCGGTTTGTGCCGCCGTTCGGCATCGATCCCGTCACTGCAACAAGCTGATAAAACCGTATCGCCAGATCTGCACCATCTGCCCGTTGCACAGCGAAGTCGCTGATCAGGGGAGGATCGTTCTTTACAATCTCTACATCGCGAGGCATCAGGAAGTCGACTACGACATCGATCGCATCCCCGTCATCCTGAGTGGGAACCTGACGAAGCAGTTGGAAACGTCGAAGTCCCTCACGTTGGGCATATCCATGGCTTTGCAAGGCACCCACTAAGGTTGCATACTCGCCGTCGCCGAGTGCTTCCGCGTCTAGCCCAACATCTACATCAAGCGTACCGACGTGAGGCATGTCTTCGTTCGCAAGGAGCAGCCAGGGGACCGCGCCACCAATAATGGCGAACTTGCCCTTGAAACTGCCCAGAATCTGGCCCATCTCGATTAGCACTGACTTTACTGCTGCCGTCGTGCGGTCGTCATATTCGGCGGCCGACTGTGGTTCGCGGGCTGGCGTTATTTTGGCCATTTCAGCCTTTCTTGGCGAAGATGCTCGGCCGCCTCCACACCGCGTTCGCCCGCAACGGAGAGGTCGAGATAGGTTTGAATCGGGCTTGTGCAGATCGCGCCGGGCGCGGGTTCTATCGTGTCGATCAGCAACCCCTCATCCTTCGGTACGAGAACTGAGACATTCTCACCTTTGGCGGCAGAGGTAAGCTTCAAGGCGTCTCGAAGCTTGTTTAGCCCATCTTTGTCCGCGATGAAGTACTGAGTACCGGTGCGGCCGTATGGTGCGATCCAATGTGCAGCGGAGAAGGAGGCGAACGCCGCCAGCCCAGGACCATCGTTCGCTCGCAGAACATTGCGAGCAGCGTTTTCGAATGCACCTCCATGCAACGGGGTGTAAAACGGAAGTCTCTCACCCTGAGGTGCTGTGTAACTGTTCCGCCACGCATCCAAGAGAGCGTCTTGCTTCGTAAGAATGAGGCCATCGTCCGAAGCACTGGCCCATTCTCGATTAATCAATCCGTTTCGGACGTTACTGACGTGTCCAAGACTTACTCCAGATGCTTCGGATAATTCGGTTACTTTCCATGCGCGGTCAGGCTCGCGTAGCATAGCCCGAAGCACTTGTGCAGATTTCGGTTTGAACAGTGATTTGAGCTCGCGTTGCTCGGTGACCGGCTTCTCATTCATCATACGTTCGATGAACACGCCATCGAAGGCAATGCGTGCGTTCCCCTCGAGATCAAGATAGCTGACCTCGTTCGCTTCACACATTTCTCGCACGGCAGGTGAGACGTACGGCGCGATGAAGATCGGCGTTGCCTCGGTTGCACGGTGCGCGATGTAATTCCGAAGTTCAGCCACTGCGGAGCGCGCATACCGCGGTTGTCCATTGGACTTCACTTCGCAAATGAGTAGATGCTCGTGGCCGCCGACGACAACCCAAGCAACCAAATCCGGCGTCCAGTCGGAGGATGGTTGATCGCCCTGGATATTCTTTACCCGGAGGATGGGGATTTTTTCAAGCACAGTCCTCAGGGCCGCGCTGGCCTGACTTTCGATTTCTTTCATTAAATTTGCCCTTTTCAACATTTGATGAAAGTAGCAGATTTTGTGAAATTCACCAAGCGATTTCACTGTTTTCACGTCTTTCAGCGAATGCCGAAAGCGGTTTAAACACTGAAATCGAAACCATGCATGCAGTCGAATACTACCGTTGTGAAGCGGCAGGGCCGATGAAGTAGTTAACGAGAAAACCGCCCCGTCGCGATCTTCCACGCCTTAACGTCGTCGTCTTCGATCCAGCTTGCGGCGAGCTCGCACGCCGCGCGTGCCGCCGCGGAGACCACGTCGCCGTCCTTGATCGTTACTTCGACGCTGCTATTGCTATCCTCGGCAGCCAGATCCCCTTCACGGGGAAGTGTGTAGGAGATGCCCGTTTCAACCAGCAGCTTGATCAAATCTTCTCTCGAGTTCAACGGAATTGATCGAGGTTCACGGCAACCACGCGATCCACATCGGAGAATGCGGCCAGGCCCGCGCGCAGATTTAACTCTTTATCAGTCACTGTTCTTTTCCTGTACGCCAGCGCAGACGAGCGCCGACAATCGCTGCGCACTGTATCAAAACACCGCGCCAAATGGGTGCAGAAGTTGAAGTCGATGAGCCCCAAAACGAATCACGCTCAGGTCGCGGCCTTGCGCGCGGCGACGCTCGCGTAATAGCGCGCCACTTCCTCGAGGACGCGCTGCTTTTCGGCTTGGACGTAGATGGTCGTGGTCTGCAGCGAAGCATGACCTAGCACTTTCTGCACGACATCGACGGGCACCTCATCTGCGACGGATTGTGTGCCGAACGTGTGCCTGAACGCATGCGCGTTGGCCTGCCCGAGCCGCATCCGGTCATCGAGATCGAGTGACACCATCGTCTCGACCAGTTGGTTTAACATGCGACCGATCAGCCGGTTCAGACCGTCCGCTGTATATCCAGCCTCATTCAACTGCGTCGGTCCGATTCCTTTCCCGGACCGATGTCGTAGCTTGGAAGCTTCAGTCCACGGAATGATGACCGGCGCAATCAAGGGGCCGGTTGGGGCACCATTTGAGTCGCGGCCGTCGAACAGTTTCCCTCGGTCCGCCCAATGCGCACGAAGGGCATCAAGTGTCGCCGTGCTGACCGGCACGGTTCGTTCTTGTTGCCGCTTGCCGACAATCGTCAATTCCCAAACCGGACGATCGACGGTTCTATATAACGACGATCGCAAGTTTTGACGAAGGGCGATGGCGACTTCCTCGCGACGCAGACCCGAGTCGCCCATCAACAGCATCGCGGCGCGGGCCGCGCGCCATTGCATCGCGCTGGCCTCCGCCGAGCGCACATCGAGCTCGTTGCGCAGCTTTCGCCACAACGCCGCCGGCAACGCGCGCTCGATCTTCATCGCACTCACCCGTTTGACTACCACCAGATCATTGACCGCCTTCCACGGGTTACCGGCGAGATAGCGGACATCGACCCATCAGGTGAACGCCGCACGCAATGCACGCACCGCATACCGTTGAGACTCGGCAGACAACGACGCCGATCCATCGGCGCCGGCGGCGAACGGCCGCCACCGTGGTGAGTGCCGCACGAACCGCTCCCCCACAAAACGCAGATCGGGATTTTTCAGAAAATCCTTGTAGGCCTCGCAATCGTCGACCTTCAGATCGCTCAGCGCCTTGCCGCGCTACACCACCGCCCACAACAGGAAACGCTCGAGTTCCTTGGTGTACGCACGTAGGGTTTTCGGCTGATCGCGGTGGCGATTCAGATACGCACGCACCGCATCGAGGTCATGATTCGCCTGGATGTAGCATAACGCGCTCGAGCGGTTTTCGCCGTCAGCGCCGGACAATGCATGCGGCACCGACAGGCGTTCGAGCGGCGCGAGCCTCAGACGCGGTAACGATCCGAGCGGTCCGCGATCGGCGTAATACTCGGGGACCACTTCAACAAGTTCGTCCGCCACCAATGGCACACCATCGCGCTCTTCCGAATCGACGTCGATCTCGACGGTCAGCTGAAGCTTCGCCTGGTGTTTGCGTAACCAGCTCACGATCGCACGCGCGCGCCCGCGCCCGATGCGCGGAATCGAGCGCCACCAGCTCGGTCCCCGCCAGTTGCAGAACGCGACCAGTTCGCCGAGTGTGGCGATGCCCTCCCCTTCCAGTCGGCGCGCGATGCGCGGACGCAGCCACGCACCGATCGGGTGATCCGCGTGCGGGGCGGCCGCTGCGAGTTGCGCGGCTTCGGTCACCATGCGGAAGGTCACGGCGGTGAGCAACGGGCGACCATGCTGTTTGATCGACGCGCGCAGGTGCGTGGCGAGCGCCGACGAGGCGTGCGCGAGCGCGAGCTGGACCAGCGAATCGAGCATCGCGTTCAGGTGCCGCTCCATCGCCGCCGGGGTCGTCGCATGCGCGTCTTCATCCGGGTCGTAGTAGGTACGCGCAATGATCGCCGGCGCAATGCGCTGCACGAACGCGCGCAGCGCAGTGAAATCCTTGGTCGTGAAGCCTCGCTCGATGGCAACAGAGCCGACCGGGGCGACCGGCGAGCCGGACATTTTCGACGTCGACTTGCGTTCAGCCACGACCGCCCTCCTCGCTTGCTGAGTTGTTACCTTCGTCGTCGTCACCGTCGTTGTGGCCACCTTTCTTGCGGTGATGCTCGTCGGCGCCGCGACCCTGGTCCTCGACATCGCTCACCGGCGGCACAAGATCCGCCTCCGGCGGCCGCACGCGTACGCCGAGCCCAGCGAGCACCGCATGTGTCTGGGCGAGAAACACCTCGGGCCAGGTCGCACAGAGAAACTCGAACGCTACGCGCGCGTCGCGCACCGCTTCTGCGAGTCGCGCGTTTTCTGCCGCGTAGGCGGTGACATCGAAGTCAGTGACCGGGCGTGCGCCATACATCACGCGCTGCACGGACTTAACGGCGCCATAGTCGGCGATGAAGTCGATTACCGGAACAAAGCGGGCGTCTCTATATAGAGCTGTCCCGTAGGTCTCGGCGAGCGTGATAACCACCGCCAGTTCCATGCGCGTGGGGTTGATCGGCAGTGACGGCACGGCGTCGCCATGCGCCGTGAGCCACGCCGCGGCCGCGGTTCGCTTCAGCGTGATCGACGCGTCGATCTTCAGCACGACACGCGCGACCTCGGGCGTGGGGGCTTCATCGGGCCAAAGATCATTTTGATCGCGCGGATCGCCCGACCGTCGCGGCCATCCGCCTTCGCTGAAATCGCCCGGATCACCGAAATCACCCGCAAAGTCTTGTGCCACGGGGCTGGGCCCTCTCACGCAATTTGAATAGGGGCAATTTTACCTCTGAAACGCTATCCCGATAATATACAATTATCAAGCTTGATAATTCGATCGTTATAATCTATTCGGCTCACTGAAAGTCACGACAACGGTAGGATCGCGCAGAACCCACAGAACACAAGGCTGATCAACCGTGTCTCGAGCGACGCGATTATTTAATGTACGGCATGAAATGAAAAACTCCAAAGGCGGCGCCTGGATCGCACTACTTGCTCACGGCACGACGACTTGCAATGCTTCTTCGTAATCAGCCGTATAACGCCACCTAGCTGTCGAAGCAGATCGTCACATTTCTGGGCCATTCGGTACAGGGCTTGCTCGAACCCCTATCGAGTCTAACCACGAAGTCGGCCTTGCTATGTCACAACTCACATCCTCACGTACCCGGCCGGTCACGGTATTACTTATTGACGACGATCCAGACATCGTGCAAATCTGGGCACTCGTGCTTTCGTTTGAAGGGATGGTAGTCATCACGGCTCAAAACGGTAGTGATGGGTTAGCGAAAGCCCTGCAAGGAGGAGCCGACGTCATTGTCTGCGACTACATGATGCCTGGCATGGACGGACTAGCAGTATGCCGTGCGTTGCGGTCCGACGAACGAACCCATGGCCTGCCGATGATTCTTTGCTCAGCCGCAAGGGGCATTCAAGCCGAAAGCTTAGCCAACGTTGTTTTAGAAAAACCCCTTTCAGTTGAAACGTTAGTCGAGCATATCCGATCGCTTTCGCGCCGTCCGTCGAGTCATTAAAATTTTCATCGAGGTTCGACGCGCTGCAGAAAGCAACGCGCGCTCGAGCATATGTCTGTCTCTAATTGCCGCCATTAATCAGGGTTATGCAAGGCCTATGCCCTAATTAGAGGGCCGATCTCTGCCGTGCTCCTCGAATTGCGCCGCAACGATCCCAGTAAGCTTCATGCAAGAGGCGACTTCGCCCGTGGTCGGCTTGACTGGATTGCAACTGGACAACGATGATGACACCCTTCACATCCAATTCTTGGCCGAGCCCCAAGAGGCGAGTTGAGAACATTTCGCTGAACTATGTGGATTTGCCCCCGTAGTTCCGGACACCATCTCACACCAAGGTTGATGAATCGGCTTTACGTCGGAACTCGCGCGGCGAGCGGTATTTCAGCGCGCTATGCGGGTGTTTGTCGTTGTAGTGTTCGAATGCGACGGCCAGATTGCGCACGGCGGTCGCCGCGTCCGGCTTCGGCATGAACGCAACGTAATCGCGCTTCATCGTCTTGACGAAGCTTTCTGCCATGCCATTGCTCTGCGGGCTGCATACGGGCGTGGTCAACGGCTTGAGACCAATATCTGAAGCGAACGCGCGGGTCTTTTCGGCAATGTAACCCGAACCGTTGTCGCTGAGCCATTCGATTTGCTCGGGCGTTTTGCGAACGTTCCCGAAACGATGTTCGACAGCCGCCAGCATGACATCGCGCACAACGTCGCCGCTATGACCGCCTGTCGTCGCTGCCCAGCTGATCGCTTCGCGGTCACAGCAATCGAGTGCGAACGTCACGCGCAGCGGCGCGCCGTTGTCGCAACGAAACTCGAAGCCGTCAGAGCACCATCGCTGATTGCTTCTGGGCACCGCCACCGTACCTTCATGCCGACGCTCGATGCTCGGCCTCGCAGGCCTCCTGTGAAGCAACAAATCGTGCTGGCGCATCACGCGATAAACACGTTTCGCATTCACTGGAACCTCACACCGCAATTCCCGCTCGCTTCGCAGCAGGCCCCAGACGCGTCGATAGCCGTAGCTGGGCAAGTCAGCAACGAGCAAACGGATTTCGTCGACAATGCCAGCATCATCCGTTTTGCGTGCGCGCCGGCTATCCTGCCAGTCAGCAGTCCGGGCGAGCTTTACCGACACATTTGAGCGCGCTACACCGAGAACGTCACAGACCTGCTTCACTGGCCGTCCCCCGGTAATGAGGGTGAGCGCGCAATCCATTTTCGCGACTTCATCACCTCCACGGCTTCCCGGAAAATCTCGTTCTCCATGGTCTTCTTGCCCAGCAGGCGCTGGAGCTCCTTGATCTGCTTCAGCGCGTCGCTCAACTCGGACGCCGGCACAACTTCTTCTCCAGCGCTCACTGCCGACAGGCTGCCGTCCTGATGCAGCTTGCGCCACTGAAACAGCTGATTCGGATTGATGCCGTGCAGCCGAGCCACCATCGAAACTGTCTTGCCGGGCTCGAACGTCTCCCGAACCATCGCCAGCTTCTCATCAGCCGACCAGCGCCGTCGGCGCTCAGGTCCCGTCAACACTTCCATTACTTCGTTCTTGTTGTTAGTCATATACACAGTCTTATGCCTACCCGCTATTGTAAGTGGGAGACTGTGTCCGGTCTTTCACGGGGCTGTTCCACTATGACCGTTTGGCCGCCGATCCGGTCCTGAAACGGCAGCAGGAGTTTGAGGAACGGATGCATGTCTACGACGTTCTGATCGTCATCGGGCTTGTGACGGCCGCAATGGGCTTGCCGACGGTGTTTTTTATGTTGTACTTTTTGAAAGCGTAAGAGGCATTCATTCTCCGACGGCATGCTTTCTTCTTGTCGAACATGGACGGTGCGAGGTTGCGATCCCTCGTGCAGTCAAAACGCGGGAAGGGGTGCCGAAAAAAAGGGCCCGCCACCGAGGGCGAGCCAAACTACTGAGAGACAGCAGCCGAGGCGCTGCATCCTCCCATCAACGGCACCAACATTGCAAACTTGAGCGGCTCGTTTTCACAAGTCTCAACGGGTCGGCTTCAACCTGAACGAGACGCCGATAAACAACCGCGTCGTCGACAACTCGTCTTGCAAAGGTTGAACAGATTTCGTTGCGGAGTAGCCGCGCATGCAGTCAGGCGAAGTTCGAAGGTTCATTGCGTTGACGCCCGCGATGACGGCGCCCCACGACAAGCATGGTAGTGCATCGCCTGTTGTACGCATTTTCGTGATTGCCTCCTGATGTTGCAACTTGTCTAAGCCTAGGAGGATCGCAAGCGTCCTGCCGTACTTTAGAACGGCGGGCATTCGGAATGCGGTAGACCAAGTAACAGAGGCAGCCAAGAGCAACCGAAGCTTTCGACCTGCCTTCGCGAGAGCAATCGCGATCTCGCATCGCCGATGAACGGCCGCATGTAGCTCATGGGCGTTCTTCAGTGTCGATGCCAGGGAGGCGGTGTCCCGTCCTTCGCGTCATGTGTGAAGGTAAAAGTTTTCCTTCGACATGGCCACATCCATGGAGAATGTAGCTTTCATGACAACCGATCCCCGGGCCGACGACAGCACCGTCACGAGCATTTCTGAAGCGATCCACGAAAATCTGGAGAAGGTGTCACAGTTTGCTCAGCGCGAGGATGCGAAGCGCACCGTGCTACAAAGAATGATTGAGCGAGTTAGCTTGTTCTTTGGTGAACCACGATTTTTACTGACTTTTCTATGTGCAAGCGTGGCATGGATTATCACCGACATCTTTTTGCATCACCTGGGCTATCGCTACTTCGACGAACCGCCGTTTTCTCTATTGCAAGGCGTTATTACTTTCATAGGCGTCCTAGTCACAATGGCGGTGCTCATTCGGCAAAATCGCTTAGCGCGTGTCGAGGAAGATCGCGCCCATCTCGAACTCCAGATTAACCTGCTGGCCGAGCAGAAAACCACCAAAATCATCATGTTGCTTGAGGAGCTTCGACGCGATCTTCCCCACGTACCTGACCGGCATGACCAACATGCGGAAACTCTGCAGGCGGCGACCAACCCAGATGCCGTTCTCGAAGCAATTGAGCAACGGAAGGAGCAACGCTAATAACGACGCTTTCACCGGTCGAGTACCGCGTCCCATCGCAATAAAGGTTCAATCGAGCAGACCCGACATGCCTTGGTCGAAACGTATCGCAAGATCAAGCCCACAGGGGTTTTAGCCCGGCTTGACCCAATGTTCCCGCGCGGAAACCAGATAAAGATGCATCTGTTCCGCATCGGTGTAATTGAAGCGGCCAACTTCAGGGTCGATGACGACAAGGCATCAGGCGCCGGTAAAAGAAGACGAGGTCGACGCGAAACCAAGTGTCGTCGATTTGGAGTCGCCGCTGCCTTCCCACGGGGGCGAAATCGTCGCTGAGCTCGAGTAGAAAGTTAATAAGTCGTTGGATCAGCGCCGCCTTCTGATCCGACTCATAACATTCGTCCTTCAGATCAAGGAGCTCCAGCACGAACGGGTCGCGGATCGCTTCTCCTGGCGTGAGCGTTTCGCTTGGTTCTATGGCGTTGGGTTTGATCAGGAGCGGAACTTTGCGCGACAGGGCAAGCCGCTCTTAGAGTTGGGTATTAATCTGCCGATCGAGCTGCCGCACTAACCAGCCTTTGCGCAGCGCGTCAGTCTCGTAGGCGAAATATTCGAGAAGTGCCGCTTGCATGACAGGCCTCTTCACGATCTGGCCCGTTTCGGGGTCGACTCAGTGAAGCGGCATTACGCTTTTTGCGGTGTCCACACGCACGATCGTATGCGTGACACAAATGTCGACCCTGTCTCATCGGTACGGAGTCGTGCACCTCGAATCCTTGGCGCGGATAGCGCGACCGGCTTGACCGCTTGGGACTTGCTGAAATGAGCGATGTTTGGGTGAAAGCTAAACAGCACCCTTGACGTCAGGCCACATAAGGTCACAATTCGATGGAATCTTAAGATGTAGCGCGGGCCACAAACCGTCACCTTTCTGGGCCCCGCTGAAGCGTGGACCATACGAACCAAAGCTCTCCCACGATGGGGCGAGGCTAAAACCGGCGTTGATTGACGGGATTGCCGGGAAGCGCGTTCTTCTTGCGGCTACTGTCCGGCCGTCAGGACCGCCAATATTCACTTGAATTTGTCGGATTCAGCCAAGTCTGAACCGCCGCACAGACGAAGCGTGGACAGCAAATATACTGAAATATTTAACTTAATCCGAGGGTTAACTTAGCGCTAGACTTCCTTGTTTCAGCTCGCTCAAGGTTCAAAATTTCTGGCGTCGCTTCCAACGTCAGAAATAGTATGACGGTCCGCTCACGACGCTCAACGGCCCTTCGGGTTGCGGCAGCAACATGCGCGGCGAACGGACGGACTGATCGTTATCCAGGAGATTCAACCGCGCAAACGAGCGGCATCGCACTTCGCCGTCGTCGCGCTGACGAGCCTCATTCCGATCAGCAGTCGAGCGTCGAATGCCCCGCCCGCGTGAAGGACGCATACCGCCTTCGGGCTGGGTTCGTAGAAAGAAGGAAACTGGCCACGAAGCGGATCGCGCGGAAAATGCCATTTGCCTCGTATGTCGAGGCGAAGCACATCGCCTTTCAGAAAGCGCGTCGCATGCGGCTGCAACGCGACCTCGACTGGAATGATCTCGCCTGCACGCAGCGGCTCGGCGAAACGATGCGTATGAACCGGCTGTACAGAGGTGGAAAGCCGTTCATCGAGTTCACGATGCGCGGCGCGTTGCCATCCTTTGGAGACCATGTCGCCTGAAAAGCCGAATGAGCCTTCGAACTGCATCTGCACGCCATCGCGAAACTTGCGCACGCCCGCAAAAACGAAAACGTCGTCGGCGCCCAGCACTTCAAGATGCAAACGCAGCGCCATAGGTCCGATCACGTCGATATCGTCCGGCACTGTCCAGACGAACTGCGCTGCCCCTCGTCGCGTGTCGAACGATACGGATGTCGCCTGAGCCCGCGGCGCTTCTTCGATCAGCGTTCCGCAGCCGGGATCGAGTGAAAGCGTACGCCACTGGAGATCGCCGGGCGGCCAGTTATGCTCACCGACAACGGCGACCGGTTCCGGCCCGTTATCGTGGATCGCCAGACGAACTGCGGGCTCGCTGTCCCACCCGTTGTCGATGCCCTTGAGCGTGTGATCGAAGAAACGCAGCCGCGCCGCGGAAGCCTCCTTGCCATAGAAAGCGCACCACTTGCCGTCACGATGCGTGTAGAGCGATTTGAGAGCCGAGCCGCCGCGCCGGAAAACCTCGAACGAGCCTTGCGTGTGCAGCGAGTGGTCCGAGAAGCTGCCGCATACCAGGATCGGAACCTCGATGCGCTCAAGGTCAGGAACCGTGGATTCGTACCATTCGTCCCGTTCTGGACGATTGACGATCTCTTCCCGAAATCGGGTGCTAGTCGCGACTCCGCCTCGTTTGAGCCCCTTGTCCCAGACGATCGTGAAGCCGTCCTCGCGAATGCCGCCGGGACGTGCAAAGTCGCGATACAGATCGCTAAACCCCTCCCACGGACAAATGGCCGCAAGATGCGGCGGGCGCAGCGCTGCCACTTTGTATTCGCTGATCGCGAGGTAAGACACGCCGTTGAGCGCCACGCGCCCGGAACACCACGCTTGCGTGCCGGCCCACTCAATCACGTCGTAATAGTCGCGGGCTTCCTGATCGGAGAACAGTTCGCCGATACCTTCGGCGGTGCCTCCGCCGCGCAGGTCGACGTTCACCACCGCGTATCCTTGCGGCACCCAGAAGCCGGGATCTGGCGCTTCCCAGCTCGTCCACTCGGAGATCGCAATAGAATGGGGCTGCGGAAAGAGTCGATATTGCAGGTCGACGGCCCGGCCGCTTCGACTATGCGCGGCAATCATGTCCTTGCCGTACGGATGAGCCGACATGATCACCGGCGCAGGATCGCCGCTCGACGGGCGAAACACATTGACGCGCAGCGTCGTTCCGTCACGAACCTTTACCGGAACATCCCAATCCGCGTGAATACCGCTGGGTATCGCGTATAAGTGAACCTGAGGGCGAAAAGCGTTCCTTATCCGACGATACGCCAAGGTCAGCGGTCCAATACTCTGTCGTGCCGTATGCGCAGTCATCTTGCTCGCCGTTGCTTTGGTGTTAGAGCATTGTAATAGTCGAAAACGATCGAACATCGAGAACTAACGCCGAACATGAATGGCGGCCTCGTACTGCCCGCACGAAATGCCGCGCTTGTCGCTGCCATGCTCGCAGTCCATCGGCAAGCGCTGCGGCACGAGCAGTGGCTCACCGCTCAGAGTCCGCCTACGCGGCCACAAGCCTCACTTCACCGCACGCTCGGGAAGCTTCTCCAGCAGCGGCCCCAGACCCTCCGCCACGGTCAGATGGGAAACACGGGATCCCGAAGTTGCGGATACGGGATGCCTGCGACCATCGCCGTTTGCATCGCCGCCAGTACTTCGCCCGCTTCCGAGCCGATCATCGTGAAGCCGAGTAGGCGGTCATCATCCGCGCCGACGAGCACCTTCATGAAATCCTGCGTTTCGTCGGTCGCTTCCGTGCGCAAGACGTTGCGCATCGGTGGCATTGCAACACGCACGGCGATCCCCGCGCGCAGTGCATCCGTTTCGTTGAGGCCGACGCGCGCGAGTGGCGGATCGGTGAACAACGTGTACGCAATCAGCCGATCACCCGTGCTGCGATGTCCGCCCGCCATGTTGTTGCGCACGATGCGGAAATCGTCGACGGAGACATGCGTGTACTGCGGGCTCCCTGCGACCTCGCCGATTGCCCAGACATTGTCCGCCGATGTCGGCAGGCGATCGTTCACGGGATAATACCGCGCTCGTCAAGTTGCACGCCGTCCCGTTCAAAACGGATATCGGCCGTGTTGGAGAACGTCCCGCGGCAACCGGAATGTCGCTGCCCGCAACGATCTGCTCGCCCGAAGGTGTCCGCACGACGACGCGCATCTGCGTTCCCAAGCGACCTTCGACGCGGATCGTCTGCGCGTCGAGTACGACGTCGATATCTACCGCCCGAAGGATGCGCAGCATCTCGTCGCCGACGTCCGCGTCCTCGCGCGCCATCAATCGCGCACCGCGCTCGACGGTAGTCACGCGGCTCCCGAAACGCCGGTACGCCCGCGCCATCTCCACGCCGATATAGCCGCCGCCGAGCACGATCAGATGCTCCGGCGCGCGGTCGAGATCCAGCGCGCCGATGTGCGTCATCGGCTGGGAGGCCCGCAAACCCGGCACGGCCGGAATCGCGGCATGCGTGCCGACGTTCACCACCAACTGTTTGCCCGCGAGCATGCTCGTGCCGCGGCGTTGAGTCGAACTTCGACGGTCTTCGGCCCGGCAAAGCGCCCGACGCCCATGGCATGACCGCTTCGTTCCGGCGTATTTGCCTGGGCGGGTTGTAGTCCGCACATCGACGTTGACGGGCGGCGTGCAGGGCGAGGCGCTGAATCATTCGAATGATCTCGTCGCGCTGATGCGAGCGGAGTCGATCACTGACGGAATATCTCGAGACCGCCCGCGCAACCGGCGAATGTCAGCCGCCGCCAGGGAAGCTACCTTGGCCGCTGTAGGCAGATAATGCATTTTCCGACAGGAGCTGCCTTGCAGGGCCGCGCATCGTCGCCACCAGACACCTCTTTGATCGGTTCATATACGACTGATCTCTGGACAGAGCCGACGCCTGGATGTCCCAGCAAAGAAGCGAGCGAATGACTCTTCGTGGCCGGCTTGAGCCAACGGCAGCAAAACGCGCTAGTTTTTCTATTTGAGCTTTACTGGACCGGCCGTTCCGTGAACTCCTTAATCCAAGCAATCATCACGTCAACATCCTTCTCTAACACATCAACATCCGGACATTCGGCGGGAAGCTCGGTGGATTGCGAATGCTCGAAGACCGAATAGCGTGTCATTAGGTCGTCAATCAAGGCGCAGTCATCGGCTTTAATCTTCGCCAGCTTACCGATTTTGTTTTGCGTTGTGATACTACGTCGAAACCGAATCAACACATCGTTGAGGAGTATCGTCTCAACGCACTTCTCGACGAGGATTCGGACGTCGCTGCATATGCCCTTTACCTTCTCATCATACCCAGCAACATCCGCTTCATCGTGCAGCTTCCGAAGTTGCTTCAATGACTCGTTGCGAATGCGGTTCAGTGCTTTGTCTGGTTTGGCATCCCTGATATTGATGTCGGCAATCAGTCCGACTGTCTTCCCTAAGCGGCGAAGCGATAGCGAATTTAGTTCAATCGGTGTCGGCTGCTTTGCAAGGAAGGCCTTGTCCTGAATTTTTTTCACTAACGACTCGACCTGAGCGACCAACGACAATCGGTGAGTGAAGATAATGACCTGACGCTCATGGGATAGGTCGACAAGCCGTTTAACCACATGCTCTTCGAAGTCCTGGTCGAGCGAAGAAATCGGGTCGTCGAAAACGAATGGTGTAGGTTGACCCGACCCGGAAATATCGGCTAAGAATGCCGCCATCGCGATGATTCGTCGTTCACCCTCACTCAAGACCGACTCCGCCCTAACGCCGTCGCCCGTATCTTTTAGCGTGAGCGAGAACGTCACCTTGCCTTTGCCCTGCTGCTTACTTCTTGGTTCGATGGGAATTCGTGAACCGTTGAGAGCCTTCAACTCTCGCTCGAAGCGTTCTTGGTACCCACCTCGCAGCTCCTGTTCCGCTAGCTCGGTGTTCTTCTTAGTCAACGCGGTCGTCGATGTCAGCGAGATGCTCTTTTGGAGTATCGCGAGCGTGTCCAAGCGCTTGACCTCAACTCTAACGGCCTCCTGCTCCCTATTCAACCATTGACAGGCAACGAGTTCACTCACACGGGCCGCGAGCTCCTTTCGATTTCCGTCCTGCAGAAGCGCTTGCAGTGTCTTCTGCTCGGCGAGCAGTGCATCGGTCACCACTATCATTGGCAATTCGACGACCGACCAATCCACAGCAGTGACCGCGTCAATTGTCAATGCGATGTCTGCCGCGCTTCGCCGTTTTGATAGTTGGGTGAGCCAGTCGGTCGCTGCTTGGTGCTCCAACTTGATGGGTGCCGTGGTAACTACCCAGGTCTTCGCCTCGGGCAAGTTTGGCAAAGACTGCTCAAGCTTTTTCAACGCACGCTCTGCTTCCTGCGCGTCCTTTTCGAGCTCGCCCTTAACAAAGCGCTCGAAATGGGAGAGGCGGTCCTTGGCGTCGTCTCCTAGCTCTTGCTGACAGAGGACACATCTCGCGCCTGGTTCCGTGTTCGGGAATTCGGACTCTTTGTAAGCATACGAAACGGAGAATTCTCGCGCCTTCTCCCACAGGTCGTGCCAAGACTCCTGGCCAATCCCATCGACCGGCGAACCGGCGAATACCTTGGCTGCGTCTTCGCCAGCAGCTTTCCGTTTTTGCAGCGCGGCTGCTCGCGCGCCAGCCAGCTCGGTCAGCTTTTCGTCGCTCAAGGCCGTCTTCCAAGATTGAACCAACGCTTTTACGATGTCGAGCGCCGCAATCTCGCGATCGATAACTTTGAGTCTGCCCGGAACATCCTTCTCTGCAAGCGACGCTTCTCCCGCAATACGCTCATTGTTCATCTCGTCCGTGTAGACACACGCTGAAGCGATTGCAGCTTCAGTGGTGCCTGCTTTGAGCTTGGAGACAAATCTTCCCGACTTAGTTGCTGCCAGTTCGGCCGGCATAATCGGCAGCTTTGTCTGGAGCTTTTGCTTTCGAGCATCAAGCTCGTCGGACACTTGGTCACACACCCTAATGAGCGAGGAGACGAAACGCATGCGTGACGGCTCATAGGTCGCCTCATTCTTTTGACCAAAATACAGGGCGGCCACGGTCGAATCGAACACATGGAGATGTCGTAGCTGCGGGACAGCGCCATCGGCCAACGTCCAGATACCTTCCTTCTCCTTCTCGCCAACGGAGAGAAGCACGCGCGCAGATGGCTCCTGCTGTTCGTTGCTGAAGACGTTTCCAAGAAGGTCTTCTTTTGCACGAGAGCCACAGAGTTGCTTAATGAGTCGCGCGAAGCCGCTCTTTCCTGAACCGTTCGAACCATAGACGAGGGAAATGCTGCTCGTCCCAAACTCGATGGATGCGCCGTTCTTTATTGCGTTCACACCCGTTACTTCACTGATTCGACGAAGGCGAATAGGCGATTGGCCTTGTGCCTGAGCGAGAACTCCTGGCGCGACAGCCTCAAACTTTTCTACACCTTGTTTT
Organism: Caballeronia sp. LP006; assembly: GCF_031450995.1. NCBI lineage: Bacteria > Pseudomonadati > Pseudomonadota > Betaproteobacteria > Burkholderiales > Burkholderiaceae > Caballeronia > Caballeronia sp. LP006. The sequence continues at coordinate 8,221 of NZ_JARTVW010000001.1, read as the reverse complement.
GAAGCTTCAATGACACACAAGTCTGCTAGTTCACAAATAGCGTCCGCGTCGGGAAAAGCACGAGTTCGAATCAACCTAGCTGCGGCAGTTTGAAGCCACTTATGGCGTTCGGATAACCATTGCTCGAAGGGGTCCAACACAGGACCAACTGCAGCGTCATTGTTATCGCTCATCTATCTCTCTTTGTTTTTATTGAAAAAGTCTGCCTCAGCGGCCGAATTTGATGCGTCCGCGCTCAAGCGCAGCAGCATTGAAGTACGGCAGGGCGATTTAGCTCAGCGTGGGCGTCATCCAAGCTAGTACTTCCCGGAATGCGCCAGCAATCATATCGAGGAATTTGAGGTTTAGGTGATGTGCCATTGTGGATGGGTTTGTCGACGAGTGAGAAAGCTTTTATTTGGCAGCCGCAATGGAACCTGTCCGCACTTTTGTGTGCGAGGCGGTTAGCGGAGTCACCCGCGTGCGTTGGTAAAACGCTCTCCAAACAGGATGGCAAACTGGTTCATCGCGGACGACCAGTCGAACGCCGCGCGTACTGACTTTGCCAGCACGTTGCGCAATGCCAGCCACAGCAGCTTGATGGCGGCCTCGTCATTGGGGAAGTGGCCGCGTGTCTTGATGATCTTGCGTAGTTGCATGTTCAGACTCTCAATGGCGTTTGTGGTGTACGCCGTGCCAATCGCCTCAGCCAGTCCCTTCAGGCCGTCGACCACCGCGATCAGGATGTCCTGGCAGCCCCGGGTCTTCAGTTCGTTGAACACTTTCAGCCAGAACTTCGCCCCTTCGGTCTGTTCGATCCACAGGCCGAGCACATCGCGCTGGCCGTCGGCCTGAATGCCCAGCGCCAGATACACCGCCTTGTTGCTCACCACGCCGTCGCCACGGATCTTCACACGCAGCGCGTCGAAGAACACCACCGGGTACATCGGCTCAAGCGGACGGCTTTGCCAGGCGAGCGCCTCAGCCATGACTTCGTCGGTGACCGAGCTGATGAAATCGGGCGAAACCTCGGTGCCATAGGCTTCGGCCAGAAACGCCTGGATCTCGCGCACACTCATGCCGCGCGCGTACATGGCGATGATTCGTTGACCGCTAAGAGGAATACGACCCTCCAACACTATTTCTAGCTTGATTGGCCGTTCGCTGGTCCCCGCATCGAGTACCGCCGAAATCTTATCCCGATCTTTTCGAACGTCCCGCACTTCACGCTGCGCACCGCGCGCGTTATTGCGCTCGAGTTTTCGAGTCTCACAGGTTTGTGACGCCATGATGCACGCAATTGTTGTTGAGGCCCACTAATTCCGCTAATGTGGTGCACAAATTCTGCTAATAGAATTGCGATAACCGCTGATTCGCCTGAAAAATTCGAACTCATCGAACCTGTCTCGAATGCCCAATGATGTCTAAATCAAAGTCGCGAAAACCGATCCGTAGCGTCGCAAAAGCGGCAAGGCATAAGAAGGTGCTTTATCTTCCGCTCGATCCGGATTCGGTCGCACAAATTTCCATCCAGGTCCGCATGGCGCTTGAAGTCGCTCGTGCAGGGCAAGGCGACGCAGCGACTTTGCGTTGCCTATCGCAAGCCGTGGCCTTAACGGGATTAATCGCAGCGGCCGGGCACGGCGAGATCGACGAGTGCAGCCTTGCCTCAGCCGAGGCTGCGCTTACTGGCGTCCTCGCGTCGGGAAACTTGAGCGGCTGGAGATTGGGCAGGGATGAGATGGAAGTTGCGACAGCGGTGGTCAACGAGCATGACCGCCAGCTTAGAGAGACGCGTCTTGACGTAGTTGTGCGCGCCTTTGAACAGATCGAGCGAGGGCTTGGAACGGGGATGACGCTCACCGGTCTGTTCGCGCTTCGGCGGCTAGTTCTTCATGCCCGATAACCTCGCATTAGAAAAATCATGCAACCATCTAACGGCGTGCTTGTCAGAACGGCAAACCGATACCTAGTCGTTGCGCATTGAACATCTGCGCATCGAGAAAAGAGCTGTTTTGCTAGCTTCCTATCGGAAATATGCAGACCTGATGCAACATCTCACACGCATGAAAGCTTTGCAGCCGACATCTCTTTAGTCGGCCTTTGAGAACGTCAAGATTGCCCGAGTAGACGTATGTCCAGGGACCGTATCGACTAACTTAAAGCCCTGTCGGATGGCCAACCTCCGCCCTTCGACTGCTGCCGACGCTCGCCGCTCATCCACTGTGCGGCTGCATTTCGTCACTTCGCCTTCGTTCGCGATGCGGCGCATTGTGCGTCGGCCTCCCCAAAAGCGATCGAGTCAAACCGACCCAATCCGGTCGGACGGCCCTCTCCAAACCGGTCACTCAGTCGAACCGGCATCTTCCGAGCTGGAGCACCATAAAGCGGACGTTGGCGACCTTACCCAACCGGCCAGTTGTTGCCATTCACCCATGCGGTCATGCGGACACTTGGACGACCGATCCGCGACTGACAGCAGCCATTCGACAGGGTCTTCCGATTGTACTTGTGGGCGCACTCGACCACGGCAACCCAATTCCGAGGTCGCGTCCGTTTCAACTCCACGATGCGATCGCGGCACGTGGCATATCCACGACGCTGATGGGCAAGATCTCTACCGCACGGGACGATCACCGAGTCGGACGCGTTGCGGGCGGGAATCCGATGGTTGATGATGTTGTGCAACAAGAACCGGCGCCAGACGATTGAGTCCGGCTTGTTGTCGAAAGAGGCGCCGAATGACTGGACGTCTCTGCGCGCTGGACACGACGGGGGCGACACGCCGTCGCATCCGCCGCAGTGTTGGCGCCTTGCGGCCCGCAAGCAACAGTGGGACGTACCTTAAGGGAGCTCGAAAGGATATCGGAAGTTGCGCTCCTCACGCTATCAAGTTTCGCCCGTCTGGACCCTCACCGACTTGCGCGGATCCAAACCCCGTCCAAGTGGATGTCAGACCGTCCGCACCTGCTCTACTGCTTTCGATGTCTTGTGCTCAATCCCGTTGATATAGCCGCGCCCCGTTGGAAGCGGATATGGCTCGACACCAACGTCGCCGCCTGCGAGGTGCACGGCATAACACTCGAGCAGTTTCCAGCAGCAATTGCGCGGCGAGCACGAAACATGGATCGGCTGCTTATTCTGGTAAGCAAGTACCGGCAGAAGCTCCAAATCGCCTGACCTACGGTGTATTAGCAGAATTAAAGCCCCTCAACACCAGGCGAGCAGGCTCGGCACCAGCACGAGCATCGCGAGACCGTTGCCGCCCATGATGGTGCGCCACACCTCGAAGAGATCGCGGCCGCCTATCGCAACCGCGCGCGCCGACACTACAACCATGCGCCGGACCTGGAGAAAAAGGCGCTTCAATCACACAACCGAAGAAGAGGTGAATCATGCCGATGCCGTGCTATCTGACCGTCGAAGGTGAAAATCAAGAAAAGATCGAAGGCGCAACGAAAGTTCAGGGCCACGAAGGCATGATCCTAGTGCAGGCCGTGGATCATGTGATCGAAATTCCCAAGAGCCCGCAAACGGGGTTGCCAACCGGCAAGCGTGTTCACGGCGCGATGACCGTTGCCAATGAAATCGACAAATCCAGCCTGAAGCTTTTTCAGGCGCTGACTTCCGGCGAGCAGCTCAAGTCTGTGCTGCTTGAGTTCTACCGTATCTTGCCCAAGGGCACGGAAGAGAAGTACTACACCGCGAAGCTTAAGAACGCCATCCTGACCAGCATGAAGTCATGGACACCGAACTGCCTCGACCCGAACAACCGGCAGATCGGCCATATGGAAGACCTCGCTTTCACCTATGAAAAGATTACCTGGGCCTACGAGCCGGACGGCATCGAAGCCGAAGATTCGTGACTCGCGCCCAAGGCGTAAAGCGCTGGACAAAGCTTCGAAGCCCTTGTCGTGAAAGGGTTTCGAGGCATCGAACGAGAGATTTCGACAATTGGGGGATACGGCTTTGCCCGGTCATTCTTTAGTGCATATGAACTGATAAAAATGCGTTGGGTTTTTGAGATACGTCTGTTTATAATGAGCCGCACTCAAATCCGGGCAAGGCTTGCGAGCTTCGGGAAAAGTTTCCCACCTGGACTGGCCGATCCTTGCGCTCAATCGCGAGCGAAGCATCCGACGGTCTGGCTCAAGCAAATCCGGCCCGCGCCGTTATCCGCAATCAGCGACACGTAATTTCTTTAGTTATCCCGCGCTCAGGCGATGGCTGCCGGCCCGAGCATGCAATGGCAGCGGCCCGCGTCAAGTCGGTGCGATCCCTGACACGCGTTTTCATCGATGTCCGCACTGCCAGCGCGGCGCCGTGAATCTGGAGATGGCAGCAATGGCAAATGATGGTTCGGTAGCTCCGAAGGAACGCGTCAATATCGTCTATCGTCCGGCCACGGGAGACGCGCAGGCAGAAGTGGAACTGCCGCTCAAGTTGCTCGTGCTCGGCGACTTCACGTTGCGTCAGGACGACGTACCGATCGAAGACATGAAGCCGATCAACGTCGACAAGGACAACTTCAACGAAGTGCTGAAAGGCCAAAAGCTCGGCCTGCAACTCTCGGTGCCGAACAAGCTCGACGAGAAAGCCGGTCCCGACGACGTGCTCTCGCTCGACCTGAAGTTCGACTCGATCAACGACTTCACGCCCGATGCGCTCGCGGAACGCATTCCCGAACTGCGTCAGATGCTCGAACTGCGCGACGCCCTGAAGGCGCTGAAAAGCCCGATCGGCAATCTGCCCGACTTCCGCAAGCGTCTGCAAGAGCTGATCCAGGACGAAGGCGTGCGCGCGCGGCTGCTCGGCGAACTCGGCGCACAAGACAAGTAACGCGGAACCAGCACTTCGTAGATGAAGGAGATTGAATTGAGCGACGAACAACAGCAATCCGGCGCAGCGGCGCCGGCAGAGGCCGCGGCGGGCGAAGTCTCGCTGCTCGATCAACTGGTGGAGTCGGCCCGCATCAAGCCGGGCGACGAAGCGTACTCGATCACGCGCCAAGGTATTCAGGCGTTCGTCGCGCAACTGCTCGAACCGCAGCGTTCGGTGGAGCGTGTCACCGCCGCGACCGTCGACGACATGATCGCGAGCCTCGACCGCAAGCTGTGCGCGCAGGTCGATGCCATCCTGCATCACGATGACTTCCAGAAGCTGGAATCGTCGTGGCGCTCGCTCAAGTTTCTGGTGGACCGCACCAACTTCCGCGAGAACATCAAGATTCAGTTGATGAGCGTGAGCAAGCAGAAGCTGCTCGACGACTTCCAGGACGCGCCCGAGATCACCAAGTCAGGGCTGTACAAGAACGTCTATACGGCCGAATACGGCCAGTTCGGCGGCCAGCCGTTCGGCGCGATCATCGCTAACTACGAGTTCAATGCAAGCGCGCCCGATGTCAAGCTGCTGCAATATTCGGCAAGCGTCGCCGCGATGGGTCACACGCCTTTCGTCGCCGCCGCCGGCGCGGATTTCTTCGGCATCGACTCGTTCGATCAGTTGCCGAACCTGAAAGATCTGTCGTCCATCTTCGAAGGTCCGAAGTACGTCAAGTGGAACGCCTTCCGCGAAAGTGAAGATGCGCGCTACGTCGGCCTGACCGCGCCGCATTTCCTCTTGCGCGTGCCGTATGGCCCGGAAACGGCGCCTTCGAAGAAATTCAACTACAAGGAAGACGTCTCGAGCGGTAACGACCAGTTCCTGTGGGGCAACGCGGCCTTCGCGTTTGCCACGCGTCTCACCGAAAGCTTCGCGGACTACCGCTGGTGCGCCAACGTCATCGGCCCGCAAGGCGGCGGCACGGTGCAGGACTTGCCGGTGTATTCGTTCGAATCCATGGGCGAGATCCAGAACAAGATTCCGACCGAAATCCTGATTTCCGAACGACGCGAGTTCGAGCTGGCCGAGCAAGGTTTCATGGCGCTCACCATGCGCAAGGACAGCGACAACGCCGCGTTCTTCTCCGCCAACTCGGCGCAGAAACCGAAGTTCTTCGGCCAGTCGAAAGAAGGCAAGGAAGCCGAGCTCAATTACAAGCTCAGCACGCAATTGCCGTACATGTTCGTCATGAGCCGCATGGCGCACTACATCAAGGTGATGCAGCGCGAGAACATCGGCACGTGGAAGGAGCGCGGCGATCTGGAGAAGGAGCTCAACAACTGGATTCGCCAGTACGTCGCCGACATGGACAACCCGAGTCCGGGCGTGCGCAGCCGCCGCCCGTTGCGTCAGGCCGAAATCAACGTGCTCGACGTGGAAGGCGAACCGGGCTGGTACAAGGTCGACATGAAGGTGCGCCCGCATTTCAAGTACATGGGCGCGTCGTTCACGCTGTCGCTCGTCGGCAAGCTGGAAACTGCCTGATGCGCGCATCGGGTTCGAGGCAGCCGCGAACATAAGCGGCGCTTCGGCCAGGTTTCATCCGTAACACGCGGGCGGTCACTTGCAACGAGGCGGTAACCGCCCGCGCTCACACTGTAGTCATGCGCTCGACAAGAACAACGAGCGCATCGCGTCGAAGTACACCACCCGAACGAACCATAACGGCAACTGGAGGCCACCATGCCGATGCCATGCTACCTGACCCTCGAAGGTCAGAACCAAGGAAAGATCGAAGGCTCGACCAAAGTTCAAGGTCACGAAGGCAAGATCCTCGTGCAGGCCGTCGATCACACCATCGAAATTCCGAAGAGCCCGCAAACGGGTCTGCCCACCGGCAAGCGCGTGCATGGCGCAATGACGGTGACGAAGGAAATCGACAAGTCCAGCCCGAAGCTGTATCAGGCGCTGACGTCCGGTGAGCAACTGAAGACCGTGACGCTGGAGTTCTACCGCATCTCGCCGAAGGGCACCGAAGAAAAGTACTACAGCGCCAAGCTCGAAAACGCGATCCTCACGCACATGCAGTCGTGGACGCCGAACTGCCTCGACCCGAACAACCGTCAGATGGGCCACATGGAAGACCTCGCGTTCACCTACGAGAAGATCACGTGGACGTACGAGCCGGACGGCATCGAAGCGGAAGATTCCTGGCTTGCTCCGAAGGCCTGACCTTGAAGCTTGCGCGTCGTGGATGTCCCACGTCGCGCGTTCGTGAACCATCCCGCCAACTGCCGCCATGACTTCGCTTTCCGCACGACTCGCCAACAATCAGCGCTTCAGCTTCGTTTCCGACGCTTACGCTGCCGACACGTTCTCGGTGGTGCGCATGCACGGACGTGAAGCCATCTCGCAGTTGTTCCGCTTCGAAATGACGCTCGTTTCGGACGATGCCGCCATCGACCTCACGAAGATGTTGCAGAACAACGCGACCTTCGAGATAGGCGCGCCCGACGATCCTTCGCGCACGACGCCTTACTCCGGCATGCTCGCCGAGTTCGATCAGTTGCATCACGCGGGCGGCTATACGTTTTATCGCGCGGTGCTGGTGCCGCGTGCATGGCGGCTCACGCTCACGCGCACTTGCGAGGTTTATCTGAACGAGCAGACCATCCCGCAGATTCTGGGCGGCGTGCTGCGCGACGCGCAGCTTACGGGCAGCGCCGTCGATCTCAAACTCACAGGCGATTACCGTCCGCGCAGCTATGTCTGTCAGTTCCAAGAGAGCCACTTCGAATTCATGTCGCGCTGGCTGGAGAAGGAAGGCATGTACTACTACTTCGCGCAGAGCGGCGAGGCGGACACGCTCACGATCGTCGATGACCGCGCCATGCACGCCGCCGATGCGCTGCCCGTAAACTATCGCCCCGCCGACGAACTCGATACCGGTGTCGCGCCGGATTCGGTGCAGAGCTTCATGTGCCGCACGAAGCCGCTGCCCGCGAAGGTGGTGCTGCAGGACTACAACTACCGCAAGGCATCGTTGCCGTTGGTGGTCGAGGCGGCCGTATCCGCGCAAGGCTTCGGCGAAGCGATGTTCTACGGCGACAACTTCCGCGACGCCGACGAAGGCGCGCGCTACGCCCATCTGCGCGCAGAGGAAATTCTGTGCGGCGGCGTGCGCTTTCATGGCCAGGGCACGGCTGTGGGAATGCGCAGCGGCTATTTCATGCAGATGTCGCATCATTATCGCGACGACTTCAACGGCCGCTATCTCGTGACCGAGATCACGCATGAAGGATCGCAGGCGGGCGCGCTGCTCGCGGGCATCAAGACGCCCTTCAGCGCGAGCAGTGAAGCGCGCGAAGAGATCATCTATCGCAATTCGTTTTCAGCGATCAGCGCCGATGTGCAGTATCGC